>JAEZGY010000028.1 GCA_023416695.1 Bacillota bacterium | reverse complement strand
TTAACCCCATACCAGGAGCTAAAGCAAAAGGTTTGTTTGCTAAAAATGCCATTAATAAGGTACCAATACCAGACGAAATGGCAGTAGCAAGGAATACAGCATTAAAAAGCTCTGAGCTTGCACCATTCTTAGGGTCTGCAATTATGGCTGGATTGACGGCCAATATGTAGGCCATGGTCATGAATGTTGCAATACCTGCAATAATTTCGGTCTTCACATTTGTGTTATTTTCTTTAAGCTTAAAGAATTTTTCTAACATTATTTGTCCTCCTTTAAGGAAATATGTGTTATGTAAAAGTAAATCTCATATTATTTAATAGTAACAAATGGAAAATAAATCGTCAATAAAACTCGAAATATATGTTATTAGGATTTTTAATGTAATATATAAGACAATGGTGTTACTTCTGTACAGGGAGAATTTTTCTGTTATAATGATTATTAAGAATAAATGTTTAGGGGGATAACATGAAAGGAAAAGAAAATAAGGGTAAGATATTGTTTTTATCAAATTCTAATAAATTATGGATCGCTCTTAGTTTGATGCTGATTGGTCTTTTTTTATCGTTCTTGTCTAGGTATATAGATGGGTTTGCAGACGCCTATTATACATATGTATATCGCTATCTTTCAGTAGTGTTAGCGTTTGTGTTTAATCTCTTTCCTTTTTCTGTGGCAGAAATAAGTATTTATATACTTTGCTTTGTTATAATGGCTACCATCGTTTATGGGGTTTTTGTGGTTGCCAAAAAAAAGGGGAGTAGAAAGACTTATTGGTTAAAGATGGGTTCTAATACACTGCTTATTATAAGTGTTTTATTCTTTTTGTTTATTGTATTTTGTGGAATTAATTATCAAAAAACTAGCTTTGCCAAAAAGGAACACTTTAGCGAGAAACAATATGGATCAAAGGAACTACAGCTCGTATGTGAATATCTAACAGATGAAATCAATTCCCTAAAGGAGAAGGAGCTGTCTTTTACAGAGATTCGTGAGGAAACAAGGGTTGCCATGAATAACCTTTCTCAAACGTATACTAGTTTGAAAGGATATTATCCAAAACCAAAGTATTTAATTTTTTCAGAGGTATTATCGTATCAACAGCTTAGTGGAGTCTATAGCTTTTTTACTGTGGAAGCAAACTATAATGGTGATATGCCTCTTTTTCAGCAACCTTTTACTATGTGTCATGAGCTAGCGCATTTAAAAGGCATTATGAGGGAAGAGGAAGCTAGTTTTGTTGCTTATCTAGCCTGTAGAAATAGTGGAAATCCTTCTTTGTGGTATAGTGCAGCCATCTCAGCTTATACTTTATGTATGAGTGAATTATATAGCTATGATAATGAGGCATATAACGAGATACGTAATAAATTGTGTGATGAAGCAAATGCGGATTTAAAGCAAAAAAATTCTTTTTGGAAACAATATGATGGAACCATCTCCAAGCTTCAGACGAAAGTCAATGATGCTTATTTGAAAGCAAATTCCCAAGCGTCTGGAGTATCTAGTTATAATGAAGTAGTATCACTTATTGTCAATGATTACATTAATAATAATCCTTTGGTAAAATGACATAATACATAATGAAGTGTAAAACTTTATTTAAGTACAAAAACCAAAGGAGAAAAGTATGGAATTAGCAGAAAATATTGGATTGCTTATCATTGGATTTATATTACTAATTAAAGGTGCCGATTATTTCGTAGATGGAGCTTCTATGATGGCAACCAAGCTGAGAATTCCTCAAATTGTCATAGGATTAACTATCGTAGCATTTGGAACTAGCGCTCCCGAGGCCGCCATTAGTATTAGTGCAGCTTTAAAGGGAAGTACTGGTATCGCTATCGGCAATGTACTTGGTAGCAATAGTATGAATATCCTTTTGATATTAGGGATATCGGCGCTAATCATTCCTCTAAAAGTATCGAAATCTACTGTTTATTACGAGATCCCATTTGTAGTGTTGATCAGTATACTATTAGTGCTCTTTGGAGTGTTTATAGGAGAACTTGGTTTATTTGCTGGTATCGTATTCTGGGCGTTATTTATATTGTTTTTTATCTATTTAATTTATACTGCAAGACAAGGTGTCAATGAAGCAAGTGTAGAGATAGAACAGGAGGGAAAAAAGTCAATGGCATGGCCACTTCTTGTTATTATCACCATACTTGGTTTAGGTGCTATTATTTGGGGTAGTGATATTACTGTGAACAGTGCAAAATATATTGCTACAAGAATGGGACTAACGGATCGTGTCATTGGTCTAACCGTGGTTGCTTTTGGAACCTCATTACCAGAGCTTATGACTTCAACTGCTGCAGCAAGAAAAGGAAATAGTGATATTGCCATAGGTAATATCGTAGGAAGTAATATTTTTAACATTCTATTTGTGTTAGGGACAACCTGTCTGATAAAAACAGTACCTTACCAAAGAGAATTCATTGTAGATGGTTTGGTATGTATTGCTGCTACAATTATACTCTTTGTAGGTGTTTTAAAGAATCGACAGTTGACAAAAGGAACAGGCATCATAATGCTTATTACCTATGGTGTTTATTTTATATATTTATTGATGAAATAGGAGAATATTATGTCACTATTAATAACAATTGTGGGATTGATTTTATTTGTTGCAATCATCTCATATCCCATACTTATATTACCCCATATGATACGAAGACCAGACTATGCACCTTTTGATAATCATTTATATGCCCATCGTGGGCTACATAATAATAAAGGGTATGCACCAGAGAATTCTCTTAAGGCATTTCGTTTGGCAACTGAGGCTGGCTATGGTATAGAATTAGACATTCGCCTTTCTAAGGATAAGATACCGGTTGTATTTCATGATGATACATTAAGGCGTATCTGTGGTAGTGAAGGAAGAGTAGAAGACTATACCTGTAAGGAGTTAAAAAGATTTGTGCTGTGTCACAGCAAAGAGACCATACCAACTTTAAAAGAAGCATTAGATGAGGTGAATGGTAAAGTACCTATTATCATTGAGTATAAAATCAAAGGCGGAGATTTATCCTTATGTGAAGAAGCAGAAAAGATTCTAGCAACTTATCCTGGACCATATTGCATGGAATCCTTTAACCCTTTGGCTCTTAGATGGTTTAAAAAAAATAATAAAGCTATTGTAAGGGGACAGCTTTCTACAGATTTTTTGAAAGAGAAGAATAAGGGAAATCGAATTATGTATTGGTTACTTAGTAGATTGCTATTTAATCGAATTGGAAAACCTGATTTTATTGCTTATCAGTATAAGTATCCACACAAAGCCTCTCTAGCCATTGTTAGGGACCTTTACAATCTTCCAACTGCTGCCTGGACTATAACGAACCAGGAGGATTTAGAAGAAAGTAAAAGGTATTTTAGATATATCATATTTGACAGCTTTATACCGAAACTGTAAAATATGCAGAGAGGCTTGCTAGAATCATTCATTATTGAAATAGAGACGTAACTAAATCATTTACTAATTTACCATCTGCTTTCCCTTTTACCTGAGGCATTAATTCTTTCATAATTATGCCTTTGTCTTTAGCAGTAGGTTGGGTAATGCTTAATTTATCAAGAATAGAAGAAATGATGTTTTTAATTTCTTCTTCGCTTAAGAATTTAGGAGCAAACTCTTGATACACACTGATTCTTAGATTACATTCTTTAATAATATCAGCTCGATTAACAGGAGCTGTGTCCAAGGTTTCTTTTGTTTGTTTAATTTCTTTTAAGATAACCTCATTTTCTTCTTCCTCTGTTAAATCTGTGCGCTTATCTATTGCTTTGTTTTTTAGCACAGAAAGTAACATGGAAAGGGCATCTTTTCTTGGTTTATTGCGGCCTTCATGGCAGTAACCATCTCACTACGAACTAAATCAATCTTTGACATGGGATACCTCCTATATAGTGTAGAATGAAGTTGTTGATTTTGAATGTTAACATTGTAGCTTTTCTTATATAAGTTTTCAAGCCATTAGTAGAAATAAGCCATAAAATATAGTCTATGACACTTCAAAAAAGGAGAACATAATGATAGTAGATAGTATAATTTTTGATTTGGATGGTACACTATGGGATTCTAGTGAACAAGTTGCTGAATCTTGGAATATAGTTTTAAAGCAGCTTGGTATCAAAAAAGTGCTAAATAAACAGGATATTATGGATGTTATGGGAATGCTGTTGAAGGATATCATAAAAAAAATATTACCTGATGAAGAAGAAACCGTAAGATTAGACGTTCTTGCTCACTTATGTGCCCATGAAAATGAGTATGTAAGTAAGATTGGTGGAGTTCTATTTTCTCATGTAGAGGAAACCTTAAAGGAGTTATCTAAGCAATACAAGCTTGCTATTGTAAGTAACTGTCAGGTAGGGTATATAGAGGCCTTCTTTAAAGCTCATAACTTAAGGAAGTATTTTGTGGATTATGAGAATCCAGGAAGAACAGGGCTTGATAAGGCAGGAAATATAAGCTTAGTAATAGAACGAAATGGGTTTTTGCATCCAATATACGTAGGAGACACATTAGGAGATCAGCTTTCCGCAAAAAAAGCTGGAGTACCTTTTATCTATGCCTCTTATGGATTTGGTGAAGTGAATGAATATGAAAGAAAGATTACCTCCTTTGAAGAATTGCCTAGATTATTGAGGCAATAAGTAAAAGCACCTAAAACATAAATAAATGATGTTTAGGTGCTTTAATTTATTTGGATTTTGTTTTTGTTTTAAACAAAATTCCTAATGTGCCTGGGCCGCAGTGGCTAGAGATTGTACAACTGGCTTTCGTCACATAGATATTATCAAAATGCATAACACTGTTTATGGTTTCTTTCACAATATCGATATATTTCTGTTCAATAGTAGAGTGAGTGATAAAGATACGATTGGTCACTATGTCTGGGTATTGTTGCAATTTGTCTTTTACATAACGAACTAAAACCTTTTCCAAATTACCTCGATATTTTTTGCCTACGTTCATTCCTCCAGTGGTATTATCCACTTCTATACAAGGCTTTAAACTTAATAGATTGGCACCTAACTTAGCAACAGAGGAGCATCGGCCTCCAGCGTGAAGAAAGGTCAGAGTATTTAAAATAAAGCTAGCATGGTATTGCTCAGTAGACTCATGAAGAGCATCATAGATCTCCTTAGCACTTTTCCCAGCTATTATCATGTCTGCTGCATCTAGTACTTGAAGTCCAATTCCGGTAGACAAACTACAGCTATTGATTGGGTAAACGCCAGGTAACTCCTCAGCAGCTAATTTACAGTTCTGATAGGAACTAGAAAGAGCGCTACCTAGGTTGAAATGCACAACTTCGTGGCCTTCATCTGTAAAAACCTTTAGATAATTAATGTATTCCTCTACATTGATTGCTGAAGTTTTAGGAAGAACTTTGCGTTCATAGTATGCTTTATAGATATCTTCTGGTGTAATATCCACATTATCTAGATATTCTTTATCCTCTAGTATAATGTGATAAGGGAAGTAGTGGACATTGTAATCTTCCTTTAGTGTAGTGCCTAGATCACATGTGCTGTCAGCACTTAATATAATTTGGCTCATGGGGTAGTATCACTCCTACTATTAGAATTTAATCTATACTGATTTTATATTAATATAAAAATACTCTCGTGTCTAGGTGGATTGGAAAACATTAATAATTTATGTCTTTTTTTAAGATTGATGTCGATATTATTATAGATACTGAGATTATTTTTGCAATAGAGGATAAAAGGTATGAAGAAAAAAGAAAAATATATCTTATTTTGTATTGTTGGGGTGTTATCTCTACTAGCTATGTTTTTTAAAGGTGGATATTATAGTCAAGCTGCTACAAGTAACACCGTTAATGTAGCACTGAAAAAAACTAGTAGCTGGGATAGTAATGGTATCTCTTATTTCGGGTGGGAGTTTACAGTGACCAATGGCTTAAATAAGAGTATAGGGAGCTGGAGTGTAAGACTTCCAGTTACAGGGAAAGAAAAAATTAGTCAGCTTTGGAATACCACAGGAACTATATCTAATCATTATTTAGAGTGTAAGTCTATGTCTTATAATGGGGTTATAGAACCTGGGAGTAGTGTAAGCTTTGGAGGAATTTTTACTGATGCGGATACTCTTAGTACAAATTCAGTACAGGTAAACTATGAATTACAAAGTTCCGAAGTAACTAAGACAAACGAATCCTCTACATCTAAGGAAAGATTAGCAAATCATAAGGAGATTACGATTCCAAAAGCAACTACTAATGACTGGCTTTATGCCAAAGGCAATAAAATAGTGAACAAAAATGGAACTCAGGTCTTTCTTACAGGACTTAATTGGTTTGGATATAACACTGGAACCAATTGCTTGGATGGACTTTGGGCCTCGGACTTAATTACCTCTGTACAGGCTATTGCAGACAAAGGATTTAATCTGATTCGGGTTCCTATCTCCTGTGAATTAATACTGAACTGGAAAGAAGGCATTTACCCAAACGCCAATTACAATTCTGCAATTAATTCTTATTTGAATGGAAAGAATAGCCTACAGATATTAGATTATTTTGTTTCTCTATGTCGAGCAAATGGAATAAAAATCATGTTTGGAATTCACAGTGCCAAAACGGATCCTCAAGGCCATCTCTATCCTCTTTGGTATAATGGTTCTATTACTGAAAAGGATTATATCAACTCACTTACCTGGTTAGCAAAGCGATATAAAAATGATGATACTGTTATTGCTTTTGATCTGAAAAATGAACCTCATGGTGGAGCAAATGATACCAATAAGGCCATTTGGAATAATAGTAAGAGTAAAAATAATTGGAAGTACGTAGCCGAGAAGACAGCACTTCAGATTCTTAAGGTGAATCCTAATGCTCTTATTATTGTAAGTGGTATAGAAATCTATCCAAAGAATATAAAACAGAATAGTAATTATACTTCCAAAAAGGCTAAGGACTATTATTATAATTGGTGGGGAGGTAATCTTCGAGGAGTAAAAGACTACCCAATTAATTTAGGTAAATATCAGAATAAGCTGATTTATAGCCCCCATGATTATGGTCCATCGGTATATAATCAGCCTTGGTTTCAAAAGAACTTTACCTATCAATCCTTAATGAAGGATTGTTGGAAGGACAACTGGTTCTATATACATCAACAAAGCATTGCCCCAGTATTTATCGGAGAATGGGGTGGGTATATGACAGAGCCAAACCTAAAGTGGATGACCTATTTAAGGAAGTTGATTAAAACGAACCAAATAAGCCATACATATTGGTGCTACAATGCTAATTCAGGGGATACTGGAGGGCTTATAAAGGATGACTTTAAGACCTGGGATATGGAAAAGTATAATTTTGTTAAGGAAGTACTATGGCAGTCCTATGGTGATTTTGTAGGACTAGATAGTGAAATTCCATTGGGAAAGAATGGGATTACTCTCTCTTCCTATGAGAAAAGAATTAGGAGGGTAGCTAAGTATAATAAGCTTACGAAGAAAACTGTACCAGTTTTAAGTAAGGTGACGAAGTTCAGTGGTTCTAAATTAAAAATAAGCTATCGAACATTTAGTGGGGCTGATGGATATGTGATCTATATATCAACGAAAAAGAGTAGTGGTTATCGAGCTATAAAGAAGGTAACAAATCCAAAACAAACATCCTATGTTACTGGAGATCTTAAGAAAAACAGAACGTATTACATCAAGATAAGAGCCTATATTAAGGTTGGGGATAAAAGACTGTATAGTAAGTATTCTGTTATCAAAAAGATTAAGATTTAACAAACTATATTATTAAAATTAGGGAGTTGCTATGAATGGCAACTCCCTAATTATAAAAAAGCTTGAAATGACACATGGACTACGGTAGTATGGTTTATTTAAAGTTTTGAATAGCCGCAGCTATTAACAATGGCATCTATTTTTCTTCCCTGTTTACAGAGAGGACAATCTCTTGGTGGGAAATTCATGTAATCTGATAAATCATCTGCAGAGAATATAGTATGAATGTTATGTCCATAGATGTTTTTAGCAGCGCTAAATATTGCGGAGATTCCTTCCACAATACCACCATAGTATTGGATACATTCAAGACTTTTGGCGATTGTTTTACCAGTGGTTGCAGAAGCTAAGAGTAATAGTACATGTTTGTTGTTTATCATAGGTTGAATATTATCCCTAAAGATAAGTTGACCATTGGAATTGAACTCTGGGCTTATAACATTAATGGATGTATGTGAGTTCATAGACATGATACCTGCAGCAGATAGATCCTCAGCAAGATATGCACCGATAATTTCCATGTCATCCATACAGATGATAGTGTCCACTACAGTGGTAGAAACGTATTTGCCAGCCATAGATTTGGCAATGGCTGAGGCCTGTGTGTGTCTTACTTTAAGTGTGGTTAGGTCGATGTAGTAATTAATGTGAGAATGGTTCGTAGCAAAATGACCATGTGTGGCTTTCAGTGTTAAAGCCGAATTGTAAGCGCATGTGATTTTTGCTTCATTCATTTCCATAAAATTACCCCTTTTTATTTCATCCTACTATGTGGACAGTAAAAATGCAACTCATATTGATAAAATAAGGAATATACTTTTTTGTAATGAAGGAATCTAATAGGTCATAAAATATTACGACACAACATAGTTTTAGGAGCAATGATATTGAATAAGCATAAAATAGTAATTCTTGTTGAAATGGCAATATTAATTCTATTAGTAATGGCGTTGGTTTACAAAAAAAATATGGCAGATACAAAAGATTCTAAGGAGGATAGTAATCTTACCTTCGCTAAAATAGTCAATAACAATACTACGGAAGAGAACTATGAGACCTCTGAAATTGAGACAACCAAAGAGCAGAGCGAGGAGGAGTCAGAGGAGGAGGGAACACAAGACAATAAGTATATCAAATGGGTGGATTTTAATGTTTCCTATCAAGCGTTATGTGATGCTTATCAATATGACGTAGACACTTATGAAGAAGAAATTCATGTACATTGGATACAGCTTTTAGCTTATATTGCTGCAAAAAATGGAGGAAATTTTAATAAATATAAAAGTTCTCAGATGTCAGATTTAGTAAAAACACTAACTGAAAAGAAGGTGACAATGGAGTCTCTGACAAAGGATATGAAATATTATGCATATTATTATGACTCCTATGAAGCAATTTTAGGTGGTCTTGTTGGAGAATATGAAGTACAGGTTTTGAAGGATGATAGTAATCCGCAGATTATGTGGGAAAAGAAATATGGTCTTAAGGCTTTTTTACCAATAGCCAAAAATTTTCCATATAGTGATTTTGATGATTTTGGTGTATCTAGATCTTACGGATATAGAAGAAGACATCTTGGACATGATATGATGGGTCAGGTTGGTACTCCTGTGATTGCAGTAGAATCAGGATATGTGGAGGCGATTGGCTGGAATCAATATGGAGGTTGGCGAATTGGTATCAGAAGCTTCGATAAGAAGAGATATTATTATTACGCTCATTTAAGAAAGAACTATCCGTATTGTTCAGACCTAAAAGAAGGTAGTGTTGTTACAGCAGGTGATGTGATTGGTTATATGGGCAGAACGGGATATAGTACTAAGGAAAATACTAATAATATTGAAACTTCCCATCTTCATTTTGGTATGCAGATAATTTTTGATGAATCTCAAAAAGATGGAAACGGTGAAATATGGATAAATTGCTATAACATTATTCGTTTTCTGTATAAAAATAGGTGTGAGGCAGTAAAAGTAACTGACTCCAAAGAATGGAAGCGGATTTATGACCTTAAAGATCCGATAGAGGAGCAATATCGATTAATTAAAAAAAAGTAGTAAATCAATAGATAAATTACTGTATTTTTAAAGATTATGGTATAATTAACCTTATAGACAGATTGGTTTTAACCATTACATTTTAGAGGATAGGGAGTACTACTAATGTTAAAAAAAGTTAAGGGATTTGGCAAAAAACTTAAGAATCGAAAAAGACACTCTTTTTTCTCTGACTCAGAGAGCTTGACTAGCTTATTTGAACACATGTCCAATGGTTTTTTTATTGCGCTAATAAAAACTGATTTAATTAAACGGCCTCTTGACTTAGAATTTGACTTTGTAAATGAAGCGTATGCAGATATCGTTGGAGTTTCTAAAGGGGATTTGCTTAAATATAGTTTTAAGAATCTATTTCCAAACTGGGATAAGGTTCTGATACAGTTCTATGGAGATGTAGCGATTCGAGGGGAGAGTAATACATTAATTGAATACAATGAGACATTAGGTAAGTATCTAAAGCATACTTGCTATCAGCCTGAATATGGCTATTGCGCCTGCTTTGTTGAGGATATTACGGAACAGTATCTTGCTCAGCACTTAATCGAGGAAAGTGAGGAGCGTTTTCTTGCTTTGTCAATGGTTACTAATGAATTTATTTTTGAAATGGACCAAATGGGGCGCTTTACCTATATAAGTGATGGTATTAGAACGGTACTTGGCTATGAGCCTGATGATTATATTGGTAAATATTTTTATGAGCAATTTCCTTTAAATGTGAGAAAACAGTTAGCCCATCGTTTTAAAAAAATGTTGCGAGCTGAAAATATGATTCTAAAGGATGTCCTCCTTCCACTAGAGGATAAGAACCATAAGATACACTGGGTTCTACAGAATGGATTAGCAAAAAGAAATGAATTAGGAGCTTACATAGGATATCGAGGTGTATATCTAGATGTTACGGAATTACAAGAGGCTAAGGCAGCGGCAGAAGAAGCGATGAAGGCTAAGTCTGAGTTTTTAGCTAAGATGAGTCATGAAATTCGCACTCCTATGAATGGAATTCTAGGTTTGACTAGCCTTGCGTTAGATGAAACTAGGAGCTTTAAGATATACAATTACTTGGAGAAAATAGAAGAAAGTGCTACGGACTTACTTAATATCATAAATCAAATTTTGGACTTTACAAAGATTTCTGAGCAGGAGATGCCTATTGTAGAGGAACCTTTTTCCCTTCGTGCGTTAATTAATCGATTTGCTTCCTTGTTGGAATTAAAAGCGCAAGAAAAGAATATAAGTCTTGTGATTGAAGTGAATAAGGAGGTAGGAGATACCTATAGAGGAGATTCTTTGCGTATTGGTCAGATACTAACTAATATATTGTCCAATGGAGTAAAGTATACGTTGCGTGGAAGTGTAACGATGACAGTAGATAATTATAAAGGTGCTATACGATTTGTCATTCTAGACACTGGAATCGGTATGAAGACAGAGTTTTTAAAGGATATTTTTAATCCATTCTCCCAAGAGGATAATATCAGAACAAGAATACAAGATGGAACCGGTCTTGGGATGGTGATTACAAAGCAGTTGGTAGATTTGATTGGTGGCAGTATTATGGTAGAGAGTGAGGTAGATGTAGGAACAAAGGTAACCATTGTATTACCTCTTAAACCATGTAACCCAGATGAAGTTAAAAGTACAGAGATTAGGCATTCTATTGATAATCATATTAGACGATTTAAGGGAAATATACTGGTTGTAGAAGATAATAGTATCAATCAAGTGGTTGTATATGAGTTACTTGTTAAGTTTGGTGTAAATGTGTCCATTGCAAAGGATGGATACATGGCACTTGAGATGTTACGGGATAATCAGTATGACATGATTTTAATGGATATATTTATGCCTAAAATGTCAGGATTTGAAGTGTCTAGTCTTATCAGGAAAAAAGGAGTTAATTGTCCTATTATTGCCATGACAGCAAATCCTATGGATACAATGAAGACGGAGTTCAATATGGCTTTAATGACAGATTATTTGGCAAAACCAATTAGTCTTCATTCATTGGATTGTTTGCTTTTAAAATACTTGCAACTGGATGAGAGTGAACCAATCTACATTCAGGAAAGAGATAATAATCAGGAGAATTTTGAGTACCCATTTAAGAAAATTGATTATCTTTATGCCCTAGGCTTTTTATCTAATGATCACAATTTATACAATCAACTTCTCTTTAGCTTTGTGAGAGGCTACCAAGGGGAGGAACACTATATTTACAAGGTACTAGAGGAAAGTATATCAAATGCTAGAGTGTATGTACATACAGTTAAGGGGGCCGCTGGTACCATAGGAGCTATGGAATTGGTAGAGGTAACGAAGGAGCTAGAAAAGGAATTGGCTCATGATATTATCAATTCAGATTTACTGGAAGCATATGTAATAAAATTACAAGAAGTATTAAAGGAAGTTGTTTCTTATGTCGATACTGTTACTATGAATGTGTATAAGCAGGGGTATAAGAAAAATGAGGCCATTAATCTAATCCCACTTCTTGCAGAAATGATTGAAAGTCATGATGCAGCTGTGACAGACTATATTGAGGAAATATATGAAACTATGTATCGTAGTGATATCAAAGAACAAGTGGATTGGTTAATTAATAAAATCGAACATTTTGACTTTGAGCTCGCAAGACAATCCTTGGATAAAATTGCGGATGCAATAGGAGATGAGTAAATGAAGCATAAAATTCTGATTATTGATGATAGTGTTGTAAATATTAATGCCCTACATATGATGCTAAAAGAAGAATATCAGGTATTTGTTGCAAAGAATGGCAGGGATGGCATTAAGCAGGCGAATCTCATTCAACCTAGTTTGATTCTTCTGGATATACTAATGCCAGAAATGGATGGTTTTGAAGTGTTAGATGTTTTAACCAAGGATAGTAATACCAGTAGCATTCCGGTTATGTTTATCACCTGTTTAAATGATGATAAGAATGAAGAGAAGGGTTTATCTCTTGGTGCCGTTGATTATATTACAAAGCCATTTAACTTAAGTGTTATTAAAGCAAAGGTTCGTAATCATATTGAAGTATACCAGTATCGTAAGACGATTGAAAACATAGCGATGCTAGATGGCCTTACTGGGATTCCGAACCGTCGTAGTTATGATGAACGTGTAAAAGTAGACTGGCAATATGCGATGTCAGAACAAGTTCCTATTTCTATTGTTATAATGGACATCGATTGTTTTAAGGAGTATAACGACAATTATGGGCATCTTCAAGGCGATATGGTTCTTAAGCAGGTTGCTAAGCAATTGGAGAAGGATATTCCAACAAAAGGTGGATTCGCTGCTCGTTATGGTGGGGAAGAGTTTGTTGTGATACTTTTGCACTATACACAAGAAGAAGCAATGGAAATCTTGGAGAATGTAAGGGCTAATATAGAAAATCTAAACATACAACATCTTCATTCAAGAGCAGAAAAAGTAATAACTGTTAGTATTGGTGGGGGCACTATTATTCCTGAAAAGGAGCATGAACTCAACCACTTTGTAGAAATTGTTGACCAACGTTTGTATCGAGCTAAAACCTTAGGGCGTAATCTTTTGATTTGGGAGTCATATAGGGAAACGAAAGGTCAGCTAGAAATATTTCTGTTTGGTAATTTGAAAATTCTATCCCAAAACGGTGTAGCAGTTCCTAAATATCCTAAGAAAAAGGTATGGATATTATTAACCTATTTGATTTTAAATCGTTTTAGAGAATACAATAAAGCGGACTTAATAGAAGCAATTTGGCCTTATGAAAAGCCTGAGGATCCTAATTATGAATTAAAAATGTTACTTGAGGAACTGAAAGAGGAGTTAGAGGTTCTTAAATTATCATATCTTCGAGAATTAATCATAACTATTAATGGAGTATATCATTGGAATAATAATTATTTATGTGTAGTAGATTGTGATTTATTTGAGAATATTTTGCAGGAAAGTGTACTTAGTAAGTTATCCGAGGATGAAAGGATGGAGCGTTATCTAAGTGCAATCGAATTATATAAGTCAGAGTTTCTTGTTAAAATAACAGATGTGAAGTGGGTGGTAAATCTACAGAGGTGGTATCGTAATCTATATCTAGATGCAGTAAATCATGCTCTTTCCTATTGGAATCATAGTAAGGATTATGAGAGCGTTGTGAATTTGTGTGTGAAGGATCTGTATAATGAGGAGTTTAATGAAAACCTTCATTACTATTACTTGGTTGCGTTGATTAATCTAGAACGGCGGAGGGAGGCACTAGCACATTATGAGTACATAGTGGAATCACACTATAGTATTTTGGGAGTACCACCATCAGAAAGAATTTTGGATTTATATGTAGATATTGTAGCAGATAAGGCAGAAAAGAAGCGTGATCTGCGTGCAATCAATGAATTGATGAGGGAAAACTCTATTGCAAAAGGTGCATATTTTTGTGAGTATGTGGTGTTTAAGAATATATATCAGTTGGAAGCTAGAAATATGGTGAGAACAGGTAAGATGGTCTATCTTTGCTTGTTAAATTTGAATTTTAGCACAGAACTGCCTAAAGAATATAGCTTGGAGAAGCAGATGGAAGGTCTAAAGAATTCCATTAGTAATAGTTTAAGAATAGGGGATTGTTTTTGCAGGTATAGTACTTCTCAATTTATGGTTATTCTTCCAGCAGCAAACTACGATATTGGTACGATTGTCATGGAGCGTATCGTGAATGATTTTTACTTAAACCATGAGGATGTAGTAGTATCTGTTACCTATGAATTGGTTCCAGTGGAACCAGCTACAACAAAATAAAAAGGCTCTACAAAGAGCCTTTTTTTGATGCATTGATATAGTTATTGTTCCGCATCTCTCATAGGGATATTCTCCTTAAATCCTTCTGAATAGTGCATCTTATAGTCATCTGTGATGAATACAGCATACACTCCTTCTAAAGAATTGATAAGCTTTAACCCTTTGTCCAGTCCGAGAGCAAATACGGAAGTGCTAAGACCATCGCCTACAACTGATTGTTTACTTACAATTGTAACTGCAATCAGGTTGTTATCCGTTGGATAACCTGTTTTTGAGTTTAGAATATGGTGATAGAATTTATCATTTACGGTAAAACAACGCTCATAGACCCCAGAGGATACCACGGACATGTCTTTAAGTTCCATAACTGCAACAGTCTCATTACGGTCGGCGAATGGCTTTTGTATTCCAATGTTAAAGGCACTACCATCTGGCTTTTCTCCCACACAGAGAACATTGCCACCTAGGTTAATCATGGCACTTTTTACACCTTTTTCTAAAAGAAACGTCTTTACTTTATCTGCAATGTATCCCTTGGCAATTGCCCCTAAATCAATACCAGTATCTTTGTTATCAAAGGATACCTTATTACCATTGATATGGACATTTTTATAATTCACCGAAGGTAGTTTCTCTTCGATTAGTTTACTATCAGGTACAGTAGGAGTTTCTGCTGAGAAATCCCAAAGGGAAGAAATTGGTTCAATAGCAAGGTCAAAGGCCCCGTCAGTAAGTACACTATAATAGTAAGCTTTTTGTAAAATATCCGCTAAGTCGTCAGAAACAGTATATTCCCCATTTGTTTCTGGAAGCAAATGCTCATTCAGTTTATATAATTCACTATCTTCTAAGGTGCGGCTATAAATTTTCTCAAAGTCATTAATTAGCTTAAAAGCATCGTCGATAATACTTTCATCAGTAGAATCGTATAGAGAGATTGTGACGATAGTATTTAACATAAAAGTGGATTTGGTAATAGGGGAGTTCTTGGTGGTGTTATTAGTATTACAACCAGTTAATAAACTTGTGGATAATATGAAGATAATCAAAAGTGGAGAAAATAATCTTTGAAAGAATCTTTTTTTGTTATGAAACATCATGGGTACTCCTTAAGCTTTTACATAAATTACAAGTTACTAGTAATACTAGTAATATAGTTTTGATTTTATGCAATGGAGATTAAACTGTCAAGGTCTACCTATGTTACCACCAAGAAATACTACTTTACATGCTTTTTTATTTATGATATTGTTTTGGTGAGCGCAATTTTAACAGTAAGCAAATTACTAGCGATATTTAGGAGGACATATGAAGGATAAAAAATTTGCCGGCATAATTTCATTGATTTTTATGGTTGCGTTAACAGCTTTTGCTATTTGGGGAAGTGATTTCTTTGCTAACCTAGGAGCAGATGAGGCTGTAGCGATGGAAGTAAATGGAGCAGAAGGTGTTGTAGAAGCTTCTAAAACAGTAGATAAAGATGGTAATGCAACAGGCTACGTAGTAGTAACTACAGCAAAAGGATATGCTGGTGATATTAAGATGACTATTACCTTTGAAGCAGATGGAACTACTATTAAGGAGTTCGTAGTTGATGAAAACAATGAAACTCCAGGTTTAGGTGCTAAGATTGCAGAAGCAGAATTTACTAGTTCCCTACAGGGTGTTACTACTCCAGTACATTTAGCAGGTAAAGAGGGCGAGGGAAGTGCAATTGATGGTATTTCCAATGCAACTTACTCATCAACTGCTGTTGTTAATGGTATCAACTATGCCAATGCCTTTTTAACAGCAAATAAATAATAGTTTAGTTGAGGATGCGGTATCGCATTTATGTTAAAGAAAAGGAGATGCCTTAACGATAAAAGGTATCTCCTTTTCCTATATTAGCATACTAGACTGAAGGAGATTCTATGAAAAAGAACGATATTATATTAATTATAGCTATAGCTATCATCGCAATTGGAGCCATTAGTTTTATTTTATTGAATAAAAAAGAGGGTGGAAAGGTAATAATTTCAGTTGGTGGAGAGGTCTATAAGGAAGTGAGCCTTAAGGAGGAACAGGAGATTCCTATAGTAACGAAAGATGGCGAATTTGAGAATATACTGCAAATTAAAAATGGTTGTGCTACAATGAAAGAAGCAAATTGCCCAGATCAACTTTGTGTGTATCAGAAATCTATCTCTAAAGAGGGAGAGAGTATTGTTTGTCTTCCTCATCAAGTTATAATTACGATTGAAGGAAAAGAGAGTTCTTCTTTGGACTCCATAGCGAATTAAGTATTACAGTAAGAAAGGTGTAGGATTATGAAGTCCAAAAGAGTAGCTACCTATGGAGTATTGGTAGCCCTTGCATTCATTTTTAGTTATATAGAGTCGATGTTTCCGATTCCAATGCCAGTACCAGGTATGAAACTAGGTTTGGCAAATATTGTAGTAGTGGTGGCTCTTTATACCACAGGGTATAAGGAAGCCTTTGTTGTTTCTTTAGTGAGAATAATTTTAGTGGGCTTTACCTTTGGTAATATGAACACAATGCTTTATAGCTTAAGTGGTGGAGTTTTGAGCTTTGCTATGATGGCTTTAATGAAAAAGTGCAACTTTCTTAGTATTGTTGGTGTGAGTGTTATAGGAGCAGCTTTTCATAATATAGGACAGATATTAGTAGCTATGTTACTGTTAGAATCCACGATTTTATTATACTATCTTCCATTTTTATTGATATCCGCTTTAGTAAGTGGAGTACTTATAGGCATTATTGGTGCAATTATGTCAAAGAGATTGACAAGAGTGCTGAATTTGTAGACCAACCTTTGCATTTTTTTCTTGGTGTGGTAAAATAAGCCATGTGAGGTTGAGAGAAAACTGTAAGGAGGCTTTATATTGGTTAGTTTGGTTTTAGAAGGTGGCAGCTTTCGAGGTATTTTTACAGCAGGGGTGTTAGATGCTTTGTTGGATAATGATATTCTTGTGCCATACTGTATTGGCGTATCTGCTGGTATTAGCTATGGTGTTTCTTATATATCTAGGCAATCCGGTAGAAATCTGGATGTAATTACGAAATACCGTAATGACAAGAGATATATAGGAAAGAGTAATTTAATCAAACAACATAGTATCTTTGGGTTGGAGTTTGTGTATGATAAGATTCCTAATGAACTTGAGCGTTTTGATTGGGATTCCTATAGGTCTTATCCTGGTAAAGTTGTAGTTGTTACTACAGATGCTCGAACGGGAGAGCCAGTGTACTTTGATGGCAAGGAAATGGATGCAAAGTGTACAATGCTTCGGGCAACCTGTGCACTACCAATGGCGTTTCCAGCAATTATGATAGATGATGTTCCATATTATGATGGTGGATTATCTGACCCAATCCCAATTTTAAAAGCTATAGAGGATGGGTGCCATAAGCATATCATAGTACTAACTAGGCCGTTAGGTTATGAAAAGAGTTTAAATAAATCAGGAAAGATTGTAGCAAAGCTGTATAAACACAAGTATCCAGCTATTTCTAAGGCTATCCTAACCCGTCACATTGGATATAATAAAACCTTAAACTACTGCCATCAGTTGGAAAAAGAGGGGAAGGCTATTATTTTACACCCCAAGCAACCACTTAATAGCTATGAGAAGGATGTTAAGGTATTAAAGAGCAGTTATCAGATGGGATATCAACTGGCAGAAGAAAAGCTAGAGGATATTAAGGCACTATTTGTTGAATAGCTGTATCTAACAAAAGAATGGGAGGACATCAAATGATAAATGATGATTTTATTTATTTTAGCATAGGGAAGCAGAAACATATTGCATTAATTGCTCATGACAGTAAGAAAAAGGAGCTGTGTGAGTGGGCAGAAGCTAATATGGATATATTGAAAAACCACTTCTTATGTGGAACTGGGACAACAGCTAAATTAATCACTGAAAAGACAGGATTACCAGTAAAAGGATATAACAGTGGCCCTCTAGGTGGTGACCAACAAATTGGAAGCAGAATTGTGGAGGGTAATGTAGATTTTGTCGTATTTCTATGGGATCCATTAGCAGCACAACCACACGATCCAGATGTGAAAGCATTACTTCGTATTGCAGTGGTATATGATATTCCAATTGCAAATAATTTGGCCACAGCAGATTTCCTTCTAGCTTCTAAGTATATGGACCAAGAGTATGAGCGCAAGGTTGAAAATTATAATAAAACCATAAAGAATCGAATTGAAGAGTTTACAAAAGAATAGATAGGGTAAAAGGTTGTATGGTAGCAGGTCTGTCATACAACCTTTTTTTGTATTGCTATAATAACCATCTTACAAAATCTACACCTCTATTAAATATAAAAAGAATGGATAGTCCCATGACTGCAGGTAGGGCAATGCTTACTAACATCCATTTTATACTTCCCGTTTCTTTCTTTATAGTAATGCAAGTAGTAGAACAAGGCCAATGCATTAGAGAAAATATCATAACATTAACTGCTGTAATCCAGGTCCATCCGTTTTCTACTAGGATGAGTTTTAGCTTAGATAGATCACTTATATCCGTAAGTGAGCCAGTAGCCATATAGGCCATTAGAATAATTGGAATGACAATCTCATTTGCTGGAAATCCAAGGATAAAGGCCATTAAAATGATACCATCCAGACCAAATACTTTAGCAAATGGATCTAAAAAATCACTGATATAAAAGAGCAGAGAGTGAGCGCCTATTGTTGTATTGGCTAGTATCCAGATGAGTGCTCCTGCAGGGGCAGCAACAAGAACCGCCCGCCCTAAGACGAAGAGAGTTCGGTCTAAAACAGAGCGCACAACTACTTTTGCAATTTGAGGACGACGGTAAGGAGGTAATTCCAAGGCAAAAGAGGATGGAACACCTTTAAGTAAAGTGGCGGAAAGTGCTTTTGAGGCAAGTAGAGTAGAAAAGATACCAAGCAATATAATAAGGGCAAGAATTCCAGCAGAGAATAAGGTGCCCTGAATCCCAGAGGTAGCTCCTACAAAAAACAAGGTAGAGAGTACAATAAGAGTTGGAAAGCGTCCGTTACAAGGGATGAGGCTATTGGTAAGTATAGCAATGAGCCTCTCTCTTGGAGAATCTATAATCCTACAACCTATAACACCAACACAGTTGCAACCCAATCCCATAGACATTGTGAGGGCCTGTTTACCACAAGCTTTACATTTTTGAAAACTATGATCCAAATTATAAGCAACCCGTGGAAGGTAACCAAAATCTTCTAAGATTGTAAACAAAGGAAAGAAAATAGCCATAGGAGGTAGCATTACACTTACCACCCAAGCCATAACCCGGTATAACCCTAATACAAAAACTCCATGAAGCCATTCTGGTGCATGAATACTATGGAAAAGTAGGGTTAATTTATCCTGTATGGAGAATAGAAACTTAGAGAGTAGTTCAGAGGGATAATTAGCACCAGCCATAGTAATCCACAGAATTCCTATGAGTAGGAGGAACATAATTGGAAATCCCGTGGCTTTACTGGTTAGGATACGATCCAGTTTACGATCTAAGACTTCTTTTCTAGATTGCTCTGTAATTGTAACCATGTTATAGATTCTCTCAGCCTCGTGAACAAGGGCAGATACAATATGATCCTTATATTTTTCGTTATCAATTCCTACATCTTTTAAGGATTCCTTCAATGTGATAAGCTCATTTTGTAGTTTATGATTACTGACTATATCTATATGAAACCTAGATTCTATATTTTCAATGAGAGAGCAATCTTCTTCTAATAACTTTGTAGCAAACCACCGTAAGGGGATTGTGGTCTTTGTTGCTTCACTTAGTTGAAGGGCGCATAGCGTAGCTTTTGGTTCATTAGACATTTGCTTATAGACATGGGTCTCATTATCGCTATAGGTATCGACTAAATAGGTTTCAAGTTTGGCTATAACTTGCTCTATTTCACCAGGATAAGACATAGTTTTGAGATAGTTCTTTGGGTGTTCCATTAAATGGTCTAATGTATCCACCAGATTTAAAAGACCAGTTTTGGACCTGGCAGTGGTTGGAATAACAGGTACATTAAGAACTTCTTCTAATCTTTCTATATTGATATGTATCTTTTTTTTCTTTGCCTCGTCCATAAGGTTTAAGCAAACTATAACATTTGGGGATATTTCAAGGGTTTGAAGTACCAAGTTTAGATTACGTTCTAAGCAAGTAGCGTCACAAACAACAATAGTAGCATCTGCTTGACCGAAACAAATAAAATCTCTTGCCACCTCTTCCTCTTGTGAATGTGCCATGAGAGAATAGGTGCCAGGTAGATCTGTTATATTGTATATGATTTCTCCATGAAGGAACTTTCCCTCCGCTTTGGATACGGTTTTACCCGGCCAGTTTCCAGTGTGCTGGTTGAGGCCAGTTAGGGCATTAAACAAAGTGCTTTTTCCTACATTAGGGTTGCCTGCAAGGGCAATAGAGTATTCCTTCATAACAACCTCCTTAACAAAAACTCAAATTTAAAGGTGATATAAGACGGCTATTTATCAGAAATCAAAGTAGGATAAATGAGATTTTAATTTCTGAAAATAACCGTTTTATATCCTTTTTATATAGTATGAAATAGAGCTAGACTTCATTCTGTTCTAATTCTCTATATTTCTTAATTGAATCATTTTTGAATCGTCAGTTCGCAAGGCTATGACAGCACCACGGATAGTATAGGCTACTGGATTTCCTGAGGGACTTTTGTGAACGCATTTAATTCTTGTACCTTCAATAACACCTAAATCAAGTAATCGTCTTCTCATGGGTCCTGTTGTGGCTATATGATGAACGGTGCCCGTCTGGCCTACCTTGAGATCCGATAAGCTAAAGGACATGAATACCTCCGTTTTTCGCTTTGGCAGTTGTACTCTCATATTTATTTTATTCAATGTCTATCTAATGGTTACATAGGATGACTATTTTGGCCCATTGTAGAATAACTGGTTTATAAGTTCCATTGGATTACTTCTCTTGTTATCTACCAGCATTTGATTAATTTGATTTAACTGTGAAACCATATTCTGAAAATTTTGTGTGCCCATGTCTGTGGATTTATTTCTTCTGGAAGAGTTACCATAAGAAGTATGTGATCGTCTCTGATGATTTCTATTAGTTGGCTTGGAATACATTTGCTTTCCTTCCTTTTAAACAATCTTGTGTACTATAATATATGATAATTACACTCATATTGTGTGTAGAATTATTAAGAATGCTGTTCTCATTTGGCAAGTAGCATAGAATGTAAGGTATTCCTTATGTTTTAACTAATAAGTAACATAATTATGTCTACAATCGTAGATTTGAGCAGTAAAGATTTCATAGATATGAAAATTTACCTATGCTATAATGTTTCCAATATATGGTTTTAACCAATGGGAGGAGAACATGTGATTGAAGCAACAAAATACATTGGATGTCTTTTAGGTGGTGCAGTTGGTGATGCCTTAGGGTATCCAGTCGAGTTTGTGTCTTATCAAGAGATAATTCATGCTTATGGACATAAGGGAATCATAGATTTGACTGTTGATAAGTGGGGTAAAGCTTTAATTTCAGATGATACTCAGATGACGTTATTCACTGCAGAGGCTCTTATATGGGCGAATAGTGTAGAGAAGAAGCATGGGTATTGTAATATTGCTGCTAGATGCTTTTATTCCTATCAGCGATGGCTACACACACAGAGTTATCCACTGGCTGACGAAACATACCAATGGATTTTGGATGATAACAGATTGGACATGCATTCCCCTCTTTTAAAAGTAAAGGAACTTTATGCAAGAAGGGCACCAGGAGAGACTTGTTTACAAGCTCTTATGAATGCAAAGGAACAGAATTATGGCACCATTGAAGAGCCTATTAACAACTCTAAGGGCTGTGGTGGCATTATGAGAGTTGCGCCAATTGGGCTGAGTTTTTATGATAATCCCAAGAAGGCATATGAAATCGGCTGTCAGGTGGCGGCACTTACCCATTCTCATCCAACAGGTTTTATAAGTGCGGGGGCCTTTGCTGCTTTGATTGCTTATATCATTAAGGGGCTTTCTATTGAGGATGCCGTTGTGGCTGTGATTAACCAGATTGCAAAAGTATCTGGTGCTCAGGAGACATTATTCTTATTGAACAAAGCATTGGAGTTATATCGTAGGGGTGAACCTTCTGTAGAAAGATTATCCCTTTTAGGACAAGGCTTTCAAGCAAACGAGGCTTTGGCAATCGCTGTATATGCTGCACTTTGTTATTGTGAGAATTTAAAGAAGGCAGTGATTTGTGCAGTGAATCACGATGGGGATAGTGATAGTACTGGCTCTCTTTGTGGCAATATAGTGGGAGCTTATTTAGGTAAATCCGCGGTTCCTTTAGACTGGCTTAATAAACTAGAATGTGAAGATATTATTGAAGAGATGGGGCTTAAGCTGTATGAGGTATATAGTGTAGGAGGAAATTAAACATAAGATGGTGGCAGGAGCAAGTGTAAGCTTTCTTCCTGCCATTTTTTTATATAGCTAGTAGTTGAATAAAAGCAAAAATCATAGGTTATAGTGATATTGTATGTGACTTTTTATGGTATAAAACTATATATATACCCCATCTATTCGAAGGCATCGATAGTCACTATACTGGTAAGTTGCAAGTGGGCGTCTTACGGAGTCAATATCATGTGCATTTATTAAAATGTGCTCTGGAATAGGTTCCCCTCTAACTTCTACTACTAGTAAGGTGTGATAAAAGACTCCTGAACTATTTTGAAGTTGTATCAGATCCCCTGGTTTGATGCTTTCTAATGGAATAGGTCTTGCAAAAGGACCTAGGGTTTTGTTTGTTGTTAGAAATCGGTATAGATAGTTTACACTAGTCCAAGAGGGCGAGCGTCTGTTAATGCTATAATAGTACCAACCATAAATAGGTGTAGGGTTCATCACCTTAGCACCTGCATATAGACATTGTGATATAAAATTTGAACAATCTCCTCCAATGTTAGTGAAATCGTAATAGTTTGGATTTCTACTTAAGGCCCATTGAAAGGAATAGTTTATGGCGGCATTGATATCAAAAGGTTTTATATTTGCCATAGTCACCTTCTATATGGTTATTCTATAGTATATGCAAAGGGAAGTCAAAGGAGACACTAATGACTAACCTAAAATACAGGAATGATTATTATATTAATGGATTATAAATAGTTATAAAAGCAGTGGTTGTAAAGCCTAAATTATTTTTGATAAATCTACCAATAGCACAATATATAGAGTATATTGAAAGAAAAAGCACAAAATAAGCAAATAATCTTGTTGCAATTCATAAAAGCATATGTAATAATATTGATAAATGATGAAAGAAATTATATACAAAAAATGTTAAGAAACAGACAATGAGAGGATGAGAATTAGTAATGACTATTAAAATAAGGAAACGTGATGGTCGACTAGAGCCACTGTATGTAGAAAAAACTAAAAAGATGGTAGCATTTGCATGCGAGGGACTAGATGGCTGTGATCCAATCGAGTTAGAGTTGGATTCTCATATACAATTTGTAGATGGAATGACCACAAAGGCAATTCAAAAGGTTCTAATTCAAACTGCCATTGAAAAGGTGATTCAAACTAAACCCGATGAATATGGAAATACAAATAAGGTTACCAATATCAATTGGCAGTATGTTGCAGCTAGATTGTTTGTATTTGATTTGTATAAAGAAGCTGCAATTAATCGAGGATATCAACATTTTGGTTACGGAAGCTTTAGTGAGTTAGTACATCTGCTTACAAAGCAAAAGATGTATGGGGACTATCTTCTTGAAAATTATTCAGAGGAAGAGCTAAAGGAGTTAGAAACATACATTCGACCTGAACGTGATTATTTATTTAATTATGAAGGGGTTAAGTTATTAGCGGATCGTTACTTACAGAAGGGCTTTCATGGAGAGGTATATGAATTGCCTCAAGAACGTTTTATGGCTATCGCTATGCATCTTGCTATTCCTGAAAAGAATAATAGAGTTCATTATGCGAAGGAATTCTATGATCTTTTAAGTCAACTTAAGATGACCGTTGCTACTCCAACCCTTGCCAATGCTGGAACAAATTTTTATCAGTTAAGCAGTTGTTTTATCTCCACAGTGGGAGATAACCTTTGGTCTATTTATGATGTAAATGATAAGTTTTCAAAGGTAAGTAAACATGGAGGCGCACTAGGAATCTACGTTGGCAAGATTAGAGCTTTAAATAGTGAGATTCGTGGCTTTAAGAATGCTTCCGGTGGTGTTATTCCATGGATTAGACTCTATAACGATACTGCTGTTGCGGTGGATCAGTTAGGAAGACGTAAAGGTGGGGCTACCATTACGTTAGATATTTGGCATGCAGATTTATATGATTTTCTAGAGCTTAGAACTAATAATGGGGACGATAGAAGAAAGGCACATGATATTTTCCCAGCCCTTTCCGTTCCTGACTTATTTATGGAGCGTTTAGAGAGAAGAGAGAACTTTAGCTTATTTGATCCTTATATGGTGAAAAAGATGATGGGCTTTTCTCTTGAGGATTCTTACGATGATATTGAAGAAAAAGAGTTTACTAGACGATATTTAGATTGTGAGGCTAACGAGAAGTTGCCTAGAATCACTGTTCCAGCATTAGATATCATGAAAAAGATTATGAAAAGTGCAGTGGAGACAGGTACTCCGTTTATTTTCTTTAGAGATACGGTAAACCGAGCAAATCCTAATAAGCACAAGGGTATCATTTATGCATCAAATCTATGTCAAGAGATCGCCCAGAACATGAGTGCAAGTGAATTTGTAGAAGAAGTTTATACCAATGTAGATGGTGTTTCTTATGTAGACACGAAAGTAAAGGCAGGAGATATGGTAACCTGTAACCTTAATTCCATCAACCTTGGTAAGACCAATAAGGAGGAGCTAAGTCATAATGTTCCATTACAGATTCGTATGTTAGACAATGTAATTACTCTAAATATGATGCCTGTAACAGAAGCTCGAATCACAAGTGATAAATACCGTGCCATAGGTCTTGGAACTAGTGGTTATCATCATTATCTAACCAACCATAATATTATGTGGGAAAGTGAAGAGCATATGAAGGAAGCAGATAACCTCTTTGAAGAGATTGCTTACCATTCTATTAAAGCTTCTATGGAGCTTGCCAAAGAGAAGGGAGCATATCCTGAATTTAAAGGCTCTGAATGGGAGACAGGAGAGTACTTTATACGAAGAGGATATACAAGCAAGCGTTGGACTGAACTTCGTGAGGAGGTTAAGAAATATGGAATGCGTAACGGCTATATTATTGCAGTAGCCCCTACTGGTAGTACTTCCAATATTGCTAATACTTCTGCAGGAATCGACCCTATTTTTAAGAAGGTGTTTATCGAAGAAAAGAAGGGCAGTTTTATTCCTAAGACAGCTCCAGACTTAAACGAGAACAACTTCTGGCTTTATAAAGAAGCCCATACAATTGATCAGTTATACAGTATTAGGGCTTGTGGAATTAGACAGCGTCATGTCGACCAATGCCAATCCTTTAATCTTTATATTACGCCGGAAGTGAAGGCAAAAGAAATTCTAGACTTATATATGAATGCTTGGAAAGAAGGCCTTAAGACAATTTACTATATTCGTAATCAGAGTTTAGAAATGGATGAATGTACAAGTTGTTCTAGTTAATAGAACAAAAGATGGAGGCAAAACAATGGAAAAAAAGAAAATCTTTAATGAATTAGGGAATCGTGGTACGGATAGTTTAATTTATGGTAATACCACAAACTTAAGAGAATGGAACAGAATAAAGTATGATTGGTCTAGAGTCTTATATCGTACCATGTTAAACAATTTCTGGATTCCTGAGGAAATCTCATTAAATGAAGATGTAAAGCAATTTAATTTCTTAACAGATGGAGAGAGAAATGCCTTTGATAAAATTATCTCTTTTCTAAACTTTTTGGATTCTATCCAAAGTGAGAACCTTCCGAACCTATCTAGGTATATTACAGCTCCTGAAGTGGCTAGCTTACTCAATATTCAAACGTTTCAGGAAGAGATACATGCACAGAGTTATTCCTATATATTAGACACAGTAACAAATCCAATTACTAGGGATAAGATCTATGATATGTGGAGAGAAGATGAGCATTTATTTAAACGTAATCAGTTTATTGCTAATATCTATCAAGCGTTTAATGAAAACCCTAGTGATGAGAATTTTGTTAAAGTAATCATTGCTAACTATATTCTTGAGGGTATATACTTCTATTCTGGTTTTAGCTTCTTCTATACCTTGGCAAGACAAGGAAAGATGACAGCAACTAGTACAATTTTCAAATATATTAACCGGGATGAGGTTACCCATCTGGTACTGTTCCAGAATATTATAAAGGAACTTCGTACAGAGAATAGTGAATTGTTTACAAAAGAGCTAGAAGAAGAAATCAGAACTATGATGAAAACTGGTGTAGAGCATGAGATTGCTTGGGGACAATATGTGACTGATAACCAAATTCTAGGTATTAATAATCAACTAATTGATCAATATATTAAGTATTTGTCAAATTTAAGACTTAGAGCTATTGGTGTACCAGAATTGTATCCTGAAATAACAGAACATCCTATGGCATGGATTGAAGGTTTTTCTAACCTAAATAACACAAAAACAGACTTTTTTGAAGCTAAGGTCACAAATTATACGAAAGCTGCAGCTTTTGATTTTGATGATTTAGAATAAAATTCTATGCTTATTTAAGAAAAATGAACGTTAGACTTTATTTTCTTCGTTTTTTACTTTACTTTATTAGGAAATCTAATGGTCCTTTCGTGGTTTTTGATGTTTTCGACTTAAGATTTGCAGAAACTTCCCGAATTGCAAAAAAATAGCAAAAATCATTGCAATGGAATTGAAAAGTTATTATAATTACCATTGTGGTTTAGGTTTGTTAGATTTCCTAAGCTATAAATATAATTAAAGGGTGATTAAGAATGAGTTATGTTGATGAGGTCTTGGCGTTAGTACAGAAGAAGAATGCTAACCAGCCAGAGTTTTTACAAGCAGTTAAAGAGGTTTTAGAATCTTTAAGACCAATAATTGATGCGAATGAAGAAAAATATCGTAGAGAAGCTCTTTTAGAACGTATTGTTGAGCCTGACAGACAGATTATGTTCCGCGTTCCTTGGGTAGACGATAAGGGACAAGTACAAGTTAACACTGGTTTCCGTGTACAATTCAATAATTCGATCGGACCATACAAGGGTGGATTACGTTTACATCCATCAGTTAACTTAAGTATTATTAAATTCTTAGGCTTTGAACAGATCTTTAAGAATTCTCTTACAAGCTTACCAATCGGTGGTGGTAAGGGTGGTTCTGATTTTGATCCTAAGGGTAAATCAGACCGCGAAATCATGGCATTTTGCCAGAGCTTCATGACAGAACTTTGCAAATACATAGGTGCTGATACTGATGTACCTGCAGGTGACATTGGAACTGGAGCAAGAGAAATTGGTTATATGTTTGGACAATATAAGAAGGTTCGTGGCGTTTACGAAGGCGTTCTTACAGGTAAAGGCTTAAGCTATGGCGGATCTTTAGCTCGTACAGAAGCTACAGGCTATGGATTATTATACTTAACAGCTGAAATGTTAAAATGTAACGGAAGTGACATTAAAGGTAAGACTGTAGTTGTTTCTGGTGCAGGTAATGTTGCTATCTATGCAATTGAAAAAGCTCATGAATTAGGTGCTAAGGTTGTTACTTGTTCCGATTCTACTGGCTGGATCTATGATGCAGAAGGTATTGACGTAGCGTTATTAAAAGAAGTAAAAGAAGTAAAACGTGCTCGTTTAGATGAATATGCAAAAGCAAGACCAAGTGCTGAGTATCATGAAGGTAAAGGCGTATGGACGGTAAAATGTGACGTTGCTCTTCCATGTGCTACTCAGAATGAATTAGATCTTGAAGATGCTAAAATTCTTGTTGCTAATGGCTGTAAAGCAGTTGCAGAAGGTGCTAACATGCCTACTACTTATGAAGCAACTGAGTACTTCATTGAAAACAACATTTTATTTGCTCCTGGTAAAGCTGCAAATGCAGGTGGCGTAGCTACTAGTGCATTAGAAATGTCTCAGAACAGTGAGAGATTAAGCTGGACTTTCGAAGAAGTAGATTCCAAATTAAAGAGCATCATGGTTAATATCTTCCATAATATGGATGATGCTGCAAAGCGCTATGGTAAAGAAGGCAACTACGTTGTAGGTGCTAACATTGCTGGATTTGAGAAGGTTGCAGATGCAATGCTTGCTCAGGGCGTTTGCTAATTTTATAGAATAAAGATAAGGGCTTGAGATAGATTAACTATCTCAAGCCCTTTTTAGTAAAAGTAATTATTTCATCTTTTTGGTCTGAATAGCATATTCTACAGGAAGGGAAAGAAAGGATGGTACTATATGGGATAGATACCCCATACATTTGGTGGTTATTCCAGGTAGAATTACTTCTTTTCCTTTTCTCATTCCAGCAATAGCGATTTTGGCACATTTACTTGGAGACATAGACTTTAAGGAGAAGTCAGCCCCGGCTACCTGATTAAACTCAGTATCAACAGGTCCCGGACAAAGAACACATACTTTCACAGGCTTCTTTTGTTTTTTAAGCTCATAATTGATTGCACGACTGTAATTTAAGACATAGCTCTTTGTGGCTCCATAAGAAGACATCATTGGGATTGGGTAAAAGGCAGCAATACTTGCTACGTTTAGAATAATACCTTTCTTCATATGATTCGCAAATAACTTCGTTAATATATGGACAGCTTGTATGTTTGTTTTAACCATAGCAAGCTCATCCTCTAATTTAGTAGAGGAGTAATCTCCGGTCTTACCGAAACCAGCATTATTGATTACTACTTTAATAGGGTAGTGTTTAACCTTATGAAATAACGAGATGCAATTGTTAGAATCACTTAAATCACATTCCACACAAAGGCATGTACAAGGGTAGTCTTTTTGCAATTCCTCTTTTAACTTTATCATTCTGTCTTTACGTCTTGCTACTAGGATTAAGTCATATCCGATACCAGCTAGCTCTTTTGCCAGAGCTTTTCCTATGCCACTACTTGCCCCTGTCACTAATGCATACATCTTTTATACCTCTTCTCTAAATATTTTTATATTAGTATAGCATATTTTAAGAAAAGCAGCATACATATATATAATTACAGAATTTTTTTGAGTGGAGGTGCTTTATGAAAGATACAAATCAATGTCCGAAGTGCGGTAGCATTCATATTTTAAGGATAGAAGGATATACAGGCGCTTATGGTGCAGGCAATAACGTACGAACAGGATTGTCGATTTTTAATTCGGTGAATGTACATAGATATTTGTGCTGTGATTGTGGTTTTTCCGAGGAGTGGATAGATAAAGAAGATATTCATATCGTGGAAGAGTTTTATAGAAAAAAGTAATGTAAGTGAATATGAAGAACGAGGGAAAGTCGGAGTAGTATTCTACTTCGACTTTTTATGTAATCCTAAACAAGAATACCTTATTATATAACTAAATTGTTCTATAAATGAGGTTAATCAAGTAATTTAGAAAATAATCAAAAAATATTTCTTCAAAAATAAGTAATACTTATGTCTTGATTTATAAGGGTTCTATGTATTTTTTTAATTAGAAATAAATAAAATACGCCTAAAAGTAACACTAATACTAAACAAAAAATTTAATATTACTATTGCAATTTGATTATATATACTATATAATCGTTCTTACTGTTGGATTTATATGACAGAATTAGATAAATCTACCGATAAAGAGGTGTACACGATGAATGCATTGAATCAATATGATTTGCCTATCTCAAAGGCATTAGAGGAGCAAAAGCTCAATCGTCTTGTTCATTTTGATGTACCAGGGCATAAAGGTGGACGGGGGAATAAGGACTTAAAGAATTTCCTTGGTGACACTTGTGTAAAGCTGGATATGAATTCGATGAAACCGTTAGACAATTTATGTCATCCATCTTCCGTAATAAGAGATGCTCAAGATCTTGCAGCAGAAGCCTTTCATGCAGATGAAGCGTTTTTTATTGTTAATGGTACAACAGCAGCTGTGCAAGCTATGATTATGTCTGCCTGTAAGGCAGGTGACAAGGTAATCATGCCTAGAAATGTACATAGGTCTGCGATTAATGCATTAGTCGTCAATGGTGCACTACCCATATATGTCAATCCGGGGATTAATAAGCACTTAGGAATCCCTTTGGGAATGTCCTTTGAACATGTAAAACAGACTATTTTAGAAAATCCTGATGCAAAGGCAATCTTAGTGAATAATCCTACCTACTATGGGATTTGTTCGGATTTACAAGCAATTGTTGACTTTGCACATGCTCATAATATATTAGTGTTAGTAGATGAGGCCCATGGAACCCACTTTTATTTTGGAGAAGGTATGCCAATCTCTGCTATGGAAGCTGGTGCTGATATGGCAGCGGTCAGTATGCATAAAACCGGTGGATCTCTCACCCAAAGTTCCTTATTGTTGACAAGGGATACTGTAAATGGGGACTATGTAAGACAGGTAATTAATCTTACTCAGACCACGTCTGCTTCCTACCTTCTGTTGTCCTCCTTAGATATTGCTAGGAGAAATTTAAGTCTCCATGGAAAAGAGTTATTTCAGAAAACTTTAGATTTCTCTAATTATGCAAGAGACGAGATCAATAAGTTAGGTGGCTATTATGCCTTTTCTGATGAGTTAGTGGATGGGGATACGGTATTTGCCTTTGATAAGACAAAGCTGTCTATTCATACAAGAGATATTGGCTTGGCTGGAATTGAGGTTTATGACTTACTACGAGATGAATATGGAATTCAGATTGAGTTTGGGGATATTGGTAATATTCTTGCCATTGTGTCCTCTGGGGATCGAAACCTGGAGATAGAACGTTTAATTGCTGCTTTATCTGAAATCAAACGACTATATCAAAGAGATAAGGCTGGTTTATTTGATCATGAATATATTAATCCACAAATTGTAAAAGGACCACAAGAGGCATTTTACGGGAAGAAGCTCTCGATGCCTTTGATGGAGAGTCAAGGCAGAATCTGTGGTGAATTCGTTATGTGTTATCCGCCTGGAATTCCAATCCTTGCACCAGGTGAGAGAATTACAACAGATATCTTAAGCTATATCCATTATGCTAAGGAAAAGGGTTGTTTTATGACAGGTACAGAGGATATGAGCATGGAATATATAAATGTACTGGAGGAAAGTTAATGGAACTGTGGTATACAGATCAACATACAGATAATGTTCATTTTTCCATGAAGGTGGAGCAACAGATCGTAACTAAGGAAAGCTATTATCAGAAGATAGATTTACTGAAGACATACGACTATGGTAAGGTTCTTGTTTTAGATGGAGAATTGATGATTACTGAACGAGATGAATTTATCTATCATGAGATGGCCGTCCATGTTCCTATGGCCGTTCATTCGGAAGTTCGAAAGGTATTAGTAATCGGTGGTGGTGATGGAGGCTCTGTCAGGGAACTGGTGAAATATAAAAGCATAGAACGAATTGATGTGGTAGAGATGGATGAGGAAGTAGTCAACGTTTGTATGAATTACTTTCCAGAGACCTCTTGTAAACTTAAGGATGAACGAGTTCATATTTATTTTGAAGAGGGCATTCGCTTTGTTCGTGGAGTATATGATGAATATGACTTAATCATTGTAGACTGCTCCGATCCTTATGGACCAGCAGAAGGATTATTTACAAAAGAGTTCTATGGAATCTGCTGGAAGGCTCTTAAGGAAGATGGAGTTCTAATCAACCAGCACGAGAGCCCATATTATAAACAACATGCAAGAAGTGTACAATTGGCACATAAGCATATTAAGTCCGCATTTACTTATAGTACAGTGTATCAGTGTCATATCCCATCCTATCCATCTGGACATTGGTTATTTGGTTTTGCCTCAAAACGATATGACCCAATAGCGGACTTGGATGCGGATAAGTGGAATGAACTTGCAATTAAGACTAGATATTATAATACAGATTTACATAAAGGTGCCTTTTATCTGCCTAATTACGTAAAGGAGCTATTGGAGCTATGATAGAGAAAAATATACAAACGTTTATAGGCTGTGATGGGGAGTATGAGAGTAGTAAGGTGGTACTCTTTGGGGCAGGCTATGACGGTACAACTTCCTATCGTCCTGGCACAAGATTTGCAGGCCAGGCGATTAGAAACGAAAGCTATGGAATAGAGACCTATAGCGTATATCAGGATAAGGATCTGACAGATTACAATTTCTTTGATGCTGGAGAATTAGAACTTCCATTTGGTGGTCCAACACGTCCTCTTCAGGAGATTACTGCTTTTACTGAGGTGGTATTGGGAGATCATAAAATTCCATTTATGGTTGGTGGAGAGCATCTCGTTACCTTAGGTGCCGTAACTGCTGTTGCTAGTAAGTATCCAGAGCTAGATATCATTCACTTTGATGCACATGCAGATTTACGAGAGGATTACTTAGGAGAAGCTTTGTCTCATGCTTGTGTGATGAGGCGTTGTCATGAGCTTGTAGGAGATCATAGAATCTATCAATTTGGGATTCGTAGTGGTGATAGGGAAGAATTTAGATGGGGGAAAGAACATGTAAGTACTCAGTTATTTGATTTTGGAGGTCTTAAGGAAACAGTAGAGAGACTAAAGAATAAACCAGTGTATTTTACTTTGGATTTAGATGTACTAGATCCGTCTACTTTTCCGGGAACAGGAACCCCTGAAGCAGGAGGGGTAAGCTTTCATCAACTATTGGAAGCATTAAAGCTTGTGGCTAACTGTAATATTGTTGGCTTAGATGTGACAGAGTTATCCCCTGTGTATGATCAAAGTGGTGTTTCCACAGCAGTTGCTTGTAAGATTATAAGAGAGTTATTACTATACGTAGGAGGGAAATGAAATGGGTAGAGCGTTAATTATTGGTGCTGGAGGAGTTGCCAGTGTTGTTGTACATAAATGTTGTCAAAATGATAGTGTATTTGAGGAGATTTGCATTGCAAGTAGAACAAAGTCAAAATGTGATACTTTAGCAGAAAGCTGCAAAAATGCAAAAACAAAGATTACTACTGCTCAGGTAGATGCAGATAAGGTGCCAGAATTAGTTGCCTTAATAAGTGACTATAAGCCTGATATTGTTATTAATGTTGCCCTTCCTTATCAAGATTTAACCATTATGGATGCATGTCTTGAGACTAAGACAAATTATATGGATACTGCTAACTATGAACCTCTAGATACAGCAAAGTTTGAGTATAGTTGGCAATGGGCATATAAAGAACGGTTTGAAAAGGCTGGAATTATGGCACTACTTGGTTGTGGCTTTGATCCAGGTGTTACAGGTGTGTTTTCCGCTTATGCTAGTAAGCATTATTTTGATGAAATTCATGAAATAGATATCCTTGACTGTAACGGCGGAGATCATGGATATCCATTTGCTACTAACTTTAATCCTGAGATTAATATTCGAGAGGTTAGCGCTAAGGGCAGCTACTGGGAGAATGGAGAGTGGGTAGAAACAGAACCTATGGAAATCAAAAGAGTTTACCATTTTGACCAAGTAGGGGAAAAGGATATGTACCTACTTCACCATGAGGAATTAGAGTCGCTAGGTAAGAATATCAAGGGAATTAAACGGATTCGTTTCTTTATGACCTTTGGACAAAGCTATCTGACCCATTTAAAATGCTTAGAAAATGTAGGTATGACCTCCATTGAGCCAATTGAATTTGAAGGCAAGCAGATTGTACCATTGCAATTTTTAAAGGCAGTGTTACCAGATCCATCTAGTCTTGGTCCTCGTACAGTAGGAAAGACCAATATTGGCTGTATCTTTAAGGGAATCAAGGATGGTAAAGAGAAGACTTACTATGTATACAATGTGTGTGATCATCAGGAGTGTTACAAAGAAGTTGGTTCTCAAGCAATATCTTATACTACAGGTGTTCCTGCAATGATTGGTGCAATGCTTGTAATGACTGGGGTTTGGAATAAACCAGGGGTTTATAATGTAGAAGAGTTTGATCCAGATCCATTTATGGATGCATTAAATAAATGGGGACTTCCATGGATAGAAGACTTTAACCCTGTTTTAGTAGATTAGGGGAGAGCGTAATTCATGAACATATTTAATATATCAACACCTTGTTACGTTGTTGATAAGGAGAAACTAAGACAGAATTTGTCCTTACTACAACAGATTCAAAATGAAACAGGGGCAAAAATACTACTTGCACAAAAAGCATTTTCTATGTTTTCTCTTTATCCTGAGATTGGCAGGTATCTTTCTGGAACCACTGCAAGTGGCCTTTATGAGGCAAGACTTGGGTTTGAAGAAATGAAAGGGAAAGAGGTTCATGTCTATGCTCCTGCTTATAAGGAAGAGGATGTAAAAGAGCTTCTTAGCTTCTGTGACCATATGGTCTTTAATACGCCAAAGCAGTGGAGTAAGTATAAACCTCTTATTACAAAGCAGAAAGGAAAGAAGCCTAGTTTTGGACTTCGCATCAATCCTGAATATTCAGAGATAGAGACAGATATTTATAATCCCTGCTTTACTAACTCTAGATTAGGAACCACCTTAAAAGTCTTAGAAGAGGCTATATTAGAGGGCGAGTTAATACTAGGGGTAGAGGGAGGAATTGAAGGCTTACACTTTCATACAATGTGTGAACAAGGAGCAGATGTACTTGCTAGAACACTAAAAGTAGTGGAAGAGAAGTTTGGACACTTATTCTCCTATATTAAGTGGCTTAACTTTGGAGGAGGTCACCACATAACAAGAGAGGATTATGATGTAGAGACACTACTAGCCTGCATCAAACACATACAGGATACCTATGGTCTAACTGTATATTTAGAGCCAGGTGAAGCGGTTGCTTTAAATGCGGGTTACCTAGTATCTACCGTACTGGATGTTATGAAGAATGGCATGGAGATTGCTATTCTTGATACTTCTGCAGCCTGTCATATGCCAGATGTATTGGAGATGCCTTACCGTCCTCTTGTGATTGGTGGTGCTGGCCCTAAGGAGAAGCCTTATACTTATCGTTTCGCTGGACCAACCTGTCTTGCAGGAGATGTTATTGGAGATTATTCCTTTGATAAACCGTTAAAAGCTGGGGACAGAGTGATTTTCTGTGATATGGCCATTTACAGTATGGTTAAGAATAATACCTTTAATGGAATGCCTCTTCCTAGTATTGGTGTATTAGAAAATGATTGTATTACCTTAATTAAGGAATTTGGTTATCAAGACTTTAAAGATCGACTATCATAAATTTTAAAAGGCAGCTCTATAGAAGGAGTTGTCTTTTTTATTGTTATCTTCTTTTATTTTTTGCATGAAAATAAAACACATAAGTAATCTGATAAAACATATATTAATTTGAAGTGATATTATGGAGGTTGTATATGTTTTCAAATACTGAATACGCAAGGCAGTCTCTAGAGTTACATTTGTTCTTTGGAAGAATTATGAAAGAACACTCCTTCTTTTTGGAGCTTGGATTCACTCCTAGAGACAGTAGTTATACAAAAGAGGCGGATACGTTTCGTAAAGAATTTGATAAACTATTACAAAGTGTAGTCTCTATTTCAGATGGGATAGTAGGTCAAGATGTACTTAATTCAGGTGAAGTATTCACCCCATACACACTAAATGCAGAAATGGCTTCAGTATATTATACTGATATTCAAATTCCTCTAGAAATAACTAAAACAGAGATGGAATTAGGAGGAGCAAGAAATAATACCATAACAAAGAACGTAGAACAAATGGTATATGACATAAATGAAAGAGCTATTGAATTAGTATCTGCTCTGATAAAATTTAAATCCGTAGTATTATCGAATGTTTTATCGTGTAAAATGTTTACTGTAAATTATCCATTACTTATTGACCATATTCTTCGGGAGGCTAAACTATACTTAAGTATGATTCAGGCTTTACAAAGTGGAGAGAAATTCGATATTGAACAGGAAGCCTTGTCCCAAGAAATGTTTTGGAATAGAATTATGGAGGAACATGCAGAGTTTATTCGTGGTTTACTTGATCCAACAGAAAAAGAATTGATAATGACAGCTAATAACTTTGCCAATGAATTTGAACATTTGACTAAGGAAGCCAAGGCCGCTATGGATCATACATATGAAGCTAAAAGGGTAACAGAGGATAGTTTAGTTGCAACGAAAGAGATTCGCGATTTTAAGGAGCAAGGAACTAAGGGATTAATAGATTGCAAAGTGAAATCTATTATTATTCCATTACTGGGGGATCACACATTACGTGAAGCAAGTCATTTTCTTAGATTATTGAAAAGTTTTTATAGATAATAAAAATGCCTGTTGATGTTTTATCAGCAGGCTTTATTTCTTATCTATATAATCTGTGATTATAGAAGATCCAAAACGTTTATGTTTGGTGGTAAATACGTATCATAGGTATCAACTGCGACTGCCTTAATTGGTGAATAAGAAGAAGTCTCTTTCTCCCACCCATTCTCCATTTCGATATGCTATGTATATCTAACACGAATCAAGATAGCATATTCGTCTTGCAACATAGAATTATTTAAAACCTCCAACCTTCCTAGTAAATACAAAAAAGTAAGTTTAATTAACCCTCTACATAACTCAAATAGGGGGTAGATACTCCGTGGCTTTCAAGTAATAGAATCTCATCACTCTCTATTGTTTCATAAATTACTGTTCCTACAGAAGAAACAGTTGCATCAAAATCACCATAATTTGAAGTAATATGGCTTCTCTTAATTTCGCCGAGTTTAAAACTCTTGGTTAGTGTTTCCTTCATTACCCAGTCTATTTTTGCTGCATTTATGTACACAGTATCATTTACAATAATAAAATCTACATGAGAATCCTCATTGTATAGTTGCTTGGCTATTTTCATATAATCTTTATTAGAGGAGCAACTGATACTAAATATAGAAATAAATAAAGAAATAATTATTAATATTATTACTTTTTTCATGCCAATCCCCTTTGAAATTATTTTATTGATTGTAGATACGGTTTAAACGTTTCTAAATCCATTGTATTATCTTTACCAAATTGTTGTAATATACTATTATCATAGAAATTTTAGTAATATACCAAGCATTTTCTAAATAAAAGTAAGGTAAATTGTGTCCATTACACCAATTTTCATAGGAAAGTACTTTATATGTAGGCATACAGATAGCAACTATCAGCATAGAGATAAATAATTTTTGTTTTAAACTTGTTTTCATAACAACCTGTGCTTTTTATAATATTACTATATATGGAAATAATTATCAACTTTCTTATTGTAATTGTCCTATACGTACGGAATAAAACTATATGGTAGAATATTTCAATCGTAAGTTATAAATAGAGAACAACAAGTACAAGATATACATATATGTTCTAAGCTTTTATGTTATCAAAAAAGAAAGTACATAAGTGGATGTCCCATAATTCCTCCACTGTACAGAATTAAGAATCTCCTTCTGGATAAAGAGTTTGAAATTTATATTTGAAAATCTACAATCTAGAAAATACATAAATTTGAAATTAATTATTATAGCAATAGCTATCTGTAAACAGAAAAATGCGTTTTCATCCGTTTGAGTATCTGATAATTATAGATTTTCTTTTAGGTAGTATAGAGAAATCATAAAGTATTGTAGTTAAAAAGTGCCAATGGCACTTTTTTTATGCCTAGATTGTACTTAATGCATATCTTTATAGAATAGTATTCGATATATTGAAAATCTTTAATGTAACTTCACAAACAAAATTTTTACAAAAATAATATAATATTGTATTGACATCTAATATTATATGGCATATATTATTAATAACAAAATAATATATAGGAGAATATAATATTATAATTCTCTATAGAATATGTTCTGCTATATGAGAATAGGGGTATTGGGAGGCAGAAAGATATAGTTCATGTAAAGGAGTGAGCATTATGGTCTTTAATACAGGTGCAGCATTACTTGATGCCATAGTATTGGCTGTTGTATCAAAAGAAGAAGAAGGTACTTATGGTTATAAGATTACTCAGGATGTACGGGGAGTTATTGAGGTTTCAGAATCCACGCTATATCCAGTACTTCGAAGACTACAAAAAGATTATTGCTTAGAAGTTTATGATCAAGAGTATGGTGGCCGAAATCGAAGGTATTACAAGGTAACAGATAAGGGAAAAGCTCAACTAAGGCTTTATGTTGAGGAATGGCGATTATATTCACGAAAGATATCGAATATATTATTGGAGGTGGGTGCAGGTGAATAAAGATGAATTTATGAGAAAATTAGAGCATCTTTTATTAGATCTTCCTGCAGATGAGAGAGAGGAAGCACTGCGGTATTACGAAGACTATTTTAACGATGCAGGAATATCAGAAGAAACTAGAATTATAGAAGAGTTAGGTACCCCAGAAAAGGTAGCTAAATTAATTAAGGGAAATCTATTTAGTAAGGCTGCTAGTGAGGCTGGGGAGTATACAGAGAGAGGGTATCATAACCCTTATGAAGAGTATGAAGCAAATAATACTGCAGTAGGTAAGATTAATAATACCATGGATAAAACTACTGAATTTAATGAGCAGCCTATAGATAAAGATAGAACGAAAACCTTGTTGATTGTAGCCTTGGTTATTTTGACATTTCCAATCTGGATTGGCTTTTTAGGAGCAGTGTTTGGAATCACAGTTGGTATCTTTGGGGCACTTTTTGGTATTACAGTAGGGTTTGGAGCGGCTAGTATTGGCTTATTCGTTGGTGCGATTGTATTACTTGTATTTGGAATCGGTCAGCTATTTATCACAGCTCCAACAGGCGTGGTTATGATTGGTGCAGCACTTATTTTAATTGCTTTAGGACTTCTTTTCCTCTTAGTTACAATACTCGTAGTAGGCAAGTTGATACCGTTTATGATACGTGGGATAACAGCCCTATTCAATAAATTGTATCACAAGAGTAGGAGGGTGGTAGCATGAAGAAATGTACTAGAGTTATGCTAATTATAGCTGGTTCTTTATTTGCTCTTGGTCTTATTCTAACTATTACAGGCTTTTTATGTGGTGGTAGAATGAAAAGTATCAGTTTAATTGGTGGTAGAGAAATCAATTACATGAGTATAGATGAAGATTATTCCAATACGACCATAGAAAATCTTGATTTTGAAATATCCACAGGTAAAGTATACATCGAAGAGGGTGATGCTTTTCGTGTCAGTGGAAGTAATATTATTGAAGATACCTTAGAAGTAGAGGTTAAGAACAATACGCTCTATATGAAAGACAAAGATAACTTCCCATGGAATTTAATTAATCATATTGGAATCTTTTTAGATGGTGGAGAGTCAAAGATTACCGTAACCATACCAAAGGATACGGTGATTAAGAATACAGAAATTGAAGTGAAGGCCGGAGCACTAACCATTGATAAATTAAATACGGATGTGTTTGATTTGGATGTGGATGCAGGTAAAGCTACCCTAGATCATCTGTCTGTTAATAATAATGGCTACATTAGTATGGATGCTGGATCAGTAAATGGGGAAGACTATAGTGGAAACAATTTAGAAGTTGATGTATCCGCAGGAAATCTCGATTTAAGTGGAGCATTTTATAATACACTGGATATACATTTAAGTGCTGGAAGAATAAGTATTGATACTTCTTTAGGAGAAGAGGAGTATAGTTATGATTTAGATCAAAATGCAGGTTCTATTCGTGTTAATGATAATAACTACAAAGAGTATAACGATAAGAATACTTCAGCAAAGAATAAAATTAAAGCGAAATGTGAAGCTGGCTTTATAACCATTGAAACGAAATAATAAAATAATAAAAAGGAAGTGATTGAATGGAAACTAAAAGACTACTAAAAAGTAGAAAAGATCGTAAAATATGCGGTGTGTGTGGAGGTATTGCACAATATTTGAATGTGGATTCCACAGTAATACGTTTACTTATGGTATTAGTAGGTTTGTCAGGTGTCGGGCTTCTATTTTATCTTATTGCTGCAATCATAATGCCAGAAGTATAAGGATAACAATATAAATAAAAGCTTCTTTCTTTCGAAAGAAGCTTTTATTTTAGTGTAAACTATTAATAATATTACGTATTTGCTCAGCTTCAAATGGTTTTGCTAAGAATTCTTTCGCACCATATTTTACAGCTTCCACAATTTTGGTCTTTTGACCAGCAGCAGTAACCATTACAATCTTAGCATTAGGGTCATATTCCATAATCTGTTTTAAGGCTTCAATTCCGTCTAATTCAGGCATTGTAATATCCATTGTGGTGATATCAGGGTTTAACTCCTTGTATTTTTCAATGCCCTCTAATCCATTAGAGGCTTCTCCGATTATTTCATGTTGGTCTGCTTCTAACATAGTTCTTAAAAATTTTCTAGATGTTCTTGAATCATCTACAATTAATATCTTTGCCATTTTATCTTCCTCCTGTTAATGAAACTCTATTGGAGCATCAATGGAAACAATTAAGTCTATTGAATATTCACTGAAGGTTACAGGTACAACAACTAATCCAGTGGATTTGATTGTTTGCTTTGAATAGAAATTTGGAGGGAGCATATCAATCATTACATCATCAGTACTTAGTTTACTGGCATAAAGTCCATTAATACAATTAATAAATTCACAGATTGCATCATAGGAATCTGCATCCATTTCGGTAAATTCTTCGTCTGCATAGGTATTCGCTAATTTAATTAAACCAGCTTCGGAACCGGAGAAGCCGAGGAGTATCTCATGATCACCTTTAGCTTCTTGAATTGCCATACTTTGAAAATCATAACTGTCCGTTTGATAGAAAGTACTGACACAAACATTATTATCGATAAAACGAACTAAATTACGAACCGCAAGAGAAACTAAATTTTTACATAAAGGATTATCTAAAGATAGAATGATATCTAATACTTGATCCAAATCGGAATCTTTTAATTGATTCATTTGCTCATCAGAATAACCTTTTTCTTGCTGATAAGCATGTAGTTGCTCATTAAGACCTTCTAATGTTATTTCATTCGCATCCACTAGAGCTTGTACAAATTTTAAATATGTATTCCCCTGTTTGCTGAGTAGATAGGACACTTGGTCAAGAGTTAAATAACCTTTCTCAACAGCAATATCTCCAAAACGCTTATCATGTAAGGATTGAAGACGATGAACCTCCTCTGCTTGTGTCGTTGTTAATATCCCCTCTGCAACGGCTATTAGACCAAGTCGTAATCTAGAATCAGATACTTTATGGTTTGCTTCATTTATTGCATCATTTGATAAAATATTTTTCTCTCTTAAATATTTGCCAAACAACAAATAAAACATATGCCCTCTCCTTTCATAATTTACTACATAATTACCACATTAGTAATGTACATTAATATATCGGATTTTCTGTAATATTTATAAATAGAATCAGAAAATATAATATATAATGTGGTAGTGTAATTAAATATGTTAATAATACAAATTATATTATAAATTGGTGGAATTTACAAGAGAAAGGTTGTATATATTAGAATGTTGTCATCTGTAGTGTGAGAGGAATGGATTTGAAGTTGACAATAATTTTCAGAGTTTATATAATGAAACAAGACTATTAACGTGAATATTAGTGAAATTTATGAAAGAAAGGTTTGTTTATAATGAAGCAGCTTATTGAATTAATTTCCAGTGAATTAAAGGATGCTTTTAATCACCTAGGTTATAACGAAAAATATGGGGAAGTCACATTGTCTAACCGTCCTGACTTATGCCAATATCAATGTAATGGAGCGCTTGCAGCTGCAAAGGAATATAGCAAGGCTCCCTTTATTATTGCAGATGAAGTGGTAAAAGAACTGGAAAGTTCTCGTACTTTTAAGGAAATTACTATGGTTCGCCCTGGTTTTATTAATATAATTATTGCCGATGAATTCTTGGCAGAATATATTGCTTCTATAAAAGATGCAGAACATTTTGGAATAGAAAAGGACAAGAATCCGAAAAAGATTGTTATCGATTACGGTGGACCTAATGTGGCAAAACCTTTACACGTTGGACATTTACGTTCTGCCGTGATAGGAGAAAGTTTAAAACGTATTGGTCGTTTTATGGGTCATGAAGTGATTGGTGATGTGCATCTTGGTGACTGGGGTCTTCAGATGGGTCTTATTATAGAGGAGTTAAAAAAGAGAAAGCCAGAGCTTGTTTATTTTGATGATTCCTTTACTGGAGAATACCCAAAAGAAGCACCATTTACCATATCTGAATTAGAAGAGATTTATCCAGCAGCCAATGCTTATTCCAAAGAGAATCCAGAATTTAGGGAAGCTGCTAAGGAAGCAACCAACCAGTTACAGCAAGGGAAACCAGGATATCGTGCATTATGGCATCATATCATTGACATTAGTGTGTCAGACCTTAAGAAGAATTATGAGAATCTGAATGTAGATTTTGACTTATGGAAAGGGGAAAGTGATGTTCAGGACCTGATTCCAGGAGTTGTGGCGGACTTAAAAGAGCGTGGCTTGGCTTACGAAAGCGATGGCGCACTAGTGGTAGATGTGAAAGAAGAAGAGGACACCAAAGAAGTGCCTCCATGTATGATCTTAAAGTCTGATGGATCAGCTATTTATGCTACAACAGATATTGCTACACTTGTAGAACGAAGAGAGCTGTTTCATCCATATGAGTTAAAATATGTAGTAGACAAGCGTCAAGAACTACATTTTACTCAAGTATTCCGTTGTTGCAAAAAAGCAGAGCTTATAGATAAAGATACGAAGTTAACCTTCTTAGGCTTTGGTACTATGAATGGCAAAGATGGTAAACCATTTAAAACTCGTGATGGTGGTGTAATGCGTCTAGAAGACCTTATCGCTAATATTAATGATGAGGTTTATAAAAAGATGATGGGCAATCGCGAGATGGAGGAAGAGGAAGCAAAATCAATTGCTAGCATCATTGGTTTAGCAGCTTTAAAGTATGGTGATTTGTCAAACCAAGCATCTAAAGACTACGTCTTTGATATTGACCGTTTCACATCCTTTGAAGGTAATACAGGCCCATATATTTTATATACCATTGTTCGTATTAAATCTATCTTAAATAAATTCAGAGAAACGAACCAAAGTATTTCAAACAAGATTTTACCTTCTAAGACACAGTCTCAGACAGAGCTTATGTTAGAGCTTGCTAAGGTAAATGGGGTGATTCAGGGGGCATATGAAGATAACGCACCTCATCGTATCTGTCAGTATATCTATGATTTATCCAATGCGTTTAATCGTTTCTACCATGAGAATAAAATATTAGCAGAAGAAGATAAAGAGCTACAGGCATCTTGGATTCATCTGATTGTCTTAACAAAAGATATATTAAATGGCTGCATTGACCTATTAGGATTTTCAGCTCCTGAAAGAATGTAAAGCGTCACAGTAAGGGAAAAGAGGTTATGTATTATGTATGAGGAAACTGCCCGTTTACTGATATATAGCAATATACAAAAGGATAGTATCTTAATGAAGCTATCTGATATAGTCAGGGAATATAGAAATAACAGTATAGACAAGCAGATAGCCAAAGTAAAGATATATAATGAAATGCATCGGTTGTTAGAGTTGGCTACAACCTATGGTTTTAACCATAATTTATGGAGGAATTATCTGACCTATCTTTTAATTACTACAGAGACTCCATTTAGTATTACTTGTGAGAAAAATGGTGCTGTAGAGGGCAGTGTTAACCTTTTGGTTAAACAGGATTTTGAAGCCTTTATGAATTTATTTCACTATGATTTTACATGGCTTATGGAGGAGCTTTCTATTGATTGCTTTAGAATTATTGAAAATTACAAGGCAGTACCAAAGCTTGAAACTTCGTATAATAAAAATGTAAGTATTAAGGTAGTGAGTTTAAGTGAACAATTATCGAAAGCTAAAACGGTAGAAGAGTTTTATGCACTTGTGACTAATTTTTATAAAGCATATGGGGTCGGCTTATTAGGTCTTAATAAAGCATTTCGTGTGGATAAGGAAGCAGGTAAAGTAATACTAGTTCCTATTACAAACACAGAATCAGTGAGTTTTGATAATTTAGTCGGCTACAATTCTCAAAAGCAGAAGTTAAAAGAGAATACAGAGGCATTTCTTCAAGGGAAAAAAGCTAACAATGTGCTTATGTTTGGAGATTCAGGAACTGGTAAGTCTACCAGTATGAAGGCATTGCTTAATGAATATTATGATGATGGGCTGAGAATTATTGAAATCTATAAGCATCAGTTCGAAGATTTATCCAAGGTGATTTCTATGATAAAAAATAGGAATTACAAATTTATCATTTATATGGATGATCTTTCTTTTGAAGAGTTTGAAATCGAATATAAATATCTAAAAGCAGTTATCGAAGGCGGCTTAGAGATAAAGCCTAAGAATGTATTAATCTACGCCACCTCTAATCGTAGACATCTCATTCGTGAGACTTGGTCTGATAGAGAGGATGTTAGAGTTGAGGAGGTGCATCATTCTGATACAATGCAAGAAAAGTTATCCCTTGTAGCAAGATTTGGTGTCACTATACATTTCTTAAAGCCCAACAAGAAAGAGTTTAATGAGATTGTATTAAAGTTAGCTAGAAAGCACCAAAAACTTACTCTATCTGACGAGGAATTATTATTAAAAGCAAACCAATGGGAATTAAGTCATGGTGGCATGTCAGGAAGATGTGCAGAGCAATTTATTAATTACCTACTGGGGCAATTGGACTAATAGATTTATACAGTGATAGAAAGAGAGTCTTATCATGAAAACAAGTGATTTTTATTTTGATTTACCAGAGGAGCTGATTGCACAAGATCCATTAGAGGATCGCTCCAGCTCTAGGCTTCTTTTATTAAATAAAGAGACAGGACAGTTGAAACACTCTGTATTCAAATCAATCATAGATTATTTAAATCCTGGTGATTGTTTAGTTATAAATAATACAAAGGTAATTCCAGCAAGACTGATTGGCGAAAGAGAGGGCACTGGCGGAAAGGTAGAACTGCTACTATTAAAGCGCAAGGAAAATGATATATGGGAAACCTTGGTGAAGCCAGGAAAGAAGGCTCGTGTAGGAAGTAAGATTGTATTTGGCAATGGACTTTTAAGTGCTACTGTAGTAGACATTATAGATGAGGGCAATAGATTAGTGCAATTTCAATATAATGGTATCTTTGAGGAAATTCTTGACCAATTAGGTCAGATGCCACTTCCTCCCTATATCCATCATCAATTAGAGGATAAGAACCGTTACCAGACAGTTTATGCTAAAAATGAAGGCTCTGCAGCTGCTCCTACAGCAGGCTTACATTTTACCAAGGAGTTACTTGAACGGATTCAAGAAAAGGGTGTTATTATTGCCAATGTAACTCTTCATGTAGGTCTTGGCACCTTTAGACCTGTAAAGGTTGAGGATGTCACAAAGCATCATATGCATTCTGAGTATTACTATATTGAAGAATCTGAAGCAAAGAAAATAAATGATTGTAAGGCAAATGGTGGACGAGTAATATGTGTAGGTACCACAAGCTGTAGAACGGTAGAAAGTGCAGCTATTAGTGACGGTGTTGTAAAGCCAGGCGGGGGCGATACCAGTATCTTTATTTATCCAGGATATCAATTTAAGATACTGGATTGTCTTATTACAAATTTCCATTTACCAGAGTCTACTTTGTTAATGTTAGTATCAGCATTGGCTGGAAAAGACAATATTATGAATGCATATAAAGAAGCGGTGAAAGAAAAATATAGATTTTTCTCCTTCGGAGACGCCATGTATATAGGGGATAATGTATTTGTAGAGGATAAATAGAAAGTTGGGCAAATCACCATGGAAGGTGAGATGCCCATTTTTTATGGTATAGTAAAACATTCCATTAGCATCTCATTCTAGTGGTTTATACTTGCAACCAATATAAGGGTAATGTATAATTATTTTTGATTGGGAAAATGATTAAAATACATAGTTTTGACCATGATAGAATAGATTATGAAAATTGAGGATGAGAAAAGTGAGTAGAAAAAAATTACTTTTTATTTATAATCCATGTGCAGGAAAAGGAGTTATGCGAAACAAATTGTCTAGTATGATTGAGATTTTTTGCAATGCTGATTATGAAGTGACAATTCATGCTACAAGACATCGTAATGATGCCACAGAGATAATTGAAAAGTATGGAGAAGACTATGATACCATTGCTTGTTCTGGAGGGGATGGTACTCTAAATGAGGTTGTGAAGGGGGTTTTATCTTTAGAATCAAATCCACCAATTGGTTATATACCAACAGGAACAACCAATGACTGTGCCACTAGCCTTGGACTTCCAAAGAGTATGATAGAGGATGCGAAAACTATTGTAGATGGTTCCTTGTTTCCCTATGATGTGGGACAAATCAATAATGATAACTTTATCTATGTTGCTGCTTTTGGAGCATTTACGGATGTTTCGTATGCGACTAGCCAGTCAGTAAAGAATATTTTAGGACGGTTAGCCTATCTTTTAGAGGGAGTGAAGAGACTACCATCTCTTAAATCCTACCACTTCAAAGTGTTTTATGATGATGTAGAGATTGATGATAAATTTTTATACGGTATGGTAAGTAACTCTAATTCCGTAGGTGGATTTAAGGGACTGAATGGAAAGGATGTATCCTTAAATGATGGTTTGTTTGAGGTGACCTTAATCACTCCACCAAAGAATGCGTTTGAACTGCAGTCTATTATCAATGCTCTTTTAAATGAAGATAAAACTAGTAAGCATGTGATTAATTTCCATACAGATAAGGTGAAATTTGTATCGGATGAGCTTGTTCCTTGGACCGTAGATGGTGAATTCGGCGGCAATTATAGAGAAGCTAATGTGATTAATTTAAAGCATGCAGTCCAGTTTGTTGTGACTCATGACTTATCAAAATAAATAGAATTAAAAGAGGATTCCTTTTAAAACTTAAGTATTAGTTTAAAAGGAATCCTCTTTCTTCTTAAAGTAAGGATTCTAGGTCCTTAAAAAAGCTTGGATATGAGATATTGATACAGTGGCTATTTTCTATAGTGGTTTCTCCATCAGCATTTAAACCGGCGATGGCAAAAGACATAGCAATTCGGTGGTCTGATTTGGAATCAATCACAGCACCGTGTAGAGGTTTTCCTCCGTGAATCACCATTCCATCTTCGGTGCCCTCTATATCAGCACCCATCTTTTGAAGGTTTTCTACCACGGTATCGATACGATTAGATTCTTTTACCTTAAGTTCGCTTGCGTCTCTAATAACGGTAGTGCCCTTTGCAAAGCATGCAAGGATGGCTACAAGAGGAATCTCATCGATTAAAGTAGGAATCATGGCGCCTTCTATGATGGTAGCATTTAAGTCACTAGTTTCCACTAATATATCAGCTACTGGCTCCAACCCTTGCATTCTTTCGTTAAGAAGTGTTAGTTTTCCACCCATAGCTTTTACTACCTTGATTAGCCCATCTCTAGTAGGATTAATTCCTACCTGCTTTATGAGAATCTGTGAATTAGGTGTAATAAGACCAGCACCTATAAAATAAGCAGCCGAAGAAATATCTCCAGGAACCTGAATCTCTTGTCCGAATAGTTGGTCTGGAGGGGTTAAAGTTACAGTAGTACCTACAGTAGAGACTTTAGCACCAAAATAATTTAACATTAGTTCACTATGGTTACGAGAAATATAAGGTTCTGTTACACTAGATGGTCTATCTGCATATAAGCCAGCAAGTAAAATGGCTGATTTTACTTGGGCGCTTGCTATGGGAGAGTTATAATTAATTCCCGTCAGGCCTTTACCTGCAATAGTTAGAGGCGCACAATTGTTATCTAAATCACTTTTAATATCAGCACCCATAAGAGACAGTGGTGTAATAATACGTCCCATAGGACGTTTTTGTATGGAGGAATCTCCAGTGACCTTAGATGTAAAAGGGGCAGCAGAGAGTAAACCTGACATTAGGCGTAGAGTAGTTCCACTATTGCCTACATCTAAGATGCCTTCTGGTTCCGTAAGTCCATGTAGTCCTCGACCATGTACATACACAGCACTATGTTTATTCTCAATACGAATTCCCATTTTGCCAAAGCATTCAATACTAGATAGACAATCCGCACCCTGCAAAAAGTTTGTAATCACTGTTGTTCCCATAGAAATAGCACCAAGCATAATACCACGATGACTAATGGATTTATCTCCTGGGATACATAACTCACCGTATAATTTGTTGCAACGTTTCATTTTCATAAATTGAATCCTTCCATCCATTATTGGTAAATAGTATACTCATACTCTGTCAGAATTTCAATCGTTTTCGCTCTAGATTCCTCTGTATAAAGTTCGATTCTTAAAGCACCTTCCTGGTATTCTCTGTTATGAAGTATACCAATATTTTTGATACTGATATCATGTCTAGCAAGAAGAGTAGCAATAGATGCAATTACACCAGTTTTATCTGGGATATCAATATATACCTCATAAATACGGTTAATTAAGCCAATTACCTTATTTGGAATACTATCCCGATATTCCTTTGCTTCAGAAAAAAAGTCTAAAAGCTGCCCTTCGTTCTTATCAGAGATCACTGATGCGATGTCCTCTAATCGATTGATAAAATCTCTAAGAAAATACAGGATACTATCGGTATTAGTTAAGCATATATTTTGCCACATGACAGAAGAGGAGGAGGCAATTCTAGTGATATCTTTAAACCCACCAGCTGCTACCTGTCGCATTAATTCTTGTTCATTATCCGAATCCTTTACCATATGTACCAAACTAGCGGCTATGATATGAGGAACATGGCTAATGGCAGCTACTACATCATCATGGTAGTCTGCCTCTACAGGAATAGGAATGGCTCCTAGAGCTAACACCAATTCCTTCATAGTCTCAAAATCTGCCTCTTTGGTATCGTTGGTTTTAGTTAATATATAAAAGGCATTTTCTAAAAGCTTTGCATTGGAGTGAATATAGCCAGTTTTTTCGGAACCAGTCATAGGGTGTCCTCCTATAAAATGGGAGGAGAGATGAAGTTCTTCGATAGCTTTATGAATATTTCCCTTTACACTTCCTACATCAGTAAGGATGCAGGAAGGTTTTATAATATTTTTAAGTTTTTCTAGGTAATGAATATTATCTAACACCGGGGCGCAGAGAAATATGATATCACAGGAAGCATAGTCTTCTAGCTTTGTACTTATGATATCAATGGTACCATCTTGTTTGGCAACTTCTAAACAAGAGTGGGATTTGTTTTGGTAATGGTTATAGGCCATAATGGTAGTAGTAGGAAAACTTAGTTTAAGTGCTTTGGCGATAGAACCACCTATTAATCCAAACCCTATAAACCCTACAGATAAATCCTTCATATAAACCTCCTAAAACTTTCGGTCAAATAGTGGAGCAAGTGGTCTTAGTTCCTTACAAAGCTGGTCAAATTGCTCAAAGGTTAATGACTGTGGACCATCGGAGAGGGCAGTTTTTGGATTTGGATGTGTCTCAATCATTAAACCATCAGCACCTGCAGCCAAAGCAGCCTTAGCTAGTGGATTGACATACTGTCTAACACCAGTTGCGTGGCTTGGATCTACTATTATAGGTAAGTGACTCTTGTGTTTAATCACAGGTATAGCACTGATATCTAAAGTGTTACGTGTGGCTGTTTCAAAGGTTCTTATTCCACGTTCGCATAAAACTACATTAGGATTGCCTTCTGCCATAATATATTCGGAAGCGTTTAACCATTCTTCAATAGTAGCAGATAACCCTCTTTTTAATAGAATTGGAAGACCAGTTTTCCCCGCCTCTTTTAAAAGATAAAAATTCTGCATATTTCTAGCACCAATTTGTAGCATATCGACATATTTTACAGCAGACTCTATGGCTGCAAGACTAGTAACCTCACATACAATAGCCAGTCCCGTTGCGTCTTTGGCTTCCTTCATAAGTCTAAGCCCCTGTTCTTCAAGGCCTTGAAATGCGTAAGGAGAAGTTCTAGGTTTATAAGCTCCACCTCTAAGAATTTGAGCGCCAGATTTCTTAATCGCATGTGCAGTCTCTAAAATCTGAGCTTCATTTTCCACAGCACAAGGGCCGGACATAATAATTAATTCTTCTCCACCAATGTTAGTATTCCCTACCTGTATAACAGAGGATTCTGGGTGGAATTTACGGTTACTAAGCTTGTAGCTTTCCGTTACAGCAACCACTTTATCTACTTCAGGTGCAATCTCAATATTTTGATGTTCTAAACGGGATTTGTCACCAACCACACCGATGATGGTCACTTCTGTACCATCAGAAATATGGGCAACTAATCCGTTGTCATTAATAATACTTAAAACATTATTAATCGCTTCTTTTGAAGCTCCTGGTTTCATTACTATGATCATTTCTATATCTCCTGCTTTCATTACAAATTCCTTTCAGCGATTAATTTGTTACTATTTTGCCCTGAATGGATATTTGTATGTGTTATAGAATTCTTTAATAGTGGTATTGTAACGCAAATATATAGGTGTGTCAATGCATTAATACGTTAAAGTTTAACGCTTTAAAGCATATAAGTACCCTCGATACAATTCGATATATTTCGTCATAAATTAATATAATGACATCCTAAATGACTAATATTTATAAGAATTATTGATAGTTGATTGCGAATGAATAAAATACATTGTGAATTGTGAATAAAATAGTTGATAATAAGGTATTATTTTAGTAAAATATACACATGGGAAGCTTGTCCTGCATGTATTATTTAAGTTCCTTTTTAAGGAAAGCCTTTCCATTACAAAAAATAGTACTGGAGGTATTAATATGGAGACATACACTGCTAGTAACATTCGTAATGTAGTCATTTTGGGGCACGGAAGCTGTGGCAAGACAACTTTAGTCGAAGCCATAGCTTACTCAATGGGAATGACCAAAAGACAAGGTAAGATTGAGGAAGGTAATACAATCAGTGATTATGACAAAGAGGAAATCAAGCGATTATTTTCTATCAATACATCCATTGTACCAGTAATTTGGGAAGGTACCAAGATTAATTTCCTTGATACACCTGGATATTTTGACTTTGTAGGTGAAGTAGAAGAAGCACTTAATGTAGCAGATGCAGCTATTATTGTTATATCTGCAAAAGCTGGTGTAGAAGTTGGCACCATGAAGGCTTGGGAATTTTGTGAGAAATATAAACTTCCAAGAATGTTTTTTGTAACTGATATGGACGATGATCATGCCAGTCATCGAGAGGTAATCGAAAGATTAACTGAACTATATGGTAAGAAGATAGCACCTTTTCATTTGCCAATTCGTGAAAACGAGAAGTTTGTTGGATTTGTAAACGTTGTAAAGATGAAGGGAAGACGTTTTACAGATTTGAGTAATTATGAAGAGTGTGAGATTCCGGACTACTCTATGGCGAACTTAGAAACTTGTCGTGAAACGTTATTAGAGGCAGTTGCGGAGACAAACGAAGACTTAATGGAAAAATATTTTGCTGGTGAAGAGTTTACCCAGGAAGAGATTTCAGGGGCACTTCGTGGCAGTGTTATAGATGGTTCTGTTGTGCCAGTTTTAATAGGTTCAGGAACTTTATGTAGAGGAACTACTATGTTATTACAGGCAGTGGATAAGTATTTTCCATCTCCTGAAAAGAAGAGTGTAGAAGGCATTAATCAGAAGACAAAAGAGGTATTTCATGCTGATTATGATGAAAGTAAACCATTTAGTGCAAAAGTATTTAAGACAATTGCGGACCCATTCATTGGGAAGTTCAACTTGTTTAAGATCTGTTCAGGAACCATAAAGGCTGACAGTACTATATACAATGTGAATACGGAGACCGAAGAGAAGATTAGTAGGCTATATGTATTCTGTGGAAAAGACCAGATGGAGGTTAAGGAATTAAAGGCAGGTGACATTGGAGCTATAGGTAAGTTATCTAATACAAGCACAGGTGATACCTTAGCTACCAAAGCAAATCCAGTTCTTTTTGATAAACCAGTATACTCTACTCCATATACTTATGTTCGTTTTAGTACCAAGAACAAAGGTGATGACGATAAAGTGAGTCAAGCACTTGCTAAACTTATGGATGAAGATCTTACCCTTAAGGTTGTTAACGACAAAGAAAATCGCCAGACTTTATTGTATGGGATTGGTGAGCAACAGCTTGACGTAACTGTTAGTAAACTTCTTGGTAAGTATAAAGTAGAGATTGAAGTATCTAAGCCAAGAGTACCATATAGAGAAACCATACGTAAGAAGGTTCAGGTTCGTGGTAAACATAAGAAACAATCAGGTGGACATGGTCAGTATGGCGACGTTTTAATGGATTTTGAGCCATCTGGAGATTTAGAGAGCGCTTATGTATTCGAGGAGAAAGTGTTTGGAGGATCTGTTCCTAAGAATTACTTCCCAGCAGTAGAAAAGGGATTACAGGAAAGTGTTATCAAAGGACCTTTGGCTTCTTATCCAGTTGTTGGGGTAAAAGCTACTTTAGTAGATGGTTCCTACCATCCTGTTGACTCTTCTGAACAGGCATTTAAGATGGCTACTATACTTGCCTTTAAGCAAGCCTTTACAGAAGCCAATCCCGTGCTTCTTGAACCAATCGTAACCTTAAAGGTAGTAGTACCTGATAAGTTTACAGGAGATGTAATGGGAGATTTGAATAAGAGACGTGGTCGTGTACTTGGTATGAATCCAATAGAAGGTGGTAAGCAAGAGGTTGTTGCAGATATTCCACTAGCTGAAATCTATGGATACTCTACAGATTTACGTTCCATGACTGGTGGTATCGGTGATTTCTCCTATGAATTCTCTAGATATGAGCAGGCTCCTCATGATGTACAAGAGAAGGTAATTGCTGAAAATGCTAAGGAAAAGGCAGAAGAGTAGGCTGATAGGTAATGAATAATTAAATAGGTAAATGTAAAAAGGTAGTGGTTTAATAACCACTACCTTTATTTTGTGAAATTAATTACTTACTATTATTTAGAGTTTGGAAATACAGTATTATAATAATCTTCAGCTACAACTAAAGCAGAAGAATCAAGTTTATATCTTACAATCTTTTTCATTTTGGATACATACTCTTCAATCTCAGCATCTGTCATACTAACACCATCTGCTAACGTAAATTCTCCTGTATACCTATTATAGAAGCCTACATCTGTCTTCCATGAGGAAGAGGAGAAAATAACTAGTGGAGAGGCTGTACTTAAGATATCAGAACCAGCTAATAATCTAGAATCATACTCAAGTCCTAATAAGTTTGAAACAGTTGGTAGAATATCTACCTGAGAACATAATTTGTTCACTTCAATCGGTTTTTCAATACTACCTGACCACATAATTAGAGAATTACGATATACATCAAAATCAATATCAGATTCTTTTAAATTCCTAAGTCCTTCACCACCGAAAGATTTTCCAGCAAGCTCCTCAAGAGTAGCTGTATCAAAATAAGGAATATGATCAGGAGTCATTACGATTAAAGTTTTATCTGCAATACCTGCTGCTTCAAGTTTAGTTAGTAATGATTTCATAGCATATTCTACTTCCATATTGGCAGCAATATAAGCTTTGGTAGTATCCGTATAAGGTAGGTTTGCTACAACGTCCTTATTTTTATTAGCCATAGCATCACCTAAAAAGTTATAAGGCATATGACCACTAACAGTGAGATAGTAAACATTAAATGGTTTTCCACTATTAATATATTGATCTACAGTTGTGTCAATCATATACTGATCAGATTGAGGCCAAATCGCTTTACCACTAGCGTTTTTCTCGAGTTCAAAGCCCATACCTCCTTGATGCCAATCGTACCCAAGGTTTGGATGGGATTTCTTACGTCCATACATTTCATTGTTATTATGGTAGCCAAGAGAAGTATAGCCTAGGCGGTTTAACTGCCTAGCTAAGGTAAAGTAAAGGTTAGTTCCCTGTATACCGGATTCAGTCATACTAATTGGGTTACCGTTCTTTGGATAAAGACCTGTAAGGTTCTGCCACTCCCCACCAGATGTACTAGTGTAGTGAAGAGGGGTGTAATAATTATTGAATACAAAGCCTTCATTAGCCATCTTATATAAAGTAGGAGTACGATCTTTATCAATTAAGTATTTTGAGAAACCTTCCATAGTTACAAAAATTACATTATACCCTTTAAACATACCAGTATATTCATTCTTGTTAGTAGGAGTACAACTGCTGTAATACTTATTAAGCCATTCTATGTTGTCGTTTTTCGAATTTGCAATTAAGGTTTCGAAATCGATATCCATTACATTAGGCGAGGTATCAATAGGTGGTTCGGTTGGTGCGATAGTAGCATTAGGATCATTACTTGCATTAGGATCCTTACTTGCATCAGGAGAAGCAGACGGCTTGGAGTTAGGATTAGAAGCATCTAAGTCACCAAAGTCACTATTATCTAAATCAATAGTAGATCCACCACCAAATAAAGTATGTTTTACATCCAAACGAAGCATAGTAATAACTCCGAGTTGTTCCACTTGATCCTCTACATTGGTATCACTTGCATATAATGAAGCAGGAACAAAATCACCAGACCAAGGAAGATGTAGACTTAATAGTCCAAAAATGTGGAAGAAAACTCCGAACACTAAGACAGTACCAAATAGTGGGAGAGATTTTCTCTTAAAACTAAAATACATACGACCTATGGTAAAAATAAAAACAATAGGAAGTAGTAAAAGGATTAGACTAAAAAGTTTCATTCCAATACCATCAACAATTGCATCAAAGTAATCTGTTAGCCTATTATTGGCAGCCGTATCAGCTGTACTTAGTAGCTGATAATAACTTGACAATACTGTTTTGCAAACCATTTCAATACAGAATAGTAAGCAACCTAGAATTGTAAATAAGTAAGTAATAAGTTTGTTAATGGTCTTATTGCATAGCAAGGTAAATATTGAAACAATAAAACCAAAAGAAAGAGCAAAAAACACGAAAATTGGAAGATACTTCATTTGCAACTTCATGCTAATATGGAAGATTACTTCCAAATAGACAAACATGAGAGGGAAGAAGAGGATATTGCCTAATGAGAAGACAATCCCTAGAGGACCAGATTTCTTCCTACGCTTGTTCTTACTACCACGCACATCGTATGAGGATGAATTTCTTCTGTTTCCTGGATTTTGCCGAAAACTTTTACCATTGGATTCAAAATATATCCGATCCATATCAGATACTCCGTAATCCTTTTTATCATCTGGCATATTCATCTTTACAACCTCTTTCTTTTAATATTCAAGTACTCTAAAAATATAGCATAAATATAGAAATGTGTCAAAATAATATCATAACTGCTACTTGCATATTAGATTGGTTTTAGATAGAATAAGCTTTAGTAAGTTAAAGGAGTGTAAGTATGTCAATATATGAATTATTTGTGACTCTTCTTTTTGGATTTGTAGAAGGCGTTACTGAATGGCTTCCTATAAGCAGTACAGGCCATATGATACTGTTAGAAAAATTTGTTAATTATAAACAATCCATTAATATACCTGATGTAGAAAAGTTTATGGAGATGTTCCGGGTTGTAATTCAGCTTGGTGCAATCATGGCAGTTGTAGTTTTGTTTTGGAAGAAAATTTGGCCATTTGAACTTAATAAAAAAACTGAAATGGCAAAAAAATCTAACTTTATAAAGTGGGATATCATGAATCTTTGGTTTCATATTTTAGTAGCTTCCGTACCAGCTGCAATTATTGGGCTTTTCTTAGATGACTGGATGGATCAGCATTTCTACCGTTTTGAAGTAGTTGCTGTCACCTTACTTGTATATGGTATCTTATTCATCATCGTGGAAGAGAGAAATAAGAAGAAAGAAGCGAGGATTACTTCTCTTTCGGATATCACCTATACAACCGCTGCATTAATTGGTATTTTTCAGATTCTTGCTTTGATTCCTGGAACATCTCGTTCTGGGGCGACTATTGTAGGAGCTTTATTAATTGGTTTGTCTAGAACGGTGGCGGCAGAATTTACCTTTTATTTGGCAATTCCTATTATGTTTGGTGCCAGTCTGTTAAAAATCGTGAAATTTGGGTTAAACTTTACGGGAACAGAGTTTTTAATTTTAGTAGTAGCGATGATAACTGCATTTTTAGTATCTATAGCTGTCATTAAGTTCTTAATGGATTATATTAAGAAACATGACTTTAAGATATTTGGTTATTATAGAATAATTTTAGGTATTATAGTTTTATTGTTTGCATTTTTTGCATAGTACAAAAGGCACTAAAGGAGTTTAGATATGTTACAAAAGTTTTATCCAGAACAATACGTGAAATCCACGTATTCTATAGATTTTGAGAAGCTATATAATGATGGTTTTAGAGGTCTTTTATTTGATATTGATAATACCCTAGTGAAGCATGGCGAAGATGCCACCCCAGAAGCAATAGAATTATTTACAAAGCTTAAAAAAATGGGGTTTCAGATATGCCTTATTTCTAATAACAAAATTGAACGTGTAGAACGCTTTAATAAGGACATTCAGGTAAAGTATATCTTTGATGCAAAAAAGCCAAGTAGAAAGAACTATAAAAAAGCTATGGAGCTTATGGGGACAGATGTCTCAAATACTATGTTTATAGGAGACCAACTTTTTACAGATGTGTATGGAGCTAGTAGAACCGGGATGCACAATATTCTAGTAGAACCAATTGATAAAAAAGAAGAAATTCAAATTGTACTAAAGCGATATTTAGAGAAAATCGTATTATACTTTTATAAAAAAGATCTTAAGAAGAGAAAATAGGGGATGTTTATGGAGAAGAAGCACCTTATACTTGTTGGGTTCATGGGAAGTGGCAAATCTACAATCGGTCAAGTACTTGCGAATAAGCTTAAGTTAACCTTTGTAGACACAGATCGACTAATTGAAAAACAACAAGGGTGTTCTATTTCAAAAATTTTTGAACAGTTTGGGGAAGCAACCTTTCGGCAAATGGAGACAGAGGTACTAAGGGAGCTTTTGAAGGAGGAGAAACCTTTAATCATTTCTACTGGTGGTGGACTTCCGTTAAAAGAAGAAAATGTACGTATTCTTAAAGAATTAGGTTTTGTAATTATGTTAGATGTTAATAAATTCACTGTACTTAGGAGACTTAAGAAGGATACGACTAGACCTTTGCTAAAAGGGTACAATGTAGAAGAAAAGGTTGACAAGCTACTCACTTATCGTAGGGAATATTATGAAGCTGCCGCAGATAGGATTGTTGATGTAAACACATCTTCAGTGGAACAGATTGTAAATGTTATCTGTAGTAGTTATAAGACAAAAGGGGAATGCTAAGGATATAGTATTTTATATCAGATAATGATGAAAAAGTAAGCATGGACAAAAATAGTGGTTGAAAATTTATTCGGATTATTATAAACTGTTCTAAGTGATATATTTAAGGAGGAATTATTTGTATGGTATCAGCAGGCGATTTTAGAAATGGTTTAACTATTGAATTTGAAAATAGTGTATATCAAGTAATAGAGTTTCAGCATGTTAAACCAGGAAAAGGTGCTGCATTTGTTAGAACTAAATTAAGAGATATTAAAAATGGTGGAGTAGTGGAGAAAACTTTTAGACCTACTGAAAAATGTCCACAGGCTCATATTGATAAGAGTGATAAACAGTATTTATATAATGATGGTGAATTGTATCACTTTATGGATGTTGAAACATTTGATCAATTTGCTTTAACTGAAGATGCAATCGGTGATTCTTTAAAGTTTGTCAAAGAAAATGATATGGTTAAGATGCTTTCCCACAATGGTGCGGTATTTGCTATTGAACCTCCTATGTTTGCTGAACTTGAGATTACAGATACTGAACCAGGTTTTAAGGGAGATACTGCTACAGGAGCTACAAAACCTGCTGTTGTTGAGACAGGAGCTACTGTTTACGTTCCTTTATTCGTTGAGCAAGGGGATAAGATTCAAATTGATACCCGTACTGGCGATTATTTAAAGAGAGTTTAATTAAATATTCTATGATATAATATATAGAAGGCGTAAGTTGCATTTTCATGCTACTTACGCCTTTTTTACTTAATCATAGAGTTACACTTAAGGATGGCTTTTATTCTAATTCCTTTTTTATTTCTTCGATTCTTTCCTCTGGAATTGATGTATTTAAAAAGTATTCTGCGGCATACTTTGCCTGAGCTACTAGCATATCAAGACCATTCACTGTCTGAATCCCCAAGTCCTTAGCTTGAGATAATAGCTTCGTTACTTTAGGATTGTATATAATATCCACCACAGCTTTTAAGTTATGAAATCCAGATAAGTCAATGGGTGCTTCATCTATATTAGGAGAGGTTCCTACACTAGTTGTATTAATTAATATCGTTACATCCTTATGTTTCTCTTTTGCCTCTTCGTAGGAGATGGCATTGTCTTTAATTGTTCGATTGACGATTACCACTTCTTTAGCTAACAAATCCTCTATTACTTTTATTACAGCAAGACTTGCTCCACCGAAGCCTAGAATCATTACCTTTTCATTTTTTACCTCTATGTTGTTGTGTATTAGGGCGTAACGAAATCCATCATAGTCTGTATTGTAGCCATAAAGCTTACCATTCCTATTAACAATAGCATTTACTGCACCAATAGCCTTTGCTTCTTTGGATATCTCATCTAGGTATGGTAGGACTGCTTTCTTATAAGGAATCGTGACGTTTATAGCACTAAAACTACGGTTATCCATAAATTCTTCAAACTCTTCTTTGTTTAATGGAATCAAATCGTAAGTATAGTTTGCTAACTTTTCATGGATCACTTTTGAATAACTGTACCCAAGTTCTGCTCCAATCAATCCAACTCTCATGGTAATCCTCCCAGTATGTGATTTGTACTATTGTAGCCTTTTTTTATAGTGAATTCAAGGTTTATGTGCCATTTCCTATATAAAACTGTCTTAGTGGAATATTCTTTAAAAACCTTCATATATTGAAATAAGATTTTAGGCAGTGTAAAGGGGTGAAAGTTTTCTTGGACAAACGTGAGGAAATCTTAAAGATATTCTCTATTAACCTTAGAAAAATAATTGCAGAACTAGTGATTGATTTCGAATTGTTACAAGAAATCAGGCTAAGGGTAAATGGCCCTCTTATGCTGGTTTACAACAATAAAGAGTATTTTGTATCTAGGGATCACAGGATAATTACAGATAAGACTGGTGCCTATATAGTTTCTTTAAATGAAGTAAGAGAGACAATGGAGTACATAAGTAATTACTCTTTATACGCATTCGAGGATGAGATACGACAAGGGTTTATTACTATCCAAGGAGGACATCGAGTTGGAATAGCGGGAAAAACGATTATTGAAGCTGAAAGAATTAAGAATATTAAACACATATCCTTTATTAATATTAGATTATCTCACCAGGTAAAGGGCTGTGGAGATAAGGTCATGCCATATATCATTAATCAAAATACAATCTTTCACACATTAATTATTTCTCCCCCAAGGTGTGGTAAGACAACCCTACTTAGAGATGTAATTCGTCAACTATCCAATGGAGTAAGCACCATACATGGGCTTAATGTAGGAGTGGTAGATGAACGTTCGGAGATAGGAGCTTGTTATATGGGAATACCACAAAATGAGCTAGGAATTAGAACTGATATATTGGATTGCTGTCCAAAGGTGGAAGGCATGATGATGTTGATACGTAGTATGTCGCCAAGCATCATTGCGGTGGACGAGGTTGGCTCAAGGGATGATATTGAAGCAATTGAGTACGTAATGAACTGTGGATGTAAACTGATAGCCACTGTTCATGGAAGTTCCATTGATGATATTAAGAATAAACCAATACTAGGACGAATGGTACGTGAAAAGATTTTTGAGCGTTATATCATTCTAAATAATAAAGGGAGAGTTGGAAATCTAGAGGAAATATACGATGAGCGAGGTACCTTATTATATAAGGCAGATTAGGAGGTGACAAAATGGTAAAAATATTTGGAGCTTTACTTGTTATACTATCTTGTTCCACCATAGGTGTATATTTCAGTTCTCTCGTTAGAGGAAGAGTCGCTGATTTAAGAGCAATGAAAAAGAATATTACCATCTTAAGAGGAGATATCAAGTACGGAAATACTACGTTACCTGAAGCGATAGGAGCAATCTCTAGAAGAAATGTAGACAACTTTAAGGAGTTTTTTGCTGGAGTAGAACAGGATTTGTTAAGCTCCTCTGGTTTGAGTTTTCAAACAATATGGGAAGAGGGCACTAAGAATTACATGAAAAATTCCTATATGAATCAACAGGATAGAGAGCAACTGAATCATCTGGGAGAAAATCTTGGTTATTTAGATAAAGAGATGCAATTAAAGACTATTGATTTTTATATTGAGCAGTTGGATCATGAGTTACAGGACTCCATTGCTACCATGAAGGAAAAAACAAGACTATATAATATGCTTGGTATTTTATCTGGTTTATTTCTTGCCGTGGTATTGATTTAGTATATGTAAGGAGGACAACAATGGAGATTACTCTAATTTTTAAAATTGCAGCGGTAGGTATCTTGGTTTCTGTAATTAACCAAGTATTAAAACATTCTGGTAGAGAAGAACAGGCATTTTTGACTAGCTTAGCAGGTTTGCTTCTGGTTTTACTATGGATCATACCTTACATATCTCAGTTGTTTCAGACAATAAAGAATTTGTTTAATTTTTAGGAGGTGCGTATGCTACAGGTAGCTATTATTGGAATTGTGGCTATAGTTTTAGCAACACAATTTAAAAATACACGCTCCGAATATTCTACCTATATCAGTGTGGCAGCCTGTATCATTATCCTGTTTATTGGGACAAGCAAATTGTCCTCTATAATAGAGGGAATTGCTAAAATACAAAGCTTTATTAGTATTAACCCAACTTATTTGAGTATTCTTCTAAAGATAGTTGGTATCACCTATATTGCAGAGTTTGCATCAGCATTATGTAAGGATGCAGGTCATAGTGCCATAGCAAGTCAAATAGAGTTAGTTGGAAAGCTTACGATCTTAGCAATCAGCATGCCGATACTATTAGCTTTACTGGATTTGATTAATAATTTCTTAGCTTAGGCGGGTGCGTTTATGAAATGGAAATTAATTTTAATAGTTACAGGTGTTTTTTTTATCTCTTTTCATAAAACACCAGTCTATGCTAAGTCATTAGATACCGATAATGTGAATGATGTAACAAGAGAAGATAGCGTAGACAAGGTGCTAGAAGATGTTAACTATGATGATATACAAAATGTGATAGACGATTTGGTAAAAACCCCCGAAGAGGTTAACTTTGGTGAGTATGTTAAGGGCATAGTAACTGGTGATGAGGAGTTCTCATTATCAGGATTAATTAGTAAGGTGCTGAATGAATTGTTTGGAGAATTGCTTAATAACAAAACTCTTTTGATTCAGTTAATTATGATAGCAATGCTAGCTGCTATTTTTACAAACTTTGCTAACGTATTTCAAAGCAATCAGGTATCTGAAACTGCATTTTATGTTACATACATCATGTTGTTTGCCCTACTTACTAGCTCCTTTTATATGGCTACAGAGATTGCGAGAACAGTACTTAATAATTTATTTGACTTTATGAAGGTACTTATGCCAACCTATCTGCTTAGCATTGCAGTTAGTTCTGGAGCGAAGACCTCTCTTTTTTATTATGAGTCAACGCTAGCCGTCTTTACGGGAATCAATTTTATTTTACTTAATGTTGTACTTCCCTTAGTTAATATTTATTTTGTCATAACCTTAGCAAATCATATTACCAAAGAAGATATGTTGTCCAAGATGACAGAGCTTATTGAAATGGTAGTGCAATGGATTTTGAAGACCTTATTAGCCTTCGTCATAGGATATAATGCTATTCAAGGGCTCATTATACCTATGGCCGAGTACGTGAAAAAGTCTGTAATTATTAAGAGCACTAGCGCTATTCCAGGTGTGGGGAACGCCATAAACTCTGTCACAGAGACTTTACTAGGAGCCAGTGTACTAGTGAAAAATGCGATTGGTGTGACGGGACTTATAGTCATTTTAATCCTGTGTTTAGTACCACTTGTAAAGCTTGTATGCTTTGTTTTTGTCTATAAGCTAGGTGCAGCACTTGTACAACCTGTATCAGATAAAAGAATGGTTGGATGTATCAGCGCAGCAGCCAATGCATCAAAACTTTTGCTCTCCATGGTATTTATTTGTTTGTTACTATTTGTCCTGTCCATTGCTATCATTGCAGCATCAACAAATATAGGAGTATGAGGTGAGTTATGGGGGAAATATATGCGGCTGTTAAAAATCTCATTTTCTTTTTACTGCTAGTCACTGTATTTTCTAACCTGCTTGGAAAAAGTAGTTTTAAGAAGTACATACATATCTTTGTTGGGTTGATTACTATTTTAATTATTATCAAACCTCTGTTAACTTGGACGAATACCCTTGATAAGGTTGATTACTATTATGATTTTAATGTGTATCAGAGTAATGCTAGGGATATCAGTGCCCAGATAGTAGGAACAGAGAAGGAATATCAAAAGCAGGTTGTGGAAAGTTATAAGGAGGCCATCAATAATCAGATTCAGGTTTATATGAGTAATTATGGTCTTAAGGTAGATAGTCTCACAATAAACTTAGATGAGGATACAGAAAGTGAGACTTGCGGCCAGATAAAGGGGATTACCTTAGTGGCCTCTGAAAAAACAGAAGAAAAGAAGACTGAAGCAGCAAAAACCATTGATCCCGTAGACCAAGTCACCATAGACAAGGTAACGATTAATCAAGATGCAACATTCAATCAGAATGATAAAGCCAGTGAGGCTCCAAATAAAGACCAGTATGACACTGTGTTAGAGCTTAATATTAAGCAAGAACTTGTAGGCTTATATGGGGTTCCTATTGATCAGATATCTGTTACGATACATAAAGGGTAGGAGGATAGCAATGAAAAAATTTGATTTTAAAAAGATTTTAAAAGAATTTGGATTACCAAAGCTTCTAATTATTTTAGGTTGTGGACTAGCAATACTATTGTTATCTGTACCTGGTTTATTTTCTTCTGATAGCAGTAGTAAAGAAAACAGTACACAGACAAATGAAAAAAAACAGGATAATGAAAAATATTCTTCCACGGAGGAATATGTTTGTACTCAGGAGAATAAATTAAAGCAGATACTTATGCAGGTGCGAAATATAGGTAAGGTGGAGGTGATGATTACCGTTAAGTCTTCGAAAGAATTGGTTCCTTTAAAAGATGAGACTTCCGACAGGCAGACCACAACTGAGCAGGATAGTGCAGGAGGAAACAGGAACAGCACCAGTGATAGCAGCCAGGAGGAGACGGTATTATCCCAAGCCAACCAAGGAGAAAATACCCCTTATATTGTGAAACAAATCGAACCAGAAATAGAAGGAGTATTGGTAATAGCACAGGGAGGAGAGAGTGACAGAGTAAAGAGCGAAATAGTTGACGCTGTAATGGTCTTATTTAATGTACCAGCTCATAAAATTAAAGTAATGAAAATGAATTAATCAATAGGAGGCTGTACATGAAAAATATATTTAAAAAGAATCAAGTGATAATCGCAGCTTTAGCTATAATGATCATAGTTGCTGGTTATCTGAATTTCACCAGGGACAAAGTAGGTGATCAAGGAGCTTTAGATGCTGCTGCTTCCCCAGGCACTATCAATGCGGGTGCAGAAGATTTAGATATTACGGGAGATTCTGATTCCGTAGTATCTGATACTAATGACGTAGTGGATACGAATACTGGAAAAGAGGATACCAAGGTGGATGCAGATGACAAAGCGGGAGATGCTGTACTTGCAAACAACACCATAAATGCAGACTTTTTTGTATCCAATAAGCTTCAAAGAGAACAGGTTAGAGCAGCAAATGAATCAACTTTACAGGAAATCATAGATAATAAAAACGCATCGGATAAGCAAAAACAAGCAGCTATCGATGCTATGATAGAGCTTACTACCATTAAAGATAAAGAAAATGCAACTGAAACTTTATTGGAAGCTAAGGGATTTCCAGATAACTTAGTTACGATTACAGATAATTCAGTAGAGGTGATTGTAAATGCCAATAAGTTAACTGAGCAACAGATGGCTCAAATCGAAGATGTTGTAAAGAGAAAAACCGGTATAGCAGCGAAAAACATAGTGATTAGCCCTGTAAATGTAAAAGCAGATACCGACAGTAAATCTGAGGATGCATCTGCAGTGGATACAGATAAGAAAGATGCTACCACTACGAAGGAGCAAGGAACAGATACTTCAAAGGATCAGACTAAGGATGAGTCTAAAAAGTCTAGCAGTGATGCCTCTGAATAGATAGAATTGCATAGCATGGTAGTATTTGGGCATAATACAGAATATATAATATTTCATAGGTTTCCTGCAAATGGCGGGTAACCTATGAAATTATTTGTTTGTAAAACGATATTATATTTGTTATAATAGACCTAGAGTAAAAAGTCTTATTTCTGAGGCTTTAATTATAGAAACGTAGGAGGTTTTGCTTGTGAGTAATAAACTTGAGAATAGGGAAAATGTAAAAATATACGACTCAACTGGAATTGGTGAAGTTCAGATTGCAGATGATGTAGTTGCTATCATAGCTGGACTAGCTGCTACTGATGTAAAAGGTGTAGCTGCCTTGGCTGGTAATGTAACCAATGAGATAGTAAGTAAGCTTGGTAAGAAGAACTTAAGCAAAGGTATAAAGATTCAGGTGTATAGCAATACGGTTACAGTTGATATGAGTTTAATCTTAGATTACGGAGTGAGTGTACCAAAGGTTTCTGCTATTGTGCAGGAAAAAGTTAAAAGTGCTATCGAAAATATGACTGGTCTTATTGTAGATGAAGTTAATATACGAATAGCAAGTGTAACATTAGCAAAGAATAACTAATGAAATAGTACTTGACACTTTCTAATAGTAAATTTATAGTGTATAATATATTACAACCCTTGAATATTTATTATTTAAGGGTTGTTTATTCGTGAAAAAGTTCCTATGGAGGCAAAGAAATAGACATGACAAGAAGTGAATTAAGAGAACATTTATTCCGTATGTTGTTCCGTAAGGAATTTCATAATATGATGGAACTAGACGATCAGGTTACTTTGTATTTTGAGAGTTTAAGTACACCAATAGATGGTTTGGATAATTTGGATGGGGCAGAGGAAGGTAGTACTTTCTTAAAAGAGCCTGACGAGAAAGAAATATATTATTTAAAAGATAAATTTAACAAAATCATTGAAAAAATATCAGAGATTGACGAGATTATTGAACAGGCATCTGCCGGTTGGAAATTAAGTCGTATGGGAAAGATTGATTTGACGATCATGAGACTTGCGACTTATGAAATTCGATTTGATGAGGACATTCCAACTGGAGTTGCCATCAATGAGGCAGTGGAACTGGCTAAGAAGTTTGGTGAAACTCAATCTTCTAGCTTTATCAATGGTGTCTTAGCTAAGATTGCGAATATATAAGTAAAGAGGTGAGGACAATGGAAAAGGCATATTCCGTATGGCAAGTAAATGCTTATATTAAAAACCTTTTTGCAAAAGATTATGCCCTTACCGATATTTATATGAAGGGTGAAGTATCTAACTGTAAGTATCACACTTCAGGACACATCTATTTTACCCTTAAGGATACTAAGAGTCAGATGGCTTGTGTCATGTTTGCAGGTAATAGAAGTGGCCTTGGATTTCAGATGAAAGAAGGGCAAAGTGTAATTGTTCATGGTGGCATTAGTGTCTATGAACGTGATGGCAAGTATCAAATGTATGCCAGAGAGATTATATTAGATGGAACAGGGCAACTTTATGAAAGGTTTGAACAATTAAAAAAACAATTGTTGGCGGAAGGACTTTTTGATGAGTCCCACAAAAAACCAATCCCTCTTTTCTCAAAACGAATTGGAATAGTTACAGCGAGTACAGGTGCTGCGATTCAAGATATTATCAATATAAGCGCAAGAAGAAATCCCTATGTCCAATTAATTCTTTATCCAGCCATTGTTCAAGGAGAAGGGGCACCTGCTTCAATTATCAATGGGATTAAGACACTAGATGCTCTAGGGGTAGATGTAATCATTGTAGGTCGTGGTGGTGGCTCCATAGAGGATCTTTGGGGGTTTAATGATGAAATGGTTGCAAGAGCAATCTATCAATGTAAGACGCCAATTATTTCAGCGGTTGGTCATGAGACCGATACAACCATTGCGGATTACGTATCTGACCTGCGTGCACCAACACCTTCCGCGGCAGCAGAGCTTGCAGTTTGTAATATAGCAGAGGTGTTTACAAAACTGAAGGAATATCATCAGGTTTTAACTAGAAGTTTAATGAGAACAGTGAATCTATATCGTAATCAAATGGAACGATATAAGCTAAAACTTGAATTTAATAACCCAGGTAATCAGATTTTACAAAAACGACAATATCTACTTGATTTAGAAGATAAACTACAGAGTAATATGAATAATAGGATGAAAGATTGTCGACATAAGCTTGCAATTTATATGGAGAAGATGAATGGCCTCTCTCCAATCTATAAACTCAATAAAGGCTTTGCTTACGTTAGTGACTCAATGGGGCATGCTCTAATTAAGGCAGAACAAGTTAATCCAAATGATGTTGTAACAATTAAAGTCATGGATGGAGATATTACTGCACAAGTAACAACAGTTGAAAATAGGAGGAGAAGCTAATGGCTGAGAAAAATCCTACATTAGAAGAATCATTTAAGAAATTAGAAGAAATTGTGAATAAGATGGAGCAGGACGACATCAGTCTTGAAGATTCATTTGCGTTATACAATGATGGCATGAAAGTGTTAAAGAATTGTAATGACGCAATCGATACAGTAGAGAAAAAATTGATGATTCTAAATGGAGAATCAAATAACAAGGAAGAACAGCAATAGTTCTTGAAATGGGGATTTTATGGAATTTTCAGATCAGTTAAATAATAGAAAAGAGTATATTGATTCGATTATTAAGCAGTCCATACCAGCAGAAAATGGCTACCAAAAGTTAATTATGGAAGCTATGAGCTATAGTCTTATGGCTGGTGGAAAACGTATTCGTCCAATGCTTATGTTAGAAACATATCATTTATTTGGTGGAAAAGATGATGAGATTCTTGCTCCTTTTATGGCAGCAATGGAGATGATTCATACTTATTCACTTGTACATGATGATTTACCGGCTATGGATAACGATGAGTATAGAAGAGGCAGAAAGACCACACATATCGTATATGGTCATGCAATGGGTATTCTAGCAGGTGATGCTTTGCTAAACTATGCTTTTGAGACTATGGCGGATGGCCTTACTAACCTTTCCAACGAAGATTTAGTAAGAGGAGTAAAAGCCCTTCAGGTAATAGCAAAAAAGGCAGGAATTTATGGAATGATTGGTGGACAGGTAGTAGATATCTTATCCACAGATCAGGCTATTGATAAGGATAGATTGGATTTCATTTACGAATTAAAAACGGGTGCATTAATTGAAGCATCTATACTAGCTGGAGCAATACTAGCTGGAGCAACGAATGAAATGCAAAAAGATATGGAACAGGTGGCATCACTAATCGGAATGGCTTTTCAGATTCAGGATGATGTGCTAGATGTGACTAGTACAGTAGAGGAGTTAGGTAAACCAACCCACAGTGATGAAAAGAACAATAAAACCACTTATGTAACCTTACTAGGTGTAGAAGGGGCAAGTCAAAAGGTTGAAACCTATACATTAAAAGGTCTTGCAATTTTGCAGAAATATGCCTCTGAATCCTCGTTTCTATATCAGTTATTGAAAGCATTAGTAAATAGAAACAATTAGTTTGGAATGTAATTTAGAAAGAGAAGGTGGCATCTTGCCAAAATTATTAGATCAAATCAATCAGGCAAATGATATTAAAAATATTAAACCTGAGGATTATAAAAGGTTAGCCAAAGAAATTCGTAAATTTTTGGTTAAGAATATAAGTAAAACCGGTGGTCATCTTGCCTCCAACCTTGGAGTTGTTGAACTTACTATGGCACTTCATTTAACTATGGATTTTCCAAAGGACCACATTGTTTGGGATGTAGGACATCAGGCTTATATTCACAAACTTCTTACAGGAAGAAAAGAAAATTTTTCCACATTACGTAAGTATGAGGGCATGAGCGGATTCCCAAAAACAAGTGAAAGCGACTGTGATTGTTTTGATACAGGGCACAGTTCTACCTCTATCTCAGCTGCTCTTGGTTTGGCAAAGGCAAGAGATCTTAAAAAAGAAGATAGTACTGTAGTGGCGGTTATTGGAGATGGAGCATTAACTGGTGGTATGGCTTTTGAAGCCTTAAACAATGCGGCTAGATTAAAATCAAATATGATAATTATATTAAATGATAATAATATGTCTATCTCAGAGAATGTTGGTGGTATGTCTAGTTATCTTGGTAAGATAAGAACAAATCAAGCTTATATCGGAATGAAGGATGAGATCGAGTCTGCCTTAAGGAGTATCCCTAAGTTAGGAGATGCTATCGTAGATAAAGTAAGACGTTCTAAGGATTCCATTAAACGTTTGTTTATTCCAGGAATGCTATTTGAAGATATGGGTATCACATATTTAGGCCCTGTAGATGGGCATAATATTGGAAGTTTAATACAAGCGATTAATAACGCAAAAAAGCTAAAGGAAGCTGTTATTATTCATGTTATCACAAAAAAAGGGAAAGGTTATTCCTTGGCTGAGAATAATCCAGCCAAATTTCATGGAGTGGAACCCTTTGACATCAGTACAGGGAAGGTGTTATATCCTTCTACCAATGAAACCTATACCAGTGTATTTTCAGACACTCTTTGTGAGCTTGCAGATGAAAATGATAAATTAGTAGCTATTACAGCAGCAATGCCCAATGGTACTGGACTTACAGAGTTTAGTAAGCAGTATCCAGCACGGTTTTTTGATGTAGGAATCGCGGAGGAGCATGCAGTGACCTTTTCAGCAGGACTAGCTGCTGGTGGTATGAAGCCTTTTGTGGCAATCTACTCTACCTTTCTGCAACGAGCATATGACCAGTTAATCCATGATGTCTGTCTCGGAAACTATCCTGTGGTTTTAGCTATAGATCGAGCAGGCTTAGTTGGGAATGATGGAGAGACTCATCAGGGAATCTTTGATCTTTCTTACCTGCAGTCTATTCCTAATATGACAATCATAGCACCAAAGAATAAAAAAGAATTTCAAGATATGCTAGCTTTTTGTAACAATTATCAGGCACCGATTGCAGTTCGATATCCAAGAGGAAAGGTAAGCTTGTGTTTTGATAATAAATCTAGTCGCATAAGCTATGGGAAGGCAGAAGTTCTAACTCATGAAAAGGATATTTTGATTCTAGCCGTTGGTAGTATGGTGGAGTTGGCAGAACAGATCTATCATGAGCTACACGGTTTAGGGAAAGAGGCTACTGTTGTTAACGTACGATTTATTAAACCATTTGATTTAGAACTCTTAGAGTCTATGATACCTACTCACAGCATGGTAGTTACCCTAGAGGAAAATGTGTATTCTGGTAGTTTTAGTCAAACTGTGGCTGCTTATCTATTAAAGAAGCAGTGTGAGAACATTACGTTTATCCCAAATACTCTTCCAGATAGTTTTATTGAACATGGAGATGTGACTCAGTTAAAGAGAAAGTTAGGATTAACTAAGGAAGCAATTATAAAAAAGATAAACGAAAGTTACAATATATAACGACGAGGATGATAAAATGAAACAGAGGTTAGATGTTCTGTTGGTGGAAAGAGGCCTAGCGGAGTCTAGAGAAAAAGCAAAAGCAATTATTATGTCTGGCAATGTTTTTGTAGATGGAGTTAGAGAAGACAAAGCGGGAAGTTCTTTTGACGAAAAAGTAGATATTGTAGTGAAAGGACACACTCTTCCTTACGTAAGTCGTGGTGGCCTTAAATTGGAAAAGGCAATCAAAGAATTTGAGCTTAGTGTCAAGGATAAGGTCTGTATGGATGTAGGCTCTAGCACTGGAGGATTTACGGATTGTATGCTACAAAATGGTGCTAGGAAGGTGTATGCTATTGATGTTGGAACAAACCAGCTTGCTTGGAAATTACGCCAAGATGAAAGAGTAGTTTCTATGGAAAAGACCAATATTAGATATGTATTGCCAGAGCATTTAGAAGACATCATTGAATTTGCGTCCATAGATGTAGCCTTTATTTCTTTGACTAAGGTATTGGAGCCCGTTAAGGGAGTCTTATCCTCGGATGGCGAAGTGGTATGTTTAATTAAGCCACAGTTTGAAGCTGGCAGAGAACAGGTTGGTAAGAAAGGTGTTGTAAGGGACAAAAAAGTCCACATGCAGGTAGTGGAGAGCATTATTAACTATGTTTCTACCTTAGAATTCACCGTGTTAAGACTAGCTTATTCTCCAATTAAAGGGCCAGAAGGCAATATAGAATATTTACTTCACATTAAAAATGGACAGGATGACCGTAAGATAAGTTATACCGAAGAAATGATAAAAGAGATTGTAGAAAAAGCTCATGGGGACCTATAGTGAAACCAATCTACAAGGGGGCAGCAGATGAATAAATTTTGTATAATCACCAATAGTGATAAAGATCCAGATTATATCTTTTCTAATACAATTAAAGAGTATTTGGAAAGTCAGAATAAGACTTGTAGTATTGCTAAAGCAGCTAAGAATCATGTACATGAATACGATCCTTATACAGATGTCTCTGTAATTGATAAAGATACGGATTGCGTTATCGTATTAGGGGGAGATGGTACACTGATTCAAGCAGCAAATGATCTTATACATCATAGTATTCCTATTCTGGGAGTAAATCTTGGTACCCTTGGATTTCTTACTGAGGTTGAAAAAACCAATGTGATTCCAGTATTAAATCGTATCTTTAAAGAGGATTACTACTTGGAAAAAAGAATGATGCTAAATGGAAATATTATAAACCATTACAATGGCCATGCATTAAATGATATTGTAATTAGTAAAAGAGGTCACTGTCGTATCATTATGATTAAGGTTTATATTAATGATAGATTAGTGGATACTTATATCTGTGATGGTATCGTTGTTTCAACTGCAACAGGATCCACTGGCTATAATCTTTCAGCTGGCGGCCCGATTGTATTTCCTGAGATGCAAGGAATGATGATAACTGCTATCTGCCCTCATACGCTAAATAATCGATGTATCATGGTTTCTCCTAATGATAAAGTTGTGTTAGAACTAGGAAAAAGCAAGGAAACAGTTGATGATGAAGCAAATGCTATATTTGATGGAAGGCTTATAACATCATTGGTAAGTGGCGAGAGAATTGAAATAAAACGTGCAAAAGAAGTAACGACGTTGGTAAAGGCAACTGATACAAGCTTCTTTGAACTAGTTCAAACTAAGATTTTAAAAGGAGGAAGCAAATAATGAAAGTTGGAAGACAGTCGAAAATTATTGAATTAATCAATAAAAATGATATTGAAACCCAGGAAGAGTTGGCAGACCTTTTAAATTCTGCAGGTTATAATGTAACCCAAGCCACTATATCCAGAGATATTAGAGAGCTAAAGCTAACTAAGGTTTCAACCAATTTGGGAAAACAAAAGTACATTGTTCTACAGAATCAAGAGTCTGGAATGTATGATAAGTATGTTAGAGTGCTAAAGGATGGCTTTGTTTCCATGGACATGGCCATGAATATCGTAGTAATTAAGACAGTAGCAGGTATGGCTATGGCAGTAGCGGCAGCAATAGATCACCTTCATATTAATGGAGTGGTTGGCTGTATCGCTGGAGATGACACCATTATGTGTGCCATTAAGTCTCTTGAAGAAACAGAATATGTAATGGATAAGATTACAAAGCTTGTGAACAATAAAAAATGAGAAACAAGTAACTCTTGTCAGACGAAGTAGAGAGTGTTAGAATATATACCGTTTAATGTATTCGTAATAGTTTAACATAAAAAGGAGAATGAGTATGTCAGGACATTCCAAATTTGCAAATATAAAACATAAAAAAGAGAAAAATGATTCAGCAAAAGGGAAGATTTTTACTAAAATAGGACGTGAAATTGCCGTAGCGGTAAAAGAGGGCGGTCCAGATCCAAACAACAATAGCAAGCTTAAGGATATCATTGCAAAAGCAAAATCCAATAATATGCCAAACGATACCATTGACCGTAGTATTAAAAAGGCTGCTGGAGATGCTAATGCAGCAAATTACGAGACAGTAACCTATGAAGGTTATGGCCCTAATGGAATTGCAGTTATCGTAGAAACCTTAACAGATAATAAGAATAGAACAGCTTCTAATGTACGTAATGCCTTTACAAAAGGAAATGGTAACGTTGGGACTCCTGGATGTGTATCCTTTATGTTCGAGAAAAAGGGACAAATCATTGTGGCCAAAGAAGAATGTGATATGGATGCAGATGATTTAATGATGATTTCCTTAGATGCAGGTGCAGAAGATTTTGCTGAGGAAGACGATAGCTTCGAGATTTTAACCGATCCAGCCATGTTTTCTGAGGTGAGAGAAAAATTAGAAAATGAAAACATTCCTATGGCACAAGCTGAAGTTACGATGATTCCATCTACTTGGGCTGAGCTTACAGACGAAAAGGATATTAAGTTCTTTAGAAAAACCCTAGATCTTCTTGATGACGACGATGACGTACAAAACGTATGGCACAACTGGGATGAACCAGACGAAGATGAGGAATAAGAAATTATCAGTGTTTTAAGTAGATATATAAATAAAAGCCATTTTTCAAAGTGAATTAGCAGAAGTTAATTCGTGATGGAAGGTGGCTTTTTGTTTTCTCATAATTATGGTACTGAATGATATCAGTTATAATACTGGTATATAATGGGAGATAATGCTATACTAAAATCAGTATAAAGAATAATATTAATGAGGGGGAGAATAAAATGTGGTATTTAGTTAATGTGTTAGTTATATTAGATGTATTACTTGTTTTGATTTTATTAGCTAGTTTAATATTGTCTATGATAAGAGAACGTAATAATTATTCTAATAAAATAAAAATTATGTCAGACATAGAGTGTCCTTTATGTCATGAGCATAATATAAAAACAAGGTTGCCAATTACTAATTCCTTTTATGGTGGGAAAGTAGGTCCTAAATATGTATTTAAGAAGAGAAAAATCGGGTTGAATATAATGCATTGTGCACCTGTCTACATTGATGTTTGTATGAACTGTGGATACGTAATAAAATCTTATATTGATGTTCCAAAGCAAGCTCTTTGGTTACATGAAAGCAATCCATTTTCTAAGCAATAGAATTGTTCTGGTTTTGGTTTAAGATAACTGTTAATATGCATAAGTAGATAACACCTAAAAAAGTCCCCTTTAAGGGACTTTTTTAGGCTATTGAACTCTCTAATCAATTGCTCACCACTTAATCATTTGATTTGAGGGATGAAGTCATCTCAATATGTTTTATTTTAGGTGAAAGAATAAAATTGGTTAAGGTGACAAATAGGATAACCAATACAAAAGCTAGAATATAGGAATACCACTTTACATCAGTAATGTCTCCAAATTCTAAATAGCGTAGGATTACATCAATCATGACGCAACCTAAACCAATCCCAAGAATATCACCCACAATACTCATCATTACTATTTCTCGATATACATAGCCAAGAATTTCATTATCGTGGTAGCCCAAAACTCCAAGAGTTGCAATCTCTTTTTTTCTTTCCCCAATATTAAGATTAGTGAGATTATAAATAACAAACCCACATAGAAGCAAACCAAATATGATAACGACAATGGAAATAGGTTTTACAGAATCCTTTAGTCCTGCAAAAGATCCACCGCCTAATGATTCGGCCACATTGATAAGACCAAAGCCTGCAAAAGCAAGTGCAGTTGAACCAGCAACGGATAGGATAGTCATAATTAAATGCTTCTTATAGCGAAAGATATTACGGATACTTGATTTATATTTAAAGGACAGTTTGCTCCAAAGAAAGCCACATTTTTCCAGTAAAATAGTTTTTCCTGCTTCTGGAGCTTTTCCATTTAGTAAGGCAGCAGGCTGTTCCTTTAATCTATTGATACTAACAATTGCAGTAACTAAAAGAACCACTACACTCATAAAGGTAAAAGAGAGGATACCTGGCAGCAGGTATAACATATTGCTTCTTTGTGGCATAAAGAACAAAACATTAAATGCTGGATATATCACACGAGGAAGTATTGTTAATCCTAATAGAAGTCCTAAAATAACAGCGATAATACAGCACATCAATACAAGTAAAATATACTTAAATGTGATTTTGCCATCTGTAAAACCAAGAGATTTCAAACATCCAATTTGCAATCGTTCTTCTTCAATCATACGTGTCATAGTAGTCATGACAACAAGAGCAGCAACCGCTATAAAAAAGGCAGGAAAGAATAAGGTGATGGCCGTTACTTTTTCACAATAGGCATCAAAGACTAGATAACTTTTATTATCCTCTATGGTTAGATAATGAAAGGTGTCACCAAATTCACTTTTAAGTTTCTCTATGGCAGCTTGTACCTCATCTGCATAGCTTGCCGAGAAATAGTTACGACCTGCATCCATAGTAAGACTTATATATAAATCCGTAATTGGAAGGTTACTAGGAAAATAATCCTTGTCAAAGTAAATGATTTGTTCTAAATAATTACCATCCACGATACTAGGTTCCCCCGAACGCTCAAATATAAGTGGATTAGAAACAATACCAACCACGCGGTACTCCATTTCCATAATACTAATTTTGTCATTGACTTTATATTCAATACTTTCATTATTATGACGTTCCACTAATATTTCACCTTGGGAACTTGGGAGTTGTCCTTCGATTTCTAATTTATTTAACGTGGTATCAAAGTTGTCGTATAGGTAGATTCTTGTTGGGACATTATCCTGGTTAAAATCCATTGATGAAAGCTCATTGGTCAGCTCTACATAATCAAGTTCACTTACTTTTTTGATTTGATCCTTAGTAAATCCATACTCCGACGTAGCCTTTATAATGATATCCGGAAATGCTTCTTCGTTCATCTTTACGTTAAAGGAATCCTTTATTGTTGGGATTAATGTACCAAGCCCAGATACAAAGGCGATTCCTAGAAGCATAATAGCTGTAAGGGAGATGAATTTAGCTAAGTTACTCTTTACACTTCGAGCAATACTCTTAAAATATGTTTTCATTACCATTCAATCTCCTCAATACTTTTTGGATTATCGATGATTTCGTGTTTCATTGCTGTTCCATTTTTAATCGTAATTACTTTATCAGCCATTTCCTTTAATGCACTATTATGAGTTACAATAACAACGGTTTTGTTATTCTTACGACACATATCATGAAGTAATTTTAGAATTGTCTTTCCGGTTGAATAATCAAGGGCACCTGTAGGTTCATCACAAAGTAGAATCTTAGGGTTTTTTGCAAGGGCTCTGGCAATAGAAACACGTTGTTGCTCTCCTCCAGAAAGCTGAGCTGGAAAATTGTTTAGTCGATCTTTAAGACCTACTTCTCCTAATATCTCTACAGGAGACAAAGCATCTTTACATAATTCTGTTGCTAGCTCTACATTTTCTAGTGCTGTTAAATTAGGCATTAGATTATAGAATTGAAAGACAAATCCTACAGATAGTCGTCTATACACCGTCAGCTGTTTCTTAGAATGGGTTCCAATGTTTTCGCCATCTATGCGTAATTCTCCTGTAGTCAATGTATCCATACCACCTACTAAGTTTAGGAGGGTTGTTTTACCTGAGCCGCTAGGACCAAGGATGACGACAAATTCGCCTTCGTTGATTTCAAAACACATATTATTTAGCGCATTAATTTCTGTTGAGCCAACCTGATATTTTTTACAGATATTTTTGGCTTCAATTATTCTTTTCATAGTTTCCTCCGCTACTAACATTAATCGTATATAGTACATAAAAGAATCGTAAATCACTAGGCTTTTAATGTCAATGGGAGAGCAAGAAAAACCCCGATTTGCTAGGAAGATATATTACACTAACAAAAGGGGGTTACTTTCTTAATATAGTTTTATTTATCATATTCCAACAGTATTGGCTGCAGTTGTTTCCCTTCTAATGCTAGTGCAATAGTAGAAGGAATCAAATCCATATGAGCAATCAAAGAGTTTGGTTTCTTTACACAGTCATCCTGCCCAAATGGGACCACGAATAAATTCTTCGTATTTATTAGTAAGCCAATGTTTTTCATATTCATTCCCAGACCGTCGTTAGTGGCAATAGCTAAAACAACAGGTTTATTATTGCGAATGTGCGCTTTGGCAGCCATGAGTACTGTGGAATCTGTAATGCCGTTGGCTAGTTTTGCAGCTGTATTACCAGTGCATGGTGCAATTAACAATATATCCAGGTAAGCTTTGGGACCAAGTGGTTCTGCCTCTGGTATTGTCATGATAGGTTCGTTACCAGTAATATCTTTTGCCCTTTTAATAAAATCAGCTGCCTTTCCAAATCTAGTATCAAATGTTTGGGCAGACTTTGAAAAAATAGGATGAACCTTAGCACCTTCCTTTACTAGTAATTCCATTTGTTCAAATACAGCTTTATAAGTGCAAAAAGAACCAGTTAACGCAAACCCAATAGTGGTTCCTTCTAGTAGCATCATTTCACATCCTCTATCTATTACAATCATTTAAAATAGCATCCAGTTGTATTTTTGCAGATGACTTAGGCGACATAATACCAGGAAGTCCTAGGTACAATCCAGCATTATAGCAGTGATCTCCTGCATAGTTGTAATCTACACCACCAGGACTAGAGGCGATATCGATTATTGCAGTTTCCTTTTTGATCTGTATTAGTATATTTTTTCCCAATATCATTGCGGGGATGGTATTGAAAATAAAATCAAAGTCTGAAACATAGTCTTTTAGTTCATCTAATAAAAATCCATGATAGCCATAAGCTAGAGCCATGGATAATACATCATATCTTCTTACTGAAACAGTTACCTCTGCATCTAATGCAGCTAGCTTTTTAGCTAATATCTGACCACATTTCCCAAAACCGAGTACTAGAACCTTACTTCCTTGAAGATTTATCACACTGTTTCGTATTGCTTCACAGATAGCTCCTTCTGCAGTTGCTATTCCATTTAGCATAGAAACATGTTCCCATTCCATTATATCAATCATTTTAAGTCCATTTTTCTTAGCAATTTCCATAATATGCTTTGGTATTGCTCCTGCATATATCGTTTGCTCAGGTAAGCAAAAGGAGAGAAAATCGTCCACCAGTATGCCAAGGTTGGAAGAAGAATTGATATATATTTTGTCTTTACAAAATGGTGTAGGACCAATGATATACTTTGAGTTTTCTAGTGCCTCCTTAAGGGAAGAGGTAGCGGTAATCGTCTCATTCATAAAACTAGGTAAACATTTGCCTGGGAGATTACATGGACTTAAACCATAATAACAAACCTTAACATTTTTCTGTGACAAAAGGTCTGCCAAAAATAGTTGTCGATTATCTCCACCTATAATAGCAAAATCAAATGAAAATGACATATGGCACCTCCTTTCTATACTATATGTAAAGATATTTGGGAAGTTACAAATGGGTTTAGAAATTGAATATCACAAAAAGACACTAGATATAGCGTGTCTGACATATTATTGTCACAAAAAATACTAAAATAGGTCTTTATTTTTCAAATTTTTTGTTCGATATAATATTAGAATATAAAACAGTACTTGTGTTTTACATAATGATAGTTAATATAGAGGAGGTTTTTTATGAAAAAGCAGATAAGGAGACGGTTTAAACTAATATTGGTGCTGTGTATTGCATTAACCATTGGTGGGGCATTCTTTATTCACAATGCAGTAATGGCTGAAACGCAAGGTTTCTATATCTACTATATTAACTCCGCTGATAACAATGCTAAGGTACCCATTACAGAGTATACAATTGAGGAAAATTCTTTGGTTGTCCATCTAAATAGTGATTCTGGTTTATTTGACACTGATACAATTGAGTGGAAGGTAGAAGATAGTACTGTGTTGTCAGTAGAAAGTTCTGGGAATAAGACTTCTGCTACAATTAACTGTTTAAAGCCAGGTACATCTAAGGTTTGGGCGGAAATATCACGTCCAACCGGCAATGGAGATGAAAAGCAAATCTTTTCTGCTGAATGTATCTTTACTGTTCGATTAGCCATTAACGATTTCGTAGATACACCTTTAAATATAGGTAAGATTCTTCATTTATTTAATGAGGATCCAGATAACTGTGGTAGTTTGGTTATAGATGTTGGTGAAACCTTTGGTCTTGGACTAAAAATTGGTCAGGCTCAAGCACAGGATTTAAGCTGGACCTCTCTTAATAAGAACATAGCTGAGATAGACAGTTCAGGTAAGGTAACGGGCATACAGCCTGGTATCGCAAAAATATTGGCGCAAACTTATAAAATTGATAATCAAAATAATATTCTGCAATCCGATTATATCTATGTAGTTGTAAAACCTAAATTTAAAAATGAGAATGGCACTGTGTCCAATGAAGTAAATTTGTCAAATCCAGAGGTGTTAGAAACAAATATTTCGGATTATGTATCAACTAGTGAAGAAATTCTAGTAAGAAATGCATCTGAATTTGCTTGGATTGTAAAGAATAAAGAAACAAACGAGGTGTTAGTTAATACCTATACGAATAAAACTTCTCCACTGGTAAAGATTACACCGAGCAAAGTGGATGGTACTGTAGCAATTGATTGTAAAAGCGGTAATTATACAGTGGAGGTGTATCCACTATATCCTAAGGATGTCAGTATTGATGTAATGGCAGCAGACAATTATCATGCCAGTAAAGCAAATATCACAGAGTATGTAGACATTGATGCACTAAGTGAATTGGATTACGTACAAGTAAATGATGTCTGGGATTTATATAAAATAAGCAATATATTTGATATAGCAAAAGATTTTGATATTAATATAACTAACTGTGAGTATAACAAGTTAAAGGGAACCATTACATTTGACAAAGAAGGCATAGCAATGGTTCAGTTTAAGAGAAAAACGGGATCTGATCTTCCTTTAGATTCTTCCTTTACTAGCAATGTGTTAAACATGTATGTTATTGTTAGGCCTTATACTGCTCAAGATAAAACGGTTCGTATTAAAAAGGGAGGTACAGAGAGAATCTCCGTAAGTGATTATGGATATGATGCTAGCCAATATGGAGTGGTGTATGAATACTTGTTCAAATCCAATAACGAAACCATTGCCACTGTATTTTCCAATACTCCAAAGACTGCTGATATTTTTGGTGTTAAAGAAGGTACTACTACGGTTGACTGTATCATTTACTATGATAATGGAATAAGCAGAAAGCTGACCACCAATATCATTGTTTGGAAGAAAATTAGTGCAACCCTAGATATTACAGAGAAAGAGTTGATGATTGACCAGCAATTTACCATTAATGCGACTTATCCCGCCAATGCAAATCCAGCAAGTGATATTAATGTAAAATGGGTCAATGTAACCAATAATCCAGCTAACTCACCAATTCAGATTGTTAATAATGAAGATTCTAATTATAAGTCTGTAGGTATCCTTGGTATACGTGAGGGTCGTGCTACCATTGTATTACGTGATATGAACGATGGAATGGATTTAGCGGTATGTAATATCAATGTTGTAAAAAGCACAACGATTAGTTTTGGTAAGACAGATTATGATGTAACTCTAGATAAGACGAATACTGCTAGTAATAAAATGAATCTAGAACTTATCTATAGTCCAAAGGTTCCTGAAAATCCAAGAGTAGAATGGAAGAGTACGAATACATCGGTAGCAACGGTAGAAAATGGAATTGTTACCTATAAGAGTGCAGGCTATACCTATATTAGTGCTACCTACTATCTAACAGATAATATTACATCCACTGCAAGTTGTCGACTTAATGTATACCAGAAGATTGATAAGATTTCTATTGAAATGGTTACTTCTGGAAAGATTAATGCCGGAGATAAAATTTTACTCAGAGCAAACTACACACCTATTGATTATATAAAGGCAGTAGATAAGGTATTAACCTGGACCAGTAATAATGAAGCAGTTGTAAAAATTTCCGGAAATAATGAATTTCCAACGGTTAATGCGGTTGGTCCTGGTAAAGCAACTATTACGGTAACAACTACAAGTGGAAAAACTGCTGCTTATGTGATTGATGTTATCCAGCAACCAATCTCGGTTTCCTTCCCGGATAAATCTATTACCATGGAAGTTGGAGATAAAAAACAACTAACAGCTGTGCTTGCCCCATTAAATGTAACAGATAATACATTGACCTTCACTTCTGGTAATGAAGATTTTCTTACCATCGATAATAAGGGAATTGCTACAGCTGTATATGCAAGTTACCTTGGTAAGATAACAGTACCTGTATCTGTAAGGACTGCTAATGGGTTAACTGCAACCTTATCCGTTACTATTGTTCAACGCGTTAAGGATCTACAGTTAAATATCACAGAAAATAAAATAGCAAAAGGTACTACTTTTAAACTAACGCCAACGATAGTTCCTGCTAATGCGTATAACCGAAGTGTTAGCTATGCAAGTTCCAATACTCGAGTGGCAACTGTAAGTAGTAGTGGTATTGTTACTGGAGTCAATGGTGGAGTTGCATTAATTAGTTGTACTGCCAACGATACTGGTTTAACAAGATATTGTCTCGTAATTGTGGAAGAGAAGGTTACAAGTATAACCTTAGACAAAACAAGTTATATCATAGGTGTTGGTAAGATTGGTATAATTAAGGCAACGGTAAAAAGTAATTTTGCAACAAACACAAAAGTAAAATGGACTTCTTCTAATAGCAAGATAGTTTATGTAAATAAAAATGGAGCCATTAAAGGGCTTAAAACTGGCTACGCTACCATAACTGCAACAGCTTTAGATGGTTCAGGAGAAAAAGCCAGCTGTCGAGTTCGTGTTATACGACAGGCTACAAGTATTAGATTAAATAAATCCAGTGCACAAATCGTAGAGGGCGATAGTCTAAAACTAACAGCCACAATTAAACCTTCTAATGCTACCTTAAAGAGTGTAACATGGACCTCCTCAGATGAGCAGGTTGCATATGTAGATGCTTTGGGCAAGGTAATTGCAGTGAAAAAGGGAAAATGTAAAATAACAGCCACTACAAATGATGGAACAAACAAGCGTGCAAGTTGTATTATACAAGTAATAGAAGAAAAACCTATCACAGCCCTTACCATAGTAAATCGTAATATTACAATGGTTGTAGGTGAAAATACCAAATTAAACAGTTTTGTTGCGCCTAAGAAAAATACAGATACTGTACGTTGGTATAGTGATGACAGCCGTATAGTAGCTATCAACAGTAAAACAGGTAAGATGAAAGCACTTCGAACAGGAACGGCTACGATTACGTTAGCATCGTCAGGAGGAAAATCTACTACCACAACGGTTACTGTTGTAGGACTAAATCGTTCTACTCTAACACTGGAACAATATGATACCTATCAACTTCGTGTTATTAATGGACGAAGCGTGCAATGGGATTCTGTGAATCAGCGTGTTGTAAATGTAAGTAGAACAGGTAAGTTAAGTGCCCGAAGAAAAGGAACTACATATGTTACAGCCCTAGTAAATGGTAGAAAAATTAAATGTAAGGTTAGGGTAAAAAATATTAAATAAAATAGAAAGTGCCACATCATTATACATGGTGTGGCACTTTTCATTGTAATAAGTACGATAGATATTGTATCATTTAGGAACTTTATGATGAAATTTCAGATTGATTTTTAATATAATATATGATACTCTATAAACAGAACATACGTTTGCAGCGGGATTGGAGGTAATGTTTTGTTACTAAATTTACATGTGAAAAATATGGCTATTATTGATGAAATAGATATATGTTTTGAGAATCACCTAAATGTTTTGACTGGTGAAACTGGTGCCGGTAAGTCAATTATTTTAGGTTCTATTAATATTGCATTAGGAGGCAAGGTAAGTAGGGATATCATTCGTAAAGGTTCAGATTATGCATTAGTTGAGCTAGTTTTTCAGATAGAAGATATACATACTTTGGAAGAATTGAAGGAGTTAGATATTTATCCAGAGGATGGTCAATTAATTATTAGTCGCAAAATAACGAATCAAAGAATATCGAATCGAATTAATGGCGAGAATGTTTCTAATGCAATGCTTAAGCAAGTCGCAGAGATGTTGATTGATATTCATGGTCAGCACGAACATCAGTCTCTTTTATATAAGTCAAAGCATCTAAGTATTATAGATCAATTTGGTAAGCAGGCACTTCAACCGTTAAAGCAGGAGCTTGTAAGTGTTTATAGGGAATACCAACGCATTAATAGAGAATTAGAAGAAACCGCAATTTCGGAAGATCAGAAGCTACGAGAGATTTCATTTTTAGAATATGAGATTCACGAAATAGAAAGTGCAAAGATTAGACTTGGTGAAGATGTAGATTTGGCTACTGAATATAAGAGACTCTCTAATGCTAATATTATCTCTGAAAACTTAAGCAATGTGTATGAGATTTCTTCTGAAGGTAATGATAGTATTAGTGATAATATTAGCCGTTCTATTCGGTTGATTTCTAAAGTGGCTGAATTTGATGACAAGATTGAAGGATATTTACAGCAATTAACGGATATCGATAATTTGATGAACGACTTTAATCGAGAGTTACAAGACTATTTGTCTGATTTTGATTTTAACACTCAGGAATTTATGAGGATTGAAGACCGTTTGAACCTATTAAATAATTTGAAAGCCAAATATGGCAATACTTTAGAGGATGTGCTTAATTACCTTAATAATAATAAGAGTAAATTAGAGAAGTATCTTCAATATGACGAATATCAGGAAAAATTAAAGGCTGATCGCAAAAAACTAGAAGAAATATTAGAATCACTCAGTTTTAAAATATCAGACCATCGTAAAAAGTATGCTAGTGTATTGGAAGAAAAGATTACAGATGCATTAAAAGAATTGAATTTTTTAAATGTACAATTTTCTATTTCTGTAAAGAGAATGGACAAGTATACAGAATCAGGATTTGATGATGTGGAATTTATGATATCCACTAATTTAGGTGAAGATCTAAAACCACTATCGAAGGTTGCTTCTGGTGGTGAACTTTCTCGAGTCATGCTGGCCATAAAGTCAGTATTAGCTGATCAAGATTTTGTGAATACGTTGATTTTTGATGAAATTGATGTAGGAATCAGCGGTCGTACTGCACAAAAAGTGAGTGAACGTATGGCAGTAATATCTAGAAAACATCAAGTTCTTTGTATTACACATCTGCCTCAAATTGCTGCTATGGCAGATCATCATTATATTATTGAAAAAAAAGAAGACGAGATCAGAACTTCAACCACCATTGGAATGCTAAGTGAGAATGAATCAATTGAGGAATTAGCTAGAATGCTGGGAGGTGCTATCATTACAGAGAATGTTAGAAGCAATGCGAGAGAGATGAAGGAATTGGCAACCAAAACTAAATGTTACTAGTTTATTAGCAACTTATATACACATACTATTCTTGGGATGCATAAGCATCCCTTTTATTTACTACCACTATATATTCAAAATGGATAAAATTTGCAAAAAAGTTATGCCGAAGTGTATAACTGACTACTTATTGATACAAGATAATATAATGCAAAGGAAATGGAGTGGAAGAATGAAAAGAAGAGCCGTGTATAGGAATTGCTTAATCGTGGCATTTGTTATTAGTTTTGCTACCCTTATATGTATGTTTTATTTTTATGTAGATAGGCAGGTACCAAATAGTATCAATCTATTTGTCAATGATCAAGAAGAGTTTAATTTTGCATTACCAATTAAAGCAGAACTAGATAAGGGAGTAACAGTTTTAAATGTAAATCAGAAGAATAAAGTTGATTCCGATAAAATAAATTTTGACTTTAATGAACCTTTCACTTTGAAATCTAGTGAATTAGGACAATATAAGGTAGATTTAAAATTATTTGGAATTTTTAACTATAAAACTATTACAGTAAATGTTATTAAAGAAAAATCAGTGATGCCATCTGGTGCTCCTATTGGAGTGTATATCGAATCAGATGGAGTTATGGTATTAGGAACTAGTACAATAGTGGGAGAGGATGGAAAAGAATATAGCCCAACTGTAAATATATTAAAATCTGGTGATTATATTGTAGCAGTAAATGGGAGTAAGGTTAATGATAAGGAAGAATTCATTAGTCGAATACAAAAATATGGGACTAATCCGATAAAAATGTTAGTTCGCCGGGCAAGTGAAAGCATAGAAGTCAGTGTCACTCCTGTAAAAAGTGCAGAAGGAGACTATAAAATTGGAACTTGGATACGGGATGATACCCAAGGAATAGGTACTTTAACTTATGTTACCGAAGACGGCAAATTTGGTGCATTAGGTCATGGAATTACGGATGTAGATACAAACCAATTGATGGAGATTCAAACAGGAACCTTATACAATGCTAAAGTATTAGACATTGTACCTGGAGAAGATGGGACGCCAGGAGAAGTGGTTGGTATGATTCAAACAGGCTCAGCTAATGACATCGGAACCATTAATAAAAATAGCTCACAAGGTATTTTTGGAAAAATAAACTTAAGTAATTATAATTTAAGTTCCTATAAAAGTTATCCTATCGGTTTAAAACAAGATATTCATCTTGGAAATGCTAGTATTTTATGTTCTGTAGAAGGATGTGTAAAGGAATACCAGATACAAATTGAAAAAGTTTTGATGAATAATGGAAAACAGAACAAAGGGCTTGTGATAAAAATCACGGATGAAAAGTTATTGGCAATTACAAATGGGATTGTACAAGGCATGAGTGGAAGTCCAATCCTTCAAGATGGAAAGATTATAGGTGCGGTGACACATGTTTTTATACAAGACTCAACAAAAGGTTATGGCACATTTATAGAAAATATGCTGAAGACAGGTGAATAGAACCTAATCAACTAATTTATAAAAATAGTAAAATAAAGTTGCTGTCGTAATCTGCGAAAAATAACAATTGATTAATCATTGTGATTTGAGTATTATATAAATATGGCAAATATTTACATTTATAAATTATGAAAGATGTTTTTCTTCAAATACGTAAATATTTCTGTGTATTTACCCTTTATCATCATTAACGGCTAATTTTGTTTATGTATATGGAATTCATGGTTATTTTACAATTGTTTAACATATACCAAGGCATATTCAATAATTTAACAATATTTGCTATTTTTCATTGACTTAAATTGAAAATCCTTGTATAATCCAATTGTAAGAACTTAGAAGTTTAGTTTAACAACCAGACAAAATTTCATATGCATAAGCAATTATTATGTTGCATCTGAGGAGAGGGAAATAATATAATGGGAGGAATTCTGATGGCAAAAATTAATGTTGCAATAGTTGACGACAACGAAAGAATGGTTAATTTATTATCTGACATAATGAAGGAGGACAAAGATATTGAAGTTGTAGGAACTGCCGGGAATGGAATCGATGCACTTTCAATTATTAAGGACAAGTCTCCTGATATAGTGTTATTGGATTTAATTATGCCAAAGCTAGATGGTTTAGGAGTAATGGAAAAGGTTCGTAATGGTAATGACTATAAAAAAACACCAGCATTTATAGTAATCACTGCTATTGGTCAAGAGGGTGTAACTGAAAATGCATTTGAATTAGGTGCTAATTATTATATAATGAAACCATTTGATAATGATATGATTCTTACAAGAATTAAGCAAATTAAAGGTGTTTTACATAATAAATTGGTTGAGCCTTTAAAAGCTACAGCGTTTGAGAATAAACAACAGTATATGGAACGCAATTTGGAATCAGATGTGACAAATATTATACATGAGATTGGAGTACCAGCCCATATTAAGGGATATCAGTATTTAAGAGATGCAATTATGATGTCAGTTAATGATACTGAGATGCTGAATTCAATCACTAAGTTACTGTATCCATCCATTGCAAAGAGACATAAAACTACTCCAAGCAGAGTAGAGAGAGCGATTCGTCATGCCATTGAAGTAGCTTGGTCTAGAGGAAAGATGGATACAATTGATGATTTGTTTGGTTATACAGTAAATAATGGAAAAGGAAAACCTACAAACTCAGAGTTTGTTGCTTTAATTGCAGATAAAATTCGTCTCGAATATAAAATGAGAGGATGATTGATTTTATTCTTTATTTGTTTTATAATGATAGAGGCAACGTTAAGTAAGGCTTAGGTTAAAACTTATGCTAAGTACTACTAGAGATCGAAGATAATCCTGAGTATCTTGTTGACCAAGATGCTCAGGATTTATTGTTATGTAGAGGCGCCTAAGCGGATTACTATAATTCACATTAATGGTTAGATACTATGATAACATTATCTTTGATAAGCAAGTGGATGCCAGATGTAATATATTATCAGGAGGTTACTTAATGAAGAAAGTCTTATTTATTGCATCAGAGTGTGTACCATTTATTAAAACAGGTGGATTGGCGGATGTTGTTGGATCCCTACCAAAATACTTTAATAAAGAAGAATATGATGTTCGCGTAATGATACCTAAATATTTGGCTATTCCAGGCGAATACACAGAAAAAATGGTATATAAAACCAATTTTACCATGAATATCTCTTGGAGAAATCAATATGTAGGTATTTTTGAACTTGAGTATGAGGGTATTACCTTTTATTTTATTGACAATGAATTCTATTTTTCTGGCTCTCATCCATATGGGGAGATCTATGAAGATATAGAACGATTCGGTTATTTTTGTAAGGCATCCTTATCCGCCTTGCCACATATTCCGTTCCAACCAGATATCATACACTGTCATGACTGGCAGACAGGCTTAGTACCTGTTTACCTTAAGGATTCCTTCCATTTAGATCCTTTTTATAAAGATATCAAGACAATTATGACCATTCATAATCTGAAATTTCAAGGTGTATGGGATATGGAAACGATTCAAAACATAACAGGTTTGCCAGATTATCTATTTGCACCTGATAAGTTAGAAGCGTATGGCGATGCTAACTATCTTAAAGGTGGTCTGGTATATGCAGATGTCATAACTACGGTTAGTGATACATATGCAGAAGAAATTAAGACACCTTTTTATGGAGAAGGGTTAGACGGACTCATTCGTGCTAGAAGTAATTCTTTACGGGGTATTGTAAATGGATTAGATTATGAGGAATATAATCCAGAGACTGACCCGTTAATTGTTAATAATTATAATGCAGTCAATTTCCGCAAGGAAAAGATTAAAAATAAAAGAGCATTACAAACAGAGCTTGGCCTTAGAAAAGATGATAAAACCTTTATGCTTGGCATTGTTTCAAGATTAACGGATCAAAAGGGACTAGACCTAGTGGATTATATGATAGAGGAAATCTGCACCGAGGATGTTCAGTTAGTAGTTTTAGGCACAGGAAGTCCAAAGTACGAGAATTTATTCCGACATTATGCATGGAAGTATAAAGACAGAGTTTCTGCTAATATTTATTATAATAATGAGAGAGCTCACCGAATTTACGCAGCTTGTGATGCGTTTTTAATGCCTTCCCTATTTGAACCATGCGGACTAAGTCAGCTTATGAGTCTTCGTTACGGAACTGTTCCAATTGTAAGAGAAACTGGAGGTCTTCGTGACACTGTAATTCCTTACAATGAATATGAGAGCATTGGAACAGGATTCTCCTTCTGTAATTACAATGCTCATGAGATGTTAAATACAATTCGTTATGCAAAATATATTTATTATACGAAGAAAAGAGAATGGAATAAGTTGATTGATAGAGGAATGGCCATGGATTTCTCATGGAAAAACTCTGCTAAGAAATACGAAAATTTATATAACGATTTATAAAAAAGAAAGCTGTTACCAGACTACTGGTAGCAGCTTGTTTTATTTTAAACCATAATTCATGACTGTGAATTTAATATTATATCACTTTATCTTTGTATTGATAAATGTTTTTTTGAACTTTTTTACATTTTAGTAAAATTAGATATATTTCGATGTAAATATTTATAACTTTTATATGTAATTTTTGTTTTCTTAGCAATTTCTTTATGATATTATGAAAATAAGGGGCTTTTAGGGGAACAACTTATTTTAGGAGGCAGAAATGCGTATAGAGGATATAAGTAATATATTCACCTTTGCCGGGGGGCTTGGCATGTTTTTATATGGCATGCATATGATGTCTGACGGTATTCAAAAAGGTACAGGTAACAAATTAAAACAGTTATTTGGTGTTTTAACAAATAACAAGTTGGTAGCAGTACTAGTTGGTGCGCTTATTACAGCGATTATACAAAGTAGTAGTGCTACTACAGTTATGATTGTAGGTTTTGTTAATGCTGGTATCATGTCTTTAGGACAGGCAGTAGGAGTAATCATGGGTGCCAATATTGGTACATGTATTACTTCCTGGATAGTTTCCTTAGGGACATTAGGACAAGCTTACAAAGCAGTGTCCCCTGATTTATATGCACCATTACTTATTGGTGTAGGTGCCTTTATGGTGATGTTTACACGTAAACAAAATAAGAAGCTAATTGGTGAAATTTTAGTTGGGCTAGGATTTATCTTTGTTGGTATGGCTTTTATGAAGGATGGTACAAAAGCATATACAGACTTACCAATTTTTAAAAATGCATTCATGGTTATGGGTAGTAATCCAATCTTAGGTGTCTTAGCGGGTGTTGTTGTTACAGGTATTATGCAAAGTTCATCTGCTGTTGTTGGTATTTTACAGACGATTGCTTCAACAGGTGGAGCAGTTACAGCGGCTTCTGCTATGTTTATTAGCTTAGGTAGTAACATCGGTTCTTGTTTTACAGCAATGATATCTAGTATTGGTGCACCAAGAAACGCAAAGCGTGCAGCTATCATCCATTTACTTTTTAATGTGATTGGTACTATTATTTTTGGTACCCTAATATTTGTATTCTTCTTATTTAATCAAAGATTAGCAAATGCATCAATTAATAGTGTTGGAATTTCAGTTTTCCATACCGTATTTAATGTATTAAACACAATGTTATTACTTCCTTTCGCTAATTTATTAGTAAAGGCTTCAAAATATTTTGTTAAAAATGATCAATATGAAGAGCAAGATGAAACAAAGAAGTTATTACAGCATTTAGATGATCGTATCTTAGAATCACCAACCTTTGCGGTTGAAAATGCAGTAAAAGAGGTCGTTCATACTGGTCGAATAGCTTTAGAAAATGTAAAGTTATCTATCGATGCAATGTTGAATAATGATGTTGAAAAAGCAAAAAAAGTTACAGCAGTTGAAAAAAATATTGATAAAATGGTGAACTTAGTGTCAAACTATTTAGTGAAGATAAGTAATCTGTCATTAAGTGAAAAACAGCATAAAATAGTTAATAATATGTTTTATACCATTAGTAATATAGAAAGAGTTGGTGATCATGCAGAGAATCTTGCTGAATTAGCGATGGAAAAGAGCGAACATGGTATCACATTCTCTTCAAAAGCACAGGAAGAAATGAAAAGTATCTGTAAACCATCTATCGAGGCCTTTGAAAATGCACTTATGGCAAGAGATAAGATGTCTATGGAACATGTTGATGTAGTGGTTACGTTAGAAGATCAGGTAGATACCTTAGAAGACACATTAAGACAAAAGCATATTGAAAGATTGTCTAAGAATTTATGTAATTCTGAATCTGGTGTAGTATTTATTGATGCGTTGACAAATTTAGAGAGAATATCAGATCATTCTCTTAATATTGCAAACTATGTTAGAGATGAGATATAGGTAAGAGTCGAACTAAAAACAAATAAGATTTACTTTTTTAAATTTCACTTGATATTTTATAACAAATTAGGTAAAATATCACTTGAGGTCGTAGGCTCGACAAAAAATTGTCAATCCCACACTTCGTTATAAGATTAATACCCCTATGTATTACATAGTTATTCATAGGCAGGATATTATAAAAAATAACTTTTAGGAGGAATTTTTAAATGGCAGTAAAAGTTGCAATTAATGGTTTTGGACGTATTGGACGTCTTGCATTTAGACAAATGTTTGGTGCTGAAGGTTATGAGGTAGTTGCAATCAACGACTTAACTAACCCAAAAATGTTAGCTCACTTATTAAAATATGATACAGCACAAGGTAGATACAATGGTACAGTAGAAGCAAAAGAGTCTTCTATCGTAGTTAATGGTAAAGAAATTAAGATCTACGCTGAAAGAAATGCTGCTGATCTTCCTTGGGGAGAATTAGGTGTAGACGTAGTATTAGAATGTACTGGATTCTACGTATCTAAAGCTAAATCTCAAGCACATATCGATGCAGGTGCTAAAAAAGTTGTTATTTCTGCTCCAGCAGGTAACGATCTTCCAACTATCGTTTACAGCGTAAACGAAGATACTTTAACTAAAGAAGATACAATCATCTCTGCTGCTTCTTGTACAACAAACTGTTTAGCTCCTATGGCTAACACTTTAAATAACTTAGTAGAAATCGAAAAAGGTTTCATGACTACAATTCACTCCTACACTGGTGACCAGATGACTTTAGATGGTCCTCATCCAAAGGGAGATTTAAGAAGAGCTCGTGCAGCTGCTGAAAATATCGTTCCTAACTCTACTGGTGCTGCTAAAGCAATCGGTTTAGTTATCCCAGCTTTAGCTGGTAAATTAGATGGTGCTGCTCAACGTGTACC
>JAEZGY010000021.1 GCA_023416695.1 Bacillota bacterium | reverse complement strand
ACAAATACTATTAGGAGGTGCGGCATGTCACGTATAGGAAGAATGCCTATCGCGGTACCAGCAGGCGTTACTGTTGATATTGCAGAAAATAATCAAGTGACTGTAAAAGGTCCTAAGGGAACTCTTTCCAGAGTTTTACCTGCGGAAATGCAAATAAAAAAAGAAGGCGAAGAGATCATCGTAACTAGACCAAATGATTTAAAGAAAATGAAATCATTACACGGTTTAACAAGAACTCTTATCGCTAACATGGTTGTTGGTGTAACCGATGGATATCAAAAAGTTCTTGAAATCAACGGTGTTGGTTACAGAGCACAAAAACAAGGTAAGACATTAGTGTTATCTTTAGGATACTCTCATCCAGTTGAGATGATTGATCCAGCTGATCTTGAAGTTGTTGTTGAAGGACAAAACAAGATAATTGTTAAAGGTATAGATAAAGAAAAAGTAGGCCAATACGCTGCTGAAATCAGAGAAAAGAGAGCTCCAGAACCTTATAAAGGTAAAGGTATTAAGTACGCTGATGAAGTTATCAGACGCAAAGTTGGTAAGACTGGTAAGAAATAATTAAAGGAGTGATAACACAATGGTTAATAAAGAGTCAAGAAGTAAAATTCGTGTTAAAAAGCATAGAAGATTACGTAGCCGTTTAGTTGGTACTGCTAATAAACCACGTTTAGCTGTTTTTAGAAGCAATAACCATATGTACGCTCAAATCATCGACGATACTGTTGGAAATACTCTAGTTGCAGCTTCCACTCTTGATAAAGAAGTTAAGGCTGACTTAGAAAAGACTAACGATGTAGATGCAGCTGCTAAAGTTGGTGCTGCAATCGCTAAAAAAGCGTTAGACAAAGGTATTAACACTGTAGTCTTTGATAGAGGCGGTTACATTTATCAAGGCAAGGTAAAAGCATTAGCAGATGCAGCAAGAGAAGCTGGTCTGGAATTCTAGGGCAAGGAGGAAGATTCATGAAACGTGAGATAATTGATGCTAGTCAATTAGAATTAGAAGATAAAGTAGTATCAATCAAACGTGTTACTAAAGTAGTAAAAGGTGGACGTAACTTCAGATTTACTGCATTAGTAGTTGTTGGTGACAAGAACGGACACGTTGGAGCAGGACTTGGTAAGGCAGCTGAAATTCCAGAAGCTATTCGTAAAGGAAAAGAAGATGCGATCAAGAAATTAATCACTGTTCCTCTAACTGAAGTTGGTAGCGTACCACACGATTACATTGGTAAATTCGGTAGCGCTCAGGTATTATTAAAGAACTCTCAAGAAGGTACTGGTATCATCGCTGGTGGTCCAGCTCGTAATGTATTAGAGTTAGCTGGATACAAGAATATCCGTACTAAGTCTTTAGGTTCTAACAATAAGCAAAACGTAGTTCTTGCAACAATCGAAGGCTTATCTCAGTTAAAGACTCCTGAAGAAGTTGCTAAACTTCGTGGCCTTTCTGTAGAAGAAATTTTAGGCTAAGCCGGAGTTTGAACTGTAGGTTCTGTAAATGTTTAGGAGGTGTCATTTGTGGCAGGAAAATTAAAGATCACTTTAGTAAAATCTACAATCGGTGCCGTTCCAAAGAACAGAAAGACTGTTGAAGCACTTGGTCTTCGTAAAGTTAACAAGACTGTTGAGATGCCAGATAATGCTTCTGTAAGAGGAATGGTTAACCAAGTTAGACATTTAGTAAAGGTTGAAGAAATATAATCAGTAAAAAACTAGTAAGGAGGTGCGCAGGATGAATTTATCACAATTAAGTCCAGCTGAAGGCTCTAAGCAAAGCGACAGCTTTAGAAGAGGTCGTGGTCATGCTTCAGGTAATGGTAAGACAGCAGGTAAAGGTCATAAAGGTCAAAAAGCTCGTTCAGGAGCTCCTAGAGTAGGTTTCGAAGGTGGCCAGATGCCTTTATATAGAAGATTACCTAAGAGAGGATTTACAAACAGAAATACACGTGAAATCGTTGGTATCAACGTTGATGTATTAAATAGATTTGAAGATGGTGCAGTTGTAACTGTAGAATCTTTAATGGAAATTGGTATTGTAAAAAACCCTAAAGACGGAGTTAAGATCCTAGGAAATGGAGAATTAACTAAGAAGCTTGATGTGAAGGTTAATGCTTATAGTGCTGGTGCTGCAGATAAGATCAAAGCTCTTGGTGGAAATGCTGAGGTGATTTAGTATGTTTGATACGGTCCGAAATGCTTTTAAAATAAAAGATATAAGAGGTAAAATTATTTTTACCTTTATAGCACTTCTTATTGTAAGACTTGGATCTCAATTACCACTCTATAAAATAAGTGAAACAGCTGCCGATGTATTCGGCAGCAATGATTCACTAAAATTCTTTGATACATTAACAGGTGGTTCATTGTCAAGTTTATCTATCTTTGCATTGAACATTTCACCTTACATCACTGCATCTATTATTATGCAGTTGTTGACAATTGCTATTCCAAGTCTAGAAGAAATGCATAAAGATGGTGAGACTGGAAGAAAGAAAATTGCATCCTATACTAGATACCTTACAA
>JAEZGY010000073.1 GCA_023416695.1 Bacillota bacterium | reverse complement strand
CCAGCAACTCCATTTAACCCATCCCCATACGTACCATCTGCAAAAAGTCCAAGTGCTATAACACCCCAAACACCATTTACACAGTGTACCGAAATAGCTCCTACAGGATCATCAATCTTACATTTTCTTTCTACAAAGGAAACTGCGATACATACTAAAAGTCCTGCGATAAAACCAATAACAAATGCGGATGATGCATTCACAAAGGCACAAGGTGCGGTGATTGCAACCAAACCTGCTAACGCACCATTGGCGGTCATAGAAGGATCTGGTTTCCCATACTTAATCCACATATACATCATCGATACCACACCACCGATTGCACCAGCTATCATTGTATTGGTTGCTACTACGGAAAGTCTCACGTCAGCTGAATTTAAGGTAGAACCAGCATTAAAGGAGAACCAACAGAAGAATAAGATAATGGTACCGATGATTGCCATTGGAATGTTATGTCCTAGGAAGGCTCTAGCCGTACCATCCTTTTTAAACTTACCAAGCCTTGGTCCAATTGCAATAGCACCAGCCAAAGCAATCATACCACCCATGGAGTGTACAACTGCAGATCCAGCAAAGTCTACTACACCATGACCAATACCAAAGTTCTTACCAAGAGTAGCTAACCAGCCACCGCCCCATACCCAGTTACCAAACAGAGGATATAAGAACATGGAGATAAATAATGCGATGATGACGTAAGCGGAGTATTTAACACGCTCTGCCATAGAACCAGTTGGAATCGTTACTGTAGTATCCATAAATACCATTTGGAAGAAGAAATAGGCATAGATACCAGGGTCATATATACCACTACCTGACAAAAGAAAACCTTTATATCCAATAAATCCACCTAACCCCGGTATGGATGCCATTGAATTTAAGGCTGCTCCACCAGTACCTAGAGATGCTGCTCCACCAGAACCACCGAACTGAAAAGCAAATCCAGTTAAGAAGTAACCAACTGCACCAACTAGGAAAACCATAAAGTTCATTGTCATGGTATGGGCAGCATTCTTACCCCTACAGAATCCAGTTTCCACCATAGCAAAACCGCACTGGAAGAAAAATACCATAAACGCTGCAATCATCACCCATGTATAGTTTGCTCCATACATTGCCTTGTTAGCTGTAAGAGCTACATCTTGAAGAGTTTCAGATCCTGTTGTTGCGGCTACATAGGAAGCCCCTGTTGGATCTGCATTTCCATATCCCAAAAAGGAAATAGCTAGCACTGCGCCTAAAATAATTGCCCCTACTACTAATCCCAATACTTTATATGATTTCTTCATAAAATCCCCTCTTTCTAATTTTTTGATTTAAGCCTTTTTCCTTGCCTTTTAAAGTTCTGCCATGAAAACATGGCTCCCTTCTCATAGAAAGTAGATTCAAACTTATAGACCATAATAACGTTCTTTATGCCAAAATAGGCAACTAGAATACCTAAGATAGCACCAGGCACGGAGTTATTAAGAATAGGAATTGTCACCTGATACATAATACAATAGGTGGTAAAGAATGAACCTATAATAACGATTGCTGCGGCAAATAGGTATAAGCCAATCATTATTAATCTTTTGTATAACTCTGGTTTTGTTAAATCCTTTTGTTTCATAACTGCAACACCTGCCCTTCTGAAATCTTACTTTTGCTTATTGGAATTTACCCTTTAAATTCTAATAAACAAAAAAACGGAGTCAGAATAATCTGACTCCGTCGTCTAAATGCATTTTAGATGAATTTATAATATCATTATGAAAGTAAATTGCAAGATAAATCGTTAGCCGAATTTCGACATTATTTATTATCTCTTAAAACTCTCAACCACATCACGTACCGTATCTAGAAAGCTTTCTTCTCCCACAGTATTAATCTTAAAAAAAATTGCTTGGCTTCCCCCTGATGTAATAGCTGTCAGAAAAATACGACCTTCACTTGAATACAGAGTGAGATTCATACTAACTCTGTTTCCTCCAAATGCACTATATCTCTCATAAACCCGAACACTGCATCGAGAATCTCCCACATGAAAATCCGAGGAATCCTCTAAGCTAGCTGACATACTTCCCTCTAATACAGCTGTATCTAGTTCATTAAGAATTGTTTCATAATTCCCTTTTAATTCATACTCTAACTTTGCCATAACCCCTCCATATAGATAGTATTACCATATTATACCACCTTGTACAATGTTCCTACAACCAAAAAATAAAAAAGCCCCCTTTTACTGAAAGGGAGCTTAATTTTCTTACAGTTATACTTCGCTTTTATTCTTTTTTGTTTTGAATAAAAAGTAAATAAACATTAGTATGGCACCAACAATACCCACAACATTAGAGAATATTGTACTTAAACGTAAGCCTTCTGGCGCTTGTAGAATATAAGAGATTACCACATAGGTCATAAAGGTTGCTGGAATCGTAGTAATCCAGTGATTCTTTTTGTTTTTTAACAGATACGCAGAACCTGTCCATAAAAAGATAGTTGCCAAGGTTTGGTTAGACCATGCAAAATAACGCCAAATAATATTAAAATCAATTTGAGTTAAAACAACACAAATTGCAAAAAGTGGGATTGCTAATAACATACGATTTCTAAAACGATCCTGTTTAATCTTAAAGGCATCTGCAATAGTTAATCTCGCACTTCGAAAAGCTGTATCACCACTGGTAATTGGACAAGCTACAACACCTAATACTGCAAGGATTGCACCAAATGTACCAAGTAACTCTTTTGATACTGTATTTACAACTCCAGAAGCACCACCACCAGCAGCAAGAGCTGCATTAATTAGTCCTGTGTCACCAAAAAAGGAAATAGTAACTGCACACCAAACCAATGCTACAATGCCCTCTACAACCATGGAACCAAAGAAGATTCGTTTGCTTTCACTTTCACGTTTTACACAACGAGCCATCATTGGAGACTGGGTTGCATGGAATCCACTGAGTGCCCCACAGGCAATGGTAGTAAATAAGAATGGTAAAACATTAAGTCCAGCCGGATGAAGGTTATTAAGAGTAAGCTCCATCATAGGCTTCGTTCCATTAAAGTGACCAATAAACATAGCACCACATAAACCAACTGCCATAGCAAGTAATGCAGCACCAAACAACGGATAAACCTTACCAATTAATTTGTCGATTGGTAAAACGGTTGCCACAAGGTAATAAACAATTATTAAAGCTGTCCACATTATCATAGACTGACCAGTCATATTGGAAAGTAGTCCTGCTGGTGAACTTACAAATACTGTACCTACTAAAACTAATAGGATGATAGAAAATATTCTCATGACAATCTTCATCTTGCCACCAAGATAGACACCAACTAACTCGGATACAGACGTTCCATCATGCTTCATGGAAATTACTCCAGATAGATAGTCATGTACACCACCAGCAAAAATAGTACCAAAAGTAATCCAAAGAAAGGCTACTGGTCCAAATAAAGCACCACTAATAGCACCGAAGATTGGGCCTGTACCTGCAATATTTAAAAATTGGATAAGAAAAACTTTGTACCAAGGCATAGGAACATAATCCACATTATCCTGAAGTCTTACAGCTGGTGTTTTTGCTTCATCGTTATACCCAACTGTCTTTACGATAAATTCACCGTAAATAAAATAGCCACCAATTAAGATAGCAAGGCAAACTAAAAATGTAATCATACTTTCTCCTTTGTATTGTATTCAACCAATTATAGTAAATGGAAGTTATTTGTATAAATCAATTTTACAAAAATCTATTCACGTATACAACAAAAAAATACACAATACGACATTTTTGTGAACTTTGTAGATTTTATTGATACTATTAATTAATTTGCATTTATTTTTTTGACATTTTCAATAAAATTTAAGGAAAATTATGAGAAAATAAAAAGAAAGTAAGTTTTTTACTTTCTTTCAGCTTACAAGATTCCTTTTTGGTTCATACTATAGTAAAACTAAAGGACAACTTGTATGAAACATTATTTTGCTGGACGTTATTATAAGCATCAAAAAGGAGACAACACCATAGCAGTTATTACAGGAAAAGCTTCTAGTGGTCCTTTCCTTCAGGTAATCACAAACCATGAGGTGTTACAATATGACAGCTTAACAGGATGTAAGGTATCTAGACGTGGAATAATGCTTAACTATCCAGAAATAAAAGGATGTATATATTATGGACCTTTCCTTACGCTAAAATCTCCCATTATGGGACCATTTCACTATCTTCCTATGCAATGCAGCCATGAGATTATTAGCATGAAGCATTCCTTAAAGGGAAGTCTTACAGTGAGAGGAATAGATTATAATTTCACTGATGGTACAGGCTATATTGAGGGGGACTATGGTCTATCTTTTCCTAAAAGCTACCTTTGGCTTCACTGTAATGATTTTACAGAGGACTTAAGTATCATGGTTTCCATTGCCCATATCCCTTTCCTGGGACTTCATTTTACAGGTTGCATATGTGCCATTACCTATAAAGGAGTGGAGTACCGACTGGCCACTTATAAGGGGGTGAACCTTTCTTTAATTACTGAAACAAAAATAGTACTTACCCAAGGACCATATCGGCTTGCTATCAAACTTTCACCTGCAAAACCCTTACCTCTTCGTTCCCCCAAAAAAGGGCATATGATAGGTATCATAAAAGAGAGTAACTGTACTAAGGCAAGCTTTCGCTTTAGTAAGAATGAGGTTACAATCTTTCAAGTAAAAAGTCGAAACTGTAGTTACGAATATCACTATTAATCGACAGTATACTACTATCCCTTAACAAATAAAAAGTAGAGCAGGTCATGCTCTACTTTTTATCTTATCTTATTTACTATATTTTAAATGAGTAACTGACTTGTATCAAACTTCTCAGCCTCACTCTGTAGGTCATCTGTAACTTTTTTGTTTGCTTCCATTTTATCTGAGATGTTAGTCATCTGTTCTACTAAGCTGTTGGTACTAACAGTAACGGCAACTACTCCCTGAGAGCTATCCTCCATTATCTTCATGATATTCTGCATCGTAATATCCATTTCCTGCATTCGTTTCTTGAGCTGGAAGGCACTTTCGGCAAATTGCTGCATCGTATCATTGATATATACTGAATCGTTTTTATACTGCTCACCTATAGAAACAAAACCATCGTAGTCTGGTAGAATTGTTTCATTTACGTACTGTATAATACTATTGGAACCTTTTACTAGTTCTTTAACAGAAAGAACTACTGTTTCATTGGTTTTTTGAATTTTATTAGCAGCTGCCTTTGTACTCTCTGCCAGTTGTCTAATTTGATCCGCTAATACTGCAAAACCTTTTCCTGATTCTCCAGCTCTGGCCGCTTCTATACCTGCATTTAAAGCTAATAAATTAGTTTTGCCAGAAACATTTAATATTTCTCCTGTAAGCTCATTTATCTTTTCTACACTACTACTATTTTCAATTGCTTTTTTCAGTTCAATAACAATACCGTGCACTACCTCGGCAGTATTTTTTCTATTTACTACAGCATTATTTCCCAATTCATCTGCTCTTTTTTCCATCTCAACCGCATACTGTTTAAGTCCCATAGAATCATCTGAGATTTTCATAACCTCCGTACTTATGTTGGACACATCTTCCGTCAATCCAACTGTTGTAGCAGATACCTCTTCCATAGTGGCGGACAATTCTTCCATTATCGAAGATACATCATACGTACTATCATTCACCGAAGAAACACTATGCGTGACACTTCCAACAATATCAGCCATACTCCTAGTGTTTTTCGTAATTTTCTCCATTACACTCTGTAAGGTTTCAATAAATAGATTCACACCATTAGTAAGCCGACCGATTTCATCTTTAGAAGAATAGGTAAGTCTCCTTGTTAAATCACCTCGTTCTTCATTAATCGATTTTATTATCATCTGTAGCTCATCCTTCGACTTACTCAATGGACGGACAATCAGAATTTGACATCCAATAATCGTAACCACTAAAAGAAGTACAATTATCACAAGCATAATAATCGTAAAGATGACAGATTTCTGATATAATGCATCTTGGGCTTTAGTTGCTTCAACAATAGCATTCTTACTTAAGGTTCTCATATTATCTAGTATATCATTAATTTCATCAGACATCGTATTTAATTCTGTATTAGTTCTATTAATAGCCTCTTCATCTTGACCATTTTTACTTAATGTTAGGATTTCATCGTATGTTTTTAAATATGTAAGAAGTTTCTGTTCAAATGTATCATATAATTCCTGTTCCTCTGAATCTAATATGAAACTTTTATAAGTATCCTTATAGAAAGTAATGCTATTCTTACTCATCTTCATATATACTTCTACATCATCCTTATCCTCATCAAAAGCGATACAGTGCTGTATCATTTCCTTCTGTAGAATAACAAATTCTTGTGACAACGAATCTAAATTCATAATACTTTCTAGGTAAGTACCTGTTATCCTTTCACTTGAATTCTGTACTTTTGACAAATTACTTAATCCAATATAACAGGCTAATAAACCAATCAGAGCTAATAGAAAAATAGGTGATAACACTTTTTTGTTGATTCTAATATTTTTCATTAAAAACCCTCCTCTTATGAAGTAGATTCTATACTATATAAAAATCTAATCTCTATATTTAGATTAACATATTTTTCTATTTTCTACAATATCTTTCAATAATTATATAGGTATTTCTTCCTGTTTACTTTTATTTCTATCTATGTTTTCTCTTAATATTCTCCATATTTCTTTCTAAATTAGGATACACCCCCTGCCATCTAAAAATACCCTCCCCCCATTAATTTGCAAATAAAAAGAAGCATTGTTAAAAACAATGCTTCCATTCCTCAACTTCTTCCTCTGTACCAAGTACATAATGAGTACCGTCGATATGTATTTGTTTACTATGATTGTAATCACATTTTAGCGTAGATACATTATACTCTGTCAATGTCTTATTTTTCTCCACTTTTGGATTTGGCACAGGAATAGCACTAAGTAGTGATCTTGTATATGGATGAATTGGATTCTCAAAGATCTCCTCCACAGAACCCGCTTCCACTAAATGTCCAAGGTGAAGTACTCCAACGTGGTCAGAGATATACTTTACCATACTTAAGTCATGGGCAATGAAGAGATAAGCTATCCCCGTTTCCTTCTGAATCTTCTTCATCAGGTTAACCACCTGGGCTTGAATGGATACATCTAAGGCAGAAATTGCTTCATCTGCAATGATTAAATCAGGTTCAAGAATCAGGGCACGAGCAATACCTATACGCTGTCTTTGTCCACCGGAGAATTGATGAGGATATCGTTTTGCATGCTCTCTAGATAAACCTACCAGTTCAAGTGTCTGATATACCTTTTCTTCCATCTCTTCTCTAGTTTTGCATAGATTATGAATCATTAGGCCATCGCCTATAATATCCATAACTTTCTTTCTAGGATTTAAGCATGCCATTGGATCTTGGAAAATCATCTGCATCTTCGTACGAAGCATTTTCTTATTGTCACTGCTTAGCTTACCAGAGATATTACATCCGTTAAAAATAATCTCTCCACCAGTAGGTTGATACAAACGTATGACAGAACGGCCAGTGGTAGATTTACCAGAACCAGATTCTCCAACAAGGCCATAGGTCTTTCCCTTCTCAATCTCAAAAGAGATACCGTCCACTGCACGAACAGTTTGATTTCTACTAAGCTTAAAATACTGTTTTAGGTTATTTACAGTAAGTACTGCGTCACTCATACGTCTTCCCCCCGTTTCATTGCCTCGATTCTTTGCTTTAATGCTTCTGGCATCTCAACTTTAGGAGCTTTTTCATGCATTAACCATGAAGCAACCTTATGAGTATCCGAGCCTTTCACATCAAACATTGGAGGTTCTACGCGATAATCAATATTCAACGCATACTGATTTCTTCGAGCAAAAGCATCTCCCTTAATCTCCTGCGTCAAGTTAGGTGGTGTACCTGGAATTGTGTATAAGATGTCGCTTTTAGTAGTTAAATCAGGCATAGCAGATAATAGTCCCCAAGTGTAAGGATGTCGAGGATCATAAAAGACCTCTTCTGTGGTACCAGTCTCTACGATTTTACCTGCATACATAACATTAATATAGTCTGCAACCTTAGCCACTACACCAAGATCATGAGTAATATAAATAACAGAGAGATCCTTCTTTTTCTGAATATCTTGTATAAGATTTAATATCTTTGCTTGAATGGTTACATCTAAGGCAGTCGTTGGCTCATCACAAATAAGAACATAAGGGCTACATGATAAAGCAATGGCGATTACAACACGTTGTCTCATACCTCCAGATAACTGATGAGGATAGTTTTTCATCCTTCTCTCTGCATCTTCGATACCAACTAGCTTCAATAATTCGATGGCCTCCGCATGAGCTTCCTGTTTACTTTTCTTATAGTGAACCATCATTGGCTCCATAATCTGTTTCCCAATGTTCATGGTTGGATCAAGTGAGGTCATAGGATCCTGAAATACCATGGCAATTTTACGCCCACGAATCTCCTTTTGCATTTCCTCTTCTGTTAACTGAAGTAGATCTACCTGTTTTCTTTCCCCTGTATACTCATCGTTCCATGTATACTCAATAGAACCACCCTCAATGACAGCATTGTTTGCCAACAATCCCATGATTGCTTTATTAGAAACAGATTTACCAGAACCGGACTCTCCGACTATGGCAATGGTTTCACCTTTATGTAGATCAAAATTAACACCACGAACTGCATTGACAAGTCCATTGTCTGTTTTAAAAGATATCTTGAGGTCTTTAACACTTAAAATTAAATCTTTCTCTTCCATACTATCTCTCCTTCATCGTTGGATCTAGTGCATCACGTAAACCATCACCAAATAGATTAAAGCTTAACATAAGTATGGCAAATATTACCCCTGGGATAATCATCATATACGGATAAACAAGAATACTATTAAATCCCTGGTTAATTAAAGTACCTAAAGAGGCCTGAGGTACTGGTAAGCTAAGCCCTACGACAGCAAGATAGGCTTCATAAAAGATTGCATTTGGGATTGTCATCATGGTCATAATAATAAGCTGCCCATAAATATTTGGTAGAATTTCTTTAAATATCAATCTTTTATTGGATGCTCCTAGTGTTCTAG
>JAEZGY010000047.1 GCA_023416695.1 Bacillota bacterium | reverse complement strand
GGAGGCATCCATTTTGTTTTTGCTTGAATTCGTCTATTATTATAGTAATCTATATATTCGTCTATAGCTTTGTAAAATTCATCGAAGGATACGAAATCTCTTTCATGGCCATAAAACATCTCTGTTTTGAGTCTTCCGAAAAAAGTCTCCATAATACAATTATCATAACAGTTCCCTTTTCGTGACATCGACTGAACAATACCATGTTTCTTTAATTCCTCACGATAATACGTATGTTGGTATTGCCAACCTTGATCAGAGTGAAAAATAATTCCGTTAGTATTTGTAAACTTGCTAAATGCCTTCCTTAGCATGTTGGATATTTGCTCCATATTTGGGCTTTTTGACAGTTCATATGAAATAACTTCATTAGTATTCATGTCTAAAATTGGTGATAGATAGCATTTGCCCCATGATAAATTAAATTGCGACACATCAGTTGTCCACTTTTGCAATGGAGCAGTCGTACTAAAATCTCTGTTTATGAGATTATCAGCAATTCTTCCGACTTCACCCCTATATGAATGATATTTTTCTTTAGGACGTCTTCCGACTAACCTCATCTTATGCATTAACCGTTGCACCTTTTTATGATTAATAACGTAGCCTCTATTTAATAATTCTTGATGAACTCTACGAACACCATATCGTTGTTTATTAGCTTTATAAATCTCATTGATTTCATCCATTAGATACTGATTTTTTACATCAAAACAAATATGATTAAGTTCATAATAGTATGTAGACCTAGATAGTCCAATGGCTTTTAGCAAATGTTTTAAAGCATATCCTTTTTCTCTGAGTTCTTTGATGATTGCTGCCTTCTCGCCTTGAGTTGCGCAGCTTCTTTTTCTCGTCTCAAGGCGATGGATTTTTTTATTGCTTCATTCTCGGATTTGAGATATTCAGTCTCTGCTCTTAACCTTATTAATTCTTCTCTTTCAGAAGGTGTAAGTTCTGTAGGGATACGGTCCTTTTTCATCATATACTCCTTGGCAGATCTGCCTTTTTTTAAATATAATCCATTATATCCCTCTATTTTATAGATTTGTACCCATTTAGACAATAGTCCTGAATCAATTCCAGCACTAATGGCTACACTTTTTTGTGATTCACCCGCCAAAACACGTGCTACAAGTGAGTACCTTTCTTCGGGTGAGCGTTCTTTACAGGTCGTAGGGTGCCTTAAAGCATCCGTTCCATGAATGTCTGCAATTTTAGCCCAAGAAACAATCCTTTTTCTGAAATTTTTTTGTCCGATTCCTTCTGGTGTGTCAGGCCATTGCCTATTTTTATATAGTTCCACACAGTTCATCTTAAAAACAAAATCATATTTCACAACAAAACCCCCTTTACTGTTTTGTCCAGTAAAGGGGGTACATATCATCCGGGGTAGATAGGTGGGATGTTTTTTTATTTATTTTTCAGTGCTTTTAGTACTGGGGAGATACTCATAAATAGAGTCACCTCTAACACAGCTACGATAATTTGTACAGGAATCCTAGATACTAGTGTGGCAGGGTATGTGAAACCCATCATAGGAGCTAGAAACGCGGATTTTAATAATAGATTACTGAAGACAGAATTGGTAACCCAAGCCAAACTCACTCGTGGCAATGATATTTTCTTTTGATATAAAAACATACCATAGATCAGCCCAGTTATCATGGCACAAAGGGTAATTCCAGGGTTAAAACCTAAAGCAGGTTTAAACATAAAATTAACAAGATCAATAGAAAAAGCGCCACAAACACTGACTACCGGTCCAAATAAATAACCCATGATGGCTATCGGTAAAAAAGCAAAACTAAATCGGATACTTGGAGTGATTTCAATTGATAAATAGCTAAGTATAATGGACATAGCCACTAGCATAGCTGTGATAGCAAGACTCTTCACTTTTTTTAACTCAAAGGTAGATGTCTTAAATCTTACAAGTGTATTTTTCATAAAAAAAGATACCTCCTTTGCAGATCGAGTGCTACAAACATAGAGGTATGTAATCTATGTGTAGCAGCGGGATGCGAATGTTGTACCGCAAGCCTAAGCTTTTCGTCCGATTAGCAACTCCCCGTCTAATCAGCACTTAACGCACAACCTTCTACTCTGCTCATTATTATATTGTTTACGTATGTCAAAAAAAGTATAGCAGAAATATGAGATTATGCAAGAGTTAATTTCGATAGAGTGGGAATACTCTAGCAGAGGCTTAGTGGAATTCATGTTGTCACTTCTTGTAAAACTAAGTATAATTAGTAATAGGATAAAAATGCTATAACATAAGAAGATATAGAATCTAAATAGAAAAGTGGTGTTATGATGAGAATACAGATTCCAGACCAAGTGGAATATATAATAGATACACTTACCAATGCAGGCTTTGAGGCGTATGCTGTAGGAGGTTGTGTGCGAGATACCATCCTTAATAGAAGCCCAGAGGATTGGGATATTACTACATCTGCCAAACCTCTAGAGGTAAAGCAGCTGTTTCGTAGAACCATCGATACAGGGATAGAACATGGTACCGTTACTGTAATGTTAGATAAAACAGGTTATGAAGTTACCACGTATCGAATTGATGGAGAATATGAGGACAATCGTCACCCTAAGTCCGTGGAATTTACCAGTAACTTAATTGAAGATTTAAAACGAAGAGATTTCACGATTAATGCTATGGCATACAATCCAACTATAGGATTAGTGGATGAGTTTAATGGTCTTCATGACCTTCAGAATAAAGTGATTCGCTGCGTAGGTAAGGCAGAGGATCGTTTTGATGAGGATGCCCTTAGAATACTTCGGGCGGTTCGCTTCGCGGCCCAGTTAGGATTTACTATAGATGAGGAGACTACCAAAGCCATTTCTGCCAAGGCAAAGCATCTTACTGCCATTAGTGCAGAGCGTATTCGAGTGGAGCTAGTGAAGCTACTAACCTCTCCTCATCCAGAAAAGCTAATTACAGCTAGTGAACTTGGAATAACGAAAGTAATTTTGCCTGAATTTGATGATATGCTTCATACTCCTCAGATTAACCCACATCATATATATAATGTGGGAGTCCACACCATCGAGTCTATTAGGGCAATGAGAAGATTAGTGGTAGAGGAGAAAGACTATCCAGAGGAACTACTTCAGATTGACTCTAAGCTTTATACGGTGCTTTGTCTTACCATGTTACTTCATGATGTTGGTAAGCCTCAGACGAGAACATTAGACCATAGTGGTCGAGACCATTTTCATGGTCACCCCGCTATTAGTAGTAAAATGGCCAAATCTATTCTTAATAGACTTAAGTTTGACAATTACACCATCAACCTTGTTGTGCGCTTAATTACTCATCACGATGAACGAATTAGGCCTGAGCCAGTTATAGTAAGAAAGGCTGCTAATACAATGGGGAATGACCTTATGGAGTTGTTATTTTTAGTACAACATGCAGATATTTCTGCGCAGAATCCTACAACCTATGAAGGAAAATATGAGATTATTAAAAAAGTGAGAAAGATTTATGAGGATTGCGTTAGAAAGGGTTATCCTATGTGTCAAAGTGACCTTGCAATTAACGGAAAAGATTTAATAGAACAGGGCTTTTTACCAGGAAAGGAATTGGGTAATCTACTAAATACCCTTCTAAATGTGGTATTAGAGTATCCTGAGTATAATAACAGAGAAGAACTTCTTCGTTTGTCGGAAAAGTATAGGGATAACCCTTCTTTTTAGGTATGAAAACTTCGTCCCTCTCATAATATTAATCAAGGCACTGAGTCCTAGGATGATTAAGTTGATTGGAGGCAATACTGTGGACGACAAACATAGCGAAGTTTTTAGGCAATATGATCTTAAAGTCTATAATATGTACCGTGCAAGAGGTGCATTTCTTTTGGAAACCAATCAAGGCTTAAAGCTATTCAAATGCTTTGAAGACTCTGAGAATCATCTACTTTATGAGAATAAAGTAAAGGGCGTGCTGGTGAATAAGGGGTTTAGCAATGTGGATGTAATTCTTCCCAATAAAGAGGGGGGCTTTGTCACAGCAGATAGTGCTGGCACAAAGTATATTATTAAGAATTGGTTTGAAGGGGAAGAATGTAACCTTAAGGATCTGAAGGATATCTATGCTGCATCGAAGAATTTGGCTAGGATTCATAACGCACTGGAGGGGATAAGGGAAGATGAGGAAACCTCTATTTGCCAACCTCACTTAGCAGAGCTATTTGACAAACATAACAAGGAATTGAAACGTGTTAAGACTTATATCTGGAACAAAAAGCAGAGAAATGATTTTGAACTCACCTTTCTATTGATTTTTGAATTCTTTTATGAGGATGCTAAAAAGGCAACTTCACTTTTAGAAGCCTGTTATTACAATCGTTTCTATGAAGAGTGTTTAAAAAAAGGACTGGGGTGTCATGGGAACTATACCTATCACAATATCCTCATAACAAAAGAAGGAATAGCTGTTACCAATTTTGAAAAGTGCTGTTGTGGCGTTCAGATTATGGATCTATATCAGCTATTTCGTAAATGTATGGAGAAGAACAACTGGGATAAGAATTACGGTCATACCATTTTAAATGGATATGAGTCAGTGCGTTCTATTTCTAAGGAAGAGTATCATATTCTGTACCTTATGCTTCTCTACCCAGAGAAGTTCTGGAAGGTAACTAATTATTATATTAATAACAAGAAATCTTGGATTTCTTCAAGGAATATACAAAAGCTTACGATTTTACAGCAGCAAGCACCATGTAAAGAAGAATTTTTAAAAGAGTTCTTTCCATAAAAGATTTATAAATAGAGAGAAGGCTGTTCCACTACTTAGTGCTACAGCCTCTTTTTTTAGTCCGCCACGTTTCTACTTTAGTTTAAGGAAAGATTGTTGTATAATGTGAATCATACAGAGGAACCTATAAAACATATGGAAAAGGGGATACATAAGGAACATGGAAAATAGAGAAAAAGAAGAAACCTCAGGAGTATTTAAATATATCATAGGGCTTTGTGTTATCTGTCTGGTGGTTTTACTGGTTTTAATCGCTACCGGAGTTTTTGACGGCTCTAAAAAAACTAAAAAACCAAATACACCTCAGAATACTGCACCTTCTAAGCCACCTCAGACTGAAGAAGATGATATACTTATGGGAGTTGTTAAGGAAATCAATAAAGAAGAGGGGGTTGTAACCCTTTATATGATAGACACAGGGGTAGAGCAGTTATTTACCTATGATGGGACCACAAGCTTTACTAGTCGTTACAATCAACCAATTACCGCAAAAGAGGTGGCTTATGGAGAGATCGTTGAGATTACCTTTGATGCCGTTACTAGTAAGCTTAAGACCTGTGATATTACAGAGAAGGCATGGGAGTATAAAGAGGTTAGCAGATGGGAGATGGACAAAACAAACAAATCCATTACCATAGGAAGTAAAACCTACTTATATACTGATTTACTTTTTGCCTTCGATAAAAATGGTGAAATGGATACAAATTATTTAAGTGACAAGGATCTAGTTACTATAAAAGGAATTAATGGACAAGCCTATTCCATCATCGTAACAAAAGGTCATGGTTATGTAACCTTAACTGGTTATGAAGCTTTCCTAGATGGAACCATTGAAGTTGGTTATGATATTATTACTACGGTTACAGAGGATATGGTACTTGTGTTACGGGAGGGAGATTATAAGGTTACCATTACCAAGGATGGACTCAGTGCTACTAAGTACATAAAGCTGATGGCTGGTGAGGATTATACGTTAGATTTTAGCGAATATAAAGTTGAAAAGGTAGAGACTGGGAAATGCTATTTTGATATTACTCCGTCGGGAGCAGATTTGTATATAGATAATGTGGAGACAGATTATAGTAAACCAATAGAGCTAAAGTTTGGAGATTATGAGGTAAAAGTGGAGTGTGCTGGCTATCAAACCTATTATGCAAAGCTTAAGGTAGGTGAAGAGAAGGAAGTTTTAACAATCACGTTAGCAGCAGAAACCACCTCAGGGACATCACCTAGTCCTAGTCCAGGAGTGTCAGTGGAGGATACGGAGAACACTCCAACCGCGACTCCTTCGCCATTAGCGATCCCAACTATTAGTCCAACACAGAGTACTACCAATAAGATACATATAAATTCTCCTGCAGGAGCCTCTGTCTATCTTGATGACCAGTATAAAGGAGTCATTCCAGTAACTTTTGATAAGGTAATAGGGGAGAATATGAGATTGACTCTTATAATGACAGGTAAGAATTCTAGGACCTATACAGTAACAGTAAAGAATGATAACTTTGATGTGGTATGGTCCTTTGATCAGTGGTGGCAATAAGCATATGGGTATGATTTAGCCGAATGTTTCATAGAATTAGATAAGGAGATAAGCAGGAGGCTGTGTTGTGAGAAAGTGGAAGCTTTTAGGGATTTTGGTGCTCATTTTTCTATTGCCCCTTGGATTTTTTAGTAGCTGTAAGGGAAATGATGAGGTAGTTCGAGTTAAAGACTTAGAGTTTACAGTGGTACCAGAACATGAGATACCAGAGGCTCTTTTGACCACAATTAATGAGAAGAAAGCGAACCCATTTAAACTAACCTATACTACCAAGGGGAATGAGTATCTATATATTGCGGTGGGCTATGGAGCAAAGAATACAGGTGGCTATAGTATTTCCGTAGACGATTTGTTCCTATCAACCAATGCAATCTACATTAACACAAATTTAATAGGGCCGGGAAAAGATCTGGTTACTCAAGCAATAACCTATCCTTACCTGGTAGTAAAGCTAGAATATATGGATAAAAGCGTAGTATTTCAGTGATTATATATGCAATGTACTTACAATATTTTGTTATATCTAAATGGTAAAATCAAGATATTGTGGTAAATAATGAAAAAATATAATAATTGTTAATTATGCACATAACAAATAGATAAATTTAGGTAATAAATTAAGTAATGCACAATAAAGAATACATTATTCGAATAAAAGTTATAATTATTCACAATAAATCATAAAAATATTAGGAATATATTTTAGCATAATGCAGTAAAGTCAAGCTCTACAATGTACTGTCAATTTGACAAACAAATTTTACCATGTTATTATATATGTATGTGATAAGATGAGGTGAATAAAGATGCAGCAGAATTCTTTAAGTCAAGTAAGAAAAGCACTATCGCAACATGTTGGTAGCAGGGTTTTGATTAAGGCTAATAAGGGCAGACACAAAGTGGATGTTACACAAGGTGTTATTGCAGAAGCTCATCCTTTTATCTTTTTAGTACAAGTGGATAACGACATTGAGGATGGCCCAAGAACAGTTTCCTATAGCTATTCTGATTTGCTAACAAAAGATGTGCGTTTGTCTCTTTGTAATTAGTTTTATGATCGGTCTAGTCCTTAGACAGACGAGTAGAAATTGAATAAAGTTTACGAATAAATCCCTTCCGGTCTGAATATGTATGTTATATATAGACAAGGAGGGATTTTTTGTGGAGTTAATTAAGAAAAATGTTCATATGAATAAATTGAAATGTCGGTGCAATACGCAATTGACCCTCGATGATGATTTCAATGTTCCAGACGTTAAGCCTGATATTGATCGGATTGTAAAGGAGCAGGGAGTGATTACCTTATCTGAGGTAAAACCTCTTAATGGTAAGGTTTCTGTTCGTGGAGAATTGAACTTTAACTTGCTTTATGTCAGTGCAGATGACGACAGACCCGTACATAATATCATCGGCAGACTTCCCTTTGAAGAAATGATTAATATGGACGATGCTACTCCAGAGAGCAACATCAATTTGAAATGGGAAGTAGAAGACCTTAGTACTAGCTTGATTAATTCCCGAAAAGTCAGTGTGAAATCCATTGTTGGATTTCGCTGTATGGCTGAAAGCATCTATGATGAAGAGACTGCTATCGGGGTGGAGGCTACTCCTGATGTGCAATATTTAAATAAGAAGATGGAGATTACTCAGCTTGCCATCAATAAGAAGGATACCTATCGAATTAAGGATGAGATTACTCTTCCTACTGGAAAACCTAATATTATGGACGTTCACTATCATGAACTAGAACTAAGGAATGTAGATACTAGAATGGGTGATAACAAGATTAGTCTTAAGGGAGAACTTATCATCTTTATGTTATATTCCTCAGAAGCAGAAGATCAGTCTGTTCAATACTATGAGACAGAGATTCCGTTTAGTGGGTCAGTAGACTGTAGTGGATGTAATGAGAATATGATATCAGATATTTGTATTCAGATTCTAAGTAAGAGCCTAGATGTAAAAGCGGATACCGATGGTGAGAACCGTGTAGTGGACATAGAAGTGGTATTGGATCTAGATGTTAAGGCCTACGAAGAGGAGATGGTAGATGTATTATGTGATGTATACTCTACAGCAAAGCGTATACACCCATACTTTGAAGAGGCTGGCTTTGAGAATATTATAACTAAAAATAATAGCAAGGTAAGAGTTGTAGATCATATTATGGTAGATAACAATTCTCCTAGCGTGCTACAGATTTGTAATGTTTCCGGAAACATTAAGATCGATGACATGGAACTCGTGAATAATGGTATCCAAGTAGAGGGTGTGGTATATGTTCAGATTCTATATATCACAGATGATGACAGTAAACCTTTGGGATGTATAAAGGGTGTTGTACCATTTTCTCAGGTTATTGAGGTAAAGAATATTAACGAAAACTGTCTCTATGATGTTAAACCAAGTATTGAGCAGCTGAATGTAATTATGATGGATAGTAATGACATTGAGGTAAAATGTAGTATTAGCTTGGACTCCATTGTTATGGAGCAGTTAAGGCAGATGGTGATTCGGAATGTAACCGAGGAGGAGATGGATCTTGGTCTACTTCAAGAAATGCCTAGTCTTACAGGTTATATTGTGAAACCTGGGGATACAATGTGGGCAATTGCTAAGGAATTCTATACCACGGTGGATAGTATCATGGAAACCAATGATATGGATAGCAGTACCATTAATGTGGGAGATCATCTACTCCTTATTAAGAAGGTAGACGCCATCTGTTAATAGAAGAGTGTTTTAATGGGTTGTTACCGCAATGTAACAGCCCATTTTTATGTGTTAACTTGCAATAACTATTTGCTACTTATATAATTATAGATAAGCCTTAAAAGATAGATAGGGAGAAGATAGGAGGATAAGCATGAGCTTAGATGTAACCAAGTTACCTAAACTTGGCTTTGGTATGATGCGTTTGCCAAAACAAGGGGAAGAAATTGATCTTAATAAGGTCTGTGAGATGGTTGATAGTTATATGGAAAGTGGTATGAATTATTTTGATACTGCTTATATGTATTGTGAGGGGAGATCTGAAAGTGTCGTAAAAGAAGCCTTAGTAAAAAGATACTCGAGGGAGTCTTTTTATCTAACTACAAAGCTTCCACAGTGGATGCTAAATGAAAAAGAAGACCGTGACAGAATCTTTAACACACAATTAGAGAGAACTGGTGTGGAGTATTTTGATATCTATCTGTTACATAGTGTAGAAGAGGGTGGTAACTATGAAGGATACCTAAAATATGATTGCTTTAACTGGGCTATGGAAAAAAAGGCTGAGGGAAAGATTAAGCATTTTGGTTTTTCCTTTCATGGAACACCAGAGCTTCTTGAAGAAATCCTTTCTGGACACCCTGAAGTTGAGGTAGTACAGATACAACTTAATTATGCAGATTGGGAAAACCCATTGGTACAGTCCGGCAGACTTTACGAGATTTTACATAGATACAATATTCCAATCATTGTTATGGAGCCTGTAAAGGGGGGCATGCTAGCAGAGACGACGCCAGAGATTGAACATCTGATGAAGAAGGTTAGACCAAAGGATTCAATAGCTTCTTGGGCACTCAGATATGCAGCGTCTCTTCCTGGAGTAGTCACTGTCCTTAGCGGAATGAGCACCAAAGAGCAGATGGAGGATAACCTTCAAACTTTTACTGCATTTGAACCGATTACTAATGAGGAAAAGCAGGTTCTTCAATCCGTGGTGGAAGCTATGGCTAAAATGGATACCATCGCTTGTACGGATTGCAGATACTGTATGGATGGATGCCCACAGAATATTTTTATACCGGATGTGTTTAAGGCAGAAAATACCCTCCGATTGTATGGAGAAGATATGCGACCACATTTCTTTTATAATGGCCTAGTGGAAAGAAGTGGAAGAGCAGGAAGTTGTATCGGTTGTGGCCAGTGTGAGGCTGTTTGCCCACAGCACCTTCCGATTATTAGTTTATTACAAGGTGCATCAGAACGGTTAGATAGATAAAAGGAGACAATAATGGTTAATAATTTGCAGTGTGCTATAGAGCTTTTGAGAAAAGAAGACTATACCTGTGTATTATGTAAGGAAAGCATAGTCTATACAAGTAGAGACCGAGGAATTAAGCCTCTTCTTAATTGGCTAGACCATGGTATAGACATAAAAGGGTTCTCTGTTGCAGACAAAGTAGTTGGAAGAGGTGCAGCCTTTCTATATGTTTTACTAGAGGTAAAAGAGTTATATGCTAGGGTTGTAAGTGAAGCCGCCTTAGAGGTATTATACGCACATCATATTTCTGTTACCTATGAAAAGAAGGTAGAGTTCATCACTAATCGGTCTGGTACTGGAGTCTGCCCAATGGAGCAGGCGACCAAAGGAATCGAGTCCCCGTTAAAGGCACTAGAAGCACTTCGACATGCACTTAAGGAGTTATCATAAAATAAGGCTGGCACTAATTTAGTGCCAGCCTTATTCTTTACTTAATATAGTTACTAAGAAATGCTATCTTTCCATTTATTTAGTTTCTCAATAGTAGTATCTAATGTTTTTTGACAGATGTCAGGAAGCTTGTCTCCCCATGCCTTAGTGGCTTCATCAAAGCCCTTTTTTACTGCAGCAATCATTTCATCTGCTTTGCTAGGATCGCCGCCTGTAAGTGCTTGTGCAAAGGAAACCAAACGATCTGAGGTTTGCTCTATGCCCCAATAACCATTTTCTGAAATGTCTGCCTGAGCCTGAGCTTGCGTTGTAGCATCCACTTCATAATTACCAGAGCGTAAAAAAGCATACATGTCGGTAGCAGTGGTATAAGTCATTCCCTGCTTTGTCATCATCTTTTCAACAATACTACGTAATTGTTGAGTACGCCTTTCAGCATCTTGTTTCATTTTTTCCACTGTAGCGGTATCCATTTTATAGGATGTATTACTTTTTTCGTAGACAGCGGCAACACTATTATTGTTAGTGTTTGCTGTGTTATTTGCTACCGCTTTTGTGGTAGCTTGATTCGGGGATATCTTACTACTAGCTCCAGTATATCCAGAATTAGAATTACTAATAGCCTCTACGCCCATATTATCACCCTCCTTGGTAATAAAGCTCCGTTAATAGTATCTATAAACTATATCGGACGTAGTAGTAAAAAGTTAATAGAAGGATAAGAGTTTACTCACCATTGATGCTGCGGCTCACAGTTCTAACTTGATTGTATATGTGGTTGTGCATGGTACTCTTGGCATTCTCTATATCGTGAGTGGAAAGAGCAATGTATAGGGCCTCATGTTCATCAATAATGCCTTGGTGACTAGTAAAATCTTTAAGATATTCCATACGATAACGATACATTTGTTCTCTAAGATTACTTAGTAGAGCAATAAGGCGATCATTTTTGGTGGCAGCGTAAATAATATCGTGAAGAGCCACATCTTGTTGTGCAATTATTTGAATATCTTTTTGCTTTACAGCAGCTTTAAAATTGTCAATTGCATTTCTGAGCTGTGCCAGTTCCTCTTCCGTGATTCTTTGACAGGATAGCTCCATAGCTAAATCCTCTAATGCGCTACGAACCTCTAACACATCATGTAATCCCTTCTGACTGATCTTAGCTACCTGTGCACCTTTTCTAGGAACCATGACCACTAGACCTTCTAATTCTAACATTCTCATAGCCTCTCGAATTGGAGTACGGCTTACTCCAAGCTGATTAGCAAGCTGTATTTCCATTAGCCGTTGCCCAGGGGCTAAATCTCCCATTAGTATGCCCTGGCGAAGAGTCTTAAACACAACATCACGAAGGGGTAAATATTCATTTGTAGTAACTTGTAAGTGATTATCCATAAGCGTTCCCTTGCCTTTCTTCTCCTGAAATGGGTTTATGTGTGTGGTGTGAAACAGCGGGTTAAGATGACATCCTTAGCTAACCCTTTAAGCTTTAACTGTTCCATAGCATGATAGGCCGTCTCTTTTTTATCAAAAATACCATATACAGTAGGACCACTGCCACTCATTAATGCATTGAGAGCACCGTGTTCTCGCATAAAGCTTTTTATATTTTCAATTACAGGGTATTTCTTTACGGTTACCTGTTCTAATACATTACCTATTTTTGAGGCGATTCCTTCTAAATCACTAGCCTGAATTGACTGAATCAGTCCATCGATATCAGGATGAGCAGTGTTTTCATCCAAACAAAGATTCTCATAAACATATTTAGTAGATACACTGATATCCGGTTTAGCAATAAGGATTGGGAAGTCAAAAATCCCAGATATAGGAGTTAAAAGCTCACCAATTCCTTCGGATAATGCCGTCCCTCTCATAATACAAAATGGGATATCAGCACCTATTGTAACTCCTCGTTTACAAAGTTCTTCCTTAGAAAGACCTAGGTGAAATAATTTATTAATACCAATTAAGGTTGCAGCAGCATCAGAACTTCCTCCTGCCATACCAGCAGCTACTGGGATATGTTTCTTTAAGGAGATAAAGAGTCCTTTTGGCAGATGGAATTCAGTTAATAAAAGATCCGCTGCTTTATATACAAGATTATTTTCATTTACTGGTAAATAAGGTAAATTAGTCTTTATTTTAATGCTATTAGTCTTCGTTCTAGTGATAGAAATGGAGTCGTAGAGATTAATGCTCTGCATTATCATTCGAACTTCATGATAACCATCCGGTCGCTTTCCGACAACATCTAATCCAAGATTTATTTTAGCCATAGCTTTTAATCTAATTGAATGCATGTGAAATTCCTTTCCAAATCATGTCTATCTCTAGTTTGTACTTTGTATACATAATTATACACAGAAGTTGATGGGTTGACAAGTTATCCTTTCTTATGAAATAGGATGTATTTTCTGGTTTTTCGTATAAATGCCAATAATTTGGAAAGACTCCAGCTAATAAGTAGTGAGGAGGCTTTTCTATGAAAAAAATAGAAGAAAATAATAATATAGAAGTAAATGGTACGGAGTTAAATTCTGATGTAAACCAAATAGATGAAAACAAGGATGCAATGAAAACCTATATAAGAGAAACAGAAAAGATACATAAGAAACGAATACTTAAACTAAAAGTTCTAAAAGTACTTGGAGCCATAATGGTAGTGGCTACTCTTATTTGCACCAATTCTCGTGAAAGTAAGGCAGACATTCAACATAATATTGCAAATGAAATTATTCGTTTTCACGTTCTTGCCAATAGCGACTCAACAGAGGATCAGGCATTAAAGTTGAAAGTGAAAAACAAAGTAGTGTTGTATATGCAAGTGCTTTTAAAAGATAGTAAGACTAAGGAAGAAGCAGAAAGAATAATTAAGGAACATAAAGAGGACGTTCTTAGTGTGGCAAGACAGGTAATTGCCGACCAGGGGTATGATTATGAGGTTACTGCTAGACTAGAACAGTGCTATTTCCCAGTCAAAGTATATGGAGATTTGACATTTCCTGCAGGTGAATACGAAGCTTTTCGAATTCTCATAGGAAAGGCAGAGGGTAAAAATTGGTGGTGTGTTATGTTTCCTAACCTTTGCTTGGTAAATGATACCTACACTATAGTTCCGGAACAGTCAAAAGATCAACTTCGTAATGTTTTGTCAGAGGAAGAGTTTGATTCTATAAGCACCACGGAAGAACCATCTACCACGGAAGAACCATCTACCACGGAAGAACCAGAACCAGAGGTAGAATATCACTTTTGGTTAGTGGATTGGTTTACAAGTTTATTCTAAAGTATAGTATCGAAAACTGGTATATAGGGGTGAAAATAAGGAGATTTGGTACAAATCTGCTAAGGTATTATAGCTTGAATAATGACTATAAAAAGAGTACAATATAGCTTATTAAGGTACAAGAAAGGAACTATGGAATGAGTAAATTAACTGTAGCAGTTTTGTTTGGTGGTCAATCCTCTGAGCACGAGGTATCACTTGTTTCCTCTAATACAGTAATTTCCAATATAAATAAGGAAATCTATGAGGTAGTACTAATTGGTATTACTAAAGATGGTCGTTGGCTTAAAGTTGATAAGCAAGAGGATATCATGTCTGGACAGTGGGAAAAGAGTAGGGTAACAGCTGTAATTTCTCCAGATGCTAGTCATCATGGTGTACTTTTTATAGAGAATGGAAAGGTTACCGTAAAGAAGATTGATGTCATATTCCCAGTATTACATGGTTTATATGGTGAAGATGGAACAGTTCAAGGATTATTTGAACTTTCTCAGATTCCTTATGTAGGATGTGGAGTGTTATCCTCAAGTGTGTCTATGGATAAGCTGTATACCAAGATCATTGTAGATCGTTTGAATATACGACAAGCGGATTATGTAGCAGTATATGCTGATAGCCTTCATGACATGGCAGAGCAGGTGAAGAGAGTAGAAGAGAAGCTTTCCTACCCAGTCTTTGTAAAGCCATCCAATGCAGGAAGTTCAAAAGGTGTCAGCAAGGCTAATAATCGCGAAGAATTAGAGAAAGCATTAACCTTGGCAGCTGAGCACGACCATAAGATTTTGGTGGAAGAGACAATTGTAGGTAGAGAGATTGAATGTGCAGTACTTGGATCTAAGGATGTGAAGGCATCTGGAGTAGGAGAAGTTATTGCGGCGGCAGAATTCTATGATTATGATGCCAAATACAATAATTCAGATTCCAAAACAGATATCCATCCGAGCTTACCAGAAGGCGTGGAGAATGAGATTCGAGAGGCAGCGGTTGCTATCTTTAAGGCAGTAGATGGTAAAGGTCTAGCAAGAGTGGATTTCTTCTATGATGAGAAGGCGAATCAGGTGGTATTTAATGAGATTAACACCCTTCCAGGGTTTACTTCTATTAGTATGTATCCAATGCTTTGGGAGGCCAAAGGAATTAGTAAAGAAAGACTCGTAGAGAAATTAATCCAGTTAGGGTTGAGTAGGTACCAGGAGTAGGAGGAAGTTAGTAATGCATAGTGAAGCCCCAATCGGCGTTTTTGACTCAGGGGTGGGAGGATTAACGGTTGCAAGGGAGATTATGAGACAGCTTCCGAATGAGTCTATTATATATTTTGGCGATACAGCTAGAGTTCCTTATGGAAGTAAGTCAAAAGAAACAGTAATTACCTACTCTAGACAGATAGTACAGTTTCTAATGACAAAGGAGGTTAAGGCTATCGTTATCGCCTGTAATACAGCAAGTGCCTTTGCTTTGGAAACCATACAGAAGGAAGTAGGGATTCCAGTGATCGGTGTGGTAAAGCCAGGAGCTAAGGTGGCGGCAGAAACAACAAAGAATCACAAAGTAGGTGTTATTGCTACTGAAGGTACCATTAACAGTCATATTTATGCAGATTATTTAAGTAGAACGAATCCAGATGTCCAAGTGTATGGAAAAGCATGTCCTCTCTTTGTGCCTTTGGTAGAGGAAGGTTGGCTGGAGGATCCAATTACTACAGAAGTAGCTTCTAGATATCTAGAAGAGTTGAAGCAATTAGGAGTTGATACTTTAGTTCTGGGTTGTACTCACTATCCTTTACTTCGTCGTACTGTGCAGCAGGTTATGGGTGATGAGGTTACCTTAGTAAACCCTGCTTATGAGACAGCTAAACGTTTAAGAGAAGTGTTAGAAAATCATCAGTTACTAAACCAAAATGGTTCTGTGGCTCACAAGTTTTTTGTAAGTGATGGTGCTGAGAAATTCAAAGCCTTTGCCAATACCATTTTACCATGTGACGTAGAAGAAACTAAAGACATTAACATTGAGCAATATTAGAAGGGGACCATATGAAAAAGGAAGTGCTTATTTCCATTTCGGGACTTCAGTTTGAGCTAAATAGTGAAGAACCAGTAGAAGTGATCTCTGTTGGTGAATATTTCTGTCGTAATGGAAAGCATTATGTTGTGTATGAAGAATTACAGATGGATGATAACTCCCATGAGGTGACGAAGAATACCATAAAGATCTCTGATAATCAAGTGGATATTATTAAGAAGGGTACCAATAATGTTCATATGATATTTGAACAGAACAAAAAGAATGTTACATTTTATAATACCCCATATGGTGATTTGCTGATCGGACTGTATACAACTTCGATTCATCAGACTCAGAAGGAGGAGGAGATAGTAGTAGGGCTAGAATATGTTCTTGATATTAACTCCAACCATGTTTCTGACTGTAGTATTACCATTCGGATAACACCTAGAAATTAAAAATTAAGTTATTAAAATATAGAATCACATCCTTTGTTAGGAGCTCATTAACAAATGGATGTGTTTTTATTTTATATATGTAGTATCTTAAATGGTTTCATTTAACCAAGCATAAGGGAGCACAAGAATAAAAAACAATATAAGTGGAGCAAGTAATATACAAGCAGTTTTAATAACTTTATTATATTTCATGAATTTCTCCCTTACAAACTTAGTTGAATATAAGAAAATTATAGTTTTAATGTTATGGGAATTCAATCTATTATATGTCTTATATTTACAACACGAGTTTAGACCAAGAATACATAACGATATCATCAAGAATCCTGTACACTCGGATGAACCCCCATATACTATCTCTTAGCCAATCCCCTCATAGGCAGCGAATAGCTGTCCCATGAAAATCTGTTTAAGCACGTTGGTACTTAGGCCTGGTCATGGCGTCTATACCGTATTATGCTATAAAAATCCTACTACGAAAACCTAGATTTCCTGTGGTAGGACTGCAATGCTCGCATTGCAGATAAGGCGAGAAGAGTCAAACAAGCTGGCATCCCTTTGCCAAGCTTGTTTGGCTCTTACTGCCTTAAAGCGTAAGCGTGTCCTACCAACAGGGCACAACCTACATAGTTATCCTCATTATCTCCCCATATTTTTATAGCTCACCAAACCCTCTCTCGCCATCAGGCCTTACGTACCACTACGTGCTTAATTCATGCGAGAGCTTGCTTTTCATGGGACTTACTAGAGCTGCCTACTATACCTAAAGAGGCTGATGCTTTACGATTTTAATCGTATAGCATCAGCCTCTGTTATACATTATTTATTCTTTCTGAATCTTTTAAATAAGCCCTTCTTCTGAGGCTTCTGTTCTAAAGCAGAACGGATTCCCTTAACTTCCATAATGTAAATACCGCTAAGAACGACTTTAACTTCCTTCTTAACAGGAATTACTTCGAATACCTTCTCATCGCACATTAAGGTCATAATCTTTGGACCAATTTTAGCTTTTACAAGAGGTATCTTAGAATTACGAAGATATCTTGGTGTTTGATCGATCACTACCTGAGGAAGATTGGCTTCCTTAAGCTTCATACGCTTCTTGTCTATTACCAACAGTGACGTAGTCTGAGCAGATGCCTGCATCTGCGCCTGAGCAGCTTCGTTCTTTTTCTGCATCTTTGAACCGAAAATGTATAATACTACTAATAGAATGATAATAACGGCTAGAATAATACCGAGTACAATGAAAAATGTTGTCATTCTATGTACCTCCTTATATATAATTTTCCGTATTGTTTAGTTCAGCAATGGTTATATTGTAGCACTTAATACTTAAAAATAAAATAGTTATTTATTTGAAATCCTATTTCTTTGTAACAAGTATTTTCTCATCCTCTGCTAACATCTGTCGAATGACCTCTTGTACGTAGCTTCCGATGTGTTTTTGATCCTCAGGGGATAATTCTTTCATGTTAATTGGTTCTCCATAGTGAATAACTACCTTAGCACGTCGTACCCAAGGAGCATGCTTTTCAAAAATCTCATCTGTATTAGTTAAAGCAATTGGAACAATTGGACATCCTGATTTTTGTGCTAGCTTAAAGCTACCTTCTTTAAATGGAAGCATTTCTTTTTCCTGATTTCTAGTGCCTTCTGGAGCAATAAACATGGAGTATCCATTTTTAATGTTTTCAATTCCTTGTAGAATGGTTTTAAGTCCTGCACGGATATCACTACGATCTAAAAATAGACAATTTAGGTGACGCATCCAATGGCTGATGCAAGGGATACGCTTCATTTCCTTCTTAGCAACAAAACCTGTAAGATGTGGAGTAGTTACATAGGTTAGGACAATGTCAAAATAACTTCTGTGATTACCCACAAAAAGAACAGCTTCCTTCGGTACATTTTCCTTACCAATTACTGTGAATTTCGTACCACTTAAAAACAATATAATGCGAAAGGCTTTTGCAACAAGGAATTGGGAAGAACGTACCTTAACCCGTGGGTTAATCTTACCTATAATAAATTCCACTAAATACAAAGGAATACTTAGAATAGCATATATCAATAGAAACAACGAAACAATTATAGTCCGCATGGTTACCTCCATTTAATAATAAATATGTTCCAAACATATGAAATGTATGCAAGGAGAACTGTACTATTATAGCATACTTATTTTGGATACGCTAGAGTGTAAAAAAGCTGTAGCACAAGAATTTCATACGATTAACGTAGGATTTTCAGCTAAGTGCTACAGCGTCATATAACATTCTACTTACTGCTCAGTCTCATTTTCTGGATGATCAACACTAGGTCCAGAATTTTCCCCATTTACATCTTCTGAAGGTCTATTTGCCTCGGGGCTGTTAGGAACTATAGTTGGTTCTATAGTTGGCGTAACAGATGGCGTTGATCCTTCTGGAGCACTTGGTGTTGGCGTTGGTGTATTAGTTTGTACTGGCTCTTTTGTAGGAGTAGGAGACTTTGTTGGTGTAGGTTTCTTTGTAGGCTTTGGTGTAGGAGTCTCGGTAGCTGTTGGTTCCACTGTAGGCGTAGGAGTCTTAGTAGGTTTCGGAGTCTTAGTAGGTACTGGTGTTTCATTTACAGTATCCTCCTCACTAGTAAGTCGATCATGTCCGGTAATTTCTATTTTCTCAGAAGGAGTATAACTATAATAATCCTCTAAGGTTAGATTGTTTATGGTTAGGAAGGTGGCAAGCTTAACACCTACATACCGTATATGCCATGGTTCATAAGCATAGCCAGTTAAAGCTTCTTTACCCTTAGGGTATCGAATGATAAAACCATACTTGTAACAGTTTTCTGCTAACCATTTTCCCTCTTTAGTATCTGCAAAGGCTTCCTCTAAATCATAGTTTAAGCTGGAACAGCTTAAGTCGATTGACCATCCTGTCTGATGCTCACTGTAACCTGGAACAGCTGAGTACATGTCAGTTCTCTTTTGACCAATGGTACGTACATTTTTATTGTAAATGGCTTTCTGTCGTTGGTAGGAGCGATAGCCACTGACACCAACTATTTGGAGGCCATCGTCTAAGGCGCTGTCCACAAGATTCTCTAAGGCAGCTGCAGCTGCTTTTCTTAGAAGACGTTTTTCGTCAAAATAAGAAAAATAGAATCGGACATCTGGTTCTACCAAATCCGAAGGAATGTAGTCCTCTGGCAGTCCATACTCTTTATTAACAAACACCGTTAGACTGCTAGGGTCTGTATCTATCTCCGTCATTAAGTCCATACTTGCATAGTTTTCATATAAATCGTTTAGTTGTTCCTTTGATTCCATGCTAGCGTCATCCTTAAAAATACCATTATTATTATAATAGTATTCATAGGAAGCCGTAGCATTACTATTATTTGCATGGCTTTTTACTGCAAAATACCCAGTTATGCCAATGATTCCCATGCACAAACAACAAACAGCGAACCCTTTTTTCAAGGCCTGTTTCCCCCTTTTGTGACTATAAAATTTCTATTTGTGCTTATCCCAATGATAAATCTTAGATTCCTAAATTCCCCATTAAAAGCATATAAATAACTATATGTAGTTACTTTCTTCTATGATTATACCATAATTAGTTTGAAATGCTATAGAAAATATATGAAAAATCAGCATAAATTGACTAAAAAATGTGTCAATTTATGCTGATTAGAAATTACAGTTCTTTTTCCTGATTAAAAGAGTCTAATAACTGATTCTTCATATGCCATAATTGATTACTTAAGTCCACGTAGACGATGTGTGGATTTACAAATCGTCTCGTCTCATCCCATAAGGTGTTTAGCTCCTTTTGACAGTAATCACGAATTTCTGTTACACTAGGAGACTCATATACGCATTTTCCCTTAATAAAGATAGGTACTAATAACTCACGAAGAGTGTAAGTACCAGCTTTTAAATAAGTTTTTTTCCATGTGTTAACTGGATCGAATAGTAACAAAGGATTCTCCTCTGAGAACTTCTCATCTGCTAGGGCAATTAAGTCTGCCTTTAGTTTTCCAGTTTCCTTGTCATAAATACGCCAAATGGTTTTGTCTCCTGGGTTTGTAATCTTCCATTGGTTCTCAGATAACTTAATCTTAGGGAGAAAAGTACCGTTTTTTTCAACGGCGGCTAGCTTGTATACCCCACCAAAGGCAGGGCAATCTTTGGAGGTAATTAGATTGGTACCAACTCCCCAAACATTGATTGCAGCTCCTTGCATCTTCAGGGAGTCAATCAGATACTCATCTAGGTCAGAAGAAGCACAGATGGAGGCATCCGGGAATCCAGCCGCATCTAACATCTTACGTGCTTTTTTGGAAAGGTAAGCTAAGTCTCCACTGTCAAGCCTGATACCATACTTTTTAGGCATGCAACCAGCCTCACGCATCTCTGTAAATACTCGAATGGCATTAGGAACACCAGATCGTATTGTATCATAGGTATCCACAAGTAAAGTTGCATTATCTGGGTATAGTTTGGCATACGTACGGAATGCCGTAAGCTCATCCTCGAAGTTCATAATCCAACTATGAGCATGAGTTCCTAGGGCAGGAATGTTAAATTTCTTAGCACTAAGAACATTACTGGTACCCACACAACCACCGATTACCGCTGCTCTAGCACCAAGTACTCCTGCATCAGGACCTTGGGCTCGACGAAGGCCGAACTCCATAACAGGATCCCCTTTTGCAGCATAGCAAACACGAGAGGCCTTGGTAGCAATGAGGCTCTGGTGGTTAATAATATTTAAGAGAGCAGTCTCAACCAGCTGGGCTTCTGTTGCTGGGGCAATAACCTTTACTAAAGGCTCCATAGGGAATACTACGGTACCTTCTGGAATAGCATAGATATCTCCTGTAAAAGTAAAGTTTCTAAGATATTCTAAGAATTCATTATCAAATGAAGTAGTTGTTTTTAAGTATTCAATATCTTCGTCTTTAAAACGTAAGTTCTTAATATAATCAATGGCTTGGGCGAGACCACAACAAATGGCATAGCCACTGCCGTTTGGGTTTGTCCGATAAAAAACGTCAAAGATAACCCGTTCATTGTTTCCACTAGACAGGTATCCTTGCATCATAGTTAATTCATAAAAATCCGTTAAGAGAGTAAGATTATCATTCATTGTTAACTCCTTTGTTGTACGTTCCTAATACATATTCTTTTCACTTCTGACTAACTTATGTATTATTCATAAATTGAGATGGATTTAATTGGTGCTTAAACAACTTAATAGTAATCATTTAAGTGGAATCTGTCAATGAGAGGATGATGAAAAACCAAGTTTAGGAAAAAGAAACAAAGAAAATAGGACCGCATTCTTTAAAATATGGCCCTATTTGGAACGAAACATTATGAAACCTCTGTAGTTGTTACTCTGTATAAGTAGTATATGGATCAAAGTTACTGAGTTCTGCTTCCACCAAATCTTGTAGCTCAGCCTTTTCAACAATAAAAATGTAAGAACCACCAGAGTTAGCGTAGTTTTGAATGTTATATTTAGAATAGCCCACTTTTACTAAATAGTCCTTATTTGGGTCAAAAGTCTTATAATCTCTAGTGCTAGAGATAATGCGCTCCATAACCTTTTCATTTATAGCTTGTATATGCTGTCCTGAGTATTCAAAATACAAATTGCTATTTCTATTGCCATACGTAAGTCTCAGATTTTGTGCTAGATCTAGAATCTCATATGCCATATCCCAATCATAACTGTCTAGTGTATCTTTTGATTGAATTTTCTTTAAGTCTGTCAAAATAGTGTTTTTGTCACCTTGCATTGCCTTTGAATAAAATTCTAAGTACTTCATATAGGTTTTTGGAAGAATACCACTAATAGGAACAATACCCGGTAGACTTTCATTATTTACAGTAGCATAGAATTCAATTGTATCAAGTACATCATTTCTTTGACCCTTAAGAGCCAGATACCAGTCATTAAATTTAAGAGATGCAACTTCATCTTTGGCTATATTATAGAGTTCTAAAAACTCCCTATTAGATAAACTTAGGTTATATAGGAAGAGTTTATCACCAGTTAAGGAAGGTAGGGATTGATAAGCCTCCATGTACCCATCAGAGTTACTATAACTCTGAGTAAGTATTTTATAGTCCTCCATATCCATTTGAAGGCTGCGGTAGTGTGTGGTTAATCCAGAGTGAATTCCTACAATGACTTGATTATCATCTGAGTTCCATCTATCCTTTTTTGCAGACTCTATATTCTCTTTTAAGCAGTTAGCGATCATTTCAAGAACCTTCTCATCAGTAATACGGAGGGAGGTAGCCCTAGTATCGTAGTATAGGGTATTACCGTTTTCTAATTTTGGTTCCGTAATAATGTAATCTATATCCTCGGCATCAGGACTATAATTAGTAGCAACCTTGTAAACACCCAAAGCACCCAAGAGAACCACTACATTTATTATGGCAAGAATACCAATGGAAGGTAGGGCTTTTAGTACATTTCTAAACTTCTTGGTGGTAATTAGTTCATATAACAACATAACGAGACAAGCAATTAGGTATAGTATACACATTGTGTACAGGAATACAGGAAGGTCTGAAGATTCAAAACGGTCGTATCCTGTTAGCACATTAAAAATTAGTGTAATAGGAACTAGGGATACGGTAAAACCTAAAATCAAGCGAATCACTGTCTGCACTTTTTTGGAAACAGCGGCTTGGTTAGAGGACTCACTTTTTCTCTTTTTATAAGCAAGTAGGCCAAGAGCTAGGTAAATTAAAGCTAATAGGATACTATAAGCAAAAGAGCTCCAACCGATAGTCAAAGAGGCTGACCCACTAGGAGTAAGTAACCCAAAAATGATATTATACTGTGGATCCAGTAGAGGAAATAGACGATTACTAACTAGTAGTTGTGAAGAGCTAGTGATAATCTCTGTAAAAACGAGAATAAAAGTTCTAGGTAGAAAAATAATAATACCTGCTACAATTACATTGGTAAACACTGTTCCAGTAATACTACAAGCAATACCAATGGACGTTATTACTAAAAGGCATGCTCCGTATATAAAAAGGGCAAACCGAAGTAGTGAAGGAATATCCAATATAAAATACTGATTAAAGATAGTATACATAATAATGGAAAGGATGGTAGGCACCCAAAGGATTAGGGTGGTCCAAGTAGTAATTGCCGCCATATTACAGGTAAACATACAGGTCCTTGTATGTGGAAGAGAGTGGTAAAAGTCGCTGGAATTACGCTGGGTTAAATAATGGAAGCATACTAAAGCAAGTATTGGTACAAGTAAAGTAAAGGTAAAGTAAAGATAGAAATGAGAGTCAAGTAGTCCCACAGCAACCTTTTCAAGGTTGTAGCCATTTTGCCTTTCATTCGCCATAGATAATGCTTTTCCAATAGGGAGTAGTATGGAAAATAAGCTTAATAAACCAAGCCCAATCAATCCAATTAATCTTAGTTGTTTTAGCTGCTCTTTATATAAATTTATATGAAAGATATGTTTCTTCATTATTTATACTCCTCCAATATATCATCAAATTTATATCCTAAAGCTTCCATCTCGTAAGTAAAAACCTCTTCTAAAGTAAGCGGAAGCATCTCCACTAATAGAGGTTTCATCATATGTAGTCTCTTCATGGTGCCCTCATGATCCCCTTTTATTATCATGTTGGTAACAGAGCCGGATTTCTTATAATAGCGAATATCCATGTCACCAAAAATAGCTCTAGTGTAATCCTCTTCAAAGGCAATCTGAATCTTAAATTGAGATGTCTTTAAATTAGATATGTCACTTTGTAATACCAATCCACCCTTATGAAGAAGGGCAAGCTGGTCACAAAGGTCTTCTAATTCACGAAGAGAGTGGGAGGTAATAATAGCTGTGGCTTTTCGGTCTAAAACATCCTGGCAAATAAGACTCTTTACAAGGTTACGCATAACAGGATCCAGACCATCAAAGGTCTCATCAAAAAACATATACTCTGGACGGCAAGACAAAGCCAGAATAATAGCAGCCTGTCGTTTCATACCTTTTGAAAAAGTTCCAAGAGAAACCTTAGGATTTAGTTGAAAAGCCTTGGTAAGATACGTATATCGTTCAGAATCAAAATTATCATAAACATTTTTATAAAGCTCCGCCATACGGTTCATGCAAGCCCCTTGTAGAAAATATAATTCGTCTGGAACATAAGACATGCGTTCTTTTGCCATAGGATTTTCATATACCTTTTGGCCATCTATCAGAATACTCCCCTCATCTGCCTTATACACGCCTGTAATTAATCTTAAAAAGGTAGATTTACCCGCTCCATTAGAGCCTACCATTCCGTAAATACAACCCTTAGGTATGGTACAACTAATATTGTTTAGAGCAGTAAAATCTTCAAATCGTTTGGTCAGATTCTCAGTCTGAATCATGATGAATAACCTCCTTATTATATATTTCATCAATACATTTTATTATTTGCTCTTTGGTTATTCCCGCCAGAGAAAGCTCCTTTATTAAAATAATTAGGTCTTCCAATTGGTCTCGTTTGTATTGGCTTAAAATCTCTTTTGCTTCTGGTGTGATAAAACAGCCTCTCCCTGGGACAGAGTAGATAATCCCTTTTCGGTCTAATTCGGTGTAGGCCTTCTGAATGGTATTGGGATTGATTGATATAGTTGAGGAGAGACTTCTTACAGAGGGAAGTTGAGTATCAGCTGTAAGGATTCCTTTTAACACAAACTTCTCTAACTGTTCAATAATCTGTTCATATACGGGTTTTCTTGACATTGCGTCGATTTGAAACATCTCTTACCTCCTGTTCTCAGTGTACTAAGCATCATAGTACACTTAATATAACATAGCAACCAATAAATGTAAAGAGGAAAATAAAAAAATTTTCCTAGAGTGTCAATGCCTTTTGCTACTTGATGAAAAGTGCGAAAACACTTGAAGTGCGTTGACATTTGAAAAATTATATACTATTATAATGTCAATATAGTTAAAAACCATGAAAGAGACAGTACAAATCTATGTGAAAACCCCAGTGAATCAGGGATAGTGAGAACCTGATGTGAGTAAGAGGTTTGGAACATCACTCTTGGGCAGGTAGCTGCCAGTTGCAGACAGAACGGATAAGAGATTATCTTAGTAAGCTAAGCCGGAATTCCACCGTTATCTGGAAAACGTATAAAGTCTAGGACTCGTATGTAAATAGGTGGTTAAGATGACAGTAGCTCATCCCTGTTTAGGGATGAGCTTTTTTAGTTTGGCTTTTCCCGTGCTACACTAGCTTGCAAGGGATAGAGGGCTTCGATATGCCCTTTGGCATTGCGCCGTATGTGCCCATGGCTTCCTATTTATTAGGCTAGCATTTCGCTGAGCCATAAACGGCAACCGAGTTCAGCAGAGGCTTCCACGGTTGCCATTGTCTCATCTTCATAGCCTAAAGGCATAGTCAGCCACGTGCACACGCGTATGCAATGTTCAAAGGGCAATGAAGCAACTTCATCCCTTGCAACCTAATGGCACGAAAAAAGGCTTCCTAAAAAACAGGAAGCAAAGGACAAGGGAGAAAAGATAAATGAGTATGCTTACGGAAGCTTATTGGTTAGACTAACATTACGCTGAACCAAGACGTCCAATCGTGTTCAGCAAAGCCTTCCACGATTGTCCTGGTGTCAGCTTCATAGCCTAAGGGTTAGGAAGAGGACTAAAAGCGAAAACAATAAAGTTTCTAATATTTCATCTTAATCGTAAAAGAAAAGAAATACTTAAATATTCATGGTTATACTGTAAATATAAGGAGGTAGTAACATGTATGAAAAAGTATCCACAAACCTCAATTTTGTGGACAGAGAGAAAAATGTAGAACAGTTTTGGAAAGACAACAACATTTTTGAAAAGAGTATGGAGTCTAGAAAACAGAGCAAGACTTATACCTTCTATGACGGACCACCAACTGCCAATGGTAAGCCTCACATCGGTCATGTATTGACTCGTGTTATAAAGGATATGATTCCTCGTTACCGTACAATGAAAGGCTATATGGTTCCTCGTAAAGCGGGATGGGATACTCATGGTCTTCCAGTAGAGCTTGAAGTTGAGAAGTTACTTGGCTTAGACGGGAAAGAGCAGATTGAGGCATATGGACTAGAACCATTTATCGGGAAATGTAAGGAAAGTGTTTGGAAATACAAAGGGATGTGGGAGGATTTCTCCGGCACCGTTGGTTTCTGGGCAGATATGGAGAACCCATATGTTACTTACCACAATGATTTTATTGAGTCTGAGTGGTGGGCATTAAAGCAGATTTGGGAGAAGAAGTTACTGTATAAGGGATATAAGATTGTGCCTTACTGTCCTCGTTGTGGGACTCCTCTTTCCTCTCATGAAGTGGCACAGGGCTACAAGGATGTAAAAGAAAAGTCTGCCATTGCCAAATTTAAGGTAAAGAATGCAGAAAATGAATACATTCTTGCATGGACCACAACTCCTTGGACCTTACCTTCTAACGTAGCTCTTTGTGTTAACCCAGAAGAAACCTACGTGAAAGTAAAGGTTCTTGTAAACGACAAAAATGATGTCGTAAAAGAGGGAGAAGAAGAAACTGCAGTAGGAACTGAATACTACATCTTAGCAGAAGCACTTCTTTCTGTAGTCGAAGGAAAATACGAAATCGTTGAAAAATATGTAGGTAAAGATTTAGAGTATAAAGAATACCTTCCATTGTTTGATTATGCCTTTAATAAGGCAGATGGTACCATAGGTGATCCTGGCGATCGTAGCATCGTTTACGGAAAGAAAGCCTTCTACGTAACCTGTGATACTTACGTTACCTTAAGCGATGGTACTGGTGTCGTACACATTGCCCCAGCATTTGGTGAGGACGATGCTAAGGTTGGTCGTCGTTATGATCTTCCATTTGTACAACTAGTAGATGAAAAAGGTGAAATGAAGCCAGAAGTAACTGATTTTGCAGGTCTATTCTGCAAAAAGGCAGATGAAGGCGTATTAAAGCTATTAGGCCAAAATAATCTGTTATTTAAGGTATTAAAATTCGAGCATAGCTATCCATTCTGCTGGAGATGCGATACTCCACTGATTTACTATGCAAGAGAATCCTGGTTCATTAAGATGACAGCAGTGAAGGATGACTTAATTCGCAACAACAACACCA
>JAEZGY010000046.1 GCA_023416695.1 Bacillota bacterium | reverse complement strand
GTACTAACGACTTAACTCAGATGACTTTCGGCTTCTCTCGTGATGATGCTGGTAAGTTCTTAGATTCTTACTACAGCAACAAGATTTACGAATCTGATCCATTTGCAAGACTTGATCAAGCAGGTGTAGGTCAATTAGTTAAGATTGCTGCAGAAAAAGGAAAACAAACAAGACCAAACATTAAGTTAGGTATCTGTGGTGAGCACGGTGGAGATCCATCTACTGTTGAGTTCTGCCATAAGGTTGGATTATCTTATGTTTCTTGTTCTCCATTCCGTGTACCAATTGCAAGATTGGCTGCTGCGCAAGCTGTTTTAAACAATAAATAATAAGCAATATAGAAAATGAGCCTCCTATTGTGTTAAGTAATAGGAGGCTTTATTGCATTAAATGGTTACTACTAATAGGAAAGTTTATGCAACTGAGAGTTTACATTTATCGAAAATAAAGCAAGTATTATGTGGTGGAGTTGGAGTTTTGTAAAACGTATCATTATGGTATTAACATAAATAGAAATAAGGAGGATTATAGTATGAGTTTAGGCCACAATATTCAGTATTTAAGGAAACAAAGAAAAATGACGCAGGAAGAGTTGGCAGAGAGTATGTCAGTATCACGTCAAACGATATCGAAATGGGAATCAGACGATGTAGTTCCGGAAATGAATAAGTTAATTGATATGTGTAACTTCTTTTCATGCAAATTAGACAATTTGGTGAGAGAAGATATGACAGTTCTTAATGATATATACTCAGCGGTTACGATACAGACTGTAGAGGCATTTAAGATGGCACGATATGTGATGGTTACCCCTAATCCGGAAGATGATGTGACTGCATATATGGATAGGTGGGCAACAGATTCTGGTTTACTGGCCTACGATCATAATGCAAAACGTATTGGCTGGGATTTTCCGTATGTGTCAATGGAACAACAGAATCGTTTTGGACTTCGTGGATATGTAGCAGCTTATATTTTACCTAATGGATTTGAGACATCATACCCGGGAGTTGAGTATGCTGAGCAAAAGGAAGCAAGCTATGCAGTTATCACTATTGAGGAACCGTTTGTACAGGCGTTTGAGAGAATACCAAATGGTTATAAGAAAATTATGGAGTATTTGCAGGCAAATGGCGTTAAAGAGAAACTAGAAGATAATGTTTTGTCTTGTTTTGAGTATATATATGAAAAAGACTCTGTGACCTATATGGATGTATCGATCCATGTGGATGCAGTTGTGAAGTGTAAATGTTGTCTATTATAATGCTAGAAATGGGAAAAAGGGGTATAATGGAGTTGATTGTTTAGCACTAGATGCAAGCTTATTTATTCATGGAGTAAGAATGGATTTAGCAAATAGCTTATATTTTAATGATTTTATCAATCATATTGTGAGAATAGTGAGATTTTAAGTATTCACCTCTCATTTTCGTGCAGATATTGAGAGGTATTCTTCTTACCTATTTACTATAATTGAATTAATAAGGAGCGGAAAGATTTATGGAATGGATTGAACATATGAATAAGGCGATTAACTATATAGAAGAACATTTGACGACGGAACTTGATTATCAGAAACTTGGTAAGGTTGCCTGTTGTTCCTCTTATCATTTTCAGAGAATGTTTACCTATATGGCTGGAATCCCCCTGTCCGAATATATTCGAAGAAGAAAGATGTCTTTGGCAGCAGTGGATTTACAGAGAGGGGATGCAAAGGTCATTGATGTAGCTATAAAATATGGCTACAGTTCTCCTACCGCATTTAACCGTGCCTTTCAAACAGTTCATGGTATTGCTCCCTCTTCAGTAAAGAGTGAAGGAGTATTAGTTAAATCCTATCCACCCCTTACCTTTAAAATTACGGTAAAAGGAGTAGAAGAAATGAATTATCGAATTGAATCTAAGGAAGCCTTTCGTATTATAGGTGTGTCTCAGTTACTTCACAGTGAGGTGGAGGAGAACTTTCGGATTGTTCCTGCTATGTGGCAAGAGGCAGTAAGGAAGGGAACTATTGAAGAATTAGCAGGGTTAATGGAGAACTCTCCTATGGGGATTTTGGGAGTAAGTGCCTGTAATGATGAGGAGCAATGGAAATACTTTATTGCGGTTTCAAGTACTAAAGATAAAGGAAAATTTGAAGAGTATACAGTACCAGCTGCCACATGGGCAATTTTTTATGGGGAAGGATGTAATCAATCTATTCAGCATTTGGAACAGCGTATTGTAACGGAGTGGCTACCAACCTCTGGGTATGAATATGCCAATGCTCCTGATATAGAAGTGTACATAAGCCCAGATCCTCAAAATGCAAAGTATGAGGTATGGATTCCTATAACAAGAAAACAAGTATAATGGAGGTTATTATGGAAGATAAATTTGCGTTATTTTTGCAAACAGTAGATGGGAAATTCGTGGATTTTATTATGGACATTAATGAGTATCTAACGAAAAAAGGCTGTAAATGTGATGTAAAATCTACGAAAACTGGATATTTAGTGTCTTATATATTAACTAGTAACAAGAGAACACTTGCAAGCTTTGTAACCCGTAAGACAGGAATGAAGCTTCGTATTTATCCAGAGCATATTAGTGAGTACCAAAGTTATTTAGATACCTTACCTATGAAAATAAAACAGGATATTCGTAAGGCATCTGTCTGTAAACGTCTCCTCAATCCAGAGGACTGTAATCCAAAGTGTGTCATGGGTTATACATTTACTATGGATGGGGAATATCATATCAAATGTCGCTATATGGCTTTTATGCCAACTTTAAGTGATGAGAATAACCCATATATCAAAGAATTTTTAGAGAATGAGCTGTCTAGAGTGAAATCCTAATAAACCCATAGCATGGACACGTAAAAATCTCTGTGTTAGAATAAAGGTAAGATGAATAGATGAAATGATAATATTTCGTGAGGTACATTATGCCAAAGGTAACGACAGAGTATAAAATAAAAAAGAAGCAACTCATAATAGAAGCTATGGTGGAGGTTCTACAGCGAAAACCTCTTTATGAGATAACGATGCTAGATGTAATTCAAGAGGCCAAGTTATCTAAGGGAGGCATATACCTATATTTTTCGGATATTGATGAATTGTTGATTGAGACGATTAACTATCTTGCAGAAAAGCATAAGGCTATTGAGTTTGTAAAGGAAGACTTAAGTGGGGATGTGGAATCTGATCTATTGATGATATTTCAGAAATTGGGAGATTACATGGAGTCCTGTCCAGCTATAATAAGTAAAATACGCTCTGAACTAGTCATATATATTACCAATTACCCTGAAAAGACAGATAGATATAAATCGACACTTGTACTACAAAAAACAGGGGATCAGTTTATGAAAATGACTGCGTGGTTAATTCAAGATGGACTTACTAAGAAGGTGTTTAGGCAAGATATTAATATGGATGTTGTAATGATGAATATATCAGTTTATTTAGATGGTATGTCAGAAGTAGTAGTTAATTCTGTGGTATATAAGAACGGATTCTTGCAGTTTCCTATAAAAGATTATTTACAACAGTTTATACAAAGCTTCATTCAGTACTTGAAATAAAATGAGACACGGTTCATTATTATGTTGACAAAACGGTAGACCTCCCCTACAATATAAATGAGAGTTTTCTCATTTATATTGTAGGGGAGGTTTGTTATGAATCGAAAAATCAAACAGTATTTGTTGTTTACCTTTGTGCTTTCCTGGAGCTCATGGGGACTTCTAATATTGGCATCCGTATTGAATATAGATATACTTACATATGGAAATCCAATAGGAATGGTACTTTTTATTCTAGGTGGTTGTTCGCCGGCAATATGTGGAATCATGATACATAAGAGAAATAGTGAAAAAGAGGATTTTCACTTATTTATGAAGAGGATAACTGATGTTAGGCATTCCCTCTGGGTTTACCTGTATGCCATAGGGGGCGCCTTACTAATTTTATTTGTGCCAGTTCTGTTGGGATATGGCTCTATGAAAAAACCTATCTATCTAGGATTTGTCATGATTCCTCCAATGATTATAGGTGGAGGTCTTGAAGAAATAGGTTGGAGAGGCTTATTACAGCCAGAGTTAGAAAAGAAGCTATCTCACAGTTTAACAAAACTTCTTGTGGGTATTGTTTGGGCATGCTGGCATGTTCCATTGTGGTTTATAGAGGGCAGTAATCAGCAAAGTATGAATTATGGATGGTTTTTTATCTATGCAATTACCTTATCTTTTTTTATAGGTTCTGTTCGTTATGTATCCCAAAGTATCTTTATGGCAATTTTTGCACATGCGGCTATTAATGGATTCTGGGAGGTCATGGAGCCTAGTAATGACTATATGGTCTCTATTTTACTTATGATCATTGTTGCCATACTCACCCTGGCAATTGACAATAGGGTAAAGAAAGCAGTGAGAAGGCCATAAAGATATAAAAAATCCACTAAATGTATAGAAGCTATATACATTCAGTGGATTTTATTATTTTATATGCTTTTTAATAGCCTCAAAACTTTCTTTGCTAATTACATGCTCTAGTTTACAGGCATCCTCAAGAGCAATTTCTTGTGGTACCCCAAGCTTTATCAACCAGGAGGAGAGAAGCTCGTGACGCTCATATATCATTTCCGCAATTGCTTTTCCAGTTTCAGTTAAATAAATATAGCCGGCATCTGTAACGGTAATATGCTGCTTTTCTCTAAGATTTTTCATGGCAATACTGACACTAGATTTTTTAAAACCTAATTCATTGCTAATATCCACAGCACGGACTACAGGAAGCTGTTTACTTAATACAAGTATGGTTTCTAGGTAGTTTTCAGCGGATTCGTTTGTATTGTTCATTTATCTTCACCTCATTATACATGTTAGACATAACTAATCTAAATAAGTATATCATATATCATAAAATTAATCAAATCTATTGCAAATATCTGGTAATTGATAAATAGTATCATTTATGTTATTGACAACTAATAGGAGTTAAACTAAACTAACTATAATATAAATTGAAAACATTTCTCATTATCAAAAGGAAAGAGGATGATTGTATGCCATTATCGATGGTTCAAGCAGGAGTACCTAATGTTATAAGAAAAATTGGTGGTAAAGAAGAAACTCGTAGATTCCTTAAGAATCTTGGATTTGTTACAGGAGGTAGTGTGACGGTTGTATCTGAGATGGGAGGTAACCTTATTGTTAATGTGAAGGATGCAAGAGTGGCTATTGGAAAAGAGATGGCAAACAAAATTCATGTAAGTTAATATTTTTCTAGCCGAAGAATTAGGCTATTAAATAAAGAGGTTTTGAAAGGTGGAGAAAGTATGACATTGCGAGATGTTGGAATCGGAGAGTCAGTAAGAGTAAAAAAACTTACTGGAGAAGGACCTATTAAGAGAAGAATTATGGATATGGGAATAACTAAAGGTGTTGAAGTATATGTGAGGAAAGTTGCACCCCTTGGAGATCCTTTAGAGGTTACCGTTAGAGGGTATGAATTGTCTCTTCGAAAAGCAGATGCAGAATTGATTGAAATAGAATAATTTTTTTGCCATGTGGTTAGATGGAACTAACAAAAGAAAGTTATATCTAATTCTAGAGGAAAATTAAGAAAATAATCACTAAATAATAATGAAAAGGAGTGAAAACATGTCAATCAAGATAGCATTAGCAGGAAATCCTAACAGTGGTAAGACAACATTATTTAATGCATTGACAGGTTCTAACCAATTTGTAGGAAATTGGCCAGGTGTTACTGTAGAAAAGAAGGAAGGTAAGTTAAAGTCTAAATATAAAGGTAAGGTTCACGAGGATGTTATTATTATGGACTTACCAGGAATTTATTCCTTATCCCCTTATACCCTGGAGGAAGTCGTTTCAAGAAATTATTTAATTAGTGAGCGTCCAGACGTCATTTTAAATATTATTGATGGTACTAATATAGAACGTAACTTATATTTATCTACCCAATTGATGGAACTTGGAATTCCGGTAGTTATGGCAGTAAATATGTTAGATGTTCTTGAAAAAACCGGAGATAAGATATATATTGGTGAATTAAGTGAAAAGCTTGGATGTGAAGTTCATGAAATATCAGCTCTAAAAGGGACAGGAATTGACAAAGTAGCAGAAAGTGCAATAAATGCAGCTATCAAACAGAAATATCAGACGCCTGTTCATACATTTGCAAAAGAGGTAGAAGATGTAATAGAAGAGGTTGAAGAAAAATTAATAGGAGTTGTAGAGGAGAGCCAGAAGCGTTTCTTTGCTATTAAACTTCTTGAACAGGATGAAAAAATAGGAGAAATTAATAACCAGCTTCCAGATGTATCTGAGGACATAGAAAGGCTAGAGGAAGCTATGGATGATGACGTAGAGAGTATCATTACCAATGAACGATATGTGTATATCTCTTCTATAATAGAGAAATGTTGTACCAAAGCTAGGAAAAATAAACTTACCACCTCTGATAAGATCGACCGTATTGTTACCAACAGATGGCTAGCATTACCAATCTTTGCGGGTATTATGTTCTTAGTTTATTATGTTTCTGTTACTACAGTTGGTACCTGGGCTACGGATTGGGCTAATGATGGTGTGTTTGGTGAAGGCTTTAGCCTATTTGGTTTGTGGATTCCTGGTATTCCTGTTCTAGTCACCAATGGACTTGAAGCGCTGAAGGTTGCAGGATGGCTACAGAGCCTCATTGTAGATGGTATTGTTGGTGGTGTAGGAGCGGTACTTGGTTTTGTGCCTCAGATGTTAGTATTGTTTGGATTTTTGGCCTTTTTAGAGGCTTGTGGATATATGGCCAGAGTTGCCTTTATTATGGATAGAATCTTTCGTAAGTTTGGATTATCAGGTAAATCATTTATTCCAATGCTAATTGGAAGTGGTTGTGGGGTTCCTGGAATTATGGCATCTAGAACCATAGAAAATGACCGAGATCGTAAAATGACGATTATGACAACTACCTTTATTCCTTGTGGTGCTAAGCTTCCTATTATTGCATTGATTGCAGGTGCATTATTTCATGGAGCGTGGTGGGTAGCCCCTAGTGCATATTTTATTGGAATAGCAGCCATTGTCATCTCTGGTGTAATCCTTAAGAAGACAAAAATGTTTGCAGGGGATCCTGCACCATTTGTAATGGAGTTACCTGCGTATCATATGCCGACTCTTGGTAATATACTAAGAAGTATGTGGGAGAGAGGCTGGTCCTTTATTAAGAAAGCTGGAACAATCATTCTACTATCCACTATCATCTTATGGTTTTTACAAAATTTTGGTTTTGTAGATGGAACGTTTGGTATGCTTGAAGAAGATCAGATGAAGAACAGTATTCTTGCTGCTCTTGGTAGTATACTAGCACCAATCTTTGCACCGCTGGGTTGGGGGGATTGGGAAATGGCAGTTGCAGCAGTTACTGGTTTAATCGCTAAAGAAAATGTTGTTATGACCTTTGGTGTATTGTTTGGATTTGCTGAGGTTGCAGAGGATGGAGCAGAGATCTGGGGCACACTAGCAAGTAGTATGACAGCTATTGCAGCATATTCCTTCCTAGTATTTAACCTTCTTTGTGCACCTTGTTTTGCAGCTATGGGTGCTATTAAGAGAGAAATGAATAATAAGAAATGGTTCTGGTTCGCTATTTTATACCAGACACTGTTAGCTTATGTAGTATCTCTTTGCATCTATCAGATTGGTAATTTAATTACTACTGGTAGCTTTGGAATTGGAACTGTAGTTGCCTTCCTTCTAGTCCTTGGTTTTCTCTATTTATTATTGAGACCTTATAAGGAAAGTAAGACTTTAAAACGATAATTGGAGGTGTGCTTATGGGAACAGTAGTAGTTTCTACATTCCTTCTTGGCATTGTGGGACTGATTATACGGAATATGATAAAAGCAAAAAGACAGGGAAAGAGTGTACAATGTGGGTGCGACTGTGCCCATTGCTCTGGCCATTGTCATTAATAAAATAAAAGCAGCCGTTACTTAAAATAAAGTAAGGGCTGTTTTTTGATTTTAAATATGGTATAATATGGATTGGTTATAGGCTGTAATTCGTTATAGGAGGCGACAGATATGATACTTTGTATTGATGTAGCTCCATGCAAGGTTCGTTAGGATAGACTTGTATGGAGAGATAACTACCTAAATGGACTTTGCATTCACTTCAATGTAATGTGCAAAGGAGCAAAGTCAAATGAATGATTTAAAAATTAAATTTATCGAATGTAGAACTTTTCTGATTTTATGGATAACTCAATCCTTTTCAGCGTTAGGAAGTAGTATGACTAGCTATGCGTTAGTAATCTGGTCATATGAGAGAGAAGGAAAAGCACTAGTTACTGCAATGCTAATGGTGTGCTCTTATGCCCCTTATGTATTGTTAAGTATTTTTGCAGGGGCGTTAAGTGAGAGATGGAACAAGAAGAAAACCATGTTAGTTTGTGATGCTGTAGCAGCACTTACTTCACTGGCTGTATTGCTGTTATTAAAGACAGGGCAACTTGAGATTTGGCATATCTATTTCATTAACTTTATTAATGGTTTGATGAATACTGTTCAAAATCCAGCATCTGAGGTGGCAATCACAAGAATACTACCAAAGAAGTATTATCAAAAGGTAGGCGGGTTACGGTATTTTTCTAATTCTGTTAACTCTATTTTAACTCCAATTATCGCAACCGCTGTATTAGGTTTATTTGGTATGGATTTTGTAATAGGTCTTGATCTCATTACTTTTTTTATGGCATTTTTATCTCTACTTTTCTTCATTCATATTCCAGAAGAAAGTGTAGTTGATAAAGTCAAGGAAAGCATGATGTCAGCAGTTAAAAGTGGTATTCATTACCTAAGAGAGAATAGAGGAATTTTAGACCTTATCTTGTTTTTGAGTGCAATCAACTTAACGGCTTCCATGTATAATGCGGTTTTCCCAGCCATGATGTTATCTAGAAATGGTGGGAGTCAGACCACAATGGGCATTGTTAATGCAGTAATTGGTGTGACTACTTTAATAGGAAGTATCTTGGCATCTTTTAGTAAGAAACCAAAAAGTAGAGTACGGGTAATATGTAATACCCTGTTATTTTCCATGAGTACGGAGAACTTTTTCTTGGCTTTTGGTAGAAGTGCCCCCATATGGTGTGTTGGTGCGTTTTGTGGTTGGATTGTAATCCCTCTTATGAGCACGAACCTAGAGGCAATTCTTCGTCTTAAGGTACCTGTTGATATGCAGGCAAGAGTTTATTCCTGCCGTAATACCTTTCAGTTTTTCACTATTCCTATCGGGTATTTTCTAGGTGGGTTTTTAGTGGATAAGGTATTTGAACCAATCATGGCAAACCAAAGTGAGGGAAGCTTTTTGACTCAAGTATTTGGTGCCGGAAAAGGTACTGGAGCAGCCTGTTTATTCTTCTTCTTGGCCATTATGGGAATTGTAACGTGTCTATATTTTCGTCGTGACCGTCATATATGGGAATTAGAGAAAGAGAAACAATAAGTAAAGAGAAGATATTATCATAGATCACCCTGTAGGAAATCATTCCTACAGGGTTTTTACTTGTAAAACTCATTTTATTGTGTAACCTTCTTCTTTACTTCTCGTATGTAGTATAAGACAAATAGGATAGTAATGAAGGATAAAAGTAGGGCGACCCACAGCTTTTCTATAGATAGGGGGCGTTCAATGGGATTGCCAGAGGATGTTATTTTTATACTATTACAATGAATATCCACGTCTCCACCATGCTCTATACAGGCCCGGTGATAAGTACCGGTTAGCTTAACAATGTCTCCTTGAGTTTTATAGTTACCGAAATAGGTAAGCTCTTTCAAAGAGTCCTTTTCTATCCAGACACCTATGGAATTAGAACTATCATTCATATTAATCCAGGCATAATTACCTCGTTCCAGTATTTCTCCAATTGCCTCACCCTCAACAGTCACTTCTTTACCATCCATAGCAATAGAATTCTCTATCAGATCATTTAGCTTGGTAATATGTTCAGAAGCATTACAATTAACAGTTAGAACTAAGAGTAGAGGGAAGATTAATATTAATATTAATGCTTTAATACTTTTACGCATATTCTTTTTGCACCTCCTAATAAGCATCCTATTAAGGCAAATACGGACAGGAACTCTAGTCTTCCTACATACATAGCTATAATGTAATACACTTTTAGTAGTGCTGGAGTATCCACAGTGGTGACACCAATGGATAAACCTACATTACCTGTTGCTGATGCCGCTTCATAAGCAGAATCTATTAGGGAGTATCCATAGAAACTACCTAATAGTGTTCCTACACCAAAGGTAATCATATAACAGATGATTATGAGAGCAGAGGATTTTACCACAGTATCTTCTAAGATGTAATCCTTAATGTGATGATATTTAAAGGATTTTACATTTCTCTCGGAGGAAAGAAGTTTTTTGACATCAGCTACGATACTTTTATATACGATGCCTACCCGTAACCCCTTGAAGCCACCGGCGGTAGAGCATGCGGAGCCGCCAATTAACATAACAATAATGATAATCAGATTACCAAAGTCTCCCCATTCTAAAGCAAATTGTCTAGCGTAGATATTGCTAAAACCAGTTGTAGTATGGGCTGATAGCACATTGTAAACAACTCTTCGAAATACTGCTATGGCATCCGGATAGATTTTGGATAGGCCGATGACCGCTAATACACAGAATACAGTAGCAGTAATCATAAAACTTTGCATTTCTATATTTTTAACAATTTCCTTTTTCTTCCCTTGCCAGATGGCAAAATGTAAGCCAAAGTTTAGTGAACCAAGGATTAGAATTACTAAAGTGACTAATTCATAGGACAGACTATGATAATACATAATATTTTGAGCATTTGGCGCAAATCCACCTGTGCTCCAAGAGGAGCAAAACATAAATAATCCATGAAAGAAAGCAGAGATTGGGCTTAGACCAATTAATATGCCATTAATCCAAAGAGCTATAGTACCTACTACAAGATAGATTAAGCTGATTTTCCATATAATACGGGCAGTTCCTCGTACATTTGGAACTAAACCAATGTCTTTTGCTTCTCCTACATAGAGTTTGTATGCCCCACTTGTTTCCTTTACCAAAACAGATAGTGCTAATACCACAATTCCTTGCCCACCCACAAAGGTTAAGATATGCCTCCACATATTAAGCCCCATAGAGAGATGGTCCAGATCCTGTGTTAGTACAAGTCCGGTTGTGGTAAAACCACTCATGACGTCAAAGCAGGAGTTTAGTAAGGAAGAATTATGTCCGCTCAGGCGGTAAGGGATCGCACAGAGTACCATGAGGAGAATCCAAGAGAGGGCAGCTACTACAAATCCATGCTTCCATTGAATGTGGGCTTTATTTTCCTTAGTATGTTTCCCTAAAAATAATAGTAAAAGTCCGATACTAGAAGTGATGGTTGCGCTTATTACAAAGTCTAGGGCAGGATTAAATTCACCAAATAAAAGAGAAGTAATAAGGGGGAGTATCATTAGCATTCCTCCACCCAGTATGATGTAACCAGTATAGTAGCTAATGATTTTCCAACTTCTAAAGGTTAAGCTTTCATTTTTCATAAGCATACCTCACAAATAAAACATGTTAGAAGTAGTAGGAGCATCATCCATAGTAATATAAATAAACATTCAAATAGCATTCCTTTTAAATCAGAACCAAGTTTTCGCATTCTTATTGCCCCCATCTCGTATGAGCTTCTTTAGCTGGGTAAAGCCCGAGTTATTGGTTAGCATCAGTATATTGTCATTCTCCATAATTCTTGTATTTCCCCTTGGATAGACTGCCTTATTGTCGCGAAGTATGGAAGACATAACACATTCTTCAGGCAGTTCAAGATCTTTTACCAATTGGTCCATCCAAATACTGTTTTTATCAATCTGAATTTCTGCCAGTACCATTGCCCCACGTTCAAAGGATTGAAGAATTTTGATATTGTCTTTGTCGAATTCATATTCAATAAGATTGGCTATTACTAGTGTGCTACAAACGGTTCTATCTACTCCAAGGGCTTTAAACATAGTAATATTCTTGGGATTGTTAATCTTAGCAATGGTTTTAGAGATATGGAATGTACTCTTTGCAATCTTACATATTACTAGGTTTTCTTCATCGGAACCTGTTACAGCAGCCACAACGTCGGCCTCCTCTATTCCAGCATCTTTAAGTACTTCTAAGTCAGTCCCATCTCCAAATATAATATTGGTATCGATATCCTCAGCAATTGATTTACAGGTTTGATAGTTGTTTTCTATAAGAACTACGTTAAAATTCTTTTCGTGTAGGGTTTTTAAAAGATAATATCCTATTTTTCCTCCACCAATGATAATTGATTTCATATATAAAGCTCCTTTCTACTAAAGCAAAACTAAGAAATTTGAGATTTTAAGATATCAACCTCTAGCTGAATTGGATTAATGGTTTTTATGCCTAAAGTCTCGTAGATATACTGTCTGTTTGGATTTACGATTCTAGCTATAATTTGAGGAACCTTATAGAGTTCTTTGGCAATCAGAGAGACAGTAATGTTTATATTTTCATCTGATGTAACAGCTAGCACGACGTCGGTCTCCTCAATACCAGCTTCCTTTAATACATTGTCATCATACTCAATGCCTTTTACCTTAAGTCCATTAAAGCCACTACCGAGAACCTCTAGCTTATCGTTGCTACGATCTATGACTGACACATTGTGTCCAGAATCAGAAAGCTCATTGGCTAGTGCACTACCTATTTTCCCACACCCAATAACAATAATGTTCATTTTCCTTCTCCCTTCTTATCAGATATACAGTCTTCAACAACGTACATATCTCTGTGGAGTCTACAAGACATTTCAGCATATTGATTCATATTATATTTAGCTGGAAGGTAGGTTGGATCCAAAGCCCAAGCTGCACGGAAATGTTTCATGGCAAGTAAGTGATTCCCCTGATTCTCCAAGAGAATGCCCATGAGATTATGTGGTTCAGGTGCATGTGGGTATTTTCCCATGGCGCCTTGAATTATTTCTAGACTTTGATTAAAGTTTTTGTTCTCGATAAGTATTCTAACTGAGTGACAAAGTACGGTTAACTCTGGATCGTTATGTAATATCTCTTCGTTCTTCATAGAATGGTCCTTTCTTACTAGACGTTATAGAGTTTGATTATCTTTTCAGTATTATCATATCCATAATGTTGTGAGAGAGCTGTGAGAGAATGAGAATTGTTGTGAGAAAGCTGTGAGAAATGAATAAAACCCGCTGACTAGGTTATACTAGTTTGCGGGTTTTTGATTAATTTAGAAGTCTATAGCCAACGCCTATCTCAGTTATGATGTAGCATGGCTTTGCAGGGTTCTTTTCAATTTTTCTTCTTAGGCCGGCCATTAGAGCTCGCAGGGCTTGAGTGTCATTACCATAGCCGACTCCCCATATTTCTCTAATGATGGTTTGTGTAGTAAGAACTTTTCCAGCATTTTTAAAGAATAAAGTAAGAAGGCGATATTCCATTGGTGTGGTGTGTAACTCTATACCTTCTAGATAAACCATATGTTTGTCAAAATCAATCTTAAGCTGTCCAATTTGGGCATAAGTCTGAGTTTTGCTTCCTCCTTGTTTATACATATGGCGTAGAGCTACTCTAATGCGTGCCAGTAGTTCTGTTGCGGAAAAAGGCTTGGTTAAGTAATCATCTGCACCAGCATCTAAAGCATTGGCCTTCTCTCTGTCCTGATCTCTGGCAGAGACTACAATAATAGGGGTTTCTGACCACTGTCTTACCTTCTTAATCACTTCCATACCATCGAAATCTGGAAGCCCAAGATCAAGAAGGATTAAATCAATGGGTTCAGAAACTAGCATATTAAGGGCATTCTGAGCATTACCAGCTGTGATATAACGTAACCCTTCAGTTTCTAGTGAGTAGCAAATAAAGTTACGTATTTGTGCATCGTCCTCCACAACAAGGACACATTCTCTTAAATTATTCATCTAGTCTCACCTCCATAGGTAAGGTAAAGGAAAAGACACATCCTGGTCCATCTGGACAGTTATAGGCAATGATAGTACCTCCATGGGCTCTTATAATTGCATCACAGATGGGAAGTCCTAGACCGACTCCTCGAGGGGCCTTTTTGTTCTTTACGTTGGTTGAGTAAAACATATTGAAAATATTCGGTAAATCCTCTTTTCTAATACCAATTCCATTGTCTCTCACAGAGAAAATAGCATTACTATTTTTATTGTCGTTTTCCACAGTTACCATAATATTAGGTTCAGTAGAAGAGTGTTTTACAGAATTATCAAAAAGATTGATTAAAACCTGTGTAATGAGAGTAGGATCCATAGGTATCATAAATAATTCCTCTGGAATATTAACTGTAATTTCACAAAGAGGGTATCTGTTATTAATATGTAGAATGGCGCTTTCAATCACTTCTTCTACGGGTTCAAGTTGTTTATTCAGAGAGAGTTTTCCATCTTGAAGTTTGGTTAGGCTTAGTATATTCTCTACTAGGGAGTGGAGCCAATCTGCATCCTCCCATACCTGTTTAGCTAGGTCATAACGTGGGTCGCTACTTTTGGACATGCCCATTAGCATTTCTGAGGTGCCCATAATTCCAGTTAGTGGAGTTCGTAAATCATGGGAGATGGCTCGTAAAAGATTACTTCGATAGCGTTCCTGTATCGTCTGCTCTCTATAGTTCATTTTCTGCCAGGCAATCATGATGCGATCCATGGCAAGTGCGATGCTCTCGATCATAGCACGTAGTAAACGATTTTGTGACTCTGTCATCCTTGATGCAGCTTCAATTGGTATTCGTATAAGACCTAATAAATTATCTCTACCATAAATTGGCCAGTTATAGAATTCATTGTCGATATAATAACTGGTATTTATATGACAAATACTGTTACTAATCAAATCAATTTCCTCGGTCTCTCTTTGTATTTGGTTATTTGAATCGAGTTGTTGGATGTAGGTGGGTTCTGGAATATCCTTTTCTATAAAGCAAAGACAGGCCGCCTTACAATCTAACACTGTACTGATGATTTTTACTGCGATAGCCGCAATTTCACGATTATCGGCTGCATCGGTTAGGTGGTTGGTCAGTTGGTACAGAGCCCTTGTCTCGGCTTCCTTTTCTAATGCATTGGAGGCACTTTCTTTTACGTGAGAGGTCAATGTGCTGGTTACTAAGGAGGTGATCATCATACTTCCAAAGGTAACAAAATAGCTAGGATCATTTACTGCAAAGGTATATATTGGCTTTGTAAAAAAGAAGTTATAGACTAAAATAGATAAAATAGATGAAACAATGCCATATACATAACCATTGGTCAATCTTGCTGTCAATAATACACCCAGTAAGAAGGTCATTACTATACTAGCTTCTGGGAAATCAATCCACAGTAATATATGGCTGATTATTGTTGAAAGAAGTAAAAACGCAAACATCTTACATATATCTAAAAGATAGGTGCTTTATTTGTATCCTCTGCTATCTTTCATAGGCGCTCTCCTTATCATTAAGTCATTAGTTACGTTTATGTATAGTATATTGGAAAATATTTGATTATACAATAGTATGGATTCTTGTAGATATAATTTACTTAATTATCTAAAATTTTTTCATAATATTGTACTTCTTGTGAATTAGTGCTATTATATTTATAGTACAAAAGTCTTAGTTACGGGTGAAATATATATAAATATTTGTAAATTCATACGTCAGGTTAAGGAGTTTTGGGGGATAACCATGAGTAGTGTACACAAAGGGAAAATACATATAGCAGTAATTGTGGTAGGTTGGAATATGGACTACCGTTTAGATCTATTGAATGGCATATATGAAGCAGCGGATTTTTATCACTGTTCTTTACATATCTATACTTGTATGGGTGGGTTTGATGAGGAACACCCATTTGGTAAGAGAGAATACGAAATATTTAATCAACCAGACTATAAGCTATATGATGGAATAGTCTTTGTTTCTAATACAATGTTTGCGGAGTCTGTAGTTCAACAACTGAGTGTTAAGTTTAGTGAACTTAACATTCCTGTAATTTGTACAGACAATAGAATGAAAGATTTTGGATTTATGGGAACGGATAATTATATTGCCATGAAATCTTTAGTAGAGCACATGGTAAAGGTACATAATTATAAATCTTTTAAAATGCTAGCAGGACCTAAGGCGAATCAAGAAAGTATCCTTAGAGTGAATGCATTTAAAGATGTGTTAAAGGAAAATGGGATAGAGGTAAAGGAGGAGGACATCTATTATGCTAATTACTGCATGGATGGTGCGCTAAATGCTGTCCATCACTATCTTGATAATGGAGAAAAGCTTCCTGATGCTTTTATCTGTGCCAATGATGTAATGGCGTTAACCGTATGTTGGGAACTTCAGAAAATGGGTTATGATGTACCAAGGGATGTCGCAGTAACAGGATTTGACAATGTTTCACAAACCAAGACTTCCTGTCCTAGTATTACCTCAATAGGAAGAGCAAAACAGCAGATGGGCAAGGAGTCCATTAAACTTTTAGTACAGCATATACTAGGTGAGAGAGAAAATATTAATTTCTATGTCCCATATGTTTTATGTGTTCGAGAAAGCTGCGGTTGCAATATTAAGCCACAGATTTCTTTTGACGACTATAGTAGAGAGTTGTATCAATATGATATGGAGAAAATTTTGATGACCCAACTGTCTTCCAAGATGGAGGAGGATTTAATTGGGTGTACAAATTACGGTGAATTTATCAATAGTATACGTAATCACATGCCAGAAAGATTTATCCAAAAGTTTTTTGTATGTCTTAATTATTCTGTAGCAGATTTGCTGCAGAATGAGTCTGGTACAATAGAGAAACTATTAGAATATGAAAAAAATATACCTGGATATGATTCCTATTTTGCTGTACCAGTTGCCTATGACTATGGGCAATATTCGTCCTACGAGAAACTTACTTTTACAGATATTATACACCTGGTGAATAATGAAAATAATAATGTATCTAAGGAGCATGAGGATGTTACCTATTTTATGCCTTTATATTTTAGAGAACATTGTTATGGATTTATTTCTTTTGCAGGGAGTAAAGCTAATATTATTAATGATTTTATAGGAAATTATGTTAGAAAGATTTCAAATTCTCTTGAACAGTTACGCATTCACAGAATTGAGAATCTAACCATCTGTAAGTTGGAGGATTTGTACGAAACAGATTCCATGACAGGTCTATATAATCGTTTTGGTTATAAAAAGCGTATTATGGAATTAATCAATAGATATGAGACTTCTAATGATAGTATTATGGTACAATTCTTTGATATGGATGAATTAAAGTTGATTAATGACGTTTACGGTCATGACATCGGAAATAAAGCAATTACTATTGTAACAGACTGTATGAGACAGGTTTACCGAGATGAGTCTTTAATACGCTATGGTGGAGATGAGTTTATCGCATTAGGGATTAACCAAACCGACAGTACGATGAAGGCAAAGAATAAGCTGTTTAGGGAACTAGTAAAGAAAGAGGCAGCTAGAAGGAAGTTTAAACATCCAATTAATGTTAGTATAGGGTACCATATTGCTAAGCATCCTGAAAAGGCGGATGCTGAGAGGTGGATTGATTTGGCGGATAAAGCAATGTATAAGGATAAATCAAATAGAAAGAGGTCAGTAAAGTAATATGAGGATAGCAGTAGCTCAAACGCATATTTACTGGGAAGATAAAAAGCGTAACATAGAAGTGGCGAGGAGATTCACTCAAGAGGCTTTTGAGTCTTTGGCAGATTTTATTGTATTTCCTGAAATGAGTTTTACTGGGTTTTCTATGAATCTTGAAGCAGTGAAAGAACAGGAGGCCAAAGACGAATTCAGTACCAATGAAGAAATGAAGAGACTGTCTACGTACTATAAGATACATATTGGCTATGGATGGGTAAAGAAAGGCATTGCTGCTTGTGAGAACCACTATACCATTGTAGACCCAGAAGGAAGAATTATATCGGATTATATTAAGATACATCCATTTTCTTATGGAGAGGAGCATCACTATTTTACTAAGGGAGACCATCTGAGCTTTTGTAATATAAAGGGACAGAAGGTCTCTACTTTCCTATGCTATGATTTAAGATTTCCTGAGATTTTTCAAGCAGCATCTAAAAAGGCAGAGGTAATTGTCGTAGCGGCTAATTGGCCAGAAGCTAGGAAGGAACATTTTTCTACCTTACTTAAGGCCCGTGCTATTGAAAATCAGTGTTACATCATAGCTAGTAACTGTGTAGGTACTATGAAAGGTGATTACTATTCTGGAGGTAGTAGTATTATTACACCAACTGGTAGCGTCATTGATACAATAGAACATGAAGAAGGGCTTTTGATAGCGGAGCTAACAGAGGATGTCGAGAAATACCGGAACACATTCCCTATAAAACAAGATAGACGAGAGGATTTATACCAGAGACTTTGGTTACCTTCATAGCATAGAATATACATAAGAAAAAAATCTCATTTAAAGTTGTAGTTCAATTATTGCAATGCTATAATAGTTGCTATCAACATAGAAGCTACACTTTACATATAGAGAGTTTAAGTAGAAGAAAGGATGTACAATGATGGGAAAGAAGAATATT
>JAEZGY010000088.1 GCA_023416695.1 Bacillota bacterium | reverse complement strand
CTGCAGAGGCGTCCACACCATATACAGTTTTTAAATGGTCTGATATATCTCTTGTTGTCATTCCCTTTGCATACATGGAGAGTACCTGGTCTTCGATATTTGAGATATCAGTTTGATGCTTTTTAACGATTTGAGGTTCAAATTCCCCATTTCGATCCCTTGGAATATCTAAACCAATCTCTCCCATAGATGAAACTACATTTTTCTTACTGAAGCCATTTCTACTGTTATTAGTTTCTTTGTTTGCATAGTCATATTTGGAATAACCGAGTTCCTCATCCATTTCGGCTTCCAACAATCCTTGTAAAGTATCACCCAATAAGTCTTTTAACATCTCTTGTACGTCTTGAGCTGTCTCTGGTTTGTAATGTTCCAGCAGGCCATTGATAAATGCCTTTCGTTCAGGGGTTAATTTCCTTTGTCTTGCCATAAAAATATCCTCCTAGATTAATATTATTTTATTATCAACCCAAGAGGATATATATCACTTATAAAGTTTACACAAAATTAATTACAGTCTCCCTAAAATGTCTATAGTTATTAAACTCGATCAATATACTCCACACCTTATTTGTTGTTTCATTTCTGATAAACATATTATAGCTGACATAGAGGCTATTTTCCATATATAGCATTTGCAAAGAATATACCAGTTTTCACACTAATATCTTCATGTTAAATATATTTATGTAATTCCCAAGATGAAATTCTACTATTATTTCTTTTTACTATAGGTTTTAACTACAGTACCATTAGGATAATGGGTTTCACTATATTTTTCTTTGCCGCCATTAGTTGATACTTTTCCTACTCCTCTTCCAGTAGGTGTAATACGTACTTCTGCTTTATCACCTGGACTTCTTAAAAAGCCACCAGAGCCAAAAATATTAGATAAACCGTTTTTCGCCATCTTATTCACCTCTCTTTTATCAATCTTATATTTACATTATATACTAAATTTCATTCTTTTACTCTCTTCATGCTAAGATAAAACTTAATTTTTATTCACACAATAATAAATTTCATGATTTTTTCAAAACAACTTTACAGGTATCATCGTCCTTTACATCAATCCCAGCTTGAAACCTTGCTTGTTTCATTTTCACTGCATAATTAAAGTCTATAATCAAATTTTTTTCTTCTATAGGTTTCTTAGAATCTTTTACACCTATTGGCATTAATAAATAGCTTGTATTATCCTCAATCAGTTTTTTAAATAATTCTCTGTTATTTGAACCATTAATTTCGTCCATCCATTGATATCTGCTTACAGTTGCTAAGAATAATTCACTAGGTTGTATTCCCGCATTAAAAGCTCTATTAATAGACTTCTCAACATTCGGTCCTATGTGCACAAAATATCCCTTACCGTAGCTTCTTTCTTTATCTGAATATACCCAACAATCTTTAGGATAAGGTGGTACAATATAGTCTACGCTTAAGAATTTGTCTGCAAAAGAATTAGCCGCATCCTTTTTCCACACACTAAAAATATCTTTAGCCACACTGTAATTCTTATAAAGGATTCCCAAAACTGGACAGCTATCTTCATAAAACATATAAAGCATACCTTTCCAGCCTGCTTTATCCCATTTATCTAAATCTATAGGTGTTGAAAAGAACATCGTTTTTCTTTCTTTTTGTGGTAAAGGTCTTAATGTACCAAGTGGTGGTCTTTGAGTCTTTGTAACACCACGTAATCTCCAATATAGCTTTACATACCCTCTATTCGTTCCTATATTGTAATATGTAAATGATTTTAAAGGAGCAGAAATGTAGTCAACATCAGATTCATTAAAAATTACTGGTATAATTTTTTTATTTTCTGAGTTATTATCATAAATATATTGAAAAACTATATTTACCTCCCATGATACTCCTTTACTTTTATCCGTATAACACTTCTCAAAATATGATTTACTACAAATTACTAAAACATAATCCGCTATTCTAAGTTGATTATCCATCCAACGTGGCCATCCTTCATCTGGTGACTCCTCATACAAATCCACATTAGCATCAATGCCTTCAGTTCGTAATTTATTAACAAAATCAAGCACCTTATTTTCATATACTTCATCCACATGACTATATGAGACGAATACTTTTGGATTTTCTTGCATTTTAAACCTCCTATCCTGTTCTTCTATTTAATTTCCTCACTCACATACTCTAATCTAAAGTAATAGTATTATATCACTTTTATCTATAATTTTCCATTTTATTCCGCTTATATTTTATATAATTCTTAATTTCGTTCTAGGCTCTTTCAATATTTGAATTAAAACAATACTATATTACAATATGTAATATAAACAATTGAGGAGGATTCAAAAAGAATCCTTCTCAATTGTTTATATACAGCTAGGATATGAGGAACGTATGACGATGTACGTATCGAACAGTATGAGTCTGGCTATCGCGTTCCTAAGAAAATACTTTAATGGATATGGCAATGATCATTTCAAAATTAATGAGCAATGATTAATCAATCTCTAGTTGGTTCGTGTTAAATAGTTATTTACTAGATTTTCTATCATACTATCTGTGTAACTATTAATGCACCTAAAAGGAGGTTGTTTATGTTGAAACTTGTAAGTTCTTTAAAATTAGCAAAGGTCGTATAAAAATTATATGGCTTCCATTCATTCAAGCTGTCATTGCCCTAATTTTACTTGGTAGCAATAGTATTACAGCTATATTAATACTAAGAATTTTACAATTTACTATTACGCATTATGTTATCAAATATATGTGATTTGTCCATATGCATTTCGACTAAGTTCTATTAATTATAGGTTGATATGAAAATAGGTATCACCCAAGTATCACGCTAACATCAAAAGCCCCAAGAACGGCTTGTTCCCGCCATTCTTGGGGCTCAGTCTATCCTGCCCTACCCTCCGCCATGCCCATTCAGATTTCGCTTCGCTACATCCCCTCGCAAACAGAGTTTGCTCATGTATTTTGCGCGTTCAAATACATAGATTACCTGTTACACAGGCAATATGCTACGCATGTTTTCGCCAACAAAAAAGATAGCCCTTGCAAGCAAGCTCTTGCGGGCTACCTTTTTTTGTTGGCCCAATCTATGTCTTTTTATTTTGCCTAAGCAAACGGCTCTCTACGTGCTCTCAGGCGGCTTATTATTCAAACTCCGGTACGAATAATTTAATAGCTATATTTTCATGTACATATTTGTACTTTCTGTCATCATAATATATGTACTTATTGCTTCGTTTTCTCTCGTAACAAATTATTAGATTCAAAATAACTCCACTTAATTTTATTATATTAATTAAGAAATTTCAATTTACATTAAGTTTAAACTTATACCTAATAACTAAACAAAATATTTCTCTCACCTAAAGTCTCACCATCTTCTTTTCTCATTAAATAAACAGACAATTTTATAATAAAAAAATAATAACCTATTTGATTTAACGAAGCCACCCTTTTAATTCTATCAATTTTTATAGCATGCATAACTAATTCTTTGCTATATGTACCAAGTATACTAAAGCATATATATTGGTTTAATGTCTTAGGATCTGGAATATACATAAAATCAAAAATAGTATTTCTTTTTAGCGATGCTAAATCACCGGAAAATTCACTTAATGGCAGAATCGGCGCAAGAATTATTTTATCTTTTTGATCAATATGACATGATGTAGAAATGACCATGGCATCAGCTACAAATGTAATTTGCTTTCCAATATTATTAAAATAAGAAAAAGGTACCTTAGATATTATATCCCCTTGGGACAATTCTTCTAACACGTTAGAAGTAAGATAATTAACTTCTTTTCCTGCCTTCTCAAATTGATAAATAGCTTCTTTTGCACCATCCCTAAAATTAGGAGAGACGGAAGGTAGCACACTATCTACAAAGTCAATAAATTCTCTTAACATAAGTCAAAAAAATTAACTCCTGTTTCTTGTGCAATGCTTATAATATAATTATTTACGCTATTCATCTCCTCTTGTGTCGCATCTCTCATTACGCCAAAAGAATCCTGTACCTCACGTTCTAATTTTGTCATATGGTTTTGGAGATAAATGTTATCAATACTATAATTATAAGATTTATTGTTTGCATGAAAGCCATTATTATCAGAACAATAATTATTTTTTTGCATGGAATAGTCACCATTATCGATTAATGTAGTATTACTCCCAACCATTGATAATGTAAGGCCTAACGCGAAAATTGATCCCGCTACATTTCGAATTACACATCTTTGCTCCATTTAATACACCCCCTGCTCTAATAAGGTGATAAGTTTGGTATCAATAATTTCAGATAAACGTTCTACTAAACAATTTAATTTGATTGAATCTGTTTTATAATCATCATTGTTATTAAAACCATATCTATCATTAATATCAATAATAGCACCTATAGTCTCTGCAGCCTGATTTTCGCATCTTAAAGAACCTGCTTTATCAATATTTACATCTTCTTTGTAAAGTCGAGCATTCTGTAATACTATATTAACAAACATATTTTCATCTTCAACAAATGTATATTTTACATTCATATCATATATACCTTTTAGTTGATTGGATTTTAATAAGTTTGAAGTTATTATGTCAGTTCCCTGGTTATATTTATCAGTTAATAATATTTCTGTTACAACCCCAATATATTCATACTCATTCTTTGTCATTTCATTTAAAAGTCTAAATATTACTTTCATTTTTTCTAATATATATAACTTACAGCTTGTCCAATTCAATTCAAAACCATTATCGAAATTAATTTGTAAAGTTGCATTTACTGGAGTTAAATTCAATTGTGAATGTTCATTAGCTGATTTCACTATAATTCTTGGAACTTCTACAGGTGCATCATCTGGTATCGGTAAAGCAGTTGCCTCAACAAAATGATCCTTAAGTATATCTTCATTGTTAAAATATGTTCTCTTTAAATTATCTATTTTTTTGTATCTTACAGATACAGATGTTCCCTGTATAATCATATGTCCACCTCCACTAGAGTATATACAATTATATTATACTATATACATTTTTTAGAAACAAGGCAATTTTTCTGAAGATCAATTCTGAGTATTTTATTATTCAAATAGTAATTTAAATTTCTCTATAATTCGACTTACTTCCTAACTTCTTGATCTTTTTTGTCTATACCTGTTTAAACTGCTTTTCTTTCACCAAACCCTCTAAAACGCTATTCTTTTTCAACGCATCACGCTCATTCCAATTTTGAAGGTTACCTGGTATTCCTCATATTGCACCTTACAAACATAAAATTCCTTCATAAACTCATTTACAGTCTAATAATGGTAAGACTGTACGATTTTGGCTAAATACCCTTTCATATTCTGAAGCGGCCGATTTTATTATCAATCTGTTCCTGCAATAATTTCGATATATATTACAAAAGTGAACATGTAATATTATTCCTTATTACAATAAATCATACAAAAATAGTATGTTTCTTCATATAATAAGGTACTCTATATGATGAATATTTTGAACGTACTCTTGTTGAAGCTTGTCTTAATGGAAAACTCAAGCTAATTTAGTAAAATTATATCCCCATTATGTTTTATTATCAACCAAATTTCACCAAAATTATAATATTATTCCTAGGCTTTAATCCTCCATCTTCGTCATGCCCATTCGGATTCCGCTTCGCTCCATCCTCATGTCAGCTGGCGCCGTATGACTATAAAACAAAAGACAACCTCCCGAGAACAAGTTCTCGTCGGTTGCCTTTATTTTATAGCCGCCCTTTCATCCCCTCGCAAACAAAGTTTGCTCGTGTATATTACGCCTTCAAATACATAGATTGCCTGTTTCACAGGCAACATGCTACGCATGTTTTCGCCAATAAAAAAGATAGCCCTTGCAAGCAAGCTTGCGGGCTATCTTTTTATTGTCTCAATCTATGTCTTTTGCTTTGCTTGAGAGAACAACAATCCAAGTGCTCTCAGTCCGCTTATTATTCAAACTCTATAGTCGCTGGTGGCTTTCCTGTACAATCATACAGTACTCTATTAATTCCCTTAACTTCATTTACAATTCTACTAGTTACTTTTCCAAGAATCTCCCAAGGTAGTTCAGCACTCTCAGCTGTCATGAAGTCAGTAGTAGTTACTGCTCTTAAGGCGATTGCATAGTCGTAGGTTCTTTCGTCACCCATGCAGCCTACGCTTCTCATGTTAGTTAAAGCTGCAAAGTATTGGCCAATCTTACGATCCCAACCTGCTTTTGCAATCTCTTCACGGTAGATGAAGTCTGCGTCTTGTACTAATTTTACCTTCTCTTCGGTTACTTCACCGATGATACGAATAGCAAGACCTGGGCCTGGGAATGGTTGTCTGTATACTAGGTATTCTGGGATACCTAGTTCAAGACCTGTTTTACGAACTTCATCCTTGAATAGAAGGCGAAGTGGTTCAATGATTTCTTTAAAATCTACATAGTCAGGAAGACCGCCTACGTTGTGGTGGGATTTGATGACTGCAGATTTACCAAGACCGGACTCGATTACGTCTGGGTAGATGGTTCCTTGTACAAGGAAGTCTACGGTACCGATTTTTTTGGCTTCTTCTTCGAATACACGGATGAATTCTTCACCGATGATTTTACGTTTTGCTTCTGGCTCTTCTACGCCTTTTAATTTATTATAGAATCTTTCCTGCGCATTTACACGGATGAAGTTTAAGTCGTAGTGACCATCTGGGCCAAAGACTGCTTCTACTTCGTCGCCTTCATTTTTACGAAGAAGACCGTGGTCTACGAATACACAGGTAAGCTGTTTTCCTACAGCTTTTGCAAGCATAACTGCTGCTACAGAGGAGTCTACACCACCGGAAAGGGCACAAAGTACTTTGCCGTCGCCAACCTTTTCACGGATGGCTTTAATGGATTCTTCTGCAAAGGAGGACATTACCCAGTCTCCAGCGCATTTACATACGTTGAATAGGAAGTTAGATAGTATTTTGGTACCTTCCACACTGTGTACTACTTCTGGATGGAACTGTACTGCATATAGGTTCTTTGCTGGGTTTTCAAGTGCGGCTACTGGACAGGATTCGGAGTAGGCAGAGATGACAAAGCCTTCTGGAACTTCTGTAATTCTGTCGGTATGACTCATCCAACAGATTGTGGTTGGAGATACTTCTTTAAATAGTTCTGAAGTAGTTTCCACAGATACTTCTGTCTTACCATACTCTCTAATGTCTGCTGTGCTTACAGTACCACCAAGTAAATGGGTCATTAACTGTGCACCATAACAGATTCCTAGTACAGGGATTCCTAACTCAAAGATTTCTTTGTCGCATAGTGGTGAACCTGCTTCATATACACTATTTGGACCACCAGTAAAAATAATACCTACAGGGTTCAGCTCTTTGATTTTCTCGATGCTAGTGGTGTGTGACATTACTTCACAGTACACGTTACATTCTCTGACACGTCTTGCAATCAGCTGATTGTATTGTCCGCCAAAATCAAGTACAACTATCATTTCCTTCTTCACGGATATTTCCTCCTAAATTAAAATATATAAAAGGTAAGGTC
>JAEZGY010000016.1 GCA_023416695.1 Bacillota bacterium | reverse complement strand
GAGCCATGTGCATGGGTTCGACTCCCATTAGATGCATAATACCTTTTTATAAGCATAAAAAAAGTAAGTATCTGAGTTACAAGATACTTACTTTTTTATTGCTTATTTTACACTAAATCCTTCGTATTATTGGATTTGCGTTTTTTTACTATCAAACCAACTCCCACAGGTAGAAGGAATATACTAACCCACTGGGAAGTGGTAAGTCCCCCAAATTGTCCTCTTATAATATCTCCTCGAAGAAACTCTAGGATAAAACGAATAATGGAATAACTGATTAGGTAGATTCCAAACATCTTAGTATCCTGCCGTTTCTTTCTTCCATAGATCATAAGAGCAACGAATAACATCATATTTAAGCCACTTTCCAATAGCTGCACTGGAAACCTTGGAACCTCATTTAGCTCAGGAACTAATTCATTAACAGGAAAATGCACACAAAATGGTCCATCATATTGAATGCCATAACAACATCCAGCCATAAAGCATCCAATCCTTCCTATACTATGTATAAATGGAACAACGGGAATTAGGCTATTGGCCATGGCCATCTTAGGCACCTTATATCTAGCGCAATAAATCCATATCCCTAGCACTACCCCTATGAAGCCACCATAAAATACATATCCCCCAAAGGCTAATTCTAAAAACTCTACTGGGTATTGAAACAGCAGGTCAAAGTGATTCATTAGTTTTGGAAAAAGTGCCACAAAATATAATAGCTTTGCACCTACCACCAGTCCAATTCCTGCATAGGTACTGGCAAAAATAATATCTTCTTTTGGTAAATTATATTTTTTGGCATTACGAATTGCTATCACTACACCTATGAGATAAGCTGCTACAATCAGAGTCCCATATAATGGTACCTTCGCCCCGAAAATATTGAAAAATGGTTTCATACTAGTCCTCTCGTACTGGTAAATAAATAAAAGATAACTATTCTATCCTCTATTGCTTATGTATTCTACTTATTAATTTAATGAATCCTGAAGGTCCTTTAAAGCATCATTTACGGCATCATTTATATCGTCACTGTAATCATTTGCATCATTAACAGCTGAACAGGAACCACCAACGATACCTTTACATCCATAACCACCACATTGAGATCCACAAGCTCCACAGCCTACTGTAAAGATGGCAGAGAAAATAAGTGCAAGTAAGCCAACTACAAAAGCTGCCCCGCCAACCTGATTCTGAGTCTTTTTCTTCATGTCAGAACCAAGAAGCATACCAACAATACCACAGATTAAACCAGGTATTGCACAGAAGATGCCGAATAAAATGGCTCCTAAGGTACCTAAAATAAGTCCTACGATGCTTAGCACTAATGCTAATGTGTTGTTGTTTTTGTTCTCCATAATCACCCTCGTATGATCGATTCAGAAGCAAAATTCATACTACCTTTCTTTTTTTATTTGTTTTCATTAGTAAGAAATAATAAATTGCTTTTAATCTATAATTATCAATAATGGCTTCTGAAAGCAGATTTCTCTCCCCATATCGTAAGATACTCCTGCTTCATTATTTATCATAGATTCTAATTAATATGTACTTATCCTATGTTCACATAAATTCAAATAAATCTTTCCTAACCTCACATTTCGTGAAGTCTCCCACAGCAAATGACGATTTGTATAGTACTTATTTGAATGTATGGGATATTTGTTGGTTGTCCAATTATTTACTGCTATAATAACCTTATTAGAAACGCAGCCATTCAAAGAAATGTTTCTATTCCTCATCTTTAATAATATCATATTATCATCTTTTAATTCAACCATTTCTACTAAAAATCCTCTTAATTACATGCATTTGAATGGCAAAAGGCTCTCTTAAAAAAGAGAGCCTAATTTATTGTCATATCACTTCTATTATCTTTTTGCTCCCACAAAGAATAAAGCAACAGTTCCAGGTCCTGAATGAGCACCAATGACTGGATCTAGAATGTGAATCATTACTTCCTTCACATTCCATTTCTCTCGAACTAATTTCTCTACATACTGAGCATCCTCTAGACAATCTCCATGAGAAATGAAGATACTCTGACTTTCTGGATCTATTACTGTATCTTCCATATGTTTTACTAAAGCTTCTAGTGATTTCTTACGTCCACGAACCTTATCCATAAGAATGAGGTGTCCTTCATCATCCACATGCATAACTGGCTTGATGCTTAGGATACTTCCAACAATGGCAGAGGCCTGAGACACTCTTCCACCACGCTTTAGGAAGAATAAATCATCCACAGTAAACCAATGGCATATGCTAAGACGGTTATCTAATACCCATTGATGCACTTCTTCTATAGAATAGCCTTCCGACCTCTTTTGGCAAGCTAAATACACAAGTAATCCCTCTCCAAGGGCCGCTGCTAAGGTATCTACTGTATAGATCTTACGATCTGGATATTCCTCTTGTAACTGCTTTGCAACAATATCTCCTACCTGATAGCTTCCACTTAAACCAGAAGAAAAACCGATATAAAGAATATCTTTGCCCTGATCTAGTAGGTTTTTCATAAACTCTGTACATTTCTCAATATTAAGTAGAGATGTTGTAATATTCTCTTTCTCTCTCATCATTTTGTAAAACTGTGCTAAATCCATAGTCTCACCCTTAACATAACCTAGGTATTCCTTTTCATTAACACGAAAAACCAAAGACATAACATGAAGATTGTATTGATCAATCATACTCTCTGGTAAATTTGCTGATGAGTCTGTAATAATTTCAAATGACATAGTGCCACCCCTCCTCAGAGTTTTATACAAATAAGCCATCTATAAACAGCTTATTATATTGTTGTAAATAGTTTTAAATACTATCTTGTTTGGTACATGAAACTATTTTATATTATTTTACAAAACAAATCAATACCAATTCCATACTTTTTTATATTCCCCAGTTTTTTTTAAGTTGATTAAGTAACTGCATCTCCTTAGAGGTATCTACTCCAGGGTTTGCATCCGGATGAAACTTCTTTGCTAATGTTTTATAAAATCTTGTTAACATCTCCTGTTCTTCTTCATTAAAGGAAGATTGTCCCGAAAAGGCATCTGCAAAACCACTAAAATTACGCCACTTATCCTTGTGTTTTCTTTTACTATTGGCACTAAATTTCTGTCTCTGTGCCACTTGTTCATGGAGTTTACTTAAATAGGCTCCATCCATTAATTCTCCAAACACATTGTAGCAACGATCATATTTTGCCCCATCTATTCCTAACTCCATACAAAACTTTCTCTTCTTCTCTTTATACTCTTTAATAATTTCCTGATTGCGTTTACTTGTTTTAGCCTCCTCCGTCTGACTAAACTCCTGCTGTATGGCTTGCTGAAGGGGTTGTAGCTTTTCTAAAAGAATCGTCCAGATGTCCTCATAAGGCATTCCTGTCTTTGTAGCCACATGTTCAATTAGGCGGTCACCAATGCAATCCTCAATTGTATAATCTACCAGATCATAATATCCTATGGTTGCTACTAAATGGGTTTCCCCTTCCACCTCTAGCAAAATACGGTAGGCTTTTGTGTTTTCTCTTTTAAATCTCTCTTCACTCATTCGATAGGTATACGTTCGTCCTGACTCCCCATGATTAGTCCATTCATAGGAACCTACCTCTATTTTCTTTGGGGCTCCTACAGAATAAACCTGATCTCGCTTAATTTCTTCAATTTTACATTGCATAACAAAGCCTCCTAACATGCTATTTCATTTTACTTCCAAAACTAATAATAGTATAGGCAATATCCCCGAATTCATGCTATACTGTAGGAAAATGACCTTGGAAGGCTAAGAAAGGAGTCCTTTATTTGGAAGAGAACATGTTTTCCTCCATAGAAGAAGAAATCCAAAAAGATAATCTTATCTTAAATCCAACAGCTATCGGTAAAAAATCCGGATATCTCTATCAGGATTTTCGACTGTTCCATATAGCTGATGTATCAGATAAAACATATGACTATCACTACCATGACTTTAACAAAATTGTCATTACCCTCTCAGGTAATGTAACCTATTTTGTTGAGGGGAAATCCTATAAACTTAAGCCTTGGGACATATTATTAGTGAATAATCATGATGTTCATAAACCTGTCATCGACCCTAATCACCTTTACGACCGTATTATTATCTGGGTAGATTCCTCTTTCCTTAAAAAGTTCAGCCATCCAGATTGCGACCTTACTACCTGCTTTCGATTGGCAGATAAAAAGAGCTTTAACCTAGTTAGACTAGATAAAGCCCTTCAAGAGCGACTACAATATATTCTTACTCATTTGGAACAAGCACTTATATCAGAGGAATTCGGAAGCCCTCTATTAGCTCAGTCCCTCTTTCTTGAGTTTTTAATTTACTTAAATCGTATTCACCTAACGAATACCTACATCTATGACCCGAACTCCATGGAATACGACAAGCAGATTGTTGACATCATTGCCTATATTAAAAAGAACATTGGCAAAGATTTGTCCGTAGATACCTTAGCAAACCATTTCTTCTTAAGCAAACATTACTTGATGCATAAGTTTAAAACCAAAACCGGCTATACTCTTCATAATTATATATTAAACCGACGATTGTTTAAGGCAACTGAATTAATTCGGGAGGGCATGTCCATTAGTAGTGCCGCATCCTACTGTGGTTTTTCAGACTACTCTACCTTCTTAAGAGCCTTTAAAAAACAGTACCACTGCTCTCCAAGAGAATTCTTCAAATCCTCAGAGGATTAGACTTTCTACTTTTTAGAAAGCCTTTTAACTTACCGGTGCATCTCATAAAAATAGCTGACAGGCTTTCAAAAGTCTGTCAGCTATTCACTAATACCCAGGTATGAGAATCTACCTGATATCTAAGCTTAATCATCTGCTTACAATCACCTATGGCTATATTACAGCAAAACAACAGTGCTGTAATTCCAGCATATCGTTCATCCTTGGTATATAAAATATCCTCTATCTTATGTGTGTGTAATTGATGTTCTTTGTCCTCTAGTCGGACATAGGTAGGCTTGATTCCTCCTATCGTATTAAAGGTGGCCAACACATCCACAGGAACGTTCATCATAACTTCACATCCTTATAGTCAACTTTTCTCTTCTCAGGGGAAATTCCACCACTCATATGATAGATCCTACTGTTCACAAAACTTGCACGCATCACCGAATCTGCGCCATATCGCCCTCGAATATTATCTATGGCCTTATCTAACTTCTCTAACTTCTCATACCGATTCATCTGAAATAAATCCAACTGACGAATCCCTCTGTCCTCTACCACCTTACTGGTGTGTACCCCTAGATGTCGAATCGGTGTTTTATCCCAAAGCTCCTCAAATAGCTGACAAGCGGTCTGATATATGCATTCTGTCTGATTGGTTCCAGTATATAGAGTCATCTGATGAGAGCTATGCTTAAACTCATGGTCTACGATATCTACTGCAATTACTGTAGCCAATACCTGATCTTCCCGTAACCTAGCTGCCACTGTCTCCGATAAGGATAAAAGTACAAGCTTTGCCGTATCTGCATCGTCCACATCAAAGGCAATGGTAGTAGAATTACCATAGCCCTTATTCGCTGGAGTAACATTGGATACTAATGACACATCCACCCCATTGGCGAAGTCATGTATCAATTCTCCATGCTTCTTCAAATGGGAACGTAAAATCCTAACATCAGCCTTAGCTAGCTCTCCGATGGTAGTAATTCCAAGGGTTTTTAATCTCTTCCCTGTAGCTCTTCCTACAAAAAATAAATCCCCTACTGGAAGTGGCCACATCTTCATTGGGACTTCCGAAGGAAATAACGTATGGACACGGTCCGGTTTGGTAAAATCAGAAGCCATCTTAGCCAAAAGCTTGTTATTGGAAACACCAATATTCACAGTAAAACCAAGCTCTCTCTTAATTCTATCCTTAACTAGATTAGCCGCCACTACTGGGGTTCCATATAGAGCTACCGTCTCACTCATGTCACAAAAGGCCTCATCAATACTGTATGGCTCTACACAAGGAGAGAAATCACAGAGAATCTCCATAAAAGCCTTAGAACTCGTCTGATATAAATCATAATGAGGGGGCACAAGCATCAGCTGTGGACATCGCTTTAAAGCATCACTTATCATATCCCCTGTACGAATGCCATAGCTCTTAGCAGGCAAAGAACGAGCCAAAATAATACCATGTCGTTTTTTTACATCACCAGCCACGGCAGAAGGAATGGTTCTTAAATCTCTATCATGCCCTAGAACATGTAGCCGATATACTGCCTCCCAGCTTAAAAATGCCGAATTCACATCAATATGAAAGATTGTTTTTTCCATATAGGTTGCCTCCATCACCATTACCCATATTATATCAGAACATATGTTCGATGTCAATATGGCTAATGGTGATGGGTAACTATTTATTTTTCCATTTTTCTTTTCTCAAGCATAGGTGGTATCTTTGATAAAAAGGCACCTATTTCCGAAGTTGCTGCTAACCATGTGGCCATCTCCTGTGGTTCCACTATAACTGGCATTCTATGGTGTACCATAGCCATAGAGGCATTGGCTGCTGTGGTCAAAATAACAAACCGACTAATCCCCTGATATACCTTGTAGATACCAGCAAGATAAAGAATCTGAGAGTTTCCACTTTCAAATAAATATTTATTCTTCTCCTTATCCCATTCATAAAAACCAGTGGTCGGAATCAAACATCGACGAGAGACCATACTCTCTTTAAAGGTTGGCTTTTCAAATGCAGTTTCACTACGGGCATTAATAATAACCCCTTTTCCTGTATATTGAGGAAAGCCCCAAACAGATAACTCAGCCTTAGCCTCCTCATTACCATCTACTAGAATAGCTGCTGTGTCTGTCGGAAATACTTCTCCAGACTTTGGACTCATTCCAGGATATTTTTTATTAAGTTCCTTTAGAATCTTTTTCAGTTCTTTCTCTGCTTCAAAATCTACATTAAAGCGCCCACACATAACTTATACCCCTTTTACTTTCTAAAAACATGGTTTATTGTTTTTCCTTTGGCAATTGACAAATTCCTTAGCACAGTGATAGCAAACCTCATTTTTTAAGATTTCACCATTAAAATACTGTTTGAGATTCTCCATAGTAGTCTCAGCAATGTTCATCAAGGCTTCCTTAGTGAGATACGCCTGATGGGAGGTTACTAGTACATTTGGCATAGTAATTAACAGTGCCAATATGTCATCCTGTATAATGGTATTAGAGAAATCCTCAAAAAAGACTGCACTTTCCTCTTCATATACATCTAATGCCGCTCCACCAATTTTATGAGAACGGATGCCATCCAACAAAGCCTCACTATCAATTAAAGCTCCTCTTGAGGTATTGATAATGTAGACTCCATCCTTCATCTTCTCAATTTGTTTGTGATTGACTAAATGAAAGCTTTCTTTCGTCAAAGGACAATGCAGAGAAATCACATCGGAACGCTTACATAATTCATCAAAGCTTACATATTCTAAATCAGAATCTTTGATTGGATAAGGATCATAGGCTAAGATTTTCATACCAAAACCCTTACAGATATCGATAAAGACTTGACCAATCTTACCAGTTCCAACTACACCCACTGTCTTTCCATGTAAATCAAATCCAGTCAGTCCATTTAAACTAAAGTTAAACTCTCTTGTACGAGTATAGGCCTTATGAAATCTACGATTCAGGGTAAGAAGCATACCCATAGCAAACTCTGCAACTGCGTATGGAGAATATGCTGGTACTCGAACTACATGTATCTTCCCATAAGCATAGGAAAAATCAATATTATTGTAACCAGCGCACCTCATAGCAATGATCTTTATACCCAACTTTTCTAACACTTTTAAGGTAGCCTCATCCAAGGTATCATTTACAAAGGCACATACCGCATCGCTACCTTCCGCTAGTAAAGCAGTCCTTCTGTCTAATTTCACCTCATGATATTCAATCTCCACCTGATACTTGTCCGTTAGTTCATCAAAAAATTCTTTATCATAAGGCTTTGCATCATAAAAGCATAATTTTTTCATATTATCACATCCTTAATGTACCCTCTTAGGGTCTTTTCTTATTTTTAATAGTTTACATATTATTCTTCGCAATATTTATTATTATGTATTATCTCAAAGTATATTCTTGTCTACGGATACTTTCCTACATATCATTACTTTATATCCACATGTTACCATCTAGATTTTGTAAATTCAATATATTTAATTGAGCATTTTTTTCACAAAGACTTATTTGTGCAGATGTTAGCAACCGCTTCGACCTCTTTTGATATAACAATCACTTCCTGCATGCTCATGATTGACAAGAAAAGGCCGTGGCACCTAAGTGCCACAGCCTTTCCTATATTTCAATCATATTGGTCTTTCTCCGATATATATATACTCGATTGGACAGCACTTCCTCCACTGGTACCTGGGTACAGTTGACCTCACCAACCATATCCTTTAACTCCTCTCTACTAAGGGAATTCTCATATGGTACTAAGATAACTTCATGGATACTGGATGGTAAAATATAGAAATCGGTCTCTAACTTATCTGCAAAGTTACGTATAGCATCTCTATAAATCATGGCTGTGGCACCATTGATTCCTACAGAGTTTGTTAAAATATACATCTTGGGAGCCTTCTGATTCTGCATCATATCACTAAGCATCGCCTCTAGCATCTCCTCTGTATACTCGTCTCTACCATCCAAGATATCGTCCTCTGCCTGTTCACTCTCCTCTTGGACCTCCTTTAACAATTCAAAGTTACTATCTAGATCCCTTACAAGCTCATCCACCTCTTCTTTCTCCCCACTGACCCATTCTTTATGGAATAACTCTGCCAAAACCTCTTCCATGGTACTAATCTTCATAGGAAAGAGGCGCTCTGTATTCTCCGAAGCTAGCCTCATTAACTCCTTTACAGTTAAATTCCATAACTCCTTATGCTCATTGGTAAGACGTATGGTGCCGATTCCAAGTTGATCCTGCTTTACGAGACAATGAAAAGTAATTGCAAGATCTAAAAATCGCACATGTGGAACACTCTCTAACAACACTTTATTCTGGTTGTAATTTACCACACGGTAAATAATATTATCCTTAAACTGCTCAAAGGTAAAGGTTAAATCTCCATACTCTTTCGCTTGTTCCCTCATACTATACTCATAAGTACTTATAATATCATCGGCAATGGTCTCTAAGGGCTCTCCTTCTTGGTACCTTAGGTAATATTGATTCAGGTAAATATTTGGCGAGATGGTATCTCCAGATTTAAAAAAAACAATACCATCTAACTCCACAGAATTATTCTTCATAACCCGATTTACCTTGACCTCATAACCATCCTCAATCTTAATACTGATACAATCCCTTACATCATCTACAAACTGCTGATACTCCATACACTTCTACTCCAATTCCTTGATAATTTATAGAATAAGAACTTGATTCACTAAAGTCAGAGCATACTCCTTCCACTAAGTTAAACTTTTCTTCCTACCTCCTTCAGCAAAAAATCTCTACCTTCTAAAATAAAATGGGATAATACAAGAGCGTTCACAATCCTGTGAACAAACATAGATTCAAAGACCTACCTATAAAAGAAGTGCTATAAAAGACAAATTACAGACTTGCCATAAAAAGAAGGGAATTCATAACTATACTGAATTAATTGTTCTTAACTAATTCAATCATAGCAGAATTCCCATATATTTACTATTCTGTTTTATTACATTACTTATAGCCTTTTTGACAGGTACGAGGCTTTACACTCAGAGCAATCAATACCTGACTTGGCAAGTAAAATAGCCACATAAGAACAGAAACCACATGATTTATAAAGAAGCTTAATGCCTCTGGAATCTCTATATAGGCGGCAATATTAAACAGTCCTACATTGATATCACAGCATAAAAATAAGATTAATCCTATGGTATATATCACATTCTCCCGGTGGATTAGACTATAGCCTGCATTGGTAACCATACATAAAAAATAGAATACTGCTACAATTAAAACATAATCCAAAGCGATCCCCATAAGAGATAAGCATATCAGAAGAAAAAAACCAAAAAGTGCAATTCGATACGTCCTTTGCTTCCTACCCTTTCGCAATCGATAACGATGTAACAACTGAGCCACTAGAAAGGTTGTCATACCCAATGCATAATTCCCGATTAACAATAAAAATGTATCCGAAATTAACGTAAAAAGTAAAATTAATTGAACCAAGCTTTGGTCCTGATGGTCTATATCTTCATCACAACAGAATAGAACATAAAAAAAGCATAGAAGAATACTAGTGTACTTTACATAAATAGATATGTTTGCACATCTAGGTACAAACATATCTATCCAAAGAAATACTCCATATAATATTGCTTCCATGCTTATAAAAATCCATCTTTTCATAGGAATTACCCTCTGTTCTCACATTCCTACTCTACCCAAGCATCTAGATAGGAGATAAGTTCGGTCTTATCAAGTGGCTGTCCAAACAAAAATCCTTGTACTAAATAATGAATGCTACTGTCTATGACGTCTAACTGTCCAGAACTCTCTATTCCACCATAGATTACCGTACTTCCTAATCCCTCTATAAGACGACTTAGGTTATTCACAAAATCTTGAAGACGAGAATCTTGTTCGATGTCCCGTAATAATGCAGCATCAAGCTTGATACAATCAAATCTAATATCCTTAATTCGCATTAAAGCACCCTTATTAGCGCCAAAATTATCAAGACACAGTTTAATACCTAGCTTACGTAGTTCTTCCAGTTGATTAAGTAGTAGAACTTCCTTTTTACCAAATACTGTTTCAGAAATATCAAGTACCACCTGATTGGCATTCACACCAGTTTCTGCTAAAGTCATCTGTATACTAGCTATCATATCTGGATCTAATAACTGTCTCTCAGAAAAGTTAATCATGATGCATATATCCTTATAACCAATATCCTCCCAGCTCTTTAAGGCTAGGCAGGCTTGTCTAAGGAGTTGCACTCCTAAAGGCACTATAACTCCAGTCTCCTTAGCAGCTTCAATAAAATCCTGAGGCAGTAATACTCCATTTACTGGATGATTCCACCGAAGTAACGCTTCAAAGCACTTCACCTTACGATTATTAAGGTCTAGGATAGGCTGAAATGACGAATAAAACTCATTATTCTCGAAAGCAGTACGAATCTCTGCTTCTCTCTTAATCTTATCTGTTAAAATATTCTGTATCTCATCTCCAAAATAGCAAAATTGGTTCTTGCCTAAACTTCTAGCGTAATTCATAGTTGCACTGGCATTTTTCAAAATGGATTGTGTATTCTTACCATCCTTACCTAACATACAAATACCAATGTTTACAGATACAAAACACTCTTTATTAGCAAGTGAAAAAGGATAAGAAAATACCTTCTGTATCATTTTAACTTTTTCATCGTATTCTGCTATATCCTCCATATTCTGTGTCAGAATAACAAATTCATCCCCAGAATAACGAGCAAAATAATCATTATCATCCAACACCTGTTTAATACGATGAGTGACATCAATTAACAGCTCATCACCATAGACTACACCTAGAGTATCATTGACTTCCTTAAGATTATCAATATCCAGGTACATCAGCTGAACCTGCTCCTTAGGGCGTAAGGTACGGAATATATTGTCCATCTTTTCCACCAAGGCCTCTCGATTAGGCAACTGAGTCAGTACATCTATAAAGGCTAACTTCTTGTATCGCTCTTCATCCGCCTTTAACTCTTCATATCGCTTCATTAATTCTTTTTGCTGAATAGCTAAATCTCCATAGCTCTTTTCAAAATCTTCATAGCTTTCTTCAAGCTTCTTCTTCTCATCTTCTGTTAATCTAGCAATCTTTTTACTCTTTACCAACTGAATAAGTAGTACGAGTGTCACAATGAAAAGAAGGACCGCAAGAACACTGCATCCAATAAGACCCAACTGGTCAGTTAGAAACACAGTATAGGAGTTAATCGCATTATATACTATACCTGTAAAGATAGATAATACTCCAAAAATAGAGAACTCCATAAGTCTTACGCCTCCTTATATCAATTTTTTATCTTTGATAACTCATCAAGCAAAATAGAAACAAATATTCATCATTATAGCATAAATATCTATATAAGTATATGTTTTCAATGTTTGTTTACAAGAATTTAATACTTCAAATCATTTCTTTACAAATCCATTAAATTATTTATCTTAGACAAATAACTATTTCCATAGCGGTGGTCATGACTCACTTCTTCACCAAACCAGTGGGGTGCAGTAAAATGATGGATTGCCTTTTCATCTAAAAACTCTACCTCTACGATCACTAACCCCTCTAACTGGTTATGAAAGACATCTAGTTCTGCCGTATGATCTTTTGAAAGAGGAATCAAATACCTAGTCTTAGTTATCATTTGACCATCCGCCTTTTCTCGTAAATGTTCATAACTTTCTCTCGTTAGAGGCAACTCCACTTCATGACATACCTTAGCTAGCTTCTCTAATCTTTCAGTAACCCCTTTTTTTGACTTATAGGTAAGAATATAATCGTCATTACTTTTTCGAATTCTTACAATAGGACCTGAACAGAGATATCCCTGCTCAATTTCCTTTTTTTCAAATCGTTCAAGTTCATCTGGTAACTGCTTCACTAAAAACTTTTTTTCTATTTCCACAAAGAATCTCCCTTCCATTTATCCACACTTTGCCTTCTTACATACCTTTACATCACGCTTCGCTAGATGTAAAGGTTCGCGGGCGCGCTCGGATCTCTGACGAGCCAGCTCGTCATTTATCCTCACTTTGCCTTCGCGCAAAAAAAGGTTGCAGCTAATTGTAACATATATAGCATTAGCTGTAACCTTCAATTTCTAATTTACTCTTTTATTTGCTTATTTATATTCTGTTGGATTTATAACTGGCTGATTACGTAACATAATCTTTTTCGGTTCCTGATTGTACTTAATATTCCCAATCTCCAGCACCATAGTGAGTTCTACATATTTCTCGTTTATATGAGATATATCCATATTAAAGTCTTTTACATATTCACAAAATAAGTAGTTATCCCAGGTACCTGATGCATCAATGGAAGCTGCTATATTTATAATCTCGGTCTCAGTTCCGTGAAAAGTCGCATCAATATTCACCTTATCATAGTATGCCTTTTTATCTCCTGCTCTAAAAAAAAGAATTTGCACATATTTATCCGTAGTTGTATCTCCATCATGATAAATGCCCACTGCCCTAGTATAATATGCAGAAGATTCATATACAGCGATACCATGATTAGCACTCATAACCCAATCTGTTACTTGATTAAGCCCTGTCTGAGCTTCCTTTTGTAAATTAGCTTCCGCATTTGCTCTAGAGGAGGTTCTCATTCCAGTGTTCATAAATCCACTTACTAATACAATAACCATTCCCATTATGGCTACCGTTACTAACACTTCAATTAAAGTAAGTCCCTTGTTTTTCATAACACCCTCCTTTACTCAACAAAATGTTTTCCTGTTGCTTGCACACAGTTTATAATGCTTTTTTTTGCTCCGTAGCTAACAGTAATGCAAACAGGATAACTTCCTGTAGAATAAGGTGGAGCCCCTGTAACGATATATCGAAAGGCACCTGTTGCCCGATCAAAGGCAACAAATACTGGATTACTTGTAACATCAATAACAGTTCCAGAATCCAAGGTGACACTAATCTGAAGCTTAGCACCTCCTATTCTCCTATCGGTTTTAGGAGAATTGGTATATGTTGCTAAACCTGTCTCTGTAGTACTACCTACATAATATCCACTATAATCAGGGTCAGCGCTTTTGTACAGTACCAAATACTGCTGCTCAGCCTTGGTCATACACTCATTTTTGGTCTTCTCTAAGGAAGAATCTAAGGCCTGGGTGCAACTATTTATATCCGTAGAATTCACAATGTTTAATGAAAGTGCTATGCCACCGATTAAAACTCCAAGAATCGCTACTACAACAATCAATTCAATCAACGTAACTCCCTTATTTTTCTCCATGGAATAGCACTCCTTTCTCTAGTTTTTACTCCAATTCTCCTCTATAATTAAAGAACTGACATCAATTTGCTTTTCCTTATTATCGGTCAAATAAATTGGAAAACTGTTATAATCTCTAAATATAGTCCGAACTGGCGAGTAACATATCAAGTCAAATACTTTCTTTGCATTCGCTGTAATCTTCGCACCATTTTTTATTTTAACAATCCCATTGCTAATAATAATACCATTAAAATTAGCACTTACCTCTACATCACCTGTAGCGATAATAATATGTACATCTGGACTTATATTAGAATCCACTTTAAATGCAGTGGTACTATCAAATACATTCTCTGCAGTTGTCTTTGTATTGGTAACTAGTATGAACTTACCATAAGCACTATAACTTGTATCATCAAATAAATAAGAATGATTTGGCCCCATAGTCTTTCCAGAAATCAATTCATAGATACCAGGACAACTAGGATCTCCACTAGTTTTTACCATTAGCCTATCAAATAAATTGTCAGGGTCCAAATCTGCTTTGGTATAACCAGTCACTGAAGGAACCAATTTTAACTTATAAGCCTCATACAAAGTTTTTAAATCATCTGCTTCCTTCGTATACTGATTTGCTAGTTTAGCATCCACAGTATTATTATACATGTAGAGCGTAGGGGTTAAATCATCGGAATAAGCTACAATATTACCAGCGTAAGTCTTACGTCCAGAAGCTGAATTATTTATTATATTTTTCGGTAGTCTTATATGAGATTCACTATCTTCTAATCTTTGCACTAGAGCTTCATAATTATCACTATTGGATATGTAGTCCTTAAAATACTCATTGGCCATGGCTTCACTTTTAAAATTAGGATAGTAATACACTAAAGTTGAGGTATTGGTTCTGTCAAAAATACGGTTAAATGGTTTTATTGGATCTACATAATAGGACAATTTTTTCCCACTATACCCTATCAAATAATTGCTATCCACCTCAAGGATAGAGCTGTCTGTTTTCATCGCTAATTGTAGAGCATCATACTCACTAAGACTTAACGGATTATGGCCAACACTTTTTCCATCTGCATGTACACCAATAGCGTTGCCCGGCAATAAATAAGCCAACTGATTTCCTTTACTGGAAATAGCCTCACCAGTAAGTACAACTCCACTACTTTCACTTGTATTCTCTATAATAGACTCTACTGGCTCAATATAAGCCCGACCAGCAATAAAGATATTATCCAGGTCTGACAAATCTAACAAAGACTTATTTCGATTGACGATCATGGCACTACTAGTTTGTGGGGAATCACCATAACCATAGCCATAATAACTACCGCTTAATTTTATGTTGCTATTAGGAGCATCGATGGTAACGTCATCCGCTATATATAAATTTCCCTTTATATTTAGCTTAGCTGCAATGCCTGTAGTGCTGCTAGCTGCAGTAGTCACAATATTTTTGGCCCATATATTACTCTGCACCATTCCATCCGAAGGATGCAAATCATCTATAGTAATATTACCACCTTCATTTGTAGTAATGTTGTCTTCTACAACAATCTGATCACTATTAAAATTAAGGGTCGCCCCTAATCTAGTCAATATTCCATAATTCCCTGCATATACACTGCCTTCCACACTTCCACTTTCTCCATTATCTGCTAGGAGCTGTCTATTTGCAATAACAGCATACTCAGTGTAAGATGGTCGCACACTAATTGCTTCAAAGCTGGCATTTGGAATTTTAATCTTGATGTCCGTAGTAATCTGTGTATAGAAGTTCGTTCCAGCTTGGGTATACCCTAACGTTAAATTACGAAAGCATATGTACTGTTTCTCTGGATCGCTGGCAACAAAGAGGCACTCTAGTATATTCTGTCCGTTTTTAGCAGATATGGTAGTCTCTTCTTTGGTATCTACTAAGTAATTCTTTAGTAAATCCAAATTATATTTTGTGTTAATATTTTTGAAGTTCGATTCTTTAACAATTTTCGATGCATCAAATGTCGTACTTAAGCTATAGGCCAAACTTTCTTTGAAAGCTTGACTTCTATCTCCAATAGGCAAAGATGCATACTCTAACATAATCTTTGTATAGGTACTCTCAACAATCTTTGTAATCTCTCCCTCTAGCCCAGTTCTAAGCTCATCTAAAGCCACCTCAGCACTATAGAAGTTAGTCTTTGCTCCTTTATCTACCCGCTTCATTTGCAAATTAGATACAGCCATAGTTAATACCATGGTAGCCAGAATCCCCACCATCGCCATGGCAATTAAGACAATAATGATAGTGGAGCCCCTATTATCTTTTCCTTTTAATTTAAACTTCTTCACATTTTACTCCCCCTTTGATGAGGTAAAGGTGGTTATATAGTCCTCTGGCTTAAACATAGCCGTACCAGCCTCGGGTTCCTGATACAATTCAATAGAAATATTATATATTCTAGTTTTATCCGTATTATGGTCAATGAGTGGCTGTTGATTTAACTTATTTACCACTAATCCTTGATAGTTAATTCTAGATTTCCAATCAAAGTTATCAATAGTACTTCCTAGATTCGTTCGTATTTTAGTATGGTAAATATATTCATTTGTAGTTGGATCTAGTGGGGGTTGTGTCTCAGTAAGCTTCACCATCAGGGAGTATAAACTCATAAGATGTTCGTATTTTCCGCTTTTTACCAACGCATCATCTAACTGCTCTACTAAGTATAGAGTCCAATTAGCGGCATCACCAGTGAGTTTATTATTTACCTCAATTTCATCCCCTTTTAAATTTAGGTTAGGAGGGAAAAATAGATAAACATTTTCTAATTTGTTAAATTCCTGCTGATAAAATTCACCTTCATAGGCAGTTGCCCCAGAAGGAACTAGGCTACTCAACTTATAAACAAATTTCCCTGTTACGATATATTTCTTTTTTGTAGTATCATAGCTTATATCTAAAATAAGACGACGTTTCATATCCCCTGCAATTTCAGTATTAGTAATCGTATTATCTCCTATAAAACTACTATTGAAATATACATTATACTGTTGTTTCAAGGTACTTGCTGCCCAAGTATCCTGATATGACAGGGTTACCACTGCGTTCTTATCATCTGAAACTGATGGCAATACTGGAATGTCTACATCGTTATACTTATCCTCATCTTCTGGCTTCGTTTTATTATAAGCAGAAGAATTATACTCAATCTTGGCACAATACTTGTTACCATTATAAGTGATATTAGATGCTTGAAATAAATATACTCCACTGGCACTTTTCTGTAAGGAATAGACATACTCATTAGTAACTGGATTAAGAGATCTTGTAATACACTTATTTGCAGCCGGAATATAGGTATTGGTAGCAGAATCTAACTGTATCTGGTCTGTAACAACACTATCTAGGTCTGCAAAAGAAAATAAATTAAAGGGCACTCCATGATTTTTATAAATCAACTGCTTAGCTGCCTCCTCAAAGGACTCTTGGCTCTTTAAGCCCTCCATTATATTTTGGCCTAAATTGGAGGCACTCTGCATTTTTCTGGATATCTGATTATACCGTGTAGCCTGGGCGATGTTTCCTAATATAGGACCAACAATAATAGCAAGAATAAATATGCTTACAAGAACCTCAATTAGGGTAAAGCCTCTATTCTCTTTTCTTTGTTTACTCTTTGGTTTCACAGGTTCTAAACCTTGCATATACTCTCACGCCCTTTCTCTATACATCCTGCTTCATCTACTCTGTCTCATTATTTCGGACCATATCATCAAATATATTCTTTACACCAGTAGGTAGTTTCGGAATTTCTAATGGTGTATAGGTAGTATCTGCACCAACTAAGCAATAGCTATTATAGTCTAAGGTACCTGTAAGGAGACCTGTGGTATTATCTACAGCCAAAGTAATCGCACTGATGGACTTACGACTGGAATAATTATTAATAAAGGCAACTATTTTTTTCATCTGGTCATAATCTGCTTGAAAGCTTAACTGTGTTGTAGCTTTATATCCTATAAATTTAAGACCATTTTCATTGATAGCAGCATCCGTTGTTGTATCTGTCGTAGCAGGAGCTTTGTTAGATTCCGTTTTTGTAGAGTCTGTTGTTGTTTCTGCCGTATCCGTACCAGTTGTGTCTGTATTCTGTGGCGTGTACACAATGGCAATATCAGAAATATTAACGGTATTCACCCATGCACCACATTGTTTTTCTATAATACTAGATAAATAAATCTCATCTTTATTTTGTATTTTCGATGGATATTTTGCAGTGATACTTGCTATTTTATCCTTGTTCTCTTGAATTTTCTTTGTATACTCATCTCTGTGCTTATTTTTTTCCTCTAATTTCTCATACTGGGTCAGAAGGGCTTGCGTCTTGGTATTCATCTCATCCGTCATATCATTATACTTACTATAACCGAAGAAATAGGAAACTCCAAGCAATACTACACAGGCCATAATGATTAATAGTTTTGCATCTTTTTGACTGATTTTCATTTGCTTCCCCCCCTATTTAAATACGCATACAACAGTATAGCTAACTGTTGGCATACCATTATCATCTTTTGTCTCCACAAAGTTTGATACAAATACTGTTAGAAGACTTTCAATAGTTTGTAATTCCTCTACATACTTAGCCAATACTTCCTTGGATGTAGACGTTGCCTGAATACTAGCAGATTTCTCTTGAATAGAAATTGTTTGCACAAGAGTCCCTACAGGAGTCTTATCTTCCAACTCTTTAATAAAAGTTAGAAAATCATCACCAGCGCTTTTTGTTAAAGCATCAAAAGCCTCGATATTCTTTAAATCACTTTCTGAAACTTGATAATCAGAATACAAGGTCTGAATATCTTGTATTTCCTTAATCTTCGTATCAATACTATTATATTCGTCTTTAGAATTATTATAGACCATGAGAGAGGATATAAAGATCCCCAATGCCCCTAACACAGATACAACCAGTAATAGTACTGGAAATAACATGGTACTATTTGCAATTGGTTTTACTGAATACTCAGTTGGCGTAAAGTCAATAGGATTGATTGCTGCACCAATACAGGACAAAAATACACTTGTATTACTCTCTAGTTCCGCAGAGGTCTTACCAAAGGTTATATTAATAAACCGACAAAGTGACTTAACTTCAAACCCCAACTCATTCATGATAAGCTCTTCTATGCCTTGAATCTTAGTGCCCTCACCAGTAATATAAAAGTTGTCAATTTTCTTACCAGGATGTCTTGTAACAAAATAGTCGATTACCCTGCTAATATTAGAAAGAAGAGTTGTAAGAGAGTTGGTAACATCACTTTTGGCACTTTCTATAATGGACTGTTGGGTATACTCCTCTGATACGTCCTCTAAGGTAAAGGCTACCTCATCATCATTATCAAAATGGGGTTTGATTAGTTTTTCCTTGTTAAGTAGTCCTATGGCATCACTATAATTACTTACTTCAAATACAGAATTACTAATGACAGAAGAAGCAATGGATGTAGTACCATAAGGTATTGTCCGTTGTAGCAACAGACTTTCATTCTCTAATAAGTTGATTACGGAACTATGGTCATTAATTTGAACTACCAAATTAACTCCCATACCTACCTGTCCCCGTAATAGCTGATAAGAACTATTACCTGAATAATCAATAGAAACAATATGCAAATTCATCATATCGGCTAACTCAAAGTAGGTCTTAACCAATAAAGAAGGGGCTGCCAAAACAAGAATACGCATTTGTTTCAATTCTTTTGTATTAGTTTTTTCTAATACACAATAGGTCAAATCATATTCCTCAATATTGACTGGGAAATAATCCTTCGCATTCGTTTTAATAATATCATTTACTTGATTATCCTTCACTAGTGGTATCAGTGCCTCACGACTGGCAATCTTTGTAGAAGACAATGTAAATACTACTTTCTCTGTCTTCATATCAGCTACATTTAGCTGTTCTCTAAGGATCGTTGCTAGTGCCAGCTTATCTCTAATAAACCCATCTTCCACTACACCTGCTGGTGTTTCAAAGGAAATGCTTTGATATACATGTGGATTTTTCTTCCTATAATCCACTTCACACACTCTAATAATCTGTTGACCAATCTCGACACTTAATACTTTATTTCCCAATTTGATTCCTCCCCTTGAGTTAGCCTTCTCTATTGTTTATCTAAACTATACTTACAAAAAATAATCAATATACCAGTCTATCAAACGAGTCCCCCACAACACACTTACCATAATCCCCATACTTAAATAAGGTCCAAAGGCAAGAACATGGTCAACCCGTGTTATTTTCATCCGCGCAATATGTAAAATAGATCCAAATACGCATCCTAAAAAGAAGGATAATAATACTAGCTTCCAGCCTATTAGCAATCCAACTGCTGCCATAAGTTTACCATCTCCATCTCCCATTCCTCTTCCTTTTGTCAGAAGAATAATGAGATATATAAAACCACTAACTACAAAAAAACCGATTACATAATCACTCCAATGAGCGAAATCGGTTATAACACGAATCACACCTAAACAAAAAATGAAAATATTAAATCCCAATGGAATTTCAAATGTTCTAAAATCTATCACACTTAAAGCCAACAATGCAGAAAATAATAATGCATAAAGTAAGGTTTCTAACGATACACCATAGATTAGAGTAATTACTAGATACATACTACCGTTTAAAAGCTCGATTAAAGGATATTGAAGAGAGATATGCGTTCTGCATTTTCTACATTTACCACCGAGAAACACATAGCTAAACACTGGTATCAGATCGTACCATTTTAACTGATACTCACAGTTCATACAGTGGGAACGGCTGGTGATAAAATTCTCCTTTTTCGGGATTCGATAAATTAATACATTTAAAAAGCTACCAATTATAATACCATATAAAAAAACAATAACATAAAGTAATACGTCCACTGTCATTCACACTTTCTATTGTTGTTCTTTTGTCACTATAAAGCTTAAAGTATTCTCTTTACAAATGCTCCATAACCAAGGCCTTAAAAACCTTGGTTATGGAAGCTGTTATGTAACTATTTTTAATGATTGTTTTAAAATAGGTAAAACGGGTTTAATGCTTTGTGAAAAATCAAGGGTTTGCTTGCGCTGCAACTACATCAACCGTAACACCACCATCTGCTACTGTGATTCTAAATATGCTGGTACCATCGTTAGGCATTGGATACTTAACATTCCCAGCCGCATCTGTTTCCATTCTATCAGCAAAAAGTGAATCGAAATTTCCACCGAGGCCACTAGTCGTAGCTCCAGCTGTAGTACTAGTAATTGTAAACACACCTGAGTCAGTTCCTGTATAGCTTGGCTCTGATAGCGTAGCTTCTGCAGCTAATTTTAAACTTTTTTTGTTGCCTTCATCAACTGAGTCCTTGGCATCTCCCACATACTTTACTAGACGCATACCGATAACCCCAACTAGTACTGCCATAATAGCAATAACTACAATGAGTTCCACAAGGGAAAAACCTTTGTTAGATTTTGATTTTTGTTCTCTTACCTCTTGCATATTATTTCTCTCCTTTTCATTTTTCTTTATTATAAGCATTACAAATCTACCAGTATTGGCTAGCTTTGTAATGTATATAACCTACTTTAAATTATCCATCGCTGTGTACATCTTAAGCATTGGACTCATAATGGCTGCAACAAGGACACAAACAATAACAGCTAATACAATGATTATGATTGGCTCTAGAGCTGCGGTTAATCCTTGAGACGCAACCTCTACTTCCTCATCATAATAATCCGCAAGTCTGTTTAACATTCCCTCAATGTTACCAGTTTCCTCTCCTATATGAGTCATATGATGTACCATAGGGGGAAAGATCCCAGAGGCTTTCAATGGTACGGATAAAGGAACACCTCTTGCAACTTCTGTCTTCGCATTTATTAATGCATCACGAACAATTTTATTATCGATGGTCTTAGCTGTAATATCCAGTGCTTCAATGAGTGGAATTCCTGCTACAAGCAGAGTACTGATTGTCCTAGCATATCTAGCTGAATAGGTCTTAACATTCAACTTTCCAAAGATAGGAAGTTTAAGTGCTAGCTTAGCAAAGAAGATCTCTCCCTTAGAGGACTTCTTAAACATAATAACTGCTCCAATAATAACAGCAAGTACCAAAAGAAGGATTGGCCACTTAGTTATTATAAAATCACTGGCGTTCTTAATAGCCCTTGTAAGAAAGGGTAGCTCAGCACCCATGGAAGCAAATAATTCCTCAAAATTAGGGATTACTACAACTAGCATGACGATAACAACGATTAAGGCTACAATGCCTACCGCGCAAGGGTAGATTGCTGCCTTCTTAATTAAGGCTTTTATTCTATTATCCTTCTCAAAATGAGTAGCCATACGCTCAAATGCTATCTCAAGATTACCAGAAGCTTCTCCTGCCTCCACCATATTAAGCAGAAGCGGTGGAAATACCTTACCTTGCATTCTCATGGCAGTTGCTAGGTTGTCCCCCTTCTCTACTGCAGTCTGAGTACCTTTGATAGCTTCTGCTAACTTCTTATTAGCAGTCTGCTCACTCATAATATCCAGGGCACTAATAATAGATACACCAGCGGAAAGAATACCTACAAACTGTCTACAGAATAAGCTAAGATCCCTAGCCTTTAACTTTCCTCCAAAAGAGATGTTGATATCCTTTGATAACGCAGACTGCTGTGATACATTAATTGGAACTAAACCATCCGCCTTTAACTGTGCTATGACCTTATCTGCAGAAGCAGCTTCCATACTTCCTTTTTTCTCTTTACCGTCCATGCCAATGGCATTATATGAAAAGCTATCCATCTCGCTTCCTCCCAAATTATACTCCATAAAACGTATTCATATATCAACTTATCCTATATATAATATCGACATAAAGTAGCCTTCTGTAAAGCTAGAACGTAATAATTCAACTTCCTTACGTCATAAATACCTTCCGACTCATAGTCACAGGATCTTGTGAAAATGCGATGCATTTTTCTGCATCAATGACTCTCTTAGAATATAATTCATAAAGGGCATCATCTAAGGTCTGCATACCTGCTTTTCGGTTGGTTTGCATAACCGATTGAATTTGATGAGCTTTCGCCTCTCGAATCAAATTACGTATCGCACTATTCGCATGCATGACCTCATAAGCAGCTACACGACCATTTCCACTAGCTAATGGTATCAACTGCTGAGACACAATACATTCAATTACCGTAGCTAACTGAATACGTATCTGTTGCTGCTGGTACGGTGGAAACACGTCTATAATACGATCAATGGTATTGGCTGCTCCTATGGTATGCAAGGTAGAAAATACAAGATGTCCAGTCTCTGCTGCAGTTACAGCAATGGAGATGGTATCAAGATCACGCATCTCTCCCACCAAAATAACATCCGGATCCTGTCTTAAGGCTGAACGAAGGGCAGATGCAAAAGTTTCTGAGTCATTCCCTATCTCCCTTTGATTCACAATTGCCTTTTTGTGCTTATGTAGATATTCAATGGGATCCTCTAGCGTAATTATGTGAGAATTGTAATTTTCATTTATGATATTTATTAAAGAAGCCAAGGTCGTAGACTTACCACTTCCGGTTGGTCCAGTAACCAAAACCAACCCTCTCTTTTTATTAGTAAGTTCCACTACTGAGCTAGGTATTCCTAAATCCTCAGGTTTCGGTATCGTTACCCCTACAAGACGAATGGCTGCTGCATAGGAGCCACGTTGTTTAAAGATATTTACACGATAACGACCTAAATGCTGAATCGCATAGGAGAAATCCACCTCTCCCTTTTCTTCCAAAATCCCTCTATGTTTCTCATCCATAAGAGCCATGACCATATTCACAGTATCATCTGGAGCAAAAGCTGGTGTCCCTATATTAATAAGTTCTCCATTTACACGGCACTTAGGAGGTACCCCAACGGTAATGTGTACGTCTGATGCTCCCTTTTCATTAGCCATAACCAAAAGTTCTTTCATTGTTATCATATCTATCGTTCCTCATTCCATCATCAGTTTTATAAGAAGAACTACTCAAATGTAACTCGTTTCATCTCAGCTACAGAACTAATTCCCTCCATAACACATCTACCAGCACTCATTCGAAGAGTTTGCATACCTTCACGGATTGCCTCTGCCTCGATTTCGTCTGCCCTCTTATGTTCACTAATCATTCTCTTTAGAGTAGGTGTAATACTCATAATCTCATAGATACCAATACGTCCTAAATAGCCTGTCTGTCCACAGATTTCACATCCACAAGGCTCATATATCCTTAACTCCCGATCTGATGGAACCTTTAATAGTGTCTTTTCCATATCTGTGGCCTGTACCTCTCTCTTGCAGTTTACGCAAAGGCGACGTAATAAACGTTGTGCAATTACTCCTACTGTAGAATCTGCAATTAAGTAACTCTCCACCTCCATATCCTCTAGTCTGGCTATGGAACTAGCTGCACTATTGGTATGCAAGGTACTTACAACTAAATGGCCCGTAATAGCCGCTTTAACAGCTATCTGTGCAGTTTCTGTATCACGAATCTCACCAATCATAATGATATCAGGATCCTGACGAAGGATGGATCGTAGAGCTGAAGCAAAGGTAAGACCAGCTTTAGGATTCGTCTGAACCTGGTTAATTCCATCTATATTAGCCTCAACAGGATCCTCAACGGTAATAATATTAACATCTGCATTATTTAGTTCACTTAGTGCTGTATATAATGTAGTCGACTTACCACTTCCCGTTGGTCCCGTTACTAAAATTATGCCATGTGGATGAGCAAGAATCTTATCAAATTCTTCAAGTTCCTGCTCGGTAAACCCTAATTCTGATTTATCTCGGTTTAAGGATTTTTTGGCTGTTAAACGCATTACTATCTTTTCTCCAAATACAGTCGGTAAAACAGAAACACGAATATCATATTCCACACGGTCTACAATCTGAGTAATTCGGCCATCTTGAGGTTTTCTCTTCTCAGAGATATCCATGCCACCGATAATCTTAATTCGGGCTACTATAGCAGCGAACAGACTAGTCTTGTATTGCATCGTTTCTGTTAAAACTCCATCAATACGATACCTTACTCTAATCCTACTCTCCATAGGTTCTATATGTATATCACTGGCCCGCTGACGCACTGCCTGTTCGATAATCGTCTTTACTAGTAATACGATTGGTGCATTCTCCACCTCTAAATTACTAGCATCCTCATTATCTTCTTTATATTGACTTTCCTTTTCCTTAGTGTACTGTTCTGCAACCTCCATAGCTTCCTTATTTCCGTAGTATTTATCAATGGCTTTAAGGACATCAGTTGTGGTAGCAACCACAGGATTCATCATCCGATCTGTTATAATAGATAAATCATCTAAGGCTATAAAATCTAGTGGGTTGGCCATTGCCAGATTTACAATGGCTGGATTACCATCCCTATAACTAAAGGGAATTACCACATGCTTTCTTAATACCTTATCATCCACTAAATTAACTAGTTCGTCAGGAATTTTAATCTCAGATAGATTAACCAAATCATAATCTAATTGAACATGAAGGGCGTGAGCAATCTGGTATTCAGTTGCATAACCCAAATCAGTCAAAATCTCTCCGAGTTTATTTTTAGTGAGCTTCTGCTGCTCCAAAGCATCAAGTAATTGTTCCTCAGTAATTACTTGAGCTGCAACCAACAAATCACCTAACCGCTTTTTCTTTCTACGAAATCCATCTAACGCCATTAAGTTAGCCCCTCTCTGTAGTTGTAAAATTATGTAGATATGATAATATAATATCATCATCATTCGTAATATTCAACTATATTTTACCTTAATAGGCACTTATTATAGGTATTTTTTCCTACAATATATTTTTTCTCCACAAAATACAAAATATTTGTTAAATGAGACAAAAAATGCGTCTGAACAGTCAGCTTTTTCTATCTGTTCAGACGCATTTTTTACACTAATTAAAATATACAAGTTCCTCTTCTGGCTTTGTAGTATGCTCTACCACTTTCGCATAAAGTACAGGACCTTTTCCTCGATATTCCTTTCTATATTCACATCTCACTTCTGCTTCGATATAAATCCATTCCTTCATCTTTAGATTCTCAACTCCATCATAATTACAGATAAATCCAATAAATGCGATGTCGTCTGCACAGCAGGTCATAGCGAATCTTCCAGGTACAAACTGGTTTTTAGGGAAGTTTTTGTTTTTATAAACTACAGCCTTCATAAGAACAGTTTTACCAGCATACTTTTTAGGGTTTTCTAAGGCATCCATATACCAGATTCCATAGTCATCGTCCTCAAGTTTAATCACCTTAGAATTCACATCAAAAGGTAGGTCCTCATCTGTCTCAGGTAAAGGTCTTCCATCCAAGCCCTCAAAGTATATTGTGGCTTTTCGGTTTACTGCCTTTACACTTCTCTTCCAATTCCCTTTGCTAATATCTGGCTTACATCTATTAAATACAACCAAATCTGACAACCCAATCTGTTCCATAAGCATAGATTTCATATTGGTGTTGTAAACCTGAAAGGTAGTTGCATCAATAGTTGAGATCACCTGTACAACTGGCAAATGTTCAGGTAGTACTTCCTCAATAAGACGTGTCACCTTCCACATCCCATTAAACTCGATTAAGACACGAGCTGGATTATAAAAAGTCTCCAACTGCTTTATAAATTCTGTTGTCAACTCCTCTTCCTCTTCTACAGTAACAACATCAACATTTAATTTAGCAAGAGCAACTTCATCATACTCTTCTATTCCTTCTTCACAAAGAATCAACAGTGTTTTTTCTCCATCCACAAAATCTGGATCGGAAATGGTATCCTTAATAAAGGTTGTCTTTCCACTTTCCAAAAAACCTGTAAATAGGTAAACAGGGATTTCCATACGTAATCATCCTTCTAATTTCTTTATTTCTTACATAAAAACAGTTCTTCTAACTGCTTTTTATCAATCTGTGAACCGATAACACAAATCTTTCCGGTGATATCAGGGGTACCTGTACGTAACTCGAACTCTCCTGGCACTAGGTCAAAATAAATCCATTCCCCAGTGATATCAGGTACAATTCCTTTTGCACGTAATACAATTCCATACTGATTGGTATTCGCTAAAGTCTCTAGTATTTCTTTCATCTCATCTTTACTAAACTTGTGTGGCGTCTCTACACCCCAACTAGTGAACACCTCATCAGCGTGATGGTGATCATGATGATGTTCATGCTCATGATCGTGGTCATGGCCGCAGCAACAACCTTCTTCGTGATCATGATCGTGGTCATGGCCGCAGCAACAGCCTTCTTCATGGTCGTGGTGGTGATGGTCATGCTCATGCTCATGGTCATGGCCGTGACAACAGCCTTCCTCATGATCGTGGTGGTGATGCTCGTGCTCATGCTCATGATGATGTCCACCACAGACTTCACAGATTTCTTCCTCTTTCATCAGTGCATCTACCATAGATTCTGTAGTCTCCATTGCCTCTAATATCTTCTTACCATCAATTTGTTCCCATGGGGTGGTAATAATCGTTGCATTTTCATTATGTTTGCGAATAAGAGCTATGGTATCCTCTAGCTTATCGTCTTTCATATTCTGGGTACGACTAAGGACGATAGTCTTAGCATTTTCCACTTGATTATTAAAGAATTCGCCAAAGTTTTTCATATACATCTTACACTTTGTTGCATCCGCTACGGTTACTAAGCTATTTAACAAAATATCAGTATCTTCTGCCACTCCTTGAACTGCCTTGATAACATCAGAAAGCTTACCTACTCCAGATGGCTCAATAATAATGCGGTCTGGGGAAAACTTCTCTAATACTTCTTTTAAGGCTGTCCCAAAATCTCCTACTAAGGAGCAACAGATACAGCCAGAGTTCATTTCAGTAATCTCTACTCCTGCATCCTTTAAGAATCCACCATCAATTCCAATTTCACCAAACTCGTTCTCAATCAACACTAGTTTTTCGTTGGCCAAAGCTTCGGAAAGTAGCTTTTTTATTAATGTGGTTTTTCCTGCACCAAGAAAACCAGATAAAATATCTATTTTTGTCATATTAATCCTTCCTATTGACTTTTTGATTCCAATAGGAATGGACCTCCTTTCTCGTAATTGCTTATTATCTCTTCCAAATGTCACAAATAGTATTATAACACTTTTACAACATTTTTCCCGATAATTTTTATTAAATTTCCCTTGTATAAGTTTTCAGCCAATCCTTTTCCTCATCTGACAGGAAAGGTGCGAGAGCTTCATATACTTGCTTATGGTAATTATTTAGCCTTTGTTTTTCAGTAGCATTCATATAAGCAGGATCTATTGCATCCAAATCGATTGGAGCCATAGTAAGGGGCTCAAAATACATAAACTGCCCATACTCATTCTTAACTCCCTTTCTACAAACTAATTCATTTTCGATTCGAATACCATGACTGCCTTCTATATAGACACCTGGCTCATCTGTAGTAACCATACCAGCCTCAAGAATACAGCTGTCATTACGCTCAGGAACCACCTTCCACCGAAAACCATTTGGTGCTTCATGGACATTTAAAAGATATCCTACTCCATGTCCAGTGCCACATTTATAATCCAAGTCCATACTCCACATTGGACTTCTTGCTAAAACATCTAGGTTAAGGCCTGTACAACCATATAAAAACTTAGCGTTAGCTAGATTAAACATACCGTTAACCACTGCTGTAAAGTGTTTCTTCTGCTCTTCTTTCACTTCACCTAAAGCAAAGGTTCTTGTAATATCGGTTGTCCCTTCATAGTATTGACCGCCAGAGTCTACTAATAGCAAGCCTTCCGGTTGTAAAGTGGAAAAGGATGTCTTAGTAGCACTATAATGCATCATGGCTGCATTCTCTTTATAAGCACAAATGGTATCAAAGGACAATCCTAAATACCCTTTTTGAGACTTTCTTAGGTCCTCTAAATATTCACTGGCTGACAATTCCGTAATGCTCATCTTAGTAATATTATTCTTTAACCAGTACATAAACCTAGTAACGGCAAGTCCATCCTTTATATGAGCATTTATTAAATTCCTTATCTCTGTCTCATTTTTGACAGCTTTCATCATCATAGATGGATTTTGCTTGTTGATAATTGTCATTCCTTCTTTAAAGCTATTGGTAATAAGATAATTAACACGGTCTAAATCTAACAGAACCTTTTCTTCTAGTGACACCTGAGATAAATAAGAGTAAATGTCTTCATATCCCTTTTGAGTCACCCTATTCTCATCTAAATAAGCTTTTACCTTACCGTCTACTTTATCCCCATCTACAAAAAGAATGGTTTCTTTAAGAGAAATCACCAAATAGGACAGTACCACTGGATTATGTTTCACATCATTACCACGAATATTTAAAATCCAAGCAATGTCATCAAGAGAGCTAACGACGTGCATTGTTGCACCTATTTTCTTCATCTCTTCCTTAATTCTTGCCAATTTATTACTGGTGCATTCCCCTGTATAACAGTTATCTAATACGTAAGCTGGTTCCTTTGATAAGGTCGGTCTATCTTTCCAGCACAGATTCACTAAGTCCTCTGTAAAAGAAAAGGTAATTTTTTTAATCTCAAGCTTTTTAGATAGCTTGTCTCCCCAAGCGGCAGAGATTACCTTTCCATCAAAGCCAAGAACTCCACCATCTGTCATCTCTTCTAATAAAAATTCCTCTACAGAAGGAACACCATCCTCACCCTGTCGAAAAAGTTCAATAGTAGAACCATTAAGTTGTCTTGTAGCCTGAATGTAATACCGTCCATCTGTCCATAATCCTGCCTTTGTCAACGTTACAACTAATACACCAGCAGACCCGGTAAACCCTGACATATAATGTCTAGCAGTAAAATACTCCCCTACATATTCAGACTGATGGTAATCGGCAGTTGGAATAATGTAGGCTTCTAGCCCCTTCTCCCTCATAATATTGCGTAACATTGTTAAGCGTTCTATGATCATATATACCTCCATCCAGCGTTCTATTCCCATTTACTTATTACTCTATTATAAATATTTAAATTAAAAATGCAACTAAAAGCCTTGTCCTCTCCTTCTTCAATAATAAAAGGAAGTGACGAAGGCAGCCACCAACGACAAAATCGTCTCTGGCTGCCACCCGCTACTTCCTAGTTACCAATCGGGGCACCAATAGCTCCCTTTTGTGCATTTATTGTGACCAAGGTGTCTCCCAGTTGAACAAGCACTGCAGCTAGAATTTCTACCTCCTCATCACTACAGCTATTTGATATAGAACAAGCTACTGCAGTAATAAAGGAAACCAGTTCACAAGGGCTCATACTAGACATAAACTACCTCTTAATTCTTCGTTATACCTAGTATATGCACCCATACTGAGATTCGAAACTTTCTCGAAGCTTTTTCAATGCTTTCTTTTCAATTCTGCTCACGTAGGAACGAGAGATATTTAACCCCACTGCAATCTCTCTCTGTGTGACCTCTTTATTATCTCCTAGTCCATATCGAAGAACTATAATTTGTCTTTCCCGATCTGTTAACACTTCGTTCACTAATGTATATAATAACTTGATGTTACGTTTTAATTCTAGATTTTCAACAATGTCTACGTCTACATTTTCAATAATATCTAAGAGATTAATTTCATTGCCTTCTTTATCGGCGCCTATGGGTTCATAATAATAAACTTCCTTAGACTGCTTCTTTTCCCCTCGAAGCAGCATCAGAAGTTCGTTCTCAATACATCTGCTGGCATAGGTAGCTAAGCGTATTCCTTTACTCATATCAAACGTATCAATGGCTTTAATCAAACCTATGGTACCAATGGATATTAAATCATCTATATCCTTGTCGCTTGAATTGTATTTCTTTACAATATGAGCAACCAACCGTTGATTACGTTCTATAAGAATATCCCTGGCTTCTTTACTTCCAGCCTTACATTGGCTCAAACACACCTGCTCTTCTTTGGTGCTTAATGGTTTTGGAAAGGATTTCACGCTAAGCACCCCAATATATTTAGTTTATTACCATTTTATGAGGGGTATGCTAATTCTGTGCTTTTCCTAATAATATTTTGCTATAGAGTCTAACAAATTTTTATAATGAGCTCCTTTTCATTAGATAAGCCAGTCTTAATCATGGTCATTTGTTTCCCTTTTAAATCCTTAACAACCATTGGAATGGCACTACTTTTTGCATTCTTTTGTAAATATGGCAAATCAAATTCTATTAACTTATCCCCTTTTTTCACCTGTTGTCCTTCCTTAACACATACTGTAAAAATGTCTTTTTCTAGATGGATAGTATCTTTTCCTATATGAATCAAAACCTCTAGACCACTTTTCTCTGCAATAATGAGAGAGTGTTTGGTGGGAAAGAGGAAAGAAACCTCTCCATCACAAGGAGAATATATGGTATGATCCTCTGGCATAATCACCACTCCTTCTCCTAGTAGCATCTTAGCAAAAGCTTCATCTGGAGCTTTTGTGATAGGCAACACCTGTCCTTTAATTGGACAGTATAAATGAATTTCTTGTTGTTTTTCCCTTTCTAACACTTCTTCTTGTTTTGCCCGTTCTTTTGCTACTGCTTCATCTGTTACCTTTGTTTCCTGGCTCATTACTAATACTCCATTTCCTATAAGTAGTTCTCTATCATTCATTTTGTGGAAGATGGATTGTATTTATACATATAAGTATTTTTTGGTTAGGGCCGGTGGCTCTAGCAGGTTTCATGAAAGGCAAGTTTTCGCAAGGTATGAGCAGCGTAGTGGTATGTAAGGCCGTAAGAAGTTGTCTTGGATGATTATTAAAATGACACGTTTGCATGAGTATGATAATATAGAAAAGAAAAATAAATTAGAATTTATCAAGCATAAACAGTTTTTATAATCTCAAACAACAGATCAAATATATTTTTCAATGAAACAGGAGGTAAAAATATGGCGTGGTATGATGAAACCGTATTTTATCATATATATCCGTTAGGGATGACGGGAGCACCGAAACAGAATTCTTACAGCGAGCCTGTACATCGGCTTAATATGCTGTTGAAATGGATTTCTCATATTAAAGAAATCGGATGTAATGGAGTTTACATCGGACCGCTTTTTGAATCTGTCGGACACGGCTACGAAACGACGGATTACAAAAAATTAGACAGCAGACTTGGTACAAACAAAGACCTTACAAACTTTGTGTCAGAATGTCACAAGCAAGGAATACGGGTGATTTTGGACGGTGTATTCAACCATACCGGCCGTGATTTCTTTGCATTTCAGGATATTAAACAAAACAGAGAAAGCTCCCTGTATAAGGACTGGTATTGTAATGTGAATTTTTCGGGAAACAACTCCTTTGGTGACGGTTTCTCTTATGAGAACTGGGGAGGATATGACCTTCTTGCAAAATTAAACCAGCATAATCCTGCTGTCAGGGACTATATTTGTGACGTGATTCGTTTTTGGGTAAGCGAGTTTGATATTGACGGAATCCGTCTTGATGCAGCAGATGTTTTGGATTTTGACTATATGAAGGCACTTCGTCAGGTGGCAAATGAAGTAAAAACTGACTTCTGGCTCATGGGAGAAGTTATCCACGGTGATTACTCACGCTGGGCAAATGACGGAACCCTTCATTCCGTAACAAACTATATGCTTCACAAAGCATTGTATTCTGCACACAACGACCATAACTATTTTGAAGTTGCCCATACAATCAATTATGTGAACGATAAGGTAGGAAACCGTCTTAATCTTTATACTTTTGTGGACAACCACGATGTGGAGCGAATCTATACAAAACTCAACAATAAATCACATTTTGTGCCGGTACACGTGATGCTTTATACGTTACCAGGTATTCCGTCAATCTATTACGGGTCTGAATTTGGCATTGAAGGAAGAAAAGAACGCGGTTCAGATGACTCTTTAAGACCCGCATTGAATTATGATGATTACAAGGATGCAATACAAACGAACCCCCACGCAAAGCTCATTGCAGCCCTTGGTAAAATCCGTCAGAATACACCTGCTCTTTGCTACGGTGATTACAAGGAATTGGAACTGCAGACCACTTATTTTGCTTACGAGAGAACTTTTGGCGGTAAGTCTGTAATTATTACAGTTAACAATGGCGATAACGATGTACATATGAGTCTTGCTTGCGGTAATTCTACAGAATATGTCGGTGCGCTGACAGGGGAACGAGTATGTGTAAACGGCAGCTGCATTCAGGTGCGAGTGCCTGCAAATTACGGCGAAATCTGGATTCCTACAGAACTTTGCAGTGAAAGCTTTGCACCTATAAAAACAGTAGAAATAGAGAAAGCGCCCGAATCTGTAAAGGATTTGGAAAAACCTGAAAATCCCGAGCTTGTAACAATACAGGAAGAAAAGAAGTCTGAGCAAGTAGCTATAGACCCGAACAAACGATATGAAGATATGTCTGTGGATGAGCTTCAGACGGCAATTCTTGAAAAAATGAGACAAAACGGTCCGGTCACCGACTATATGTTAGGCACAGTACAGGAAAATATATATCACGATTCATTGGTGAGTTGGGTTAAAAGCTTTAACTGAAGATTAGTATTCGCAAAAAATACATGATAAAAAAGGAGCCTACTCAACTTAAAATGTTGGGTAGGCTCTTAACTTAATGGTTAAAACCTAAAGTAAATGGCATTGTCTACAAGAAAACTTCCTTCTTTACTCATTATTTTAATGGAAATTGATCCAAATCTAAGGTTGCAAAGTAGTCCTCCATGGTTTCTGCACGACGAATCAATTTACTAGAACCATCCTCGCATAATAGAACTTCGGCGGAACGAAGCTTTCCATTGTAGTTATAACCCATAGAAGAACCATGTGCGCCTGTATCGTGGATACAGATGTAATCTCCAATATTAATCTCTGGCAACTCACGGTCAATGGCAAACTTATCGTTATTCTCACACAGACCACCAGTCACATCATATACATGATCAGCCTTAGCATCTTCCTTGCCAAGTACAGTAATATGATGATAAGCACCATACATAGC
>JAEZGY010000034.1 GCA_023416695.1 Bacillota bacterium | reverse complement strand
TGTGTAGTGCATAATCCAGCTATTCCATGCTCAAGGTAAGCATTTCGCCACTTTTGGATATCCCCCTTATTTACATGATACTCATCTACTAATGACTTGAGGCTAATGTCTCCCTTTAGATAACGTTAAGCTATTTCTAATTTTAGGTCAATACTGTACATACTTTTTGGCATGAAAATCCCCCTTTCATTAGATTATTTTGTCTAACAAAAGGGGTTCACTTCATAGCCGGTGGCTTTATGTTTCGGGCATTTCCGTATATCTTTTGAGAACCTCTCACTCCCTCAACAGGCTAAAGCCCATAATAAAAACCGGATGCCACAGGCCCTTTGCCCACGGCATCCGAGTAATCGGTTGAAGATTAAAGAAATCTCCTATTTTACTTTAACCTTTTTAATAGTACTGAACTTCGTATAAAGCTTTGTTCCGTTAACAGTCTTGTATGCACGGACACGAACATAATATGTCTTTCCTCTTGTCAGTTTCGTCACTGTCTTTATCTGTGTAGATGCACTCTTAACGGTTATAGTTTTCTTATTGGAGAAGCTTGCTTTGGTAGCGTACTGGATTTCATATCCTTCTACTCCCTTTAAGACCTTCCATGCGATCTGTACTGTTTTCGCTTTTGTGCTCTTTATGGTCGTTATGCTAGGTGTCTGTGCCTTAAGCTGTGCGCTTACAAGTAGTTTTTCCACCTTTGCCTGAGCTGATGCAACAGCTTTTGCTGCGGCTTTAGCTTCTGCCTGAGCTTTTATTGCTTCTGCTTTTGCTGCCTCAGCTGCTTTCTGCGCAGCAATAGCTTTCTGCTGTGCCACCACGGCCTCTTTCTTTGCTTCTTCTGCTTTCTGCTGTGCTGCCATGGCCTCTTTCTTTGCTTCTTCTGCTTTCTGCTGTGCTACCACGGCTTCTGTCTTTGCGATTTGTGCATTTTGAGCTGATTTCTTAGCTGCAGTCACTGGGGAGATAATTTTTGTAGATTCTACTCCGTTATAGGAGAGAATACCGGTTTCTGGATCACGTTGATAGTGACTGAACATATCATCCCATACCATTCTTGCATATCTTCCGTAATGATTATGGCCCATGTCACCCATTACAAGGAATTCTACCATAGGCATTGATTCATTGTTATAAATAATATTACGATCATAGTAGATGCCCTCACCAGTTGTTTTAAAATCCTGTACCAGGTTCTTCAGTGAGGTAGGATCAAATCCATAGAATGGATACTTACTAAAGTCAAGATTTTTTGTGACATAAGACACATAGGTTGGATAGTATACTCCATCTATAGTATAACCACCAGTTGGATTTTTCGTGCTATAGTCATTCTTACCAGGGAACCAGTCATAATCATAATCCAATAGGTTTACCTTTGATTCATTCATTTCATTAAAAGTCAGTATCTGGTTCAGGAACAGTTGTGTGGACATAACCTTGACACTGCTGTTGGTGTCCTGTGGATTTTTCATGGTATTTCCACCGTCTGCTCTTCCACACAAATACATAACTGGAAGATCATACTGTGCTGAATCCACACCATTTTCCTCATATGGGAAGATCTGCATATACCCATCACCTGGATAAGCCAGCGGTGCTGCCGCTGCAAATAACTCTGGTGCTGCGGATGAAGTCTCTGCTGTTACAAATGCACCTATAGAAAAACCAGAGATATAAATTCTCGACATATCCACTGGGTATTTCTTGCAGATTACATTTTTAATAAATTCTGCATTGGATTTACCATATCTGGTATCTGCTGATTCTGGCGGCATCCCTAATTTGAAGATATCTTGCATCGCAACTACGATGACACGTTCTTCACCTGCCAACTGTACCCATCCATTACTTTCTGCTTCATAGATTGGATGGTCACCATTTCCGTGATTTACCACAATTAGTGGATAGGTCTCGTTAGTGCCGTTTTTAATGGTATCATACACTTCATTTGGAACCCACTCATACCACCTGCTTTGACCAGTTCCTTCTGCCTCTTTGCCATTGATCATATTAAATTTTAATCCTAGTTCATCGACAATCGGACGATCCTGAACGTAGCCGGCCTGAACGCCTTCTGTAAAATAACTTTTTTCCAGAACATCATTCCATACTCTCTTCAGCAAAACATTCCATGCTGTATTTGCTGTATTTTTACTTAATTCTGTAATCTTTTCATTGCTTACAATAACACGTTTTGGCGTATAGCCACTGTCCATAACATATTTACTGTTATAAAAAACTGTCATGCCCTCTGCGGTTGCATCCACAGTACTTACGGCATTCGCCTCGTTGATTTCTTTATAGAAGTCTACCACCTTAGCATCACAGTTAATTAGCATAGCAGGAATTGCATAATTCTTTTTTTCAGGAACTTTGGTTCCATTAATTAGAACGTTTGCAGAGATCATGCTGGAGAATATATCATTGGTCAGGTACTGGCTGATAAAATCAGCACCCTGACCTTCACCAATCATATATACCTTGTTCGGATTAAACTTGGCATATGGGAAAGAATATGTAATACCGGTTAATGTCTTTCCTGCCAGTGCCTTTACAAGATTCAAGGTCTGATTATAATCATTTGCCTCAAAGGATGTACCGTTTACTGGATTTACAAAAAATACAATTGCATGGTTCTTCTCTGCCACGTCAATTAATCCAGTCTCTGTTAGTTTTTTCCAGGCTTCATCCATGGTATTTAATGGTTTATCAGTATACACGATCATACACTGCATCATTGAAGTGATATTGTCATAAACCTCAGATGGTGTATAACTATATACCTTTGCATCAGGCCAATTAAGCTGTACAAAAATAGAATTTGCTGGCATTTCGCCAGTCTTTGTGAAACCTTCCAATGAACCATATGCAGAGTTATCTGCAGCTTTTACATTCATAGAAAATACCACAATGAATACAATAAGCAAAACTGGTGTTATCATTTTCATAATTTTCATAATTTTCATAATTAATTTTCCTCCAAATTATTTAATAGTGAATTTTCTAAGAATGTGCGCACGTTCTATTTTTATAATAACAGTAGCAGTTTTTTTATGCACTTTATAAAAATATGAAATTATTTTGTTTTTCATTTTTAGTTTTATTTTTTTATTAGATTTTTTCAAAATAGGATACTTTTTATGAAAAATAATAAATATTCAGTAAACTTACAACTTCTAAATTATCACTTTTTCTAGAACAAAATAGAAAAATATGATATAATTTTATTATTATTCTTGGGAGGAAATATAAATGTTTAAGGTTCTATTAGTTGATGATAATTTATATGCCTTGAAATATTTCCAAAATCTTATTTCTTGGAAAAATTACGGGTTTGATGTAATCGATATAGCAACTGATGGCGAATATGCCTTTGCGCAGTTTCAGGCACATACTCCGGAGTTGGTCATTACTGACATCCAGATGCCTAATATTGACGGAATCCAACTGGCCAAAAAGATTCTACAAATAGCACCACAGACAGTTATCATTTTCCTTTCCAGCTATGAGGAATTCATATATGCAAAATCTGCTCTAAAGCTACATGTAACCGAATATCTTCTCAAGCATGAGGTGACTGCAGAGATTCTGATTGAAAAACTGGCTCAGGCTACAGATATGATCCAAGAAAACCATGTCCGTGATCGCTATATTAGGGAACAGAAGCTTCTCAATATAATAAATGATATTAAAAATGCAAATACCCATAATTTCTCGCTAGTTTTTAAGGCATTTCCTGGAATTTACCACCTCTGTATATTGATACAGGATCATGTATATCCGGAAATATCTTTTCTTAAAAAGCTCACCCAACCTGAGCTTGCGGAGAATCTTATGAAGGATTTTCTTTATAAAGATCCTTTGTTGCTGGCAGCAGCCCGCCTGGAACCTTTTACTTATGTTCTTTTGTTTGACAGTTCTGGATCTGGCTCTGGCTCTGGCTATGAAACAGTACATACCCTTCCTGATCGTTTCCGTAAAGAATTTAACAATACAGTGTCCCTAATCGTGATCGCCGAGAACAGTACCATCCACAATTGTTTTAAATCTTATACAAATATCATAGACTCGCTGCAGCAAAAATTTTTTTACCCACCATCTTCTATTCTTTCAGGTAACTCCTTTTCACTACCAGAAACAAGCCTGCAGCAGCCTCACACCAGACAGTTGCTACTTCTGGCAGAAAAAGAAGATTTTACTGGAATACGTCAATATCTTCAAAACACCTTACGCTCCGTAATTTTTGCAAGAGATTTCGCTTCTTTCTCAACCCTTGTTAACACATCCTTGCAGATACTGATCTTTTTCCATGAAAAGTTTAATCTATCTGTCTCTGCCACAGAGACATCTGCTACTCAAGACATATACTGGTATGATACTTCTTCCATTTTCCACTGGCTAATCTGCCAATTTGAAGACATAGAAAATACCCAGAATACCCTTTCCAACAAGGAATACTCCAAATTAGTCAATAGTATACTACTGTATATTCGTCAGCATTACCATGACAGTGATCTGAGTGTGGAAAGTATCGCCGATGCCTTTCATATTAATATGAACCAATTGAATTATACTTTCAAAAAAGAGGTGGGACATTCAGTCATCAAGCAGCTCACGCAGATACGAATGGAGACGGCCAAGCAACTCTTAAAAAATCGCAAACTACAGATATCCGATGTAAGCAGCATGGTGGGATATAGAAACTTGTCTTATTTTTCCAATGCCTTTAAAAAATACTGGGGTACTTCTCCCCAGTATTACAGGAGGGACCAATGAAAGCAAAGAAAGAAAAACGATTTCACTCCATTCTTTTTAAAAACATGGTAATTATAGCCCTAGCAGGACTTCTGCTGATTATAATTTTTTCTGTTTTCTACCCTGGCCTGTTTTATAAGATGGCCAAGAAGGAATTGATTGAAAATACTAGGGAATCTGTTCATGATACTGCCATACGTATCTCATACATATTATCAAGACACAGGGAAACTCTGGATCTGCGAAGTGATGAAAATGTTCTGACCATGTTGGAACAATACTACGCAGATACTAAGACACGACCAGAAATCTACAAAGAGCTCTCCTCCTATGTAAGCCATGCCTCTTCAAAATATTCCTCCAATGATTTTTCCTCCCAAGCTTCTCGTCCTAGCTTTTACTTTGAAAAAAATTATTCGCTGATTGCCACGTCAGAAGGAGATTACTTTTATAATGAGAGTCTGGCTCCTCTCGTAGAGCAATTTGTTCAAAGCGATATCTTAAGCAGCATTTACCAGGATGACAACGGGAAGTTTTTCTCCGATTCTTTCTTTATCGATAAACATGGTAATGCCTATACACCCATCCTACACTTTACTCTAGAAGGTCAGAGTTTTGATTTTATGTGTACCATCGGTGCTTTTCACTTGAATGGTGTCAACTGCTATGCTGTTTCTCTTATGCCTTTCGAAGGCATCAATATCCTTCGGTCGCTAACAAATGTAGATATGCCGGACTTTATCCTGTCCTGCGGCGGATATACATTATTTCAAAATCAAGAGAATTCCGTACTTCCTTCCATCTGTGCTAAAAAAACCAATCTCAGTAATGTACAGTATGAAACTGAAGTCGATCAGTATGAAGGTGGCATACGTTTTTATGTACTATGCTCTTACCCCTCTGAACGTCTCTATATGGCTGTGGATGTGACCAAAGAAGAACTGATTACCCCTTACCAGAAATTTTTTCATACGTTAAGACTTCTCTTTGTTCTGGTGATTTTATTTATGATTTTGTTGTGCAGTTTTATCTATATTCCTTCCATAAAACGACTTCACCATCTAAAGAAACAAATGCAGCAGATCAACACTGGTAATTTTGATGTTCGCTTGATTGATGACAAACCAGATGAGATTGGCAGCATTACACAAACTATCCAAATGATGTTAAACAATCTGAAAACAAATATGGAGGAAATAATCGCATCGGAAAAAATGGAAAAGGATCTTCAATACAGCCTTCTCGTCTCTGCCATTGATCCACATTATATCTATAATACACTTGATACGGTTACTTTCCTAGCCTCTATGGGAAAATATCAGGATATTATACAAGTTAATAATGCCCTAATCTGCACCCTGAAAGATCGTTTAAAGATGAAACAGTTGAACATCTATGACTCTGTTGCAAAGGAACAAAAAGTTGTTGAACAGTATATGATTATTATGAGCTACCTGTACTCTAATCCCATTAATTTTCAATTTTTTGTATCGGATGAGGATAGCACCCTACAAATCCCAAAAAATATAATCCAACCGCTAGTAGAAAATTCCATTAAGCATGGTCTTATGCCTAATAAGGATGCTAGCCGCTCTTATACCAAGTCCGGTCAGATTCTCGTCCAGGTAAAAAGAATGCAGGACAAAATCCACCTTATAGTCAAGGATAATGGTGTTGGTATGAGTTTGGAATTACGCAATCAATATCTTGGCAAGTTTAATATGAAAGAAATAGATCCCGAGCATATCGGTCTACTAAATATGCGCCTGCGCCTGTCATATCTTTACCAGAACAACTATGATTTTCAGATTCTCTGTCCCGATGAGGGTGGTACTACCATTCAATTGGTATTTCCATTTGCATCTATCTGATTTACACATCCATTTTGTATGTGCAAAGTCATTAACTTTGTTTTCCATAAGATCACCTTTGCTTTCGTATATAGTGGCTTGGACAACTCTATAATACATTTATAGATGATTTTTAGTATAACAAATGTCCTACCAACCGCATAGTAAAGATATAAAGTCAATGTAGACAGTTTTATTAACCACCGTAAGAAAAGCCTTGTTCAGTTCTATACTGAATAGGGCTTAAATATCCTAAGCCGTGTACAGGACGCTCATTGTTGTAACTGTCAATGTATTTATATAGAAAATCAGGAAAATTTAACTTTTCTTCCTGACCGTAATCGCACCGTTTCAGCCTTTATCCATCCATTAATTGACTCAATAATTGGATTATCTGTTAGAGTTCCCTCTCGTGACATTGACCTAATTATGTTATAATCTTTATGAGCATCGCTAAAGGCTATAGAAGAATAGACTGCTCCTTGGTCCGTGTGTAAAATGACAGGGTCTTTCTGTTCCTTTACTTTTTCTTTTAAGTACCAAGACATTGATAATAAGGATGTCTGTCACCTTCACATGTTGACTTTTGATGTGAAATAGTTTCATTATTGAATGTATCCAATATGTAAGTCCATTCATACAAGATATTATTCTACCTAATTCTAGTCATATCTGATACTACGATTTACAAAAGTTATCTGCATTCCAATTTCCAGCCACAGTATTTTGGAAAATGGCATGTTCTTTACCTTTGCTTTATTTTTTATAATGATTTGCCTTTGCAATAATATTTATAAATCTACAGCATTTATGAACTAAGTTATCTGATACAATCCATCCTATATAAGTTTTTATATGAGTAGCTATTTTGTGATATCCATATGACATGTGCTTGGTATGTATTTCAGATATTAATTTTATAAGAAGTTCACGATTGATTTCGTACTATTTTTTTCTCTCTTTTCTATCTCTCCATTATAATATCCAGAGCAATTAACGCTCATCGACTTACTTAGATATTTTGTAGAGTATTTCTCTTTAAGAATATGAATTATTTTGAATTCACATCGCGCAAAGTAACAAATTCCTTGTTTACACCAACTCCTTTCACTTGGTATCATTTTTAATCTATCAATCTCGATGTCCTACTTAGCAACTATGAGCCTTAGTTTTTCTAATACTATTATAGTTATACTAGTATGTAGAGCTGCAAATGAATTACCACCATGACCTTTGGATTATAAACCATCTTCAGCATTAGTCAGATAGTTATGAATACAATGATTTAAAAGACTGTAATCCATATTTTCTTGTTTTGCTAGCCTCTTAATTCCTAATTTCTCATTCAATTATCATTACACAATTCTAATTTTCTTTAAAAATTCAATTTCTTCTTTTACTACCTTTTGGCATTCTCATAGTATCACACCTTTCTGATATAGTTATAAAAACTGGCAAGGTGGCTATATACCTTGTTTACTTTCATTTTACAAATTCACTTTGTTTCCTGACCCCAAAAAGTTAGACAAAAATTGAATTAAGCGACTATCGCGGATTGAATTCTGTATTTTACTGGACTCAGTCCTTTTAGTTTGCCTTTAAATCGTTTGTTATTATAGTAATTTATATATTTTTCTAATTCCATTATAAATTCATCATTCGACTCAAAATCTCTCGGGTATACCAATTCTGACTTATTATAACTGATGATTTCACCATTAAATATATCAAGTAGTAGAGAGAGATGCAGTTTATCTCCAAACAAAGAGAATTCTGTTATATCCGTAGTCCACTTTTGATTTGGTGCTGACGTACTAAAATCACGTTTTATAAGATTTGGAGCAATTTTACCCACATCTCCTTTGTAGAAACGAAATTTTTGAACTCTTACCATACATTTAATCCCAATCTCTTTCATCAACCTTTGTACCGTTTTATGGTTGATAGCA
>JAEZGY010000007.1 GCA_023416695.1 Bacillota bacterium | reverse complement strand
TCTTAATCATCTGTCTTCCTAAAGGTCCCTTTGGAAGCATGCCTTTTACTGCAAGATAAATAACATCTTCAGGCTTCTTAGCTAACATTTCTTTTAATGTAGTTTCTTTCATTCCACCTACATAATCGGAATGTTTGTAGTAAATCTTCTGATCTAATTTCTTACCAGTAACTTTGATCTTTTCAGCATTTACTACAATTACGAAATCTCCACAATCTTCATGTGGTGTATAGATTGGTTTGTTCTTACCTCTTAAAACTTTAGCGATCTCAGAAGAAAGACGTCCTAATGTATGTCCAGTAGCGTCTACTACATACCATTTTCTTTCAATTGTTGATGGACTTGCCATAAAACTCTTCATGGTGTTACCTCCTTAAAAATTATACATCATATATCGTTTTAGTTATTTTAGTTATTTATGTTAAAATACTCTTACCGGGGCTTTGGTTTAAGTATTTTTACGCACTTTAATTAACTTGTCACAGTTTATTATTATATTACAAAAGTCAATGGTTGTCAACGCATTTAGCTGTTTGTTTTTGTCATTTTTCAACTATTAAATATGTATTGATTTCTATGTATTGTTATTTTATTATTATGTATAGTAGTAACTAGTAATTTATAATCTAGTTATAAAAACTATATAAGAAGGAGATTAATACATGAAGCCATTTATTATTTCTGTCGACACCACTTCTGACTTACCAGAAGAATACTTGCAGGAGCATAATATCCCTGTACATCCCTTACATTACATAATTGATGAAAAAGAATACGGGAAAGAACTTGGAGAACTACCTCCACAAGATTTCTATCAGACTATGCGAGATGGTAAGATGCCAATTACTAATGCCACTAATATCGATTACGATATTAAGTTAATGGAAGCTGCCGTAGAACAAGGCTATGATATCATTCATCTTCCTTTTTCCTCTGCTATGAGTGCTAGCTGTGGTAACGCTATATTGGCAGCAAATCAAGTCATGGCACGCCATCCAGATGCTAGGATTGTAGTCATCGATTCTCTTACAGCCACCTCTGGTCTTGGTATCTTAGTGAGAAAAGCAGTAGCTATGAAGGAAGCAGGGAAATCTTTTGATGAAGTTGTTGCATGGATTAAAGAAACAGCTCCTCATGTAGTCTGTCACTTTACCCTCCCCGATTTATTCCACATGTGGAGAGGCGGAAGGCTGAAGAAATCCACAGCTATTCTAGGAACTGCACTTAAATTACATCCAATCCTTCACGTAAATGAAGCAGGTGGCTTAGCTTCTATTAAAAAGGTTCGTGGACGAAAGGCTGCAATTAAAGCACTGGCGGATGGTCTTGCCCCACTATATGAAGCAGGTACCTTACCAGATTGTGTATCCATTACACATGGGGATAGCTTGGAGGATGCCAAGCTAGTAGGAAAACAAGTGGAAGAGAAGTATGGTATAAAAAATATCTACTACTCCTATTTAAGCCCTACCCTTGGAGCCCATTCTGGTCCTAATACATTGACCATAGGCTATATAGGTACGGTAAGATAAGAATTCATGATAATAGGGCCGCACACTAATTATCTAGCGCTGCAGCCCTATCTTTATCAATTATTCCATTACTGTTTCCCGTTTGTTTCTGCCAGTATAGAAGTAACTATCTCTTCTCTACTGACCTCATTGTGCAAATGCTTTCCTTCTGTGACAATTTCATACACATTCTGCTCCGGTGCCAATAATACACTTTTCATCTTTCTCAGGAAGTATCCATCGTTCTCATCCCATACAACATAGAGAATCTTTTGATACTGAAGAAAATCCTTTAGGGAACGAACACCATAAGTATTCTTTAACAATAGTTCTAGCTTGGATGGATTGGCAAGATTCCCATAGCACTCATCAAATGCTTTGTCTAAATATTCCCATAAGCCCTCCCTTGCTTGAACTCGACTTACCGCATAGAAAGAGCCCATCATTTCTACATTGGGGTATAAATAACTGGTGGTGCTGCATGGTACAAGTAGAAGATCTCCCGACTTATCATATAGGATAATAACATATCTTCTAACAGCCCATAAGGTCTGCCACCCAGTGACTTTCACTAACTGAAGGGCTTTTACAATGGCCACCACAATAAGGAAGAATCCAATGACTACAAAGATCCACCAAAGGTTAACCCCAGTTTCTTTCAGTTCTAAATATACTGTCCCATTACACTGGACCCCATATACTAATATAGCCTTACTAGCTTTGTCTACAGCTTTATTTACATACACCGTTACTTCATCATTATATAAGGTATCATATACGAATTCTGAAGCAGCGAACTCACTCCTACATTCTGGGGCTATGGTATAGATGGTTCCATCCTCCCCTAGCATATTGTAGCCTGTTCCAGTTTCTGAATTATATTCAAAATCATGTATTTGAAAAGAAAGTTGTTTGTATGGACTCTGTGTAAAGATACACAGTAATGTGGTGGCTACTATCAATATTATAAAAAATACTGCTAGTCCCAAACTTTTTTTTACTAGTTTTCTCTTTATCACTATGACATCCCCCTCTTATGCTTCTATTTCTAGCTTAAAGGCTCCCCTAAGATTCTTTCTTAAGCTCCTCGTAATCGATCTGAAGTAAGCTTAACCCACAGGCTGGTGCTGTTGGCCCGGCTATCTCACGGTCCTTCGCCTGAAGAATCTTTTGTATCTCATCGGGTTCTTTCATCCCTAACCCGACCTGTATTAAGGTACCTGCAATAATTCTCACCATATTATATAAAAACCCATTTCCCCGAATGGTTATAATGACTTCTTGCATGTCCTTAGTGATATCCACGGAATATATTGTTCGAACTGTTTCCTTAGCTTGGGTATGAATAGAGCAAAAGCTCTTAAAATCATGCTCTCCAACTAAATAATTGGCTGCTCTCTGCATCTTTTCCACATCTAAATCATAATAGACAAAATGAGCATAAAGACGCTTCATAGGATTCGGAAATTGACTATTTACAACACGATACTGATAGGTCTTACTACATTTCACTTTTCGTGGGTGAAAATCCAAAGGCACTTCACAGGATGCTTGAATGCGAATATCCTCTGGTAGCCTTTGGTTCAATGCGTAGGAAAACTTCTCTCCTGGAATTCTAGACTCCGTATCAAAAACAGCTACATTCCCCATGGCATGTACACCAGAATCCGTGCGACTAGCACCGATGACAGAAATAGGTTCTCCAAGTAGACTTGTAAGAGCATCGTTAAGAAGTCCCTCTATGGTTACTGCATTGGGCTGTATCTGCCAGCCACAATAAGCAGTTCCATCATAAGCCACTGTTAACTTTACACGCTTCATTTTCTCTACCTCCTAAAACCATGGTATGAGAATATTCAGCACAATTAGGAGTGCCAAATAAAACACTATGGTGAGATAGGCAAATGCATCCCTTTTCTTATAGTGTAATGGCTTCATCTTAGTACGATGATTGCCTCCATTATAACACCTTGCCTCCATGGCCATTGCTAAATCTGTAGCACGACGAAAGGCAGAGATAAATAGTGGCACTAAAAGAGGAATCAAAGATTTAGCTTTTTTAATTAATCCACCGGATTCAAAATCAGCACCTCTTGCCATCTGAGCCTTCATAATCTTATCCGTTTCTTCTAATAAAATAGGAATAAACCGTAAGGCAATAGACATCATCATAGCGATCTCATGAATAGGAATCTTAATTTTCTTTAGTGGCGACAAGCCTGTCTCTAAACCATCTGTTAATCCATTTGGAGTGGTGGTATAGGTCATGAGAGAGCTACCAATAATCAGTAGCATAATCCTTAAAGCCATAAAGGTTGCCTGTAGCACTCCCTCTAGGGTGATGGTAATCACCCAAAACTTCACTAATACAGTATTACCTGGAGTCATTAACATATTAAAAATCACTGTAAATAACACTAAGAATACCACTGCTTTTAGCCCCTTAACTATGTGTTTAAAGGGCACTTTTGATAGCTTAATTATTGTAGCTAAAAACACCAGTACAACAGCATAGCCTGCAAAGGAATCAAATAAAAATAAGGAAACAATATATAGCATTGTACCTAATAGCTTGACTCTTGGGTCTAGGCGATGTATCACTGATTCTACTGGATAATATTGTCCAAATGTTATATCTCTTATCATAATTGCTCCATATCTTTCCTTACAGTCTTCCGGTGGACCTCGCCCAAGCTAGAATATCCTTTTTTGCTTCACTAATTGTGGTAGCCTTAGGATCAACTGGGATACCACTTTCCTTTAACTCATGCATAATATAAGTAACCTGTGGAGCGGCTAGTCCCATTTGCTCTAATTCTTTATATCTAAAAAAGATATCCGCTGGTTTACCATCCATAGCTACAGCTCCCTTGTTCATCACAATGATGCGCTGTACATACCGTGCTACATCCTCCATGCTATGGGACACTAAAATAATCGTAATATTTCTGTCCTTATGAAGCTTCTCAATTTCACCAAGAATTTCATCTCTTCCCATGGGATCAAGTCCTGCAGTAGGCTCATCCAATACCAGTACCTCAGGATGCATAGCAAGAACTCCTGCAATGGCTACCCTTCTCTTTTGTCCACCAGACAACTCAAAGGGAGACACATGATATAACTCAGGTCCTATCCCTACTTGGGCTAATGCCTCTTGTGCTCGGTAAAGAACCTCTTGTTCTGGTAATCCTAAATTGGTTGGTCCAAACATAACATCCTTTAAAATCGTCGTCTCAAATAATTGATGCTCTGGATACTGAAACACCAAGCCAACCTTACTTCTTAATTCCCGCATGGAATACTTTTCTTCATATATGTTTTCTTCATTGACGTAGATTGTCCCAGAAGTCGCTTTTATCAATCCATTAAAATGTTGAATTAAAGTAGACTTTCCTGAACCAGTGTGTCCAATGAGACCAATAAACTGGCCATCTTGAATCTCTAGATTAATCTCTGACAATGCCTTTTTCTCATAAGCAGTGCCAGGACTATATACATAATTGACATTCTCTAACTTTATTGACATAGGTACTACCCTTTCCTAACCCTGCAGTTTCTTCAATTCCTCAATTAGCTCTTCCTTAGTTAACACAGCGTCTGGTAAAGAAAGACCTGCTTTCTTAAGCTCATAGGCTAGCTCTGTTACCTGAGGCACATCCAAGCGATAGTGCTTTAATGTCTCCACTTGACTGAAGATCTCTTTTGGAGTTCCCTGCATAACAACCTTACCGTGGTCCATCACAAAGATGCGGTCAGCTTCAATTACTTCATCCATGTAGTGGGTGATTAAAATTACAGTAACCTTCTCTTTCTTATTGAGCTTCCTTACGGTCTTTAGAACCTCTTTACGGCCATTAGGGTCTAACATGGCAGTTGGCTCATCTAACACGATGCAACGAGGCTTCATAGCCATAATTCCAGCGATAGCAACTCTTTGCTTCTGACCACCAGATAGTTTATTAGGGGAATGGGTTCTATACTCATACATGCCAACAGATTTAAGCGCTTCCTCTACTCGAACCCATATTTCATCTGTTGGAACACCTAAGTTTTCTGGCCCAAACCCTACATCCTCTTCCACTACAGTGGCGATAATCTGGTTGTCCGGATTTTGAAATACCATTCCAGCCGTCTGCCTAATGTCCCAAAGATGCTTCTCATCTGTGGTATCCATTCCATCTACCCATACTGTTCCTTCTGTTGGAACTAGGATAGAATTCAGATGCTTGGCAAAAGTAGATTTACCAGAACCATTGTGACCTAGAATGGCAATAAAGGATCCCTCTTCTACCTCCAAAGACACATCATCCACTGCCTTTGTAACAGACTCTACCTTTCCTTCTTCATCTAGACGTATATATTCATGTATCAAATTTTCAGATTTTATAATGTTCATATGACTACTATTCTCTCTTTCTCTAGTCACAGTTTATGCTATCCAGGCACTTTAAGCCTTATGCTATATTTTACGTTATCTTCCTTCTAAATGCAAGGATAGTATGAGGGGAACTGTTGATTTATCTAGTTCCCCTTTTTTTCTTTCTGGTAGAGCATCTGGTACGAAAAGCTCCAGATTAGAATGCAATAACTAAAAAACCTTCCTGGTTACCCAGGAAGGTTTACTCTATTTTAATTAAACTAATTCAATTAAAACTTCCAAAGCAGCGTCACCTTTACGTGGTCCGATCTTAACGATACGAGTGTAACCACCTTTACGGTCAGCATACTTAGGAGCGATTTCAGTGAAAAGCTTTTCAGCCATATCGATAGACTTAGTGTTCTTTTTCTTACCAGCTGCTTCAGTTGGAACTTCAGTTACAGGGTAAAGAACTTTAAGCATTTGTCTTCTAGCATGTAATCTAGACGCATTGTCTTTTTTCACTTCTTTTTGAACTTCGTCAAAAATAGTTACTTTCTTGCCGTCAACAACCTCTTTCACTCTTTTACCATCTTTATCTTTACGAGCAACCTTAGCAGTTACTGTAACAGTTTCAAAGTTGTCTTTTTCTCTTACAGCTAAAGTAATTAGGTGCTCAGCTTCTCTACGAATCTCTTTGGCTTTTGCTTCAGTAGTAACAATTTTTCCGTTATATAACAGATTAGTTACTTGGTTTCTGATCAAAGCCTTTCTCTGACTGGAAGTTCTTCCAAGTTTTCTATAGCCTGCCATTTGCTTACCTCCTTAATTATTCGTCACTTAGATTAAGGGACAATCCAAGTTCTTTTAACTTACTT
>JAEZGY010000102.1 GCA_023416695.1 Bacillota bacterium | reverse complement strand
CTAAGAATGCAGCTTTAGCTATTTTAGCAGCAGCAATTATGTCTGATGAGACAGTGACAATAGAGAACGTACCTAACGTACGTGACATTAATGTAATTTTACAAGCAATTGAGGGAATCGGTGCAAGGGTAGACCGTGTTAGTTCCCATGTAGTTAAAATCAATGGTAGTAGTATTGACAAATACAGCATTGATTATGATTTTATTCGTAAAATCAGAGCGTCCTATTATTTGCTAGGAGCATTGTTAGGTAAATATAGAAAGGCTCAGGTAGCTCTTCCTGGAGGCTGTAACATTGGAAGTAGACCAATAGATCAGCATATTAAAGGCTTTGAAGCCCTAGGTGCCAATGTATTGATTCAAAATGGAATGATTGATGCAAGTGCTTCTCAATTACAGGGGAATCATATTTATCTAGATATGGTTACTGTTGGTGCTACTATTAACATTATGTTAGCAGCAGTTCTTGCTAATGGTAAGACCATTATTGAGAACTCCGCTAAGGAGCCGCATGTTGTAGATGTTGCCAATATGCTTAATGCTATGGGTGCAGACATCAAAGGTGCTGGTACAGATGTAATTCGAATTAATGGTGTAAGAAAACTTCACGGATGTGAGTACTCTATTATTCCAGATCAGATTGAAGCGGGGACCTTTATGATAGCAGCCGCTGCTACAAAAGGGGACATCCTTATTAAGAACGTAATTCCAAAGCATTTAGAAGCAATCTCGGCGAAACTTGAAGAGATTGGGGCTTATGTGGAGGAATTTGATGATGCTGTTCGTGTAGTAGCAACCAAGCAACTTGGTCATACTCATGTTAAGACGTTGCCATATCCAGGATTTCCAACTGATATGCAACCACAGATTACAACCTTATTAGCTATGTCTCATGGCACTAGTATTGTAACAGAGAGTATTTTTGAAAATAGATTTAAGTATGTAGATGAGCTCTCACGTATGGGGGCGAAGATTAAGGTAGAGGGCAATAGCGCCATTATTGATGGTGGAGAGAAGCTTTCTGGAGCAATTGTAAGCGCACCTGACCTTCGTGCAGGAGCAGCTCTTGTAGTAGCTGGTTTAGCTGCAGAAGGAATTACTATTGTAGACTCTATTGAGTATATTCAAAGAGGATATGAAGACCTAGAAGGGAAGTTCCAAGCCCTTGGTGGTATGATTGAGAAGCTGGAACAAACAGATGATAAGGCTATTCAGAAGTTTAAACTGAAGGTTGGTTGATTGTCGTAGATTCTTATAGTAAATAAATAAAACCAGTTTTTAGAAATATGGAAACTGGTTTTATTTTTTGCGTCTTATTTCTGAAAATAATGTCGAAATAAGTCAATATAGTTAAGATTTAAAGGAGTATGAGAAACAATGGAACATCTTTTACATGTAGTAATTCCACCTATTATTCATCTTTTAGAGATGATTGGTGTACTTATCATTTTGGTTAGCGCTGTAAAAACATTTGCTATGTATGCAATCTCATTTGTAAAAAGGACAAATTATCCGGTAAAGCAGGAGCTAGCATTATGCTTTGCATTAGCCTTAGAATATAAGATGGGTGCTGAGATTCTTAAGACAGTTTTAATTAAGGATGTTAAGGAGATATTTATCCTAGGAGCAATCATTGTGTTAAGAGCGCTTCTTTCCTTATTAATTCATTTTGAACTTCGCGAACATTAGAAGTAAGAGACACAGAATACGTTCTGTGTCTTTTTTTGTTGTATTATTTATAAGTACAAAAACCCAATAATTAAAATATTTTGACATATAATGGATGACAAGACTATAATATAATAGGTCAGTTGTTTGCGAATTATTAAGCTGTGAGATGAGAAGTCTATGATATGGGGTGTTTACAATGATTAAATACTTATTATATGAACCTAATAGAGAAGAAGCAGATGGGATACGTTCTATGATGCATGATTTTTTCCTTGCAATGAGGTGTGACTATAATTTGTATACATATTTAAAATGGACAGATGTTATAAAAGAGCTATTAGAAGATTCATGTAGGTTTGATGTGGTTTTAGTGAATATGTGTGACATAAGAGTAGCCAAGAAAATATCTGAAACGTTACGATTGCGCAATAAGAGATCTGCTTTAATATATCTTAGCGGAAACTATAATAATCTACATTACTTGCTTAATAATCGTCCTTCAGCTTATTTCTTCTACCCCTTAGACAGAAAGAAAGTGGAGTTTGTAATTTATGCTTTATATCAAGAGCAAAACGAAAATAGAAGATATTTTTTGGTAAAACATCGGGATGTGATTGAGCGCATTGCATATGATCAAATCGATTTTTTTGAAAGCTCTAATCGAAAAATAATGCTATATACAAAGTATACATCAAGAATATATGAATTTAATGCAAAGCTTGACGATGTGAAAAATTCCTTAAATTCTAATAGATTTATTAGATGTCACCAGAGTTATCTTGTTAATTTAGAGAATATACAGACAATCAATAAAACGGAAAGATGTTTTATCATGTTTTCGGGTAGAAGGGTTGATATAGCGAAGCGAAGTTTAGGAGAGGCTTCCATAATATTTGAGCAATATGTAAAGGAATGTAATTCTTAATGGAAGGACAGGGGAGCTATCATGAAGATATCGAAAATTGTAAATAAGATGCTAAGGAACTTTTCAGTGATTTTATCAGCATCCAATGCAAGAGAGATAAAAGAACTTGAATTAGAGTTAAAGGATATGCAAAGCCGTTTATCAAAACCTCTTTGTGTTGCCGTTGTGGGACTTATGAAAGCGGGAAAGTCAACATTTATGAATGCACTTATGAAGGAGAAAATTCTTTCTACAGGGACCTTAGAAACCACCTACACAGTGAGCTGGTTTAAATATGGAGAATCACCAAGTTTAAAAATTGTGTTTAAAGATGGCAGTGAGAAGATTGCTCTTTATGAGGAATTGGAAAAGTGGACAGTAAGGCCTTTAAATACAGAGAAGCATATATTAGATGAAGTAGCCCATGTAGAAATATACTATCCCAATGAAATACTTAAAACAATGGAATTAATTGATACACCAGGATTAGAGTCTACCTATAAAACAGACTCACTAAATACCTTGAACTTTTTAGGACAGCGATTGGCAAAGGAGGCAGACAAGATTACATCAGAGACGGCATCTCAAGCGGAAGCTATTGTCTATGCATTTTCTCGTGCAGTAGCAGGGAAGGATGCTGAGGTACTAGAAGCATTTAAGGGAGAAGAGAATCATTCATCGCCACTAAATGCAATTGGTATCTTTACTAAGGTAGATGGTTATTGGAACCTAGCAACTGCTCCTGATAGTGATCCCCTAGAAATTGTAAGAGATGCTTGCCATGGATATAAAGAGAAATTGAAAGAGAAGCTTTACACCGTATTACCAGTAGTTGCAAAGCCCGTGGAAACTATTTGTAATATGAATGATTATACATATCAGATTTTAGAAGAACTATCTCGTGTTGATCAAACCGTATTATTAGAATTTTTAGTGGATTCTTATTTTTTTGCCAATGAACCAGCGGATGAAGATATGCCAGTTAGCGCAAAGCAAAGAGAGTATATACTAAACCTATTTGGTCAATATGGGATTTACTCTATAACAAAAGCACTAAGAAATGGGTTATCAAGAGAGGAGCTACCAGACTATCTATATAAAATCAATGGTATTGAGAGTGCTTCAAAAATAGTTAGAAGTCACTTTGGAAACCGAGCGTATCTAATAAAGTTGGATTATGTATTAAGAAGACTTCGTAGTAAGGCTAATAAGATACTACATAATAATAATGATTTTCAAGTATCTCAGATATGTCAGCGTATTATTGAGGATATCGATGCATTGTGTCAGGATGAGCAAGCTTTTTCTGAAATAGAAGCCTTACAGATGTACTATAGTGGGGATTTGAAAATTCCAGAGGCCTATCTAGAAGACTTTTTACAGATTACTGGTGAGTATGGTAGTCATTGCGAGGCTCGACTGGGATTTCACAGTCCTACAGAGATTAAGGTTATGAAAAAGGAAGCACATGATCGAGCACGTAAATGGAATGGTATTGCTAATGATTTTAATAATAGCAAGAATCTAACTGAGGCAGCAAAGATAATCGTAAGGTCCTATGAGAATCTATATTATTACCTAGATATGTTAGGAGGATACGAAGAATAGTTCCGATTTCTACATTTAGAAACCCGTATTAGCAAATAGAAGTGAAAAATATGAATGGGAATATATAATTACCATTAAAAAAGGAGAGAGCTATGGTAGAGTTTGTTGAATACAAAAATAAAGTATTGGATTTTTTTACGGAGTGTATTTCATTTGCAAATCAGTATGAATTTGAAAAACAGAAGGGCGCAATGGAACAGGCAAGGCAGCGTATAGAAGAGAACAAGCTTGTTATGGTAGCTGTAGGTGAGGCAAGAAGGGGGAAATCCACCCTACTTTCGGCATTTCTTGAAGATGATGGGGTATTTCCGGTGGACATTGAAGTAACTACCTGCTTAACTACAAGTGTTTCCTATGAAGAAAAAGAGAAAATCACCGTAACTTTTGAGGATAATTCAAAAAAGGAAATTACGCGATCTGAAATACAAAATTATGCCACAGAAAAATTGAATGAAAATAATCATAAACAAGCGAAATGGATTGAGGTAGGTCTACCAAACCCAAAACTAAAGAATGGGCTTGTTATTGTGGATACTCCGGGAGTGGGAAGTTTAAACCCACTGCATACCGAGGTAACCTATAGCTTTTTACCAAGAGCGGACATTATTCTATTTATTAGTGATGCTACCTCACCTCTTACAGATTCCGAACTTGTATTCTTAAATGGAATCAAAAAATATTGTAATAACTTCCTATTCCTTTTAACAAAGAAAGATATGAATGCAGAGTATCAAGAAATAATCAATGCAAATGTATCAAAAATAGAAGAGTTTGCTAAAATACCTAGAGAGAAAGTGCATTACATACCTGTGTCAGGAACCATGAGACTTGCGAGCATACAAAACAAAAGTGAACGTATGGCCAAGTCTAGTAATTTTTATGTGCTAGAAAAAACCATTTGGGATATGATCTCAAAGAATCGTGCCAATATTATTATTGCGCCACCTCTTGGGGAGCTTGCCTCTTCTCTGAGAGAAATCGACCATGAAATTAAAATTAGAATGGCTGCATTACAAGGAAGTGATAGTGAGAGGTCTGAATTAAAGGAGTCATTACTTCTTCAGAAACAGCGTCAAAAACTATTATCCGATAGTAATGTTTGGCAAATGAATATGCAGCGAGAGATTGATAATATTGCATTTGAGCAAAATCAAATGATGGTAGAATTTCGTACAAAAGCAACAGAAGCCGTAGAAAAAGGTTTGGAAAATGCTCAAATGGTAGGTAATCCAGAACTACTATTAAATGAAATTATATTGATGGCAACCACTACAGCTCATGAGATCAGCGAAAAGATTTATAACCGCATTTGTGTTTTTATTAGTGATTTTCGAGAAGAAACAAAGGTAACTATAGAGGAGGAGGAGTTTAAAAATCAACTAGATGTGGAAGATGATCCTGTTATCGTTTTTGAAAAAGAAAAGGTACTGGATAAATTAATCAGTGATGGCCGTAAAATCGCTTATAACAGTGCTGGTGGAGGAATGGCTGGAGGTGTTGTAGGTGGTATAGCCGGGACGGTGATTGGCTTTATTGCCGGTGGTCCAGCTGGAGCTATCTTAGGACTACAATATGGGGCATATATAGGTGGTGGTAGTGGATCGGTAGTTGGTGGGGCAAGAGGTGCATTCCTTGCGCTTAAGAACCCTAATCAGGAAGCTGTTCCTAAAATTAAAGCAACCTTATTAAAGTATGTGAATCAAACCGTAAGTAACTGGCAATTAAACCAGCCTAAATACATAAAGGATGTGGCATATAAACTTAATGTCAGCTTAAGAGAAGGCATAAAGGAAAATATTACTCAATTAGAGAATGATATTTCCAGGTTACAAGATATGGCTTCATTAAATGAACAGAAGCGTGTGGAAGAACAGAAGAAACTCACATTGGCCATCACTACATTCAAAAAGTTGGTGAATAGTCTAGGCGAGTTGAAAAAGTATCAGCCGATTGAAAAAGAAAGCAGTGTAAAGGAAGAACAAAGCTGTAAAACCAACACAGTAAAGGATGAGAAGGTTAAGTCTAAAGCTGGTTTTACCCACCTAGAAGATTAGGAGGTATTAAAGTGTATGAAGTGTATAATGAAAAAGTTGTTTCCATGTACGGCATATAAAGTATACAAGTTGCTTCCGTTTTTAGTGAGGGCTGTCAATAAGTTAACCAACTCTGTGGGTGAAGTAAGCCATATTGAATATAAGGAAGATAATAGTGGGATTGAACTAGAAGTGATGCAAGAATGTATAGAAACGATTAAGAGAGTGTCTAAGAGTTTGGACATGACAAGGTTAGAGAGGGTTGCTAGGGAAGAGGAGAGTTTAGAAGAACAGAAAACATTTCAAGAAGTATGTGAGGTTACTGAAAAACGTCGAAAACTTGCCCTTAGTTTAATCAAGTACCGTGATCAATTATTATACTTTAAAGACAATGCTTCCGCTGAGGGAAATGAGCAGATGGTGAAACTACTTGATAATCTTTATAGAGAAACAGGAAGATTTATGAGAGAAAATGGCGTTGAACCTTTAGAGGATAATACTACATTTCATGCTGAGTATCATGTGATTACAGACACAGAAGAGACAGAGCAAATAGATCTTCATGATAGGATAGCATCTACATTTCGTGCAGGTTATCGTATTGATGGAGAGTTAATACGGCCTCAGGAGGTTGTAGTATATAGATACTCAAGTAGTGATGATGACTTAAGTGATTAAGGCGCACAGACAGCCTATTCGTGGATAGCTATCCTAAAAATATACAAGAGGAGGGTTTTTAATGATTGGGGCTGGGATTGATATTGGAACGAGCTTCTCTAGCGTAGTAGTAGTGAAAAATGGTGTAGCTACACCTATAAGAGTAAAGACTGGAGACAGTTTATTTGGAGATAGTTATTCAATGCCAACAGTAGTATTTGTGGAAAGGGATGGTTCTGTAAAACTAGGTCAGGCAGCATTTAACAAAAAAAAGAGTGCACCTGAGTCTTTTAAGCAGGATTTTAAACGAGAGTTTGGAACCAAGACACCTTACCTTTTGGGAAGTGAAGAGTTTCTACCAGAGGATTTTTATCAGAAAATATTCATTCATTTTAAGAAGCAAGTAGAAGACTCC
>JAEZGY010000067.1 GCA_023416695.1 Bacillota bacterium | reverse complement strand
TCTAACCGTATTTTTATTAAGTAATTGATTGGAGATTCCCCAGTCTCCTCTTTAAAGATTTTTGATATGTAGACAGGACTAAGATACATATTTCGAGCAATTTTATCCAAGGATATCTTGCTTGCATAGTTCTCGTCTAGATAAGTAACAATTCTTCTCACAACATAATTCTTGTTATACGACTCAAAATTATAACTATTCTGTTTTTCTTGCATTTCTCCACCTGATAACTCACGTATAATTAGTAGCAGCATTTTCATTAGCTGGGCTTTTAACATAAAATATTTTCCAACCTGATTACCCATCTGCTCTGCTACCATTTCCCAACATATCTTACTAATCTCTTTTTTTAGGTCACCTGAGGTATGCATGACGTATTCGTTATTTTTCAGAACAATGGAATTAGGGGGCATATTCTTAAATTTAAAGGTGGTAAAGCCAATAAACACCTCCACGGTCGGTTCTTTTTCATTCACTACAATATTATGATGTTTGACACCTGGATTACAAACAATAAGGTCACCTTCTGTCACACTGTATGTAATTCCATCAATATAATACTTACCTGTTCCTGATAAAATGTAAGTAATTTCAGCAAAATCATGGTCATGGTAGTGGTCGTCCCTAATCATCTTTTCCTTGCTCGCAAAGAATATAGTCGGATTAAAATCATCATCTGTAATATCAAATTCATGCATAGTCCTCACCTCCTAAACATTATTAGAGATCAATACTATTATACCTAAAAATTTTAACTTTTTAAAGTTTTTTCGACAAATTCACTTTGAAGAGACCTACTCTTTCTTACTCCTATTGTAAACAAGACTATAAAACAAGAGCTATTGCCTACTTCAATAAGCAATAACCCTTGTATGATAAATGCTGAATTAGTGTTTATTTTGTGAAATATGATACACCTGACTCAAAGATGTGCTGATTTTGATCCCCTACAATATTTATTGCCACGCCATCACCACGACGCTCTGAGTGACCCATTTTACCTAAAATACGTCCATCTGGACTTGTTATTCCTTCAATTGCATAGTAGCTTCCATTTGGATTATAAGCCTCATCCATAGTTGGATTGCCTAAAAGATCTACATACTGAGTGGCTACCTGTCCATTAGCAAATAACTTCTGAATACATTCCTCACTGGCCACAAAACGACCTTCACCATGAGAAGCAGGAATGGCGTACACTCCACCAAGTTCCGCTTGCATTAACCATGGGGATTTGTTAGTTACCACTTTTGTATACACTGATTTACTAATATGACGACCTATACTATTACGAGCAAGGGTTGGAGCATCCTCTGTTTGAGGAATAATTTGACCATTTGGTACAAGTCCTAACTTAATCAGTGCCTGGAAACCATTACAAATTCCAAGGATTAATCCATCTCTATTATTTAATAGATCATGAACCGCTTCCATGATACTAGGATTGCGGAATGTGGATGCAATAAATTTGGCAGAACCATCTGGCTCATCACCTGCACTGAAACCGCCTGGGAACATGAGAATCTGTGCATTACGAATCGCTTTACTATATGCTTCTACAGAATCTAAGATATTCTGCTCACTCATATTCTTAAACACAACCGTATTGACTGACGCTCCCGCTTTTTCAAAAGCTTTTTTGGAATCGTACTCACAGTTGGTACCAGGAAATACTGGGATAAATACATTGGGCTTTGCAATCCTATTCTTTGCTACATAAATCTTCTTTGCATCATATAAGCCTGTTGTAATCTCTGTCATTTTTACATCGCTCTTAGTTGGGAACACCTTTTCTAAGGTCTTAGTCCAAGCCATAAGGGCTTCTTCCATAGAGATGACTACATCACCATAAGTAAACCTTGGATTCTCAGATGTTTCACCAACCACTGTATATGGTACTGTGATTTTAGCAAGGTCTTCTGGAGTAACCTCAGCAATGATATCGCCATAGGCAGGTGTAAATAACTCTTCTTTTGGCATATTTTCATTTATTGCAACACCTATTTGATTACCGAATGCCATTTTAGAAACGGCTTCTGCAATTCCACCAAAGCCAATGGCATAGGTTGCTTGTAATACTTTTGTACACGCTAGCTTTGTGATTTCACTATATAGGGCTTTGATCTGTTCAAAGTCAGGTACACTATAAGTATCTGCTTTGGTCTTAAATAGGATGATTTTATCCCCAGCTTTCTTCAACTCTGGAGTTACAATATCCGAAACCTTAGCCACATCTACAGCAAAGGAACAAAGAGTAGGAGGTACATCGATTTCATTAAAGGTACCTGACATACTATCTTTACCACCGATACTTGGAAGTCCCAAACGCATCTGGGCTTCAAAGGCACCTAGTAGGGCTGCCATTGGCTGACCCCAACGCTTTTTATCCTCTCCTAAACGTTCAAAATACTCTTGGAAAGTAAATCGAATCTTCTTATAATCTCCACCAGCGGCTACAATCTTTGCAACGGAGGAAAGGATTGCATATAGGGAACCATGATAAGGGCTCCAGCTTGATAAATAAGGATCTAAGCCATAGCTCATCATAGTAACGGTATCACAGTTTCCAGCATCCATAGGAAGCTTTGCAATCATCGTCTGGGTTGGAGTCAATTGATATTTGCCACCATAAGGCATTACCACGGAAGCAGCCCCTATGGAGGAATCAAACATTTCCACTAATCCCTTCTGACTACAAACATTGAGATCACTTAAGGTATTCATCCATTGTTGCTTCACATCGTGAATAGTCTTAGTGTTGGTTAAGTAATTGTTGTTCTCATCCGGCATGGTAACACATACACTAGTCTCTTGATGGGCACCATTGGTATCGAGGAAGGCTCTCTCAATGTTTACAATCTCTTTGCCTCTCCAAATCATAACAAGTCTTGGTTCCTTGGTTACTTCAGCTACCACAACAGCCTCTAAATTCTCTTCTTCTGCATAGGAAAGCATAGCGGCAACATCCTTAGGATCTACTACAACAGCCATACGCTCTTGGGATTCAGAAATAGCAAGTTCCGTGCCGTCTAAGCCAGCATATTTTTTAGGTACTTTATCAAGATAGATGTGTAAACCATCTGCTAACTCACCGATGGCAACGGAAACACCACCAGCACCAAAATCATTACATTTCTTAATAATGGAGCTTACTTCTCTTCTTCTAAATAATCTCTGAATCTTACGCTCCGTCGGTGCATTTCCCTTCTGCACCTCTGCACCACAGGTAGAAATGGATTTCTCCGTATGAACTTTGGAGGAGCCAGTAGCACCACCACAGCCATCACGGCCGGTTCTGCCACCAAGAAGAATAATCTGATCCCCTGGATCAGAGTTTAAACGAATGACATTCTTTCTTGGGGCTGCACCCATGACAGCTCCAATCTCCATACGTTTCGCCACATAATTCGGATGATATACTTCATTCACAAGGCCAGTAGCAAGACCGATTTGATTACCATAGGAGGAGTAACCTGACGCTGCTCCAGTCACAATCTTTCTCTGAGGAAGCTTTCCTTTTAATGTATCCTTTAGGGAAATAGTTGGATCTGCTGCTCCAGTCACACGCATTGCCTGATATACATAACCACGGCCAGACAGTGGGTCACGAATCGCTCCACCTAAGCAGGTGGCTGCTCCACCAAATGGTTCTATTTCCGTTGGATGGTTGTGTGTCTCATTTTTAAAGAATATCAACCATTCCTCTGTCTTTCCATCAATTTCTACAGGAACGACTATGGAACAAGCATTAATCTCGTCGCTTTCCTCCACATCCTGTAGCTTGCCTTCTTTTTTAAGCTTACGCATTGCAATCAAAGCAAGATCCATAAGGGAAACATACTTATCCTTACGTCCTGCAAATACTTCATTTCTAGCCTCTATATACTCTTCATAGCTTTTCATAATAGGAGTTTTGTAATAACCGTCTTCAAACTCCACCTTACTTAACTCAGTAAGGAAGGTAGTATGTCTACAATGGTCAGACCAATAGGTATCTAGTACACGAATCTCCGTCTTGGAAGGATCTCTTTTCTCACTTTTGGCAAAATACTTTTGAATATGTAAGAAATCCTTAAAGGTCATTGCTAAATTTAAAGATTGATATAAGCCCTTTAATTCCTCTTCCATCATTCCGATAAAGCCTTCGAAGATAGTTACATCAGCAGGCTCTTCAAACTCTGTAGCAAGTGTTTCTGGTTTCACTTCATCGGTCTCTCTAGAATCCACAGGATTAATACAATATGCTTTTACTTTCTCAATTTCCTCCTCAGTAAACTTACCAGACAAAACATAAGTGGTAGCAGAACGAATCACTGGGGCTTCACTTTCTTTTAAAAGCTTCACACACTGTTCTGCAGAATCAGCTCTTTGATCAAACTGTCCTGGAAGGTACTCTACGGAAAACATGAGATCCTTTGCATCCTTAGGAAATGTCTCCTCATATAGCATATCTACTGGTGGCTCTGAAAACACAATACCTAAAGCTTTCTTATAGGTTTCTTCACTTACATTTTCTATATCATAGCGAATCAGAACACGAACCTCATCTATGGTCTTAATGTCCAGATAGCTTCTAATTTCACGTGTTAATTCTTTTGCCCGAATGGCATATGGTAGTTTTTTTTCTACATATACTCTTCTTACTTTACTCATTATTTAACCTCCAAATTCTTGGATTTATCTTTATCCTGTATACATTGTACCATATTAGCTTTTATTATTGTAATTAATATATCTGATTTTATATATTAGAATAATTTATATATTAAAATGCTTTTTCATCATATAGAAAAGGGCTGTTGCTACTCAACAGCCCTTACCTTTATTCTATTATAAGTCTCTAGTCTTCTGGAACTACAGTAGTAATTGGGCTCTCAGAACCATCTGCCTCTTCACCCGTTTCACTATCAGTGTCAGTAGCTAAACCAGCAGTAAACTCGCTAACATCTTCTCCAGCTTTAACAAGCACTGTACCTGCTTTAACCTTATCCCAACCAGAACCAATCTTAACATCATATACCTCAAGTAGCTTATTTAGGTCTGCATTAAACAGTTCTTCTTCCTTAGAGGAAACAGCGCTCTCCACTGCTGAATCAAAGGACTCTGTAGATTTGTCATTTACCAACTGAGCAACATAATATGCCTTTTCATCCTCAATTATATAGTCACATAGTTCTCCATCTTTAAGAGGTTCTAATGCATCTATGAGTGCTTGGTAAGTCGTTTCTTTACGACCTAGGTTATATTCGGTATACGTATAGATAAGAGAATCATCTTCCGCTACTAGTTCAGACAAATCTTTACCAGCCTTTGCTTCTTTAAGATATGTTTCCATCTGTGCTTTATACTTCGCTAGTGTAGCATCATCTAATTTTTTCTCTTCATTTGTATCAGTGGTAGAGTCTGTTTTAGGTGCTACAATTACTTTAATCTTCATCTCATCATAATCTTCTGCCTTAATAGGAGTCTCTAAAGTTTCATTAGATACCTTATAACCAGCTTTCACCTGATCAATATACTTGTTTGCTAATTCTACTTTCAGCTTATACTCTATTAACTCATCTAAGTCAAATTTGGCACGTTTTTTACGTACATCACTCATAGCATTGTAAAAAGTGGTTGCTTCTTTTGTAACTTTTTCCTTTTCTTCATCAGTCAAAGACAAACCATTCTTCACTGCTTCCTTGTACATAAGTAAATTTCTAGTGGTTGCATCTTTTGCAATAGAAATCGCATTATCTTTAACACCCTCAACATCCCAATATTCCGTTGGGCTACTATAACTTCCTAAATAATACGCGTATGCAGCATCCATGGAAATCTGTGCTTCTGCATTATACACATTATAGCGAACCTCTATATCGTTAATGTCATAGCTTTCCCCATCTACAGTAACACAAGGTGCTACATAGAGATAATCCATATAAACCACCACAAATAATCCAATAACAAGGGCTGCTCCTATACAAGCAGCAATAATCTTATTGCGCATGCTTCCTTCTCTTTTTACTTTTTGCTTTTTTTGTGGTTCATTTTTTTCGTTAATAATTGATTTTGACTTGTTCACAGTTTCTCCTCCATACTTATGTTCTTATGTAGAGCAGTAGCCTATCCCACTGCTCCATCCTCATCTATAATATCAAAGCCTGAATCCTCACTATCCTCCTCTAAATTATCTTCATCATATTCAAACTCTGTGTCAGAGTCTATCTCCATCTTTGGATAGGCATAGTTGCCAATCTCTATGTTTTTCCAGTTTTCTTCATTGATCTGGATATTGTAATCCGCCTTTAATTTGTCAAACTCATCGTCAAAAGTACTTTGCTTTACAGACCTTGCTACCTCCTCAACCATCTGGTCATAGGCTTCTGTACAATTATCATTTACTAAGCGAATAATGTAATAACCATCCATGGTCTCAATTACACCAGGATATAATTCTCCAACCTTTAGGTCCTTAAAGGCATTGTATAGATTCTCCTCATTATCCTCTGCATTGTTAAACAACGGCTGGGTTCCAGCTTCCACAGTATAGTCCTCGGAATAATACTCATCCCCAACTGTAATTATGTCTTTTCCTTCGGCAACCTCTTCATAAGCAGCTTGTGCTTGATTAAGAATCTCAGTAATCTTCTCTGGTTCAAATAGATTATAGTTGCCATCCATGTCTATCTCCCCAGTCCAGAATTGGATATACTCTATCTCAACTTGTGCATAATCCTCTGGTTTAATATCGGAGTCAATCATGGATTGATCCACCTGAATCTTACTTATCTGATCCATTGAGTATTTGTAAGCTAAGTTAAATTGCTTCACTAGCTCTGTTAAATTCTCCTTGGTAAAGCCTGTCCTAGCTAAATATTCTGGTTGCCCATACATATAGTCTAATACATCTTGCACTTCCATGTCTACTGTATCTAGATCATCTTCTGTAAGCACATAGCCCTCTTTTTCAGCAAGCTGTGCCTGAATGATAACGTTCTCTGCAACATCAAGAACACTTTCCTTTGTCAATTCTCGAACTGTTTTCCCAGTAACATCATCCTTTTCAAGCCAATAATCTGATTCTGTTTCTCCTAGAGCTATGGCTCTATTTATATCATCTGCTGCATTGCTCTCTACTACGTAAAGGACATACATAATATCCTGTAAGGTATAGTCCTTGTCATTTATAGTCAAAATTACTTTCTCTAGGTCCTTTACCTCTTTTGGCTTACTACTATTACATCCGACCGTGAAAGCCAAAACTAGAATCAAAACAAGTAATAACGCTACAAATCGCCCTTTTTCTATTATTACTTTACGCATCTATTTCCTCCTTTTTAGTACTTAAGTTCAAGGAACCACCTCTATTATATCACAAGTTTTAAAAAAGCTCTCTCTTATATTTTAAGTGTTTTTATTTTATAGTCAAGATAATAACTTTAGTTCACAAAATATACACTATTATTGTTTTACCTATTGTTATTACTGAATTTTTAACAAAATGCTTGTAACTTCTTACAAATTATGATAAGATTAATAAGTATGGCTTATATTATTTATCTCAATGGTTAAATATGAACATATATAGACTCTAAAATTGTAAATTTACACATAGATAATAGCTCTTAGGAAAGGGGCAAAGGAGATTACATGGACATTAATTATGAGTTGTATAAGGTATTCTATTATGTAGCAAAGACATTAAGCTTTTCAGAAGCTTCTAAAGCTTTGTTCATCTCACAATCAGCTGTCAGCCAATCAATTAAGGTATTGGAGAAGAGACTGAATCAACCTTTATTCATTCGTAGTACGAAAAAGGTGAAATTGACCAAAGAAGGCGAGCTGTTGTACAAGCACATCGAGCCCGCCATCAATCTAATTAGTCGTGGAGAAAATCAAATTCTAGAAGCAAACTCCTTAAATGGAGGGCAACTTAGAATTGGAGCCAGCGATACCATATGTCGATATTACTTGGTCCCATACTTAGAACAGTTTCATTTAAAATATCCCAATGTGCATATAAAGGTTACCAATGGAACAAGCCTTCAGTGTGTAGAGTTATTAGAAAGTAATCAGGTGGACTTAATCATCACCAACTCTCCTAACAAACGCCTATCTACAATGCACAACATTCAGGAAATACATACTTTCCACGATGTATTTGTAGTAAACAATCAGTTCTTTGACATTCCAAAGAACCCTATTGAGCTTACCACCCTTATGAACTATCCAATCCTTATGTTAGAGAAAGCCTCTACAACAAGTGAATTCCTTCATGGGCTCTTCTTAAAGCATCAGTTGGAACTAGCCCCAGCGGTTGAATTAAGTAGTAATGATCTTCTAATCGATCTAGCTAAAATAGGCCTTGGTGTAGCATTCGTACCAGACTTTTGCACAAAAAATGTACCCGAATTAACTACTATTGCATTAGCAGAGGAACTACCTTCACGTAGCCTTTGCGTGGTACACCACCACAATATTCCTCTCAATTATGCTGCTGAGAACTTTATCGACTGTCTTACAGAGGGCGAGTCTGGAAATAAAACACCTCATTAGCAATAGTAATACGATAACCTGGCCTAAGCTCATGTAACTGATTACCAGATACCTTAAGATTATTGACATAGGTATGATTGGTGGAATCCAAATCTTTAATATAGTATCTTTGATTTTTATAAACAATACAGGCATGGCTTCTGCTAATAGCTGCATTATCATCGATGCAGTAATCTACGGCAGAAGCCTCTTTTCCTATATAGAAGTACTCCTTATCAATGGTGACACATTCCTTGTTGCGAGCACGAATGAGACATACTTGACCCGTATAGTCCGGTCTTCTATCTTGGATATTAACCGTCTTTACAAATTCATCTATATGAATGCCCTTTTCATCAAGTCTACTAGTTAGGGTAAGACGTCCAGAATACTCTCTACCTCCAAAATAATTCTTATAAAGTCCCTGTAAATAACCTATCAAATCCTCTAAAGATGCCCTTGGTGTATCCTTCAAATACTGCATCACAAACCCTTTCACAGAAAACTGTACAGCTAAAACCTTGGCTTCCATCAGCAATCTGTCTATATGGTTCATAACGTTACCCCACGCTTCTCCCACTTCTCCAAAATCAATTAAAAAACTTATCTGATTAGTCTGCTGATCTAGAAAAATACACTGAGGACTCCATAATATTCTCTCAATTGCAATTCCCTCACTCTGTATTAACTTAGCTTGAGAAACCACTCCTAATAGTAGCTTTAAAAGCTTCTCCTCTGTGATTCCTATGGAAAAGCTATGAGATAAGGCCACCTTTGTTCCAATATCATAAAAAAACACTTTACCTCTAGCTTCTTCTCTAAGCTTTACTGGAATGATTCCCTCTACTGTCTTATCCTGTAACTTCAAATATAAGTTTCGGTTATATCCTTCTATAGGGCCACAAAGATAACAAATCCATTGCTTTTGATCTTGTTGATGTAAATAATATTTTCCCATATTTGCACTCCACTTTCTATAGATTTCAGCCACTCCTACCAAACATACTTATTTATAATCTACAAAAAATTCATAAAAACAGCAAGAGAGCACACTTTTTTGAGGTAACCTATGTAATAATTCCTTAGGGTATCTTTAGATAAGGTTGTGAATTACTTATCAAAGTGTTATAATACGGAGTGCTGACACAAAAGAAAAGTATAGAACTAGGAGGGAGAAAAATGAGTACACCAATCACCTTTGGAAATCAATTTCAATATGGATTAAAACGGGGTGCCCCCATCGCCTTCGGCTATGTTCCAGTATCCTTTGCTTTTGGCTTAATGGCTGTCTCCAATGGAATCTCCCCTTGGCTTGCAATCTTTATTAGTTTATCAAATCTTACCAGTGCAGGACAGTTTGCTGGAACATCCTTAATCATACAGAATGCTGGGTACATAGAAATTACACTAACTACATTTATCATCAATATACGATATATGCTGATGTCCTTATCCTTATCCCAAAAGCTAGATTCCAAAGTCTCCTTCTTGGAACGACTGATCTTTTCCTTTGGTATTACGGATGAGACCTTTGCAGTAGCCGCAGCTGAGAAAATGGAGTTAACCTATGGTTATATGTTAGGCTTAATTACCGGACCAATTATTGGCTGGACAAGTGGTACTGCTCTTGGTGCTTTTATCTGCTCGGCACTTCCAGAAAGCTTTAGTGCTGCTTTAGGAATTGCACTATATGGAATGTTCCTAGCAATTATCATTCCTCCAGCCAAACACTCTTTGACCGTGTTAGGGGTTGTGATAGGGGCTTGTGCACTATCTACCCTTATGAGCTTTGCTCCTTATGTCAAAGAAATCTCCACCGGTTTTCGTGTAATTATTGTCACCTTAGTAGTTTGTTCCATAGGGGCTATCATAGCGCCTGTTAAGGACAAACAATGCCTATAGGAGGGTAAATCGTATGTATGCACTATATGGAGTCTTATTAATGGCCATAGTTACCTACTTACCTCGTATGCTTCCTATCGCCATTTTTAGAAAAAAAATAAAATCTCAATTTATACAATCTTTCTTGTACTATGTTCCTTATGCGGTACTAAGCGCTTTAACCATACCAGAAATCTTTAGCTCCACTGGCAATTATGCTACTGCTGTCTGTGGGACTATCGTTGCTGTTGTATTAGCCTATTTGGAAAAGAATCTGGTTGTGGTGGCAAGTGGAGCTATATTAACTGTATTTTTAACTGGATTTATTTTTTAGAATTGAAAGTTAACTTACTAAGATACAAAAAGCCTTGATTCAAATAAGAATCAAGGCTTTTATATGCAGTTGATGGGACTTGAACCCACACTCCCTTGCGAGAACATGAACCTGAATCATGTTTTAAATGGTCACGAAGCCTTATTTTATCATGCTTTGTTCTGTGTTTGACTGAGTATTGACGGAAGTTATTATAACATAATTTACTATATTTTGGTAACTTCTTATTTGACGAAAATCCCCATATTGTGGTATTATTTTATTAACAAATGAAGGGAGAGGTTATATGAAGAAGATACTAATAATAATGTTAATGTCTTTGTTGCTGTGCTCATGCTCGGATAGCAGAGTATCTGATCCATCTCTTAACAGCGCTAAACCTACTATACTGCCAACAGCAACTCCATATATAGAAACACCAGTCACTCCTACTCTTGCTCCTACTCCTGAACTACCATATGATGATTTTACTAATATGCAGATGTCATCAGCGGCATGGATGTCGTATTTCGAACAAGGATATGAAGATATAGAGTATGAACTGAAAAAAGTTGATAGAAACTATTACTATTATACTGTAGCAGCTGCTAAGCCAAAAATAGAAATCATCGACCTATACATATATAACATAGCATCAGGACATTTGGAATTTATCTGTAGACAGAAAAACGATAATATAAATATATATTATCCTGAATTTACTGAACTTGAATGCAAGGAAATTATTAATATGGAACAACTTGATAAATAACACAACAAACCCCGGAACGAATCAGCTCCGGGGTATTTTTAGGGGTTATCGGCCAGCACCTAGGGGATTCGATAACTGGCCAGGGGTTATATGTTAAGTATACAGCATTGCTACAAATAGTACAAATAACAATAATGACAAGTAAGTCAGTTATTTTACTCTCAACTTCTGACCTACTGAGATTAAGTTAGGATTCTTCAACCCATTAAGCTTAACCAAGTTAGCAACAGTAGTCTTGTAAACCTTAGCAATCTTAGTCAGATTATCTCCAGCTTTTACTGTATAGTAGATTTTAGTAACAGGTGGCTTGGTCTCCTTTGGAACTTCTACAAACCAGTAATACTTTACTTGGCTACTTAACAATGCCCACGTATTCTTAAGTTTGTTGGCCTTAGTACTTGCAGGATCATTAATATAGACTTTGCCATCTTCATAGGCATAAACTAGCATATAGTGTCCACTGGATGTCCACAAACCTTTGCCTACGCATACGATTAACCAGTTCCCCTTCTTTAGTTGCTCCAGGGCTTTTTCATGATAACTTTCTGCAGCTGTCTTTGATAGATTTAACAGATTTCCCGAGTTAATACGGCTACCCTTAATACCATAAGCTTTCAATTGAGGAACAAAGTAGCTGTAGTATGTACCCTGTCCCTTGGCTTTATAGCCTTTCTTTTTTGACCAATCTGCAGTTGTAACTGGAGTTACCTTACTATCCTTAAGCGATGCAATCACCATAGCTGCCGATGTTGGGCCACAGCCTTGCTCACCGATGTTAGTCTTTTCTCCTGGCGCGGAATAATCGTGTTTCTTCCACTTTGCATCTGTTTGTAAATAGTGAATTGGTTTCTTTGCCATAACTACTCCTCCTTATCTACTAGCTTGTCAAGAATAGATACCTCTGTCTCAGCCTTTGCCTCGACTTGTGAACGTATATTTTTAATAAAAGGCAACAACCACTTTGGTAATTCCACTCCCATATCCTTAACATTTTCCAATATGCTAATAATCTCATTGAGAAACATTAGTATAGATACTAGTGTCGTGACAATAAAATAAAATGCTATACTTATGCCAGATACAACACATCCATAGATAATAAGGATATCTACCATAATACACGCAACAATAACACTAGCCTTTGCTAGTTTTTTAAGAATGCCTTTTTGCCCAATCTTTGAGCTTATAGGAGCATTCCTATATTTAGCTGCCATAACTCCTGTGATATAGTCAACAATAAACGATATCAATAGCAGCGCTATAGGAATAATTATTATACCTATCCTGCTAAAGAATATTGTGGCTACTGCAGTAAAAATTGTTTTTTCTACGTTTTCTTTCATAAATACACCTACTTTCATATTTTTTTGTATAAAAAAAGAGCCTATTGGCTCGGATTACTGAACATTTTTTCTAAGGCTTCTAAGCGAGCCTCTAAGGATTCGATTTTCTTTTGTTGCTCTTGAATGGTTGCAATCATCGGAGCAATTAACTCTTCATATCGTAACCCAAGTTCCAACTCATCTATAGTGCACTCTTCTCTAGGTTTATTTACAGTAGGTTCTTCAATATAAACGGAAGCATCTTTTAAGCCAACTTCGTTAAAGACTTCTTTTACTTCTTGTGCGATAAGCCCCCAATGTTTACGACCACTTGTTCCACTTTTCATAGTATATTCTCTAGGGGACAATGCCATAATAAACTCTGTGCTTACGGATATAGGAGCTATGTTATCTTTTTTTCTTTCATCAGATGTAATTACAGCAGCAACGCCAAGGTACACGGTTCCAGAGAAGATACCGTTAATAAATTTTTTCTCATTTGAACCTAAATAGGATTTACCAGTTACGGTTGGGCAGAGAATTGATGTGCCAGTAGTTCCATTAGCGATATATTGGAGCATATTAGTTCCATTGCTGATTTGAACTTCATTTGTATTTTGATGTCCAATCCTGACGTAACCACCTTTTGCGTTAAGAGTAATGTTTCCGTTATTGTGGTCCGCCAATAAGTTGTATAAATCTGATGATGTTACGCAACAACCAAGACCAATAATCACATCTCCGCCTGTCAATATATTGCCTGAGCTATATATGCGAGAGGCAAAATGTGAATCTTCTGTTACATACAATTTTTTCCCAACTTCTAGATTGTGGTTAAAAGAAAATCCATATAAATATTCAGAATTTGGAAGCGTAAAATTAAATTTACCAAGATACGCTTGTCCTATTGACCCACCATCATATCTTGGGAACGTATATTTAGTAACTCCAAAAGAAATGCTAGAGAGCAGATTTACCCCACTGCCGATTTGTCCACCAGTTGTAACAATATCAAACGAATCTTTTACAGATATTGAGCCCGATATCGAAGCATCCGTCAGGGCAACAGAGCCATCCCCATTAAGTCGAACAGGATACTTCCATGTGCCAGAAGTCGACTCTCTTGTGCCAACATACAGCACCCCGTTACTTTTTGTAGATTGCACTGGTCTGAGCACAACAATATTTAATCCATCATCGGATAAATACGTAATTCCTGCAGACGATATATTGAATCCCCCGACCGTTCCCTTGACAGCTTCAAATGTTCCATCCAAATTAAATTTAAAACCACCATTGACAGTAGTTACTCCCTCTAAGGATATATTGTCCGCATCAATTATAATATTGGATTCTATTTCCCCGGTAGATAAATTAATTTTAGCAAAGTGTCCGTTTTGGTCAGTCAGCATTACGATCTGGTCAGATAGCTGTGAGATTACACTGTTGCTGGACAATGCGTCATTTATGGCTGTGGTAGATACTGCAGCAGCAATTTCTTCAGCTGTGGCTTCAATCGTAGCCTGCATCTGATTGTTATCGGAATAGTTATTTTGCAGGTTTACCCTTATACCATCAATACTCTTCTGTATCTCCGTGATTTTCTTTGTACCATTCTCATCTGTTCCGTACTCTGATTCAGTTTCAGACTTTGCAAATGCCTTGATAGTATTTTTAACAGCTCCATCAAATACCAGTATATTATTCATTACAGGTATTGCATGACTTACATTATCTGAATCTGTTACAGTGATAATATCCCATGGGTCAATAGCTACATCCCCGCTAATCTCTAGGTCAGCTCCACGGTAAGTCATGGCTATTACTGTCTTGATAGAATCAAGCTGTTCCTGTGTCATGTAGTCACTTTTAAATATCATAGTGCTGCCATCATCACCAGATGTAATTATTCCATTTGATGTGGTACAGGACAGCCGACCTAAAGTATAATCACTTTCATCCAATAGTTGTTTCCAGTGATTGTCTATTGGATAAGTGATTCCACTAGGACTAAACCATTTATAGACCAATGTGCCAGTTCTATCAGCCACCAAGTTGCAACCCATCAACTTACAAATCTCAGACATTACCTGGCTACATTTTTCATAAGTATAGGCTTTATGTATAGTAATGCTTGGGTATGTAATTCCAGTAGTATCAAATGTAACACCACACAAAGTCGCTATCTCACTTACCACCTGAGCAATAGTTGCTGGGTAATTAATTACAGAGCTGTATGCCTTGTCCAATTTCTTCACATTGTCATATGCTGTTATAATAGTGTTACCATTGTCCAGATTGGCAGCGAGCACGTTAAATTTACCCATAGGGACAGATTGTTCACCCAAGGAGAAAGTCGGCTCTATGACGGAATCTGTGAGTGAGAATGACGCTCCACGCAAGGTCATGTTGATGTACTGGCTTACAACATTGCCGACACTAAGGCTATTCATATAGTAGCAGGATTGTTGATATGCTTGGAGAAGCTTGTCGACTGTACTACTATCTATCTCAGTATCATTTACCTTAATGGAATACCCCCACTGTAGGTTGGATGCTTCTTCGATAGCTGCTTTATAGTCACTACTTGTATTGTACATTTATTTATCACCGCCTTACTGTTCTACAAAGGAACAATTGATGCCTTTATATGTCTTATACTTTTCATTGTAGCTGTATACATCGAAATCCGGATCACTAGAATAGCAAGTTATAGTTTTGTAATCATTAGTATCTGGATCCCAAAACTTGACTGGGAAGAAATCGTCTGCATCGATTACATTAGAAATGGTTTTTGCTTCCGCATCAGAGAGCTGCCTCCAGGCTACTTCTAACTTGTATTTTCGTGCCTTTATAGATCCCAACCACTTTCCTGTAAGACTTCTGCCTGAACCCTCACTCCAAAGCTTATTCTTTGTGATATTAATTTTAAAAGGAGCCTTAACAAGCACTCCATTAATCCAAAAATAATCAGTTATAGTTGCCATAAGACTCCTTTCTACAGTGCGAATCCAAAGTCTGGATTGCCACCATGCATTTTATTGTATGTTTTTACAAACTTCTGAACGTGCTTTTCGCCATTGATATCCACTACCGCATAAAATGTATTCTTTTGACTATCCATTGCTGTCTTAACGGCATTAGCTATACTACCAGTGATATCAGTTGTTAGGTTACCGTTTATGGATGCACTAGCTACATTGCCAAAATCATTAGAGAGATAATCATTCCCCCAATGGGAAATATCAGAACCCCATCTTTGCATGGCTTTTTTACTATCTGGAATATTAGCAAGTATCTGATTATTAAACCCAAGGCTCGTATTATCGGCAAAGCCCTCAAATACATCAGACGGACTATGAATACCAAGCATATTTTTAAACCAAGTAGTAATATTACTAACCCACATTGATATTGCACTTTGCGAGTTAGTTTTATTGCTCTTACTATTCAAAGCATCATTATAGCCCTTTACGGTATAATCACCATAATTCATAAATACACCAGACTTACCACCTTTAATATCCAATGTTTTGATTGCTGTAGACGAAACAAGCCCCCAATAAGCATTTGAAGCTACAGTTAATTTAGTTTGATTAGCCTTGGAGTTTAAGGTAGTGCTACCACTAGCAATTGCCTTCGCTGCATCTTCACCTTTTTTTTGCGCGATAGATGCGGTATTTACATCACCCACACCTTTATTAAAAGCATTGCCTGTATTTGTACCTGACTTCTTAGCAGCGTCAATATTACTCTTTTTTCCATATGCCTCGGCAGTAGCTTTACCTCTAGCCTCTGCAAATGCTGCCGCGTCATTTTGATTTTGTGTACCAACGCCTGCTAAATAGCCTTTATACGTCTTTTCACCAGATGTCTTTCCGGCTTTATATGGCTCATTACTAGTCTCTATCTTGTTAGAAAGATTCAATATTGCATTATCAACACCATTTTCTAAGTTAATCTTAGCAGTTGGATCATTTAACCCTGACAACAATGATTCTGGTACATCTAAGCCACTTTCCTTTGCTTTTTTAATTGTATTAGCATACTCTGTACCCTTCATTTGATTACCCATCAACCAATAGATTGCGTCCACATCGCCCGTCATGGCCTTTAAAAGATTAATGGATGATAATCCGTTGCTAATATATTCAGGTACGGTTTCTCCCTTTTCCTTATATTGTTGAGCTAATTCTTTCCATTCTTTTTCCTGAGGTTTAAGCTGATCCAAAATATGTTTAACTGCTTGCTTTGACTCTTCATTCATCCCTGCACTGCTGATTCCGTTTGATAAACTAGTGAACAATGCACTCATGGTAGATTTCCACATATTTTCGCCTTCAAACCCAGAAGCTAGGATTTGGTCTAATTCTTCTTGACTAAATGCTTCTTTCATACCGTTTTCTAATGATATTTTTAATGCACTAAAATCATAATCATTATTTACAAGATTAATGGCCGCCTGTACTTCAAATTGAATAAAGCCAACCTGATGTTTACTCAGTTCTATTTCCGCATCTTTTTTGTATTGCTCCAACTCTTTATCCATCTGCGCTTGGTCTATTTCTCCTAGATTTACCCTAGTTTGCAGATATATCTCATATTGTGTAATAGCTTCATCTGTACCTTTTCTATACTGTTCCAGCTGCTCTTTTGCCTGTTTCTCTAATTCAAGGAATGATTCTCTGTCCAGATCTGCACCAGAAGCATCAACCTTTATCTTGTTGAACTTCACAGTAAACTCAGCTTCATTCATTGCGTTAATGATGCGCTGTTGCTGATCCATCAAATTCTGAATCTCTTGCGCTTCGTCTAACTCTAGTACTCCATCTTCCCAAGCACTGTTGACCTTTTCCTTAATCTGCTGGGACAATGAAGCCAGTTGACCTTGGATTCTGTTGTAGAATCCGTTCATTTCTTCGTATTCTTGACTATTAGTACCATAAACCAGCTCTATTGCAATTCCCACTGCTTTTTGCTGTTCTTGAACGTATTTCTGAACATTGGCACAATAATCATCTACTGCTTTCTTATAGGTTGCCTCGTCTTCCTTGGATAGTTCCACACCCATACTAACCATCCAGTTGTAACCTTCAATAGTTTTCTTTGCAGTGTTGATGTTGTCTGCCAACGACTTCATGTTATCCACGTTCTTTGACATTTCAGCCATTTTTGCTAGGCTTCCATCTTCTGCTGTAAGCATTTTGACAGTACCATCTATTTGACTTGCATTGAGTGATATGTTGCCAAAGGCAGTGTTGACATCTCCAGCTTTGTCATTCATATCAGTGAGTCCATCATAAGCGCTTTTAATTGCATCTTTCATAGAACCCATAGAATCGGTAATACCCTTTAACGCACCTGTATCTGCAAGACCAGATGCAGAATCACTTAATACATTCGCCTCATCAAATCCACTTACGGTTCGTTTTAAAGCAGATGCTGCCTTTGTAGCGTTGTTAAGACCATCAGCAACACCCTGTGCGTTTGTAGCAGCATTACCCAAATCTGCAGACACATCTGATACATCTGCATCTGTAGTAGAAATATTCACACTGGTATCATCACCACCAAAACCAAGCAATCCCTTAATGCCATTCGTTATCCATTGAATTCCCTTAATAACTTCATTGATTACACCAAGCGCAGGAGTAAACAGTTCAATTAAGCCTTCACCCATGGAAGCTTTCAACTCGTCAAATTGCATCTTTGTAGTCTTAGTCTGATTCGCCCATGATTCTGATGTACGCGCAAAGTCGTCCTGTTGAGCAGAGGTTGTAGCAATCAGGTAATTGTATCTCAATATTGTCTGTTCTGCCTGTGTCATGCTGTCGTAAGATTTAGTGATTCCCTCTGATAGAGCATAAGCTTCCATGTTAGCCACAGACATATTTATACCTAATTGCTTAAGTGGTTCTGTTTCACCAGATATACCAGCCCTAATCTTGGTAAATGCCTCATCAGTAGAAAGATTATAGAAAGATGCTAAATCACCCGCTAACGCTGTCATGTTAGTAGACATTTCAAGTGCTGCTTCTGTAGCTAAGCCACTAGACTTTAGCATAGCTCCCATCGTACCAGTATATTGTTTAGTGGACTTTTCCGCTAATCCAAATCTATCTTCTGCATTATCTGCGAATGCATCAATTTGTCCAGACATTCCACCGAAGGTAACAACTACCACGTTCTGTACTTCTTGCAAGTCAGAAGCTAAGTCTACACATTCTTTACCAAACTCCTCGATCTCCTTGACTGCAAATGCACCTACAGCTGCTTTACCAATGCCACCCAAAGCACTTGTGATTCCGCTAGAAGAACCTTTTATGTCATTACTGAAGCTACCGAATTGGCTTTTTGCTTTATTAAGCCCTTGCTTTAATTCCGATATATCGGCATCAATCTCGACCTCTAACCGTTCTAGTGTTTCAGCCATCTTCTTCACCACCTTCCATATCTAAATATTCTCTATTGTGATGTTCTGCAAATGATTTAGCCCTTGCTATGTTAGCTTCCATTTCACTATCAATGTGGGCTTGTATTTCTTCCTTAAACAAGTCAGGGAACTTTTCATAATAACTTCCAACCTTATTGTCCTTGCTAAAGATACAGGACACATATTCTGCCGTTCTGACAGCCTCAAAATTTAGAAGCAATAATTGCTGTTTAAATTCAGCTACGCTATTGTCATCTCTTGTTTTTATGTAAGTTCGTATCTCCCCAAGGGTTAGATGCCAAAACACTTCTTGATCCATTCCTCGGACTATTGCGGAATCATACAAGTCCTCAATCATTTCTGTTACTGTAGTGTATATTTTCTTAGGCTCACCTTTGCCTACTTGCTTGTCTCTGTCTGGCTCGCCTGCTTCTTGAAAAAACCTGAGGTATCCAATATCTGTTTATTTACCTTAACAAGGTCCATAAACGCATGATCTTCTTCATCCAGGAATTCATCAATGAGATTAAGAGCATCTTTCATTGTAAAGTCTGGCTGTTTTTCTTTTGCAGCCGCTTCAATAACTAATGCTATAAATGTAAGTGATGGAGCTTCTGCCATAGCCATAGCAAGGCTGCCATTAATTTTGGCTTCTATTCCTATCATTGCTGTAGATGTCAGCTTAAGACTTACAGTCTTATCACCAACTACAAAATCATAAAAAGGTCGTTTCATATAATTCCTCCTTGATATAAAGAAAAGGCCCTCTAAAGTAGAGAGCCTTGGTTAATTGTTTACGCTGGATCAGTTACTACAACATCAGAATCCAAAGTAATCTTAAGCTTGGTATTGATAAGGTCATTAACCTTACCACCAGTAGTGCCAATGCTTGGATATCCAGCAAATGTAAACGCTGTGCCATCTGGATAAACCTGTTTCCAATACAATTTTGTATTGGAAGTAGCATGTCCTCTTAAAACACGATAAGAAGAAGTAGCACTTGTGTTTTCGTACTTTAGTCCATATTCCAAATCCTTGTAGTCTGAAATACCCTTCTCGTAAGTTTTATTAGACGCGCTGAGAACAGTATTCTCAACCTTTTCTGCGTCTGCATCAAAATCTGGTACTGTCTGAAGTTCTGGAATGTCCGTGTAGGTAGCTCCATTTCCGTCAGTTGTGGAATACCCTAACTTGGTACCGTTTGCTAACATATTATCATCCTCTCTATTCTTTGATTATTTCAAATCGCATTAAGCTATGTTTCAATCCACTTGGATCAGGTACGTCCATATAGTCAGTCCTTACATAGCCTAACGATTTCATTTTAGTAGTTACGTTTGCACATATGTTGGATGTAGAACTATCATTCCATACATCAATTCTGATACGGATGTAGGAATCGGCTTCTGTACCATCCAATAGGGTTGTGCGCTCCCTGTTAGATTCCAGCGTATACTGTACAGCAGGAAGGTCGGACCAATCTGTTGGATATACATCTGTTACATGATTTTCCAGATTATCTACCTGGCACAATGCCGTATACACGGCTGGTTTTACATTTACCATCAAATTGTCCTCCTTCTTATGTCTTTCTTTAGATCCTTCTTAATCTTCTCTGCTAGTTGATCCTCATTATCCTTAAGTGCCGGATAAAGATAAGGCTGAGCTGGTTGTCCTGTCCAATCTTGACGATAAGATGCATCTATATTGGGGTTAGTATTTGTTGCTTCACCTTTTTGACCAGTACCTAATTCGACATACCCCGCATAGTCCATGCTAGTTCCAACAGTAGAGGAAATCCTGTCACCAGATACCTTAGTTTCTTTGTCAATGGATTGTCTAAGATCACCTGTATCCTCAGGACATCTCAGCCTAGCATCATCCTTAACAAATTGCCCACAATCATCTATAGCTCTTGTAAGAGTAGCCTTGGCATCACCACCAAGAGCATCAAGCTTAGCCATTAGACTGTCTAATCCTCTTATCTTCATAGTAGCTTCTCCAGTTCAATAAAAAGGTGGCCATAAGGCTTAATGGATATTATCTTATAGTCTGGATTACTGTCAGATGCAACGTAAACACAGACCCCATATCCCTCACAGATATCAATTTTGTTATCTGGTGACTTATAATGGAGCACTCCATCAACAAAAGTCTTAATTACCGGACAGTCATAAAGCATATTGAGGATATAGGCTAACCTTTCGCCATATACATCAGCTTGGACCTTTCCAGAAGCAGGATAGATATTGGCTTCAATTCCAACAGGCGGACCATAGGAAATAACTTTGCCACCTTCACCATCACTTGAGCCTATTCTTGGCTTAATATAATAGCCCTTCTTATTCTTGATTCGCATTGGCCAACCCCACAATCTTTAACCGCCTGTATTGGTTTAATCGAGCCTTAATGCTGTCAGGAATGTCAGTACTGTAAGATACACTTACACCACCCTCTGACCGGGTATTAATTCCTTCATCACCAAGACGATTGTAATAGACAATTACCAAGTCTCTTTGGATTCCTAACATAGATTGTTTCAGCTCTGTCCTGTTGGTGTAATCCAGCATTTCAGATTCTGCATCCTCTAACAACTGATTAAGAAGAATATCTTTTGAGGTATCGTTTAATGCAATACCTAAACGCGCCTTTAATTTTTCTAACTGTGTCATAACCAACACTCTCCTTTACATTAAAAGAGAGTGCCTTTCGACACCCTCTGATCATTTTGATTCTTTTGACTTACTAGAAGCCTTTTTCTTTTCAGGAACTTCTTCGGCAACCTCCTCAGGAGTTTCTTCAGTAACCTCTTCTGAAATCTCTTTGGTAATAATCTTTTCTGGAACTTCCTTGTAACCTTCCTCAGCAATCATCTTTTCAGCGATTTTCTGATCTGGCACAATTCGTTCCACATTATCTCTTATCAATAACATAAAATTCCCTCCTATGCAGATGGCTTAGCACTCTTGATGTTCGCATACACAGAGGCAGCCTGATTATCCTTAACCCAGATATCATGGTATCTTCGATAATCCATAGACCAGGCATTAGCGCTCTGGTATGTAGATGGATCAAAGATTCTCATGTTATCCTGCTTAGATACAGCGATAGGGGTAGTTCTAGGAACGATGATAAAGTTTACATCCAGTGCAGTAGCTCCTTTAATATATCCACCAGACTTTTGACCTTCAGACTTACCATCATACAGAGTAATTGCGGAGTACATTCTGTTCTGAGGGGTCGCAATAACAGGGCACCCATCAATAACAGGAACCTGAGTATTAATACCGCCCTGAGAGAATGTAACACTAGATAATTTTCCGAGTGCTGCAATTTCGATCTCAGTCACAGTGTCGTAGTTTGCATGAATTACTAATTCACCATTGTAGCCATTTTCTCTGATACGTTTGATACCAGCTTTGATTTTTGCAATTACTGTAGCGTTGGCAGGAGTATAACCATATTCTACATTTGCATCATTTGCGATACCGATAGCAGTTGTAACCAGTTTAGATAATCTGTATGCATCGATTTCAGGGATAACCTTTGTTCTCTGGAACTCTCCCATAATGTTGGATGCAGTTAACACAAAGCCTGTTTCGTCTACATCGTTTGCATCAATAACAAACTTACGACCTCTATCCTGGGTCATGGTCTTTGTCTCGTAGGAAAAACTAACGTCTCCATCAACAAAGCCTGCGTTTCCAGTTCTTCCGTAATTTGCAAGGCCATCTACAGATAATTTAGGAATCTTAACTTCATTTCCACCACTATACTTAACCTGACCTGCGTTAGCATCCATCCATCCGGTTAATGCTTCCTGGATGGCGATTTTGTCTAATTCTGTTTGGAATAGTTTTGCATACTCAATTGTATTTGCCATATTCTAATACCTTCTTTCTTTAAATTTGACCTCTCATAGCTTTTGCTATGGTGTCCTGTAAGGAATTACTACTGTTACCTTGCGCGCCCTTAGGTGCACCATTACCACGAAGTTTGTCGTTAACGGATTTCTCAACAGCAGCTTGAAATGCTTTTGATACAGCTTCAATAGATGCATTACAGCTTTCAGCATCTGCATAATTCAAGACATTAGCAAGCTCTATAGGAAGACCTTTTTCTGTCAGAGTCAGATTAGCCTGTGCTTTTAACTCACGAGTCGTAAGCTCTTTCTCTCTCTTCTCCAGGTCTGCCATGCGCTGTTCCTGTTCATACTGCGCCTTTTGATCAGCTGTCATCTTAGCCAACTTAGTAGCTTCAGTCTTTGCAGCCTCAATCTTCTGTTCATACTCTGATTGCCACTTAGCCTGCCTCGTCTCAATAGCCTTGGCTACTCGCTTATCAAATTCTGATTGATTCTTGCTGTCCTTGAGAAAATCGTCAAAGCTAATTGGTTGAGTAGATCCATTATCGCCTTCTCCAGTTCCTGCACCAGCTCCATCACCATTGCCTTCATCGGTCCCAGCTCCGTCTTCAGCGAAAAACTGTAAATTATACTTCATGGTTTGATTTCTAAATTTCATTGTTATCTTCCTTTCCCATGCCATTGGCTTTAGCCCCCAGCACATTAAATGAGATTTTATGCATAATAAAAGAGAGCCCGAAGACTCTCTCTAATGCCAAGTGACTACCAAGTTACTTCCTTTTTCAATTTGATGCATTTTTCCGCACCATTTTTAACTAAGTACAATTCCTTTTTTCCACCACTAGTAACATAATGCCAGTCGATACCCTCAATGCCTTTTAGATACTCATTGACCTCAGACTCATTATTCCCCTGCCAAACAGGAGCTTTAGTTAGCTTAGTTTCTGCCATAATTCTCACCTTCTTTCACATAAGTTTTGTAGGCTTCTAATTTTCTCAGATAAGCCTTGTTTGTAGTAACTCTCATACAGCTATCAATAAACCTTAAATCTATCGATTTAGGTATCTCGTGATGTTCTACAGTCCTCTTTATTGCCACAGCCACTCTCTGACTCCGGCAATGGGTATGTAGGTCAAAGTTATCTGGATTAAATACAATCCATTCTTCCTTAGTCAGGCTTTTCTTAATCTTTAGCACCTACGTCCCCACCGACTTCCTTTTAGGCATAACAAAAGCGCCTACCAAAGTAAGCGCCTGTGTCTTTAATTCTGACCGTCTAGGTTATTATTTCTGAATATAAAAATACCACCTGACCATTTTACTGATTGGTGGTATTATTTTAAGTATAAATCTGTGTTTTCAGTCTTGTTAACAACTATTCTATTACCTTCTCTTTTTACTACTAATGTAGGAACTGGTTGAGAAGACAAATCATTTGCAAGGCCATTAAGACTAACATTTCTTCTCTGAGCAAACACAGCCATACCATTAATATATTGAATATTTTGCTTACTTAATTTTGATACTGATAAATTATTGCTAATACAAAAATTTTTAGCTGCATTAATAGCTGTGACTTTTTCAATTTCATAAACCTTAGGTCTCACTGTTATCCCCTCCTTCAAATATACTGAAACGTCCTCTAGAATCGTAAATCACTCCATATTGTTGGTCAAATTCTTTTAGTATCTGGACATCACCATCTGATGCTAACAAAGCAAAATCATTATTACCAGGATGAGTATGTCCACTCCACTTATAACCGTCTTCTTTAAGTTTCTTTGCTATATCAAGTGTTACATTTACAGATACTTCATTTCCTCTAATTATAAGACGTTCTACACCTTTTGTAAACATTGCAAACTCAACTCCAGTTTGAGCAGTTAACGCTGCTAAATCAACCATGCTAACATAACTCTTCTTCACTATAACTCTTTCATCGTAATTACTTAATTGATGTAAAAGCTTTTCCTGTCGATTATTTAGAGGTCTTCCAATCATTGTTATAGCATTAGGATTTCCTTTTCCAGTATTCTTATGCTCAATCGGTGATTTAATCATATATGTTTTATCCTCTGACTTTATTATATCATTTTTTCCAGATTTTTCAAGGAACTTCTCTTTAAACTCTGGATACTTCATATCACCAGGTACTTGTATAGGTTTACCGGATTTATCTCTTGCCCATCTGACCTTGTGTTCCAAATCATCCATGACCTCTATCATAGTAGATCTACAGTAGGTATGGAGAGGAGGGACGTTCTTACCCGGCTCCGCTTTACTGACCTTAACACGATTACCGTCATGTTCTTGGCATTTTCTAGAGGTTCTACCATCCAGCGTAGCAACAAACTCTAACTCCTCTGTATCTCTGTCTTTCATAGCCTCTAAGTCTGCCATAGTGGCAATGTATGTAGTCTCTGTTCGCAGTAGTCTCTCTGACACATGCTTACCGACATTGGCATATTCTCTAAGTTCTCTAGCCAATACAGTACTATTCTTACCTTCCATGGCACCTTTAAGGATTAGCTCCTCTAGTTTCTCAGCAAATGCCTCACAGTTCCCCCAGATACGCTTTGAGTAGTGCTTCCCTGACCAGTTAGCTTCTAGGATTGCATCAATTCGCTTTTTCGGAACGAGAGTAAAGTCAATGGCCTGTCCAACTCCTTGAGAGAAATCAAACATATTGCGATAGTATGTCTCTTTGATTTGCTTGGTGTAGAACTTTCTACTAGCTTCTAGCTCTGTGGATGCAACCTTGGAACATTCTATCTGCAGCTTCTCCTTTAATGCCTGTTTACGTGTCATTCTTGCCCGGTAAGCCTGCGCATTAATCTTATTAATCAACTGTGTCTTGATAGGACCATCTGGGAGAGTTTTTATCTCTGCTCTAATTTCTTCCAATTTCTTAGGAGAAATACGTTCATTCAAGAGCTTTATCGCTTCATCCTTGGTCATACCGTCTAGCTTAGAGAAGTTAGTAAGAATACTGTCCATATCCTTATTAATCTGCTCTATGGCTTTATCGTAAGCCTTACTTACCTCAGCTGTAACTTCATTGGCATTACGATGTGCCAGCTCCATACGTTTATCAGTACGCTCAACCCAATACTTCTTACTTCGCTTCTTGAACTTCATCTACCTGATCACCACCGTATAACTTGGATTCATAAGAATCTGCACGTATTGTTATAACAGCTACATCAATTCCACCAGCTGCAACTTCATGCTTTACGCTTTCGACATCTGGAATGTCAATACCATTTACGAATACTTTTCTAGTACCTTTTTTGTCGTACCCAGTAACATTAATCTTTGCCATCCTTGTTCTCCTCCTTATCCTCACCACCGAATCCATATGAACCAAATGCCTCTTGCTGTATCTTAGCAGCTTCTTTCTTTTCTTCTAGAAGTCGTTTGCGCTCCTCATTAACGTCCAGTTCTGGATTGTAATTCTTAACTCTGGTCTCCCAGGAGATAAGGCCATCTGTTTCCTGCGCAATTTTAGCAAGTAATTCATCATCTACAGGAAGGCTACGCTTCATAGTAATATCAATCTTACTTACATCCAACTGTTTAGCTTTGATTGAGAGGACATTAGAAGTAAGCTGCAGCCTTTTCCTTAACCCTTGTTTGAAGTATCGCTCCTTGGTCTTTCCTAGCTGTTCCAATCCTAGTAGCTTGTACTTCATAGCAACACCGGAAGCATTGCCTACGAAGTTCTCATCTGTCAGGCATGGAACCTTGGAGAATTCATGGATATCGTCTTTGAGAGACTTCTTTAGGACCTCAACTTCTGATTCAGATAGATTCTTGATTAACCATTCAGCCTTAGCTCCTTCTCCAGGTATCTCAAGAATCTTCTGATCTCTCAGGAATTTAGCAGTCTTAGTCATTTCTTCTTCCGTATCGCCAAATGACATGCCATATACTGCAAGTATGGCATCAACAAGTTGTTGTTTATCATTGATACGGTCAGACTGCAGCACATTGTATGCATCAATCAGGGTTAGAACCGTTTCAAAGTCTCCCTTAGCAAACTTATTGTTCTTATACTCAATTACCGGAACCCCACCAAAGTAATGCTCTATAGGCTTACCTTCAAGAGCAAAAGTTTCTGCGCTAAGGTCATTTGCGGTATAATCATATTGATGCTTGTCAGTAATTACAGTCACATCATAACCCTGTGCCTTACCATCAATGTCTCTCTTCTGATAGTATGTAACCGCAAACATAGGGACATTTTCCACTGTATCATCACATACCAAAAAGCTATTTAATGGACTATAGCAAGCAATACTCTCCCTAGGTGACTCTTCCGTACCCATGTAGATTATTTCTAATGCATGACCATATATGGACATATCTAACCCTAATTCGTTGTTATGACTATCCTCGTCAATATCAGTGTAATGGTCATTAAGCTCTTCAACCTGAGTCTCATCACCACCGTATTGTACTGGTACACCGAAGACATAACCAGTAGCCATATCTGAGATATACTGTGCATGGTTGCACACCAGCTTATTATTTGGTAGACCCTCTGTCATAGTACGATTGTTTATTTCGTGTTGACCGTCGTAGTAATCAAACAGTTTCTTCAATCGAGCTATCTGTTTGCCATGCTCCACAATACACACATGCAGAAGCTTATCCGGTACACTGCCATCTGCATTCAAAAACTCTCTGCTTTTTATAATCATGTTTACCACCTACCTTCTATAAGCAACCAGCATCTGTGAATGCTTTTATCATCTTGGGAAACTGTACTGCTATCCAATCCACCATTGTTTCATCATGGCCATTCTCCGGATGCATAAAGTTCTCATGCAGACCACTCTCAAATAGGAACGCATGTACAATCTCATGCCTTAATACTGTTTTCATATAAACGTTATAGTTTTCAAGCTCATTTCTTTCATCTTCTAACTTGACTACAATTCTCTTGGATGTTTTATCACAATAACCATCTCTTGTATCAAGATACTTATCTTCTTTCTGATGTAGTTTTTCTATTGTGTAATCAGTTCCAAGTACATTGACCTGCATATAGCACCTACCTTATTCCTAATCTTGCTTTGTTTCCAATAGTAACCTTGTTTGCTGTGTTGAGTATCGTATAGCAAAAGTATCTAACAGCATCCATTGCATGATCATGTGTCTTAATTGGCTTGTCCTCACCACGTTCAGAAGCTTTGGCATCCCAAATGTATGATGCAAATTCTAGTAAGGTATTCTCACATGATTTATCAAATGCTATCATATCTTGGTTGAGTAAACTCGCTACAAGCCTTATACCATCTAGCACATCATTCTTGGCCTTTCTTATCGAGTAACCTCGTTTCCTTAGCTCTGCAATGAAGGAAGCTGCCGAAGGATCTATTATAATGGCTGTTGGCTTTATACCGTTTAGCCATGTCTTTAAATCGTCTGCATACTCTGTATCTGTCTTCTGCATACTTTCATCTCTACCAGAGTAGTAATACTCTCTCACACAAATCCATTTACCTTCCTTGGTTTTCTGCCATAGAAGAAATACGGTTGCATTCTGTGTGCCATAGTCACAACTAACATAAAATGCCGTTGTAAGTAAGTCTTTAATTCCTTTGACCACATGCCTTGCTGAGTCAAACATATCATAGATAACACCCTCAGCTACTACCCAAAGTCCTAAGATATACCTCTTGTAGAACACACCAGAATACATCCTACGATATCTTTCTTTGATGTGCTCCGAGAGACTCAAATTATCATCCATAGTAAAGTGAAGATATAGAAGATTCTTCTCTGTAAGCTTATCAATCCAGTTAACCTTAAACCAATGATATGGCCCATCTGGGTTACAGTTGAACCAATACTTAGATCCTTCTACCGAACAACGACCTGTTGCCTGGTTAACGAATGATTCAGGCATCAATGCGACTTCATCAAAAAAGCAGCCTGCAAGTGTGATACCTTGTATCAAATCCTGCGACCGCTCGTCTTTTCCACCAAAGATGTAAAAATAATTCATCTTATCACCCTTGGTAACAATTATTAAGTTGTCTGCTCTATGATCAACGACTCCATAACCTCTTGATTTAAGCATAAGCTTTAACCAGAAAAGTACGTTTCTCCTAAATGAACCTATTGTCTTGCCACACATACCAAAGTTCTGGTCTGTGAATGTCTCCATGGCCCATATAACATAAGATAATGACATTGATAACGTCTTGCCGGAACGAATAGCACCATCAGCTATGATACCATCTTTGTCATGTACTGGGGAGTTACGTAGCCACCATGTTAATACTCTAAGCTGCTTATTGGAGAAAGGCTTAAACCTGAATATGACTTTCTTTAGGAGTCTTGCCATACATCATCAACCTTTCCTTCCATGGCAGAAATAAAGCCATCATCTTCATGTTGACCAACTTCATCTATTTGAGCCTTGGCCTTAAGCACTGTAATACGTGCTTTCTGTTCATCGGTAGCAAGCTCCCAATCCTTATGAAGCATCTCATCATACTGTTTAATCATAGACCTTAGTTCTGATTGAGCTCTAGCTTGCGCCTTAAGGAAGTTCTCCTGCTTATCCCATGCTTCTTGTACTTCCCATCGTTCCTCGTACACTTTATCTCCATTTTTCTCGCCTATTCTATTAGTTGTCTTATCCTGTTGATCCTTAACGTAAGCAATCCTTTGTGCCCTTACAATGGCAGCATAGGCGATTTGGATATTATGCCACAGTAGATCTAACGGATTAGCCTTACTAATAGCGTCAAATATCTCCTTTGTTTCCTCTGGAAGATACTTGTTAAAGAATCCATACTTCTCTGCATGTTTATTCTGCTTAGGAGCACCACCATTATTCCCTATAGCATTCTGATTACCATATGGCGCACCTTTCTTTTGTGTGCACACCTTTTCTTTTTTTGTGTGCACACCTTTTTTATTCCATTTATATCTAGTCTTCCATGACTTAACTGTATTCAAAGATACTCCATACTTAACAGCAATATCTTTGTATTTCATTCCAGTCATGTAATCCTTTTCTGCTAACTTATAATCTGGAGCTCTTGCTTCACTCATCACCACCACCTACCTATTGAGTTGTTTTGTTGTATTAAAAAAGCACCTAGAAAAATTTCTAAGTGCTTATAAACTGTCAAATCCCACTATTTATTACGATATCATTCATTCTCTTACTGTCTAATCGATCATTAACTTCATCAAAAATCTGATCATGTAAATATTTTTCTATTAAAATGCTCAGTCTGTTTATATCAGCATCTCTAGTCAACTTATATACATCCTCTACCCTAACTACGAAAGATACAGTATCTAAACCACATTTCCCAAAATCAATCGTAACATCATAACATCCATCATCCATTTTAACACACCTAAAATCCTCGTACTCATTACTTGATAATGAATCAAAATAATTAATAATTTTTTGAATCACTTCTCTTTCTACTTCAATAAAACTATTTAGTACATGCCTAGCCATACTACATACCTCCCCTTTTTTCTTCCATTATATCCCATATAAATGCAAGAGTCAACAAACCTTTTGACAAGAAGATATAGAGAAAGCACCTACCTAAGTAAGTGCTTTCTTTTATATGTATTATACTTATATATATATATTATTCTTTAGTATCCTCATCGCTTGACTCATTGTCAGTATTGCGCTCAATTTCCTCTTGAGTAAAAATAGATTCTAATTCAACTCCCATACTTTATACCTCCTTGTACAATAAGTATACACTATTAACAGTTATTATGTCAATGTTTTACTTATTTAACCTTTTGCCACATCTGATGGCCTTGCTCTTAGCATCATTTTCTTCATTTACTTGCTTTTCAGAATATTCTGACCAAGTATGATATAGTTCTATTATGTTTGTATAATACTTTTCTGCAGCTTTACCACTATTCCTTGAGCTTATATCATAATATAGTGCTCTAACAATCCTAATATATCCAACATGCAATGATTGATATACAGATGATTCGTCTGCTGTATTCTTAGTAAAATGCATAGCAAAGTATTCTAAATCATTCATCAACTGTTGCAGAATTTTCCCAAATTTATATACTGCTGCTTCAGAATTAATACCATAGTGTTTACATCTATTACCATCCTCATCCGTTGTGGCTATCTCGTCTATAAATGTTCTCCACTCTTCATCCAAAATACACATAGACGCCAATATATCAATGATGTCCTCATTAATCTTTGCATTCTTTATCTTCTCGATATCTTTTGCCTTAATATTGGATTTTAACTCATCATTATCAAACCTTATCATCTTATCAGTAGGTATATTATCGATAATTTCAGTTACTCCGACTTTGTTATAAACATTTTTTATAATAGTATATTTTTCAATTATATTGTCTTTATAATATTCCGCCAAATCAATAGCCTTCTGAATTGCACATCTGTCCATTTCATATATTTCTTTGTTTCTCTGTTCTATCTCTGTTCTTGAATAAATAATGTATTGCCATAGTGCGACAACAACTCCAAAAATAATAAATAAATTTGTAACAATCTGTGACATATACATTACAGCTTGTCCATTACTATCATTTGATAATTTTATGAAATTAAGATAGGATGGACTTATTGTTACAGCGATAACCAATATCATTAATCCAATTATCCATAACATTTTCTTTGTTCGTTTTGTAATCCCCTTTTTTTTATCATTCTCAGACATTTCTATCCCCCATTACTCACTAAAACTTATTTCCATTATATCCCACATAAATACAAATGTCAACAAAAGAGCACATACACCAATAGTATACATGCTCTATATAAGGGGAGAGTATAAGAAAAGGGCTTACATAAGGCGATTGGCTGTCTTGTGACTACAGCCATGCCAGGTATAGTACATCACTAGGCTATACCAGACCCGATGGAAACAGCTGGATTCGAACCAGCATCAAAGGAGTTTCGCTGCACTACCCTTTTCTAAGCAAGAAGCTTTGCCGTTAAGCTATGTTCCCATTAGATTGCCTATCGTGGTCTTCACATGTCAGTCTATCACTAACTAACATGCCTTTTTAAACAGCAATCTTACGACCTCTTCGGTCAAAACCCACCGAACAGGAGTCGAACCTGTTCTTTATTCACGTCCAGTAGTGAGCGGAGGTTTTCAACAGCATGTGAGGAAGTGTCCTCTTTTGCTAGATCACCTAGTTTAAATTATAGCACTGATTTTTTTGTTTTATTTGCAAGTTACAATAATCTGTTATTTTTCTACTAACTACACTTAAATCCAGATGGACAATCCTTGCTACCTCTCTCAGCTTCAGTCCCTTTATGTATCTCAGTTTGAATATCTGCCGAAGGCTACTATCCTCAATGCTACTGATAAACCTTTCAATTTCAATTGTCTGTCTCAGACAGTCCTTAAGTCTCTTATCTTGTATTCTAATCAGTTCCTTAACCTCAGGAGTTAACTCCGGATTAGACATTGGTATATTAATCTCATGGCTCACATAGGGGAAACGCTTAGATGATGTCTTAACACTTCCTGCTAACACAGGAAAAATCTTATCGAACTGCTTGTCCAGATCAGCCTGGAGCTGTTCTACCTCTCTCTTTAATGCCACATACTGTTCTAACTGTTCTTTGGTCAATTAAGCATCTCCTTTCTCACTTGTTACCTTTCCGACTACAACTGTAGCTACACACCTGTTTTCCTTTTCCGTATCGATTACCCTTCAATCGGTATACCCATTTGGATGAACTATCTGGCGGTATATAGAAGCTCTTGCCACATACCGGACAATCATGGTAGCTCCCTAGTGTACTCACACATCTCTGCACATCCTCACTAAAATACGTTGGATCATCATCCGGTACAATCACATACCCATGCTTAATGCGGTCCTCTTTATCTTCAGCCTGTTTAACCGTAAAGTTAATCTTGTTGGCTTCTTGTTGCGTGACCGCCTCATCTGGGTTTCTTTTGTCGTCCAGCAGGCTTTGTAATGCCATGCTCTTTTAGGTAGGCCCCCATTGTCACACTAGATCTCTTAAACTTCTGACATAGTTTAGCAATAGTATATCCTTCTTCCAAGTACAGACGCTTTACCTCTTCAAAATCGAGATTATCCTCTGCTTTCTGGAAAGTATGTTTAGATGCAGTCTTTTTGACTTCTACTAACTTTACCTCTTCCATAGGTTCCTTAGCCTTTGCAAATTGTTGAGTTGACATCAAAGAAAGAAGAACATGCTCTAACGTATTCTTTCTATATCTGATCTTCTCGGCTGCCTTGCTACGGATTTCTTCCTTTAGATCCTCTGTGAGATAGTCTGCACTAATACCATCAAATGTTATATTCGCCTGCATGATCTTAGCCAACTCTGATTCAATGCTACTTAGACTATTACCTGTTTCTACAATCTTTTTGATATGCTCATTGGCTTGTCTGATTATGTAGTTATTATCTTCACCAGGGATAGCAAGAACTGTAACTGTAGGCAGTAGTGTACTAGGTACATACGGTCTAGTTTCTGACTTTTTGGTGATATCTAGGCTTATGCACATTCCTTTTTCTATCAAAGCCATTTGTTGCTCCGTCAACATAGTAATTCTATCTACCAGCCTTGATTTGTCAACAGTAGTAACACTTTCACAAAGTGCTATCCCAGTCAATTTAAAGTTATTTACTCTTACATGAGTAGGAAGAAAAGCCTTAATCTGTGATGTAGTAACATACACAACTTCTACTGTAGAACTATTTTTATTTCCAATGTCATTACTTACGATAATGGCTGGTCGTTGTCCAGATTGCTCGCTACCAATAGTTCCAACAGGGTTAACATACCATACTTCTCTTCTTAGTACTTTTAGATCCTTGTCTACTTTTACATTTTCTAACTCTTTTAAATCCATATCTACTTACCTCCTAATATTTTTTTGATTTTATATAACTGTGTACTCAACTCTGCGTTCTTCTCGACCTCTTTTTGATATAAGCCGTAATACTTCTCTTTGTCTTCTTGAATCTCCTCTACATCAGCCCATGATTCATAGGTAGTAAATCGTTTACCACATTCCATGCATTCTCTTCGCCTGCGGATTCCATTAGAGGTATATCTGCTATCCACTACTTTAGAATGGATATGATTACACTTCATGGTTAACCAACTCCTCCTCATGCTCCACTGTCCAGATGCAGCACATCAGGTTCCACAGTACGGCTCTGTCATGTGGCTCATCATCCCAGCCATCTAGCCATTTGATGTAATGACGAATTGTACTATCTATGTAGCTGTTTACTGGGATACCCTTCTTCCAGTTCCCTTCGCCATACTTCTTAGCTCCATCCTCGAAGTGTTTGGCTACTTCTAACATGGCCTTGTTTTTATTTCCGTCAAATGCCACATCTACAAAAGTACGAATAGCATCGTATAGATAACCTATGTCTTGCTTTTCCATAAAATCTCTTACGTATGCAATAGTAAACGAACAGTCTAGTATCACACCAACTACTCCTAAGGGCATCAAGTCAAATCTTCCTTTACCCGCCTGCATATCTCTAACTGCTCCCGTACTGAACTCAGTACGTTCTCCACTATCTATAATCATGTAATCTCTCCTAACCTAAATATATTTGTATAATATCATTTGTGTATAATAACTGTACATTTTGCACAAAGGTGTAATAATGCTCCCTTGTGAATTTTTTTCATGTATGTCACCTATTAATGATTTAAAGTCTAATTAACTATTTGTATTCACCATGTAAATTAATGAAAATATTTACATATTTATTGTTATTATTAATAAAAATATTTTAACTCAGTTTACACTCTTTTCAGTAATCTTAACCATATTCAATCGTTACTTAACGTTCTATACTATATCCATAAACTTAGGAGGTAATAACAATGAAAACAGTCGAGCTCATCTCAATTCTAGAGAAACAACTTACTAGCCACAAAATGATAAACGGCACGAATGGCCTTTTTAGCCATAAGCCAGTTGCATCTTATCATGCTGTAAGATGCGTTAGCAATAATGGCGTGGTTTTCTGGATTAGCACTACTAGGAACAGCTATTCTAAATCACTAATTTTACGTAGTATAGCATAATCTAGTTACTGGCCAGGTGTGATTGATACACTAATACATCTGGCCATTACTATTTGTCCATAGGTTTCTCACAGCGTTGAAATTCATACACTAATACCCATGGATTTGATTCCCAATCCGTTACTCCTATGTCCTCTCTCTTTATTGTCCTATCCCATAACGTAGAGAACCTTTCAAGTGAAGAATCTACGTCCATTCCTAAGTCTGGAAAACCTTCTTTGATAGCATCTTCCTCTGTGATATCCTGTAACCGTTCTACTCTTACATCGTTTACCATTAACCAGATACGAGCAGCTTCTTTTGGCATATGTATGGATGGGTGCCACTTATATCCATAAGCTATACGAAGTTCTTTACTAGTCCCCGTTTCATCTGCCCTATAATAATATCCCTCTCCAGCACATCCATCTGCCAACAACCATGTTTCTCTTACATAAAGGATATCTCCTACTTGATATGGTTTTTTAAAATATGGAATTACTTGATCAAAGCATTGATTTTCATAAATAGTTCCCTCTGCAAACAGTGTATAAGTGCCGTTTTCTTCTTTCTGTATGTACTGTGGAAGTTTAACTATTCTCCTAGTACAACTCTTTCTTCCATCCAAAATAGCCTTAACCATCTCTGTATTAAATAATATTGGTAAAATTTTCATCGAATACCTCCTAAATCACCAAAAAAGAACAAATGTTCTGTCATACTATATGAAATGGGTTTTCTATACTTATTCATAGACCCATTGTTCTAAATACTTAAGAAAGGAGTGCTGTGCTATGTCACATACAAAACTTATTAATATTCTTTACAACATTGACTGCAATATTGCATACTACATTGGATTTGCCGAATTAACAGATGAACAAGCATTATTTCTTTTGTTTCTTCCATTATTGCTACAGTATGTTACAAACAAGTTCCTCGGCAAAATAATATTATAATTGTGCCACCTTGCCTGGTGGCTTCATATAGCATCAGGCAAGTATTTCAGTAGGTTAACTCCTATGCAAATCTCAGCTGGTCCCCACTTCTATCAATCTGTAGATTAGGTGTTCTCTCACATATGCATAACTCAGGAAGATTTGCTCTAACCAGTGCGTTAGCAAAGGGTGGAGGTACTGCATTACCGCATCTCTTTACTTGCTCTGTTCTACGATAGACTTTTCCTTCATAGTCTCGGTCGATTATGTAGTCAGCAGGAAACCCTTGGCATCCATACAACTCCTTTGGTTCCAACATTCTAAGACCTATATCTACTATCTGGTAGTCAACTCCTTGGATTGTTACAAGTCCAAATCTGTCATGAGCTGTAATAGTATCCAATGGTTCCTCAATCTTTTGACCAGTACCTTGACCGTAATATTTAATAAGGAATGCTCTTACCTCTCCAAAATGCCCGGCTGATGTAGTAACCGTATGTAGTGGCTCATGAATGTCTTGTCCTATTCCGGTTTTATAGAATTTACTAAGAAAGGATGTAACTAGTCCATATCTGTTCGAACCATCAACAGTCATTATGGGCTCCTCTATTACTTGACCCCTCACTCCATCTGCTGTTGTTTCGGAATGGTATTGAATAAGATTTGCCGATACCAGACAATGCTCGTTTTTGCTTACTGTAGTTGTTAGAGGTTCCTCTACTGATTTACTTCTATCTACGCAAAATCCAGTTTGTCCGATTTGAACAATACAAGGCTCGCATAAATAATGCTTGCCACTAGACACTATTGTAGGAAGGGGTTCTCTAATATCATGTATCCTTGGTTCTTGACCTTTTCTTTCTCCGTATCCAATTGGCACGATAAAAGGCTCTTGATTGTCGATAACAAACTTCTGTATACCTCTTGCTATGCGGTTCATTGTCTTTTCTGCCAATGGACGCACGGCTCTTATTCCATACTTTTCTTTAATTTCTTCAGAGGTATCGAATATGCTTGGACATGGAAGTGAAAAATCTAACTGTGTGTATGCTCCTAAATATGACTTTAGTAAACCAGCTTTTACTTCTTCGCTATTTCTCGGTCCATGTGTTGGTTTAGGCCATACAATAGGTTTTCCGTCACATCTAGCAATCATGAAGAATCTTTTTCTCATAGTTGGCGCTCCATAGTCGGCAGCTACCAGTTCATTAAACTCCACATCATAACCAAGGCATTTTAACTGTTTAACAAACTTCTCAAATGTCTCTCCTTGCTTGCTCTTTATTGGTCTGTGTCTACGATTAAGTGGCCCCCATGTCTTAAACTCTTCTACGTTCTCTAGCATGATTACCCTTGGTCTTACCTTAGCTGCCCATCTTAGTGCTACCCAAGCAAGTCCACGAATGAATTTATCTTTAGGCTTACCACCCTTAGCTTTACTAAAGTGCTTACAGTCAGGCGAGAACCAAGTAAGTGCTACTGGTCTTCCCTTACAAGCCTTTACTGGGTCGATTTCCCATACATCCTCACAATAGTGTGTTGTACTAGGATGATTTGCTTTATGCATCTTTATGGCTTCTGGATCGTGATTGATTGCGATATCTACACTGTATCCAGTCGCTAACTCAATTCCAGTAGATGCTCCTCCACCACCTGCGAAATTATCTACAATTAACTCTCCATTTATCAATTAAACTCCTCCTTACACTAACTTCAGCCCCGAATAAGTCTTTCTGTAACAAGTTGTATGCATAAATATCTCTCTTCTTTTAGTTTGAGAATATTCAAAATTAAATTGTTCTATATCTGCTTCGGTTATTGGTTCTTTGCATATATCGCATGCGCAGCCTCTTTTAACCTTACTAAGTATTTTCTCCTTGTCCATCAACGTCCTCCTTATATCCTTTTGCATTAAGTTTGTTCATGTATTCCATCAAAGCAAATATCAAGTCTCTTACTTCACTGTACTTCTCTCCTTTGCACAAATTATCAAGTGCTGTACATTCCTCCATAAACTCATCCCATGTATTCTGGTTAAATGGTAACTTAGGATAGTACTTCTGATAGAGTGCATCTAGCTTCTTATACATCCAATTACTTTGTTCTTTGGTAAGAGCCATGTGAATACCTCCTGTATTTATATGTTATATTTAGTCTATCTAGTTACTTTAATGTCGATTTGTTCCCACTTAATTCACGTTGTTCCCACCTGTTTTCACCCTGTGGGAACACTTGTGGGAACGGGTTAAACCATTGATTTTACTAGGTTTCTTAGGTGGTGTTCCCACTGTTCCCACGAATTTGGAGTATAGTCTATACGCGCGAGGAAAATATAAATATTTTCATTTTTATTATTTCTGTAGTAAAGTCCCTTATTTTTGGTGGGAACAGTGGGAAAGTGGGAACAGTTAATTAAATGGAACATCTTCATCGGTTGCTGGAAGGAAGCTTTGTTGCTCGAACTCTTCCTGTTCTTTCATAGCCTTTATAATCACACAGTTACAAAGGTTTCCGCCAACTCGAATCTTCTTAGTGTATCTAACCTTGTTGTTTTCCACTGTGCTCTTAATTATTCCTCTTTTATGCGCCCAGGATAGAAACGACTTGCTGCTTACATTTCCTCGATCACATATTTGGTTGAATACATTCCGTATAATAGTAATGTAACCGTTATCTTTTTTACCCCACAATTCACCATTAACGTCTAAATCAAACCTTTTGGAATTAGCTGATACCTCACCCATGATATACTCATAGGCACGTTCATTCTCTGACACATCATCTTTGTTTTTGAGAAGATCTACGCAATATTCAAAGTCGAGATATTGGTTATCCTCAAACAAGTAGTCTGTAGCTATCTTGTCAGCTGTCAATAAAATGCTCATGGGCAATGTCTGTTTCTCTTCCTTTTCTATTCCAAGCTCCTTAGCACGATCGTTTATCTGCTTGAGAAAGTCCTTTTGAATATCACGAATTTCATCTATACCAACAAAATTAATTACATCTATAAAGTCTTTACCACACCATCCATAGTCCTGCTTGATTGTTTCAACAACACTATTTCCATCAAGAAATATATATCCATCAGCCATTTCTACATCAATGATACGGTTAACTGCCCCGCCTTGCATTGTCTCGGTAACAAGTGAGTGTTCACCATTTGTTAGAATGACATTCTTCCAACTGGTAGACTTGTTAAGCCCCAAGGATGCATTGGCTCTATCCTTTCCTTTACCAGAGCATAGAAAATATACAAGCTCTGAAAAGTCACCACTATACTTTTCCTTTAACTGTGCAGTATCATCAATCAACATAGGAAGATTGTTAAGGAAGTCCAGTCTAAGTTCCAAGGCCGTGACTGTACTCTTAGGATCTGTTACATAATCATTTCCTCCCGGATAAGCCCATACAGAAGCTGCAAACATAATGGCTACAGTTTTACCTTTACCAGTATCACCCCAAAGGTTAACCACAAAGGGAAGTGCATTTAATGGATCTATTAGAACACTGGCCAATGCTCCGGCAAGGTATATCTTTGGTTCAAATCTATCTGATCTACGAATATCCTTAGCTAGGTTATACCAAGCTTCTTTTGAACCAGCTTGTTTGATGGAATCAAATGCTGCCTTAAATCTAGTTTCGTTATCAAATATGATATTTAGCCCATAAGGCATAAACTCACCTTTTATCCAACCAAGCTTACTGGTTGATGTTTGTGTAGGAATCTTATATACATTAAAGTTTTCAACGTCTGCTAGATAGCTAACTAATGTCTTTGAACTTTCAGATGTTACAGAAACTCCATAATCAGCTAACTGAACGATTTTATTTGCAGAGGCAATAACCCCTTTGTCAACAGTGACTTCCTTCCAATTTAAGCCCTTTCTAAATGCAAGCGTAATCTTCTCTTTACCAGTTTCAGCATTCTCCAATCTCATTACCGGAAGAATTGGATGATAACATGCAAGTTTTTCTATAGGAAAGTTGCCTATAAACATAAGCATATGTACACCTTTTTCGTTTGCTATCCAGGAGCCACAGAATAAGTTTTCATATTCCGTTCCTTCTATATCAAACTGAGTATAGTTATTAAGCTGCTCTTCATGTTTCTCTTCCTTGTGTTCTGATAGATACTCTTTCTCTTTCTTTTTGAAAGCATTAAGTATCTTAGTGAACTTTTCCTTTACACCTAGAACTTTTGCTTTATCGGTAAGGTCCTGAATAAGCCGTTCTCTTTCTACCTGGTCCTTTATGTCCATAATCTCCAGGAATGTTTCGTCCTGCAGTATACTAATTGCATCTAGTCCTGCTATATCCAAGACCCACTCACCTCACTTTACTTAAGTGTTCATATATTGCTATCTGTTTAACTAACTCGTTCTGGCAGAAGCACCATTCCTCTGAATACGGCTCTGTTTTCGCTATCCTATTTCGATATGCACCTATAAGATTAAGATTTAGTCTTATAGATAACACCAACTTATTAGCTTCGGCCTGCAGCCTGTTTCGTTCTTTCCTAGCTTGTTCTTGCTTATACCTAGCACTAAACGATTGATCATGTGTGCCACCAAGCAGCGCAAATGCTTCTAAAAATGTCAAATTATCCATGTCCTGAACGAATGTAAATATGTCTCCATTAGCACCACAAGCATGGCAATGATAGTCTTTAGCGTATATCTTCATACTAGGTGTATTATCTCCTTGATGGAAAGGACAATGACAGAAACCTTTACGGTTAATTGCTATCCCATAACGAGCTAGAATATCACGCATAGAATAGACTTCTTTTATTTCTTCTCTAGTCATAGGCACCACCCAATATATCAATAATGCACTTACCGGTTTCTGCTTTATCACAGAATACGAACTTGCAGCCATACTTTCGTTCCTGAGTACAAAGAATCTTATAAAGTACTTCCCCACGCATAGCATTAGTTGACTTCTCTTCCCACTGTTTGGTTGTTTGGTTTAATACTCTCTTCTTCTCTCTTGGATTAATCCACCATATAACATCTTCCAAGCACGTAATACCCTTGCCATGTTCGATTAGAAAGACTATCTTTATTCCTTTCTCCTGCGCACGTACAAGCTCATGTCTAAACCTTTCGTGTTGTTGGCATACATTTGAACATAACTCGCTTAAATTCTGTTTACGATCAATCACAAGGCGTGGATTATCATAGGACATATAGTCTCCAACATATAACTTGCTAATAAAGGAGTCTATATTCTGTTTTTGGAACTCGGCCAGGATCTTGGTTATCGCTCTGGCCTTTTCTCTACTGTCAATTTGTATTTGCATTAGTAATAATCACCGCCTAATTCCCAAAACATATCATAGTCCATAGCATCAGGTTCTACCCAGCATTTAGTTAAAGGGTAACTCTTCATCAATACCATCAGGAATATCCATAAATCCATCCCCGGCTGCTTGACTTGGAACTGGCCTTGAATAAGATTGAAATCCACCATTGTCAAATCCTTCACTTCCATTGCTAGAAGATTTACTTTCCACAAACTCTACATTCTCCACAACAACATCTGTTGTGTACACTTTTTGACCATCCTTATTGGTATAGTTACCAGTTTGTATTCTTCCAACAGCAGCAACCTTATTTCCTTGATGGAAATACTTCTCAATGAACTCTGCAGTTTTACCGAAAGCGATACAGCTAATAAAGTCTGCATCTTGTCCACCTTGAGTTTTAAATCTTCTATCAACAGCTAAATTAAATCTAGCTATTGAGGTGCCACCATCAGAATATCTAACCTCCGGATCTCTCGTAAATCTACCAACTAACTGAACACTGTTCATACAATCATCCTCTCTATTTCTTATCTGGTGTTGCTTCAAACTTCTTCATAACAGCAACAAACTGTTCATTTGTCATATCCCCAACATTCTTAATCTTGCACATATTAAGGATTACACTATCCTTAACACCTGTTCGGATTAATTCATTCTGCAACGTCTTAATCTTTGGCTGGTCTATCTTATCCGATAGACTGGATTCTGCTTCTGGGGGAACATTGTTTGATGCATTAGCTGGATTAGGCTTTCCTGTAGTAGGCTTATTTGCCTTAGTATTATCCTTTGGAGAAGAAGGTGGAGGTGTTGTTGCATCTGGATCCTGCATTTCCTCTGTTGGGATACAAAATACTTGGAAACATGCATACTTGAAGGCTACAGACATAGCTTTGTTAGTTGCCTTATCTCCGCTATCCATTGCTTCTCCAATAACTGTTGCTTGTACATTAGATCCATCTTCACAGTAAAAGCTATAACGGATTTTACAGATAGAATAAAGAAGGTTACCACCAGTCTTGCTAGTCCTCTCCTCTCTTGTTTGATCTAAAACCTCAGGTACTACAAACACACCATGCTTCTCCATTGCAGGCTCCAATGCATTCATTACATCATCAACACCTCTATACATATAACCTTGGCCCTGAGAATTACGCTTGTTTTTTCCTATTGCACCAATTTCTTTCATAACAGAGTTGATTGCTTTATAAATCATTAATTGTTCACTCAAAATGTATCCCTCCTAAATAATTAGATATTTAATTCCTTTAGAAGCCAGGAATTGCTTAATATCTGCATGCTGTTTATCTGTTGCTTTAATCATGTACTTCTCTGTGATGATTACTTCTTCCTGGACTTCCACAGGCTCCTCAACATCAAAGCCGGTTGTATCAAATCCTGTCGCATCAAACCCTTCTGGTTCGTCTTGTTGGAAACCACCTGAATCATTTGGATTAAAGGAATCAAACCTTTGTAACTCTTGTTTAAGATGTACAGCTGCTTGTTGTCTCTTCGTTTCTTCTTCAATTCTCTTTCGCTCTTCCTCTGCAGCTTGTTTCTTAGCCTCTTCAATACGACGTTCTTCCTCAATAATTCTGCGGCGTTCCTCTGCTTCCTGTCGGCGCTTTTCTTCCAAGGCTCTACGTTCCTCTTCTTCTCGCTTACGAGCTTCTTCCCTAGCTAATACTTCTGCTTTGTTCTTCTCATACTGATTGATAACCTGCATAGATCTAGCCAAGTCTTTGGTAGAACGATACGTTTCCATTGCGTTGTTTACGGCATCTGAACCAGTATCTTCTAACGCCTTCATGTCAGCTTGCACTTGGCTAATTTTAGAATCAATCTCTTCCATGATTGACTTAATGCTAGTAGCCATATTACTGATCCACTTACTATTAAACACTTCCTCAAATTTAAGGAAGGTTATATCACCAATAACACTCTCAAAATACTCCTGAATCTTAGCCTTCTTCTCAGCCTTTTTCTTCTCAGAGTACTCGTCAATCTGCTTCTCTATTGGAGTAATAGTATCGTTAATAATCTGCACTAGCTCCTTAGCCTTTTCCTCGAATTCTTCGTAAGAAAGCATGTGCACTTTCTTAACTTCTTTTCGCTTCTCTTCGACAGCCTTAACCAGCTTTCTTAGATTAGCAATGTCCTCTCTAGCAACCTTGATGGTTTCATCAGTGTATGTAAGCCCTCTATACTCTTCCAGAGCAGTATTCAATTGCACCTTCAACTCCTCAAAGTTTGCAGATATAACAGCATTTTTCTGCTCAACTACTACTTGTAACTCTTGCATTACTCATCCCCACTTTCATACTTAATATTCTCATAAGCATAATCAATTAGAACATCCAAAGTACTCTTAAGGCTCTTTCCTGTCTCGTCAGCAACCTCGGCAAGCTTATTGTATTGAGCTTCACCTATATGTACCTTGGTTCTTCCATCAGAAAAAGTACGATAGTTTCTTCGTTTTAATATTAAATCTGGCATTACTCTTCTCCCCCTTCAATTACTCTGCTCGCCCACATATCAGCAAAGTGAACCAACATCTGTAGTGGTGTTTCATTCCCCTGGAGCTGGTACTTAAGTGCTCCATACATACCATTGTGGTACAGGATTGCAAAAGACTCTTCCTCTGTTAGTTCTATGTATCTGCTTATAATCTGTACTGATCTAATTTCATGTTCTACCGGAAGAAGGTCCTTGTTTGTCTCATAAGGCTTTTTATCTGATCTCTTTCCTGATGCAAGAATATTCTGAACATACCCAGCCTTGCCAAACTGACCAGCTTTTCCTACATCGTGAAGAAGTGCTGCTATTCTGATTGACTTGGTATCTAAATTAAATCCCATCCAACCATTAATCTCATTAGCAAGGTTGTACACATTAAAACTATGCTCTGCTAGTCCACCCTCTTTTGCACTATGCTTACTTGCACTGGTGGAAGCCGGTTGTGTAAAGAATCCTATTTCATCTAAATGAAATATCAAGTCTTCCATGCCTTTTCTTTCTGTTAATAACAGTGCCTCTATAATCTTCTCTTTTACTTCACTCATACTATTCCTCCTAAAATGATATAATTACGGCTTTATTGCCTTTAGAATCAGTTACTTGCATTACATCACTAATACTGAAAACAGTGTCAATATTAACAAAGTGGTCTCCATTTGGAGTAACAACCTCAACACTATCATCAAACTTGTCCAAAATGGACTTAAGTTCTCCTACTGTTAAACCATCCATTGCACTACCTCCGATCAGGTGCTATAATGAACTTGTGAATATTTATATCTTGGTCCGTTGACTTTGCCGAGTCGCGGGCCTTTTCACTTAACAAGGCTGTTAGTTCCAATTCTTTAGCCTGTAGCTTCATTATCTTCATCATTGGCAATAGCCCAACTAATGGTTGAAGTTCTTCACCAGTTGCTTCTTTGTATTCTTCCTGAGTAGCCATACTTTCATAACACTTAGCTACTTCTAATGCCAATATCTTTAACTGCTTAAAGATTTCCAATTTACTCATTCCCATAGTATGTACCTCCTTTTCTTGCCTGTTCCTCCGGAAAATCTGAATTAAAGGAATCCTCGCTTCCATCCTGGAGTCTGTCGTAATCCCCATCGTAGTCCTCTTCATTATCTTCCTGGAGCCTGTCGTAATCATCATGTATGTACTCTTGGAATGTTTGACATTTTTTGTGGCGTTGACTCTTGAGCTCAAACCAAACTCCTACAAGCAGACTCACAATGGATACCATAGATAATATAAATGCTTGTTTTCCGTCTAGAATATCTGCTTCGGCTCTAGTGGTTGCAATAAACATAAGTACTAATCCTGTGATAATCAGCAATGTACCTAAAGCATTAAGTACTTTACTTAACCGTGTGTCTACCATAATCTCATCTTCTGTACTGATGGATTCCTTTTGGCTTAGCATCATCTTATCCAATCCTCTACACCCCCCTTGCCACTTCCCATGTTCCAGCAGCAATTATGTTTCTGCAGATTATCTGCTCTGGTGGACCAGGGTAATATTTCTTACAATCCTTTTCCCACTCCTCTTCTGTATAATAATCAGAGCAATTTATTACATTCTCATGCTTGTCCGGATGTTGGTCTCTAAACATTTGGATTGCTTCTTCCTTACTGTCTGCCATTACAATTAGATATGTATTCTGAAATGGAAACCATTCACCTGATCCAAACGTAAAATAATACTTCTTCACTGTGTTACCTCCTTGTTTATTGCATTAATTTACATATTCTCCTATAATGTAAGTACAGGCTGTAGCGAGCCGAGTACATATGAGAGGAGAAAAATTATGCAATACTATTACTTTAATAAAAATACTGACAACAACGGATACCATGAAGTTCATACACAATCGTGCTCTTACCTTCCTAATACAGACAACCGTATTTTAATTGGAATGTTTGAGTCTTGTTCAAAAGCAATTCAACATGCTAAATTTTTGTATCCGACATATAGCTTTGATGGCTGCTACTATTGTTGTAATTCATGTCATAGGGGCTAAATAATTATTGAGGGGGCTATTAACTTAGTCCCTTCTTATTAATCCATCAGACAGATATGCTCTCTTCACATCTTCCACAGCCTGTTGAACACTATCGAATGCCATCTTGTTAGCTATAGCATAATCCAGTATCATATTTGTTAATGTTGCTTCTTTTTGTGCTCTTTCAACGCTTGCATTTTCTACTTTCATCCCTCTACCTCCTTCCTACACAAACATTTCTTCTTGTGCATTGTAGTCATTTATCTCTTCTGCTGTACGAACTCCTCATTTGTAAAGACTTGTAATTGATTTATTAAATTCCTCCTTATTTCAAATACTTTTCAACATACTCTTCCAGTTTTTTCACGTTAAAATAAATCTTTCCGCCTCCAATGCTTTTAAATGCTGGTGAGTTTTTCGCGTGTGCGATTCTATATAACGTCTCTCTGCTCCAACCTTGTGCCACTAATTGTGAAATACTCATAATTTGCACCTCTGCCATTCAATCCCTCCTAAGCAACACTATTTGTGTCATTCTTTTTCAAAAAAAATGTCCAACACAGACACTCCGTAGTATGTAGCTATTTTTTCCATTATGTCATATCTAGGCATTCGCTTGCCGTTTTCATACATCTGTAATGCACTAAGGCTGATACTTAACGCTTTAGCTACGTCTTCTCTTCGCTTGTCACCTCGCAACTCAATTAATCTTTGTCCAATACTTTCTCGACTCATATTTTCACCACCCTTCTAAGCGTTACTAGTATTTGTGACCTAATAATAACACTATTTGTGTCACATGTCAACACCTATTGTGTCAAAAAATATGAGAAAATAATTCTTTCCTTATTATTATGTAACACAAATTGTGTTATTAGCTATTTACATTTAACACCAAATGTGTTACCATTTACTTAGTAACAATATAAACTTAAATAACAGAGGGATGAAAAATGGAATTTAAAGATATCTTAACTAATTTAAGAAAAGAGCAAAACATGAATCAAGGAGAACTTGCTAAAGCACTCGGTGTATCTAGGAGTACAATATCTATGTATGAGCAAGGAGTTAGAATGCCAACAATTGAAGGCATGGAAGCAATCGCTGATTATTTTAACGTGGATATGGATTATTTGAATGGGAGGACAAATATAAAAAACCGAGTTATTCACGCAGTGCAAGAAGCTACTACGCTTGATGACACTTACTTTTCTTTTGCTAAAGAGATGCAATCAAAAAACGTCTCCGTGGAGGATATGAGAAAATTATGGGAGTTTTATGAAATGATTAAAAAATAAGGGGGCACCTGCATGATAAAGGGTTATACAACCATACAAAAGATAGAGGAGATGGTGACGGAAAAACTTTATTCCATTGGAATTACAGAAAAAAGTTATCCATATAATCCATTTGAATTAATCGAAAGAGAAGGAATTATATTAAGCTTTCAAAAACTGGATGATGTAAACATAAGAGGTATGCTAGTAAGAGGAGATTTACGGTCTGGAATACTTATTAACTCCTCGCGCTCAATAAAATCACAAAAGTTTACAGCTATGCATGAGCTTTTCCATTACTGGTTCCATCAAGGTAAAAACCGTACTATATGTCTTGATAGTGATATTTATATTGCTAATCACAAATCTATAGAATGGCAAGCTAACCAAGGTGCTGCTTGTGCGTTAATGCCATCAAGGGTAATGGAAGGTTTATGGGAATACACTAACGGAAATACTGAATATATGTCACAATATCTAGACGTCAGTCAGGAAGCCTTAGAAAATCGCATACATACACTTAAATTAAAACATGAATACTATTTTAAATACTTTAATGAATAGGAGGGATAAAGTGGCTGAAAAATATAAGATGAGAAAAGATGGACGTTATAGCGCCAGGGTGAGGACTGGTCTATATACCGATGATGGAAAGCCTGTTACTAAGGATATTTATGCTAAGACTAGCAAGGAACTAGAAAAGATGGTAGCAGAGATAAACTACGAGATTGACCACGGTATCTATGCAAACGACAAAAATCTCACATTCGGTGAATATGCCCAAAAGTGGTTAAAGGTAGCCAAAGACAGCAAAGAAATTAACACCAAGGCAATGTATGACAAGATCATTCGCTTGCATATTGACCTACTGGAACACAAAAAATTAAGCGCGATCACCAAGAGCGATATACAATTACAGATTAACCAAAGAAAGGACAAGCCTCGTACTTGTGAGCAGATGCACATCACAATTCACCAGGTGTTAGAGCAAGCTGTTGATGACGGACTGATTAACAAAAATCCTTGCAGAAATATAGACCTTCCAAAGTATAAACCTGAGGAAAAACGCGCCTTAACAAAGGCTGAGAAAACTGCCGTTGCAAAGGCAAATTTGACTGATTTAGAAAAGGCGTATATATATTTGCTATACGGATGTGGTTTGCGACCAGAAGAATTATTTGCCCTAGAGAGAAAAGATATAGACTATATCAACAAGGAGGTTTCTATTAATAAGGCTTTAACATTTGATAAGAACTATCCAGTACTAAAGTGTGAAAAATCAGATGCCGGTAAAAGAACTATACAAGCTCCAGATTTCGTCATAGAAGCTCTTAAAGATTACACGAAATCAAATATATGCCCTATTCTATTTCATAACGAGAATGGCGAATATATGACACGCAGTGCATATTATAATATCTTTACTAGAATCGTCAGAAGAATGAAAGAAGCCGTTGTTGTAGAAAAGTCTGACCAAAAATCTTTTGATGGACTATGTATGTATATCTTTCGTCATAATTACTGCACCGAATTATATTATGCTGGTGTGTCGCTAAAAAAAGCACAGCAACTTATGGGACACTCTGATTATACTATGATTATGAAAATCTATGCTCACCTTGACGAAGAGAAGGAAAAAACCACTAGTAAAATTGCACAAATTCGTCTTGAGGGGTGACGGAGAACTGACGGAGAAAGGCGTTTTGACAGTCATTTGACGTAAGATATTTTAGACCGTTTTAGCATGTTTTAGCTTACATTAAAAAGGGCTCTAACCCTTATAAAATAAGGATTAAAGCCTACTGCAGTTGATGGGACTTGAACCCACACTCCCTTGCGAGAACATGAACCTGAATCATGCGCGTATGCCAATTCCGCCACAACTGCATTACGTATAATAATTTATCTCAAAAAAAGGAAAATGTCAAGTTTATAATGAAATTTCATATACAATTGTGACAAATCAGTTATTTCATTATCTTTCATTAATCCCCACTAATAACAGACCTATCTTGGCGATATAATCCATATCTAGATTGCTTATTTGCATGGATTCTCCAACATAATTCTCTGAATTACTATTAGCACCCATGAGATAATCAAGAAAGACATTAGCTCCATTACTAACTTCCAATTGCATATTATGCCATCCCATAAGATAAAGAGTAATGGCTTCACTTATAATCGTCTGAAAGGTTACGGAGGAATCGAAGCTCACTTGATAGGTTGTCGTGTTTACATGATTTTGAATAGAACTTACTTTGGTTTCCATTAGGGACTGCATACGAGCATAGGTATCTGTACTAAAAATCTCCTTACCATCTATAACGGCATCATAGACAGCATAGCCAGCCACCTTCTGCCAGGTAAACCCAATATAAAACCCTGTATCTATGGTTTTTGTTACGTAATCAACATAATCAGGTCTTTTGGTAGTTAAAGAGAGCTCTACTGCAGCCCAGAAGCGTTCATCTCGATCATCGTCATCCGTATACTCGCTTGTTGAGACACTGTCTGGATTGGTAAAAATTATGTTACTTTCCTCATTCTCCAAAAACATCCATGCTTTTTGTGCAGCAGTAAGACAGCTATTAGCAAATTCCCAGTCGCTCTTCTCATAATATTGATATGCCTTAGCCATAATTGCACTAAAATCAGCAGTAGCACAGGTACTAACTGGATATACATACAGCTCATCATTCTGATTCTCATCATCTTCTACCGTAACTTTATGGTAAACGCCACCCTGGGCATTCTGTAACTTCATTAACCATTCTAGCTCTTGTTTAATCAGACGTAGAAGCAGCTCAGGCTGAAGTGCTTTTTCGTCGTCCTCCTTTAAATCTATATTATGGTAGATGTCATATAATAAAAATAGGGAGCCTATGGTAGTACAGCTATCTACAGTAAATTGACCCCTTTCTCTTAAATCATACCATCCACCTGTTACATCTATCTTTTTATCCGTGTTATAGAGACTAGCGGTAAACTGATCGGAATTCTTGTCCTCTCTAAGTAGATTTGCCTTTTCCCAAACATCAGAAAAATACTTGCCAATGGCATCATAATACTCTTGGTATACATCTTCTCCGATTGTAAATTCATCTGAATATAACTCGTCTCCACAGATTAAGTAATAAGAACCAGGTTCTGTAAACATGCTAAAATCAGCATACTGAACTAAGCTGTTTGTAACACTATCCCAACTTCGTCCTGTAAGCTTACCTGAATAAACAGTATTCCCCGATCCATCTAATACATGATAAGTATCTACCCCATTATTATTACTGACTGCTGCAATCTTTTTATCCTTCGGTCTATAACCAATCTGATTCAGGTTAATGGAATAACTTGTCTCCCCAGCTAGCTCATCCATACTATTCATCCCTAAATCAACCTTACTAGTACTATAGGAATCATCTGCAGTAGCTTCGATCTTGACCTTGGTCTCATAACTTGTAGTGTCCTTTTGGGAATTATCTGAACACCCTACAAAGCTAACTACACCAATTAAGCCAAGAATTACTCCAATCCTCAATCCTACTTTTTTTGTTCGCTCCATAGCGCCCTCCACAATAGAAGATTAAGGTCTACCTCTATTATAATATAGAAATAGCTGGAAGGCAATAAAAGGATATATTATTCAAGACCACCCAAAGAAAGAAGTAAGGTCTCTAATTCTTCTACTGTATTCACAATATAATCAGGATTTGCCTCATTTAGCTCCTCCTTAGGCCCATAGCCATAAGAAACAGCTACACTAAGAATGCCATGGCTTTTGGCCCCTTCCACATCAAACCTTCTATCTCCTATCATCACAGCCTGATTCTTATTATCTTCAGACACCCCTAGGAGACGTAGTGCTTCTTCCACCACTTCTTCCTTATCCACTCTTCTTCCATCTAGAAAGCTTCCTACTATATGATGAAAATATTTTTTTATATCAAAATGCTCTAAGATCTGTTCCACATATATTGTTGGTTTTGAGCTAGCTACTGATAACTGATAACCCTCAGCTCTCAGACGACGAAGCATCTTATCAATGCCATTATACATATTATTTTCATACAAACCTTTTACTGCAAAGCGGGAGCGATATACTTCCATTGCTTTTACTGCCTGCTCCTCAGATAACCCATAGAATTTCATAAATGAATCTTTAAGTGGTGGACCGATAAAAGGTTGTAGTTCATCTAAATTCTCAACCTCAATCCCAAAATAATTAAGGGCCAATTGCACACAAGTAGTGATTCCAATCTTAGGATCTGTCAGTGTACCATCCAAATCAAATAAAGCATATTTTATCATCGTAATCTCTTTCCTTCTTTCGTTAATGAATTTATCATACCTTAGAATTATACATTCGTAAAGGAAACTCCGACATCTCTGCCGGAGTTTTTTACTTCCCTATTATATATGGGCGATATTAATTAAAGTAAGTTTATCCTTTGCAGCAGTTTCTAAGCTGGTCAACAAGGCATTGGCTGTATCCAAAGAGGTTAAACAGGTTACCCCTGTCTCAATAGACACGCGTCTAATTAAGAAGCCATCTCTCGTTTTATCTCTCCCCTGAGTAGGTGTATCAATCACAAGGTCAATCTTATGCTCTAATAATAGATCCATCAGTGTTGGAGCTTCTTGGTCAAGTTTGTTTACTGGAAAGGCAAGTACCCCATTGGCATTTAATACTTTCGACGTACTCCTAGTAGCAAAAATATCATAGCCTAAGGCTTTAAATCTCTTACCTACTTGAACAGCCTCTAACTTATCTGCATCTTTTACAGTCATAATCATTTTCTTATGTTTAGGTAGATTTACACCAGAGCCTAAGAAGGCTTTATATAAGGCTTCATGGAAATCTTCTGAGATACCTAAGCATTCACCAGTAGATTTCATTTCAGGCCCTAAGCTTATATCAGCACCACGAAGCTTCTCAAAAGAGAATACTGGCATCTTTACTGCAATGTACTTGCTTTCTGGTTGAAGCCCTGGAGTATATCCGAGGTCTCGAAGCTTCTCTCCAAGAATTACTCTAGATGCTATATCCACAATAGGAATACCAGTTACCTTACTAATGTATGGTACCGTACGGCTAGAACGAGGGTTTACCTCAATAACATAAACCTCTTCCTGGTATATGATAAACTGGATATTAATAAGCCCAACTACATGAAGGCTCTTTGCCAATTTTCTTGTATAGTCTTCTATAACTAGTTTACATTTTTCAGATACATTTTGGGTTGGATATACACTAATACTATCACCAGAGTGGATACCTGCTCGTTCCACATGTTCCATAATACCTGGGATAATAATGTCTTCTCCGTCACAAACGGCATCTACTTCTACTTCCTTACCCATCAAGTACTTATCTACTAAGATTGGATGTTCCTGCAGATGTCGGTTAATGATACTCATAAACTCAATAACATCTTCATCAGAAATGGCAATCTGCATTCCCTGTCCACCAAGTACATAGGAAGGACGAACCAGTACTGGATAGCCTAGTTCGTTGGCTGCAGCTAGGGCCTCCTCTGTGGTATATACAGTTTTTCCTTGTGGTCTTGGAATACAGCATTCCTCTAAAATATCGTCAAACAGCTCTCGGTCCTCAGCGGCATCTACATCCTCTGCAGAAGTTCCAAGTATCTTAACACCCATTTTCATAAGGCTATCTGTTAGCTTAATTGCTGTCTGTCCACCAAACTGTACTACCGCTCCAGTTGGCTTCTCAAGACGTACTATATTTTCTACATCCTCTGGAGTAAGTGGTTCAAAATAGAGTTTATCTGCGATGTCAAAATCCGTACTTACTGTCTCTGGGTTATTATTAACAATGATGGTTTCATAACCTGCTTTTCTTAAAGCCCAGGTAGCATGAACTGAACAGTAGTCAAATTCAATTCCCTGTCCAATACGGATAGGGCCACTTCCTAGAACTAGTATCTTTTCTTTATCGGAATGTGGATCTACCTCATCAAGACTTCCAAAGCAGCCATAATAATATGGAGTGCTAGCTTCAAACTCAGCTGCACAGGTATCTACAATCTTAAAGGCTTTGATAATGTTATGTTCGTAACGCATAGCCTTTATCTCTGTCTCTTTCTTACCAGTAAGCTCAGCTATTACTTTATCAGGAAATTCTATTCGCTTTGCTTGTGCTAACAGTTCAGGAGTAAGCTCCTCAGTTTTAAGACGTTGCTCCATTTCTACAAGAATGGCAATCTTATCAATGAACCATATATCTATCTTGGTAATATCGTTGATGACTTCATAAGCAATCCCTCTTCTGATAGCCTCTGCAATAAGAAAGATTCTTTTGTCATCTACTACATGGAATTTCTCAATCACTTCTTCATCTGTCATATCATCATATTCAGTAGTAATGAGACTATCTACATGCTGCTCTAGAGATCGAAGGGCTTTCATAAGAGCCCCTTCAAAGTTGTTACAGATACTCATTACCTCACCAGTGGCCTTCATCTGGGTGGTCAAGGTTCTCTGTGCCATAATGAACTTATCAAAGGGAAGTCTTGGTATCTTCACTACACAATAGTCAAGGGCAGGCTCAAAGCTAGCATAGGTCTTACCAGTAATGGCATTTTTAATTTCATCTAAGGTATAGCCTAAGGCAATCTTTGCTGCAACCTTTGCTATTGGATAGCCTGTAGCCTTACTTGCAAGAGCTGAGGAACGGCTTACACGAGGGTTTACTTCAATAACGCAGTATTCAAAGGATTCTGGATTCAGAGCATACTGTACGTTACACCCACCAGTAATATTTAGTTCTGTAATAATATTTAAAGCTGAGGTACGTAACATTTGATGGTCTTTGTCAGTTAAGGTTTGGGAAGGTGCTACAACGATACTGTCTCCTGTATGCACACCGACTGGATCCAAATTCTCCATATTACATACGGTAATACAGTTACCAGCACTATCTCGCATAACCTCATACTCAATTTCTTTCCATCCAGCAATACATCTTTCAATTAGACACTGACCTACACGGCTTAGTCTTAGACCATTGGAGCAGATATCTTCTAGCTCCACAGGGTTGTTAGCGATACCACCGCCACTGCCACCAAGGGTATAAGCAGGGCGAATTACCACTGGATATCCAATGGTTGCAGCAAAAGCAACCGCATCCTTAACATTTGTTACTACTAAACTTGCAGCAACTGGCTCACCGATTTTCTCCATGGTATTCTTAAATTCTAAGCGGTCTTCTGCTTTCTTAATAGTTTCAGAAGTAGTACCAATAAGCTTTACACCATTTTCACGAAGAAAACCACACTCTTCTAATTCCATGGCTATGTTTAGTGCTGCCTGTCCACCAAGGGTTGGAAGTACGCTATCTGGCTGTTCCTTTAAAATCAACTGTTTCACAAGTTCTACATTAAGTGGTTCAATGTATACTTGATCAGCGATTTCTTTATCTGTCATGATTGTAGCAGGGTTAGAGTTTACTAGTACAACCTCGATGCCCTCTTCCTTTAAGGAACGACAAGCCTGTGTACCTGCGTAATCAAACTCTGCTGCCTGGCCGATAACAATAGGACCGGAACCAATTACTAATACTTTTTTTATACTTTCAATCTTTGGCATTATTTGCACACCTCCATCATATGAATAAATCTGTCGAATAAGAACTCAGAGTCCTTGGGACCTGCAGAGGCCTCTGGATGGAACTGAACAGTAAATATATTCTTATTAAGATAATGAACACCTTCTACTGTTTTATCGTTAACGTTGATAAAACTAGTCTCTGCAAGACTACTGTCCATGCTTTCATCATCAACTACATATCCATGATTTTGGGAGGAGATATATACTCTACCAGTACTCAAATCCTTAACAGGATGGTTAGCACCTCTATGACCATATTTCATCTTATGTGTTTTTGCACCATTGGCCAGTGCCATAAGCTGGTGTCCCAAGCAGATTGCAAAGATTGGGATATTGGTATGATAAAGTTTTTTGATTTCTTCTATGATTTCCACGCATTCTGCAGGATCTCCAGGACCATTGCTCAGCATGATACCATCTGGGGCAGCTTTTATAATTTCTTCTGCCTTCGTCATTGCTGGATATACAGTCACCTGGCAACCCCTTTTTAAGAGACATCTTATAATATTTTTCTTAGAACCAAGATCCAGAAGGGCAACCTTCTTTTTGTCACCTTCTATCACTTTGGTACCAAGGTCTCCTGGTATGTAGGTTTTCACCTCTATACAACTAACCTTTTCTACCACGTTGGTTACACGGTATTCACGTATTCTTACTAAAACATCCTCTAGTTTATAGTTTTCATTGGTGGTAATCATACCATTCATGGTACCCTTCTCTCGAAGGAGCTTGGTTAATGCTCTGGTATCAATACCTTCTATTCCTGGAATATCATTGGCAATCAGAAAATTCTCTATACTATCATCGTTTCTAAAGTTACTTCCCCGTCTTGCAATTTCTCGCACAATATATCCATCTGGCCATGCCTTTTCAGACTCTGTGTCCTGATAGCATACCCCATAATTACCAATAAGAGGGTAAGTCATTACGACTGCCTGGCCTGCATAGCTAGGATCTGTAAGTACCTCCAAATAACCTGTCATAGAAGTGTTAAATACAATTTCACTAATCACTTCACGGGCAGAGCCGATACTATTTCCTATAAATGTGGTTCCATCTTCTAGTATTAGATATGCTTTCATAAATACACCTATTCCTTTCTTTTTCTTTTGATTTTCTTTGGAATTCAGAAAAATACACAAAAAAAAAGAATACACACCAACGTAAAGCGCTTAAATTCTCTTTTCACCATATGCCTTAATCCTAAATTGTCATAAGTTTATCATAAGTGTCTTTATATGGCAAGACTTTTTTTATGAGAAAATCGATTACCTAGTAGTGCTATTTTACCTTATTATGACACATATAATGGAAGCCAGTGTCCTTTACCTTAAGGCACTGGCTTATCATTTTACTATACATAGACACATCTCACATTAGCTTAGCTCTGCGATTCTACTAACACCAACATAAATCTCACTAATCTTATACCAAGTGGCAAAATCAACAACTCCAGTTTCAGGCAAATCAAAGATTCTCTGGAAGACAGAAACCGCCTCCGCCGTTTTCTCACCATAGTTACCATCCTCTGCCACTTTAGGAATCAAAGGATATCCTCTTGAGATAACATTTAACTGATTTTGAACCTGTCTTACTTTGTCTCCAACAGAGCCAATTTCCAATGGTGCTCCTGGCCAAGATGCTGGAACTCCCGCTACCTCCTCTGCTGTATTAATAAACATCGTATTGCCATAAAAATTACGCAGAATCTCTATAGCAGTATAGCCTTGATCACCTAGATATTTAGATCCCCACTGTGTCATCCAGTTTGGACAAGTCACATTTCTACCATCACAATACTGGGTAAGTATCGGCTGTCTTACATCTGGAAAAGACAAATAGTTTGCAAATATGGTATCTACGACTTGTGAAATCGTATCAAAAATATTACGTTCTGGTATAAACTTATGGTCATAGGCAGTTGAGGATGTAATAGTAAAATTATACCCCTTATTACGATACCACTCCGTATATACTCGATTTAAGGTAAAAGACTGAATCGCTAGCACATTTGCCTGTATGGTAGCTTCTGGCCAGGTAGCATATATCTCACTGGAAGCTACATTCTTAATATAATCACGATATTTCACATAATAGTTCTGTGCACTTTTGTCCCTTGGAGGGCCATCGTGAACTACAATAAATTCTGGTATTACCACCTTACTTAATACAATTTCTCCAGATTCATTCACTGGCTTTATTTCTGCTTCCGCTATCTTTGGTGGATAATCTCCAAACAAAACATTAGGACCTATAGAAAAAAGTTCCTCGCTATTTCCTACCGCATCATTCATTGGCATGAGAGAAAAATTCTGTATTGCAGTGATAGAAGGAAGAATTTGTACCCCATCAATCTTAACTGTTTCATATCCAGGGATACTAACTTGCACATTATACTCAGAGTATGGTTGTACATCAGAAGGTTCCATACTGTAATCAATGTTTGGAGCAGGCAACTCTATTTCCACGGTACGGCCGATGTTATCTGTTTGCACTTCTTGAATAATAGTCCCTGGATCTGCAGCGCTACTAATAGTTACTGTTGCACCAGCTAAAGGTCTGTTGGCAAGGATTGATGTAACATCCGCACGGAATTTTCCAACGGACTGAGTCCCAACCTCAGCTGGATAAATAATATTTCTTTTCATGATTACCCCATTCATATACTTTACTAGTATTTTATGATGACATAATCATAATGTTCCATAGAATCGGGAGCTAGAAATGCTCATTTTTTCTGCCAATTATGGGACCATTGATACGGTTTACTCCTTTGATCTATGGTACCAAAACCATAACCTGCTGCCTTTATCTTTTCAATAATATTTGGCAAAACCTTTACGGTTAATTTGTTAGACTTACCATCATGAAGTAGAATGACTGGCTCCATATACTTATCAAAGCTTCTTATATTCTTAAGTATGGAGGTGCTAGTAGGCTTTCCTATGGCATCCTCTCCTGTTACATTCCAGTCTATATACTGAATATTACGATTGTTAAGTTCCTCTATAATATCATTACAAAAACGAGACATATAGCAATTGGCACTACCATAAGGAAAACGGTAGTACTTAGGGACTACTCCTGTAATCTCCGTTAATCTATCACTAGTTTTTAAGATATCCTCTAAACAGCTATCTTTGGATTTATATATCTTCTTATAATTATGGTCATAGGTATGTATACCAACTATATGGCCTTCCTCCACCATCCTCTTTACTAAGGCTTCTCGCTCTGGAGTTATTTCTTCCGCTACTATAAAAAAAGTTGCCTTAATGCCATATTGATCAAGAATATCAAGAACCTTCTCTGTATTTGCACTAGGTCCATCATCAAAGGTTAAAAAAGCTGTTTTAGTAAGCTCCTTTTTCTCAATATCTGCTTCCTTAGAGGCTACTTTATTCTCTCCTTCCATGGCACTTACATCCTGACTATCGTCCTGATTTAGGGCGTTTTTCCTTTGTTCATACTCTCCATAGGTCTTAGGACCCCTAACTCTCCCAATAGAGGTTTGATCTACCATAAAACAGATTGCAATACAGACTGCAATAAAACCTGCAATGCCTAACACCTTACGAATAACCTGCTTTTTCATTGTATTCCCTCTTGACGGCTTATCTCTATATCATATGCGTATCCATTATCTGGTATACCCAGTTCTTGATTTCATAGGAAGTATAAAAGCAATTATCTACACAGCAAAGAAGAACTATGGAAGCTTCGTTCCATAGTTCTTCTTACTAACTTCTATATTCTCTCATATCGATTAAAGTAATACTCTAAATCATAATAGGTTTGCTCTTCGCTGTCTGCCACCAGCTTCCAAGTAGGATCTTCGTCCAGGTTAGGGAAATAGGTGTCTGCTTGATAAGCATATTCAATCTTGGTAACATGAGCAACCTTACAATAAGGAAGCATTTGCTCATAAATACTAGCTCCACCAATGACATACACCTCATCAGAAGGAACATCCTTTACTCTATCAATAGCCTCTTCTACACTATGGACTACGATAGCATCCTTTACGGTATAATCCTTATCCTTGGTAATGACAATATTCGTTCTATTCTTCAGTGGTTGTTTCTGAGGGAAAGACTCTAAGGTCTTTCTTCCCATAATTACAACCTTACCTGTAGTGGTTTCTCTAAAAAAACGTTGGTCCGCTGGGATTCTAACTAGCAAATCATTTTTGTAGCCAATAGCCCAGTTTTTGTCTACAGCAACTATTAAGTTCACGAAAGTTCCTCCTTACACAGCAATCGGTATCTTCACTTGTGCTCCGGTTACATAGTTATCTAATCTAAAATCATCTACTGTAAATTCATAAAAATCCTTAATGTCTGGATTCATCCAGAAGGTAGGTGCCTCATAGGTAGGTCTACTAATGAGCTCCTCAATAATTGGAATATGACGATCATAAATATGAGCATCTGCAATAACATGCATCAACTCTCCAACTTCATATCCACAAACCTGGGCAAACATATGCACAAGGACAGCATACTGACATACGTTCCAATTGTTTGCTGCCAAAACATCCTGTGAACGCTGGTTTAATACAGCATTTAAACGCATCGTATCACTATCTCTATCCTTAGTCACATTAAAGGTCACACTGTAAGCACATGGGTAGAGATTCATCTCATGAAGGTCCTGGTGATTATATAGATTCGTCATAATTCTTCTACTATATGGATTATTCTTCAAATCAAAAATCACTCGGTCAACCTGATCCATCATACCTTCCTTATATACATGCTTTACTCCCATCTGATAACCATAAGCTTTCCCAATAGAACCGGTTTCATCAGCCCAGCTATCCCATATATGGCTGTTAAGGTCATTGATGTTATTAGACTTTTTCTGCCATATCCATAAAAGCTCATCGATACAGCTTTTGATTCCTGTTCGACGAAGAGTCAAGGCTGGAAATTCCTTAGACAGATCATAGCGATTCACAACACCGAATTTTTTAATAGTATAAGCAGAGGTTCCATCCTCCCATTTTGGGCGAACCTTTTCCCCCTCTGTACTTGTACCATTATTTAGTATATCTTGACACATATCTATAAAAATTTTATCTGCTAAACTCAAATTTCTTCATCCTTCCATAGCATTCTCTTTTTATTCTATCTTTTTTCTAGCATTTTCGCAAGGAGTAACTACATCTTTTGTGATGTAGTAATGACCTTTACCCAAAAATAGCTCCCCATAAATTATGGGAAGCTATTTGTTTTGTTATTCATTTATTTCATACAAAGAACACTTTCTTCTCTATATGCCTTAATTCTAGATAGGTTTGCGTACTTTTCAACATTACCATTTTCAATTACAACCAATGCAGGGGCTTGCATAATACCATATTTTCTTGCCATGTCTGGCTGCTCCTCTGCGTCAATCAACACATAATCCACATTATCTAATAGCTTTTTGGCCATAGCACAGTTTGGACAAGTCTTGGTTGTAAATAAGAAACGATTGGTATCCACTTCCCCTAAATCCAAAGTAATCTCAGAACAATCACAGGTGTCCTTGGTTACATTGGAAATGGGTCTAGACTGCTCTACATTGTATACCTTACGGTTCTTATATTCTTGTGTCTTACCTTCATTCCAGTTCTGTACAGGACGATAATATCCTGTGATACGACTATAAACCTCTGCACTTTCTCCACATGTCGGACAAGTAAACTGTTCACCCTCTAAATATCCATGATGCTTACAAATAGAATAGGTTGGAGAAATTGTATAATAAGGAAGCTTATAGTTGTTGGCAATCGTTCTTACAAGCTTGGCAGCTGCATTCCAGTCAGGAAGCTTCTCTCCTAGGAAGGTATGGAATACGGTTCCTGAGGTATAAAGGGTCTGTAACCCATCCTGAATGTCTAATGCATCAAATACATCTTCTGTATATCCCACTGGTAAGTGGGAGCTATTGGTATAGTAAGGATCATCACCTTGATTACCTGCAGTACGAATATCTGGCCAACGCTTCTTATCGTGTTTTGCCAAACGATAGGAAGTAGATTCTGCTGGAGTAGCCTCTAGGTTGTAGAGTTCCCCATATTCTACCTGATAATCAGAGAGACGTTCTCTCATGTGATTTAATACCCTTTTACTAAACTCTTGGGTTCTTGGTGAGGTCATATCCTCTAGTAACCACCTTGCATTTAACCCCACTTCGTTCATACCAACTAAACCAATAGTGGAAAAATGATTATCGAAACCACCAAGATAACGTTTGGTGTATGGATATAATCCTTCTTTCAGAAGCTTCGTAATGACTCTACGCTTGGTATTTAAAGAACGAGCTGCTATGTCCATCTGATGATTGAGGCGACTGAAGAATTCTTCCTCACTTTTAGCTAAATAAGCAATTCTTGGTAGGTTAATGGTTACTACACCCACACTACCTGTACTCTCTCCTGAACCAAAGAAACCACCAGTCTTCTTCCGAAGTTCACGAAGATCCAAACGTAATCGACAGCACATAGAACGTACATCACTTGGCTCCATGTCGGAATTAATGTAGTTAGAGAAATATGGAGTACCGTACTTAGAAGTCATCTCAAACAACAAACGATTATTTTCTGTATCGGACCAGTCAAAGTCCCTTGTAATGGAGTAAGTAGGAATAGGATATTGGAAACCACGACCATTGGCATCACCTTCCACCATAATCTCGATGAAGGCTTTATTAACCATATCCATCTCTTTCTTACAATCCTTATATGTAAAATCTACCTCTTTACCTCCTATAATACATGGGAGATTTGCCAAATCGTCTGGTACTGTCCAGTCTAATGTAATATTGGAGAATGGTGCCTGTGTTCCCCACCTGCTAGGAGTATTAACTCCATAGATGAAGGATTGAATGCATTGTTTTACCTCTTTATAAGAAAGATTATCGATCTTTACAAAAGGTGCTAGGTAAGTATCAAAGGAAGAAAAGGCTTGTGCTCCAGCCCATTCATTCTGCATGATTCCAAGGAAATTCACCATCTGATTACAAAGCGTAGATAAATGAGAAGCTGGAGCGGAGGTAATCTTACCTGGGATTCCACCTAATCCTTCTTTAATTAATTGCTTTAAAGACCATCCAGCACAATATCCGGTTAGCATAGACAAGTCATGTATATGTATATCTGCATTACGATGAGCATTGGCAATTTCCTCATCATATATTTCTGACAACCAGTAATTCGCAGTAATAGAACCTGAATTATGTAAAATCAACCCGCCAACAGAATAGGTAACAGTGGAGTTCTCTTTCACACGCCAATCTTCTTCCTTTACATAACTGTTGACAATCTCCTTGTAATCCAAAATTGTAGATTTCATATTACGAATCTTCTCACGATTTTTACGATATAGGATATAAGCTTTTGCTATGTCTGTGTATCCAGTCTGCTCTAGAACTTGCTCTACACTGTCCTGGATATCTTCCACAGAGATCTGACCATCCTTAACCTTACTTTGAAAATCTGAGGTAACCCTCAGTGCTAGTAGATTAATAATATCGTCATTGTACATTTTCGAGGTAGCGTTAAACGCCTTTGCAATTGCATTAGAGATTTTGGATAGGTTAAACTCAGCTATCTCGCCATCTCTTTTAATTACCTTAAACATGAATCTTGCTCCCTTCTAACCAATTTATTCTCATTCGTTGCAATTATATTGTTTGTATCTAATTGTAGCAAAAGAAAAAGAGGTAGTCAAGGCATATCTACAATATCTACGCAAAACAAAAGACTATACCACAATATATAGTATAGCCTCTAAATCCTTGATTCATTTAGGTTCATGGATTTGTCAATGAAATTTTTCACAAAAATGTAACAAAATTTTTGTGCAGGTTAAATGAATTTATTACCCAATTCTTTGATAAATATCGGATGGTATATAAGCCTTAACAAAGATACCTTCCTCCTGATACTCTTCACTGAGTAACTGTCCATACTTTCTGATTATCTGAATCTTTCCAGCTTCTTGATAGGTAAACAGCCGCTCCACCAATATCTTTTGTTCTTTAAGTATAGACTCAATGGCGTCTAGTAGTTCAGGTAGTCCATCCTGACGCTTTGCCGATATTCTTAAGGTCTTATCAGCCTTAAGGTCCTTTATTACAATGGGTTTATCCAGGCGGTCTTGTTTATTAAATGCGGTAATAATCGGTTTGTCTTTTACCCCAAGTTGTTCTAATGTCTCGTAGACAATATGCATCTGAGTGTCAGCCTGAGGGTTGGATGCATCCACTACATGTAGAATGATATCTGCGTACTTTGCTTCCTCCAACGTACTTTTAAATGCTTCTATCAAATGGTGAGGAAGCTTACGAATAAAACCTACCGTATCTGTAAGGAGAATTTGCTGCCCACTCTCAAGCTCCAAATTTCTCGTAGTAGGATCTAGAGTGGCAAAGAGTTTATCCTCCTCTAACACATCAGCATTGGTAAGAGTATTTAACAAGGTAGACTTTCCAGCATTGGTGTAGCCTACAATAGCTACTACGGGAATGGAATTCTTCTGCCTTCTTAGCCTTAAGGTCTCTCTTGTTTGTTTGACTCCTTCCAGCTCCCGTTTCAATATAGAAATACGATCTTTAATCAGACGTCTGTCAATCTCTAATTTCTTCTCACCAGGACCTCTAGTACCAATACCACCACCTAATCTAGATAGACTCTTACCAAGTCCAATTAATCTTGTAGAACGGTAACGAAGCTGAGCAAGCTCCACTTGAATCTTACCTTCCTTGGTGTTGGCCCTAGCTGCAAAAATATCTAAAATCATAACCGTACGATCTATTACTTTAAGCTCTAGAGCATCCTCCAGATTTTTAATCTGAGCAGGGGAAAGCTCGTCATCACAAACAATTCCAGTTGCCTCAAGATGTTCTGCTAGTTCTTTAAGCTCCTCAATCTTTCCTTTACCGATATAGGTACCTGGATGATAAGATTCTCGATTCTGGATTACCTTAGCTACCGTAATTGCACCTGCTGTCTTGGCTAGTTCCTCTAGCTCGTCAAGAGATTGTTCTGTATCGTCTCCATCATTAAGACACACACCTACCAAAATTACTCTTTCAAGAACATCTCCTAACTCATACAATTCTGCCATAAATCCTCCAATTACTTATTATATCGAGTAGATAAGAATACAAGTTCTCTTTGCATATTCTCATCCTCTGGATAAGCTTTTACATATTCTTCTGCCTTTTCATAAGCAGTATTAAAATCACCTAACTGTTCATAGACAAGTACTTCATTATATTGTAACTCCTTAACACTTATCTTATCCCCAGCAGACAAACCAAGAGTCACATAAGACTGGGCTTTATCATATTCTTCTAACGCAATATAGCAGGAACTAAGATTAAGATAACTGGTACTACTAACACCTGTACTATTACTCTCTATATAAGTAAGATAATTTTCTATAGCTTTGTTATAGTCCTTAGTTACATAGTACACATCCCCCATAAGACGATATGCTTCCTTTATGTCAGTGGCAATTCCCTGTAAAATAGCTAAGGCTCCCTCATAATCCTCCTGATAAAACTTAACCTCTGCAAGCTGTAAAGAATCCTTCGTCGTTTCAGGCTTAATGGTAGCACCTTTGGCAAGTATTTCTTTTGCTGCTTCTTCCTCTCCAGCCTGTAACAGCATCTCGTAGTACAGTAGATATAGGCTATAATTCTTATCCTCTAAACTAATCGCCTTTTGGAAATCCTTCTTCGCTTCCTCAAGATTACCTGCATCCGCATTGATAGAACCGCGTTGCGCATACACTAAGGCAGTACCTACCTCTTTTACAAGAGCATCATATACTCCTAAAGCCTCTTTGTACTTATCCTGCTTCACATAACATTGTCCCAAGTAACTACGGATATCTGTATTCAAGTCATTCACGCAGTCCATATCTAAAGCCTGTTTAAACAGCTTTACCGCTTCCTCATACTTACCAAGAAAATACAAAGCAACTCCCTGTCCACGAAGAGCTTTTTTAGTGTTCTTATTGGTAATGGATGAATCTACATCAATGATGGATTTTTCATATTGCTCTATTGCCTTCTCATAATCACCAATCTTAGTTAGTGCTTGTCCATATTCAATGTAATAGATGGCCTTGTCATCTTTTAGACCGATGGCTTTCTCAAAATTCCTACACGCATCTTCATATTGACCTTTTTCTAAAGCTGCTATTCCGTCATCATAATAGCTGCCTGCACTCTTTTCAGAAGAACAGGCAGTCAAAGATAGCATTGCAGTTATTAAACCTATGATAACTATCAGTTTCTTCACTATTGCTACTCCTAACTTTTTATATTAAGGTATATTTTATTACAACACTTACAGGTAAGGACATCTCCTCACATACACCATTATAAAAGGTCTACTTCTCTTTTGCAAGGTAGCAATTATTTATGAAGATAGCTACCCTTCCTTGAATTCTTTTTTACTTGTTTCCCTTGATACATAAACTGGTCAGCTACAAATAGGTATTCATCTAAAATGTCATTATCCTTTGTGTTTTTGTCTTTAATATAATTGTAATAACAGCCTAGACTTATGCAAATCTTGTAAGTTTTTCCACTAGTAGCATTGTATTGCTCGATATACTTATAGATACTCTCTATAATCTCACTGGCATACTTATCATTAAAGCTTCCCTTCTTAATAAAGACAAACTCGTCTCCCCCCAATCTAGCCACATATCCATCATCACCCTTTACAGAGAGAAAGGCATTGGCCACCACTCGTATGGCACTATCCCCTTCCAGATGACCAAATACATCATTAATTCCCTTCAGGTTATCCATATCCCCTAGTATCATAAAAAATTGTTGGCCATCAGCCTTACATTCTTTAATCATTGAGCTTGCCATGTTATTAAAGCCTAATCGGTTGTTAATACCCGTTAGTTCATCTCGAACAGCTAAGTCGTTGAGCTTTCTATTATAATAAGCCATTTCATTATGAGACCGAACAATTTCAATGGCATTGTTGATATTTCTCCCCCAGCTTCTATACTGTGGTTCAAATACAGCGTTATCTGTACCAAAGTTAATCACCATGTAACCAAAGCAACGGTCTATAAAATGAATCGGTGTAAAAAAGTATGTAGTAGGATAATCTCGTTCCTTACTTAAGGTTGGTAGCATCTCTTTTACAGAAAACTTAGTTCGATCAAAGCTCTTCTCACCTTTTATATCACTTACGTACATACACATCCTATCGGAATAGCCGGTTGTCCTGTACTTGCCTCTACCATTTCCCTCTACAGATTCCTCTTGTTGCACCTCAATTACTTCATCCCAATCCTCGCATAGACAAAGATAGAACTCCTCATATTTACTAAGTTGATACGTATTCTGAGCTACCTCTTCCATACATTCCTCAATCGTCGTGGCAGAAGTAAGCTTTTCTTTCATAAAGCTACTCTTGCGAAAGAAATCTTCTAAGTAATCATTATCTTTATCTAAATTAGCCAATCGTTTTTGATAGTACAAATCATTGTTACAACCACAGCTTTGGGCGATACAGAGTTTCCCTCCCGTTTTTAAATCGAGAGGTTCATCTAAGCCCTCCATCATATTATGTAATAAAGTAACCGCATTGCTTCCGTGAATATCAAATGGCATTTCGGCTGAAGTCACTCCTGGAATGTAGGCAATTCCTTCATCGTAAGAATCATAGCCAACTACGGCAATATCCTCAGGGACACGAATCCCTTTCTTTACTAATTCTTTTATCACTGCCATTGCAGAATAATCTGCTCCACAGACAATAGCCTCTGGCCAAGGAACTTCTCTATTTACCACTTTCTTACCATAAAAAGCAGAATCAATCACCCAGAAGTCGCCATAGTCATATCGATCCTCTTCTATAAGTATATTGTGTTTTTTGAGACTATTAAAATAACCCTTCAGGCGATTCTCTGCATGAATGTGGCCCTTAAATCCTGTTAAGCAGTTTATCTTCTTATAACCATGGACATCAATCAGATGATCTACTAGGTGTTCAAAGGTAACTTCATCATTAACCGCTAAGTAAGGAAAATTCTTCGAAGGTCGATCAAGCACAATTACAGGACAAGTGCACTCCTTTAATAATCTCTCTTCTAGCTCCTCCTCCAACCCTGGAACCTTCATTGAGTCTCCTAATATAATAACACCATCCATATCTTTAAAATTCGGTAAATTAAAGATATTCAACTCCCCGTCTTGATATCCTATATTCTCTGTCTGTCTAATAAACGTAGCAAATACACATACATCTAAATTATAGCTGTATGCTTTCTTAATAATTGACTGCAAATATAATGTATTATTACGTTCCGTAGCATTCGAAACCAATACTGCAATCCGTTTTCTAGTAGACAACCCTCACACCTCCAAAAGGAAAAACAATATGTATTTTAACCCCTAACATATGTCGGTAATTGTATTGTATGATATAACAATATTTTAACCATTCTTTTGGAAAATTACTAGTACTATTTTACTACTGAACCGTTCTTAGAATTTCATTTAAGGCACTTTTGCTACTAGTATGACTTCTGATGACATTAGCCTTACATTTCTCTGCCTCAGCAACAGCACAACGAACCATTTTGTGAGATACTGTATTCGTAAATAATATTACCAAATCGGGAGAACCAATCTGATCACTTAGTTTTGATGTCATTTGGGTAAAAACCTTCACCTTACAATTAAAATCCTTACATATTTTTTTATATTGGCTAACCATTCGGTCATGTCCACCTACAATCACAATACTCATATACACCATCCTATCCTAATAAATCCAGTATATTGTTGTTAGTTACATCTAACTTATGTTTAGTTTATCTAATTAATCTTAGAATGTCAATATAAGAATGGCGATACAAGAAAAAAGCTGATTACTCTGTATGTAATAACAGAATAATCAGCTTAACAAACATCGTCATCATTTTCCTAGAGTAATATCCAAAATCATCATCAAGGAAAAACCAACTGCAAAGGACACGGTCCCAATGTTAGAGTGCTCACCAGAGGACATCTCCGGAATCAACTCCTCAATGACTACATAGATCATCGCGCCTGCTGCAAAGCTTAATAAATAAGGTAATATTGGCACCACAACTCCTGCAATAGCAATGGTAAGGAGTGCTCCCAACGGCTCTACTACGCCAGACAATACACCCAGACCAAACGCCCTCTTCTTTGAACTTCCCTCTGCATATAGGGGCATGGAAATGATAGCTCCCTCAGGGAAATTCTGAATCGCTATACCAATGGCAAGGACTAGTGCGCCCATTAAGGAAATGTTAGTATCTCCTGCTATTCCACCAGCGTATACAACTCCTACTGCCATTCCCTCTGGAATGTTATGTAACGCAACCGCAAGCACAAGCATAGTACGCTTACTGAGATTGCTTTTCGGTCCTTCTGACTCTTGGCTTTTTTGATGTAAATGGGGAATGATATGATCTAAAAACAACAAAAACAAAATACCCAACCAAAAGCCTACTACAGCAGGGACGAAGGCCAGTTTCCCCATGGAGCCTGCTTGATCTAAGGCGGGTAATAGTAAGCTCCAAATAGAGGCAGCTACCATGACTCCAGCAGCGAATCCTGTTAATACACGTTGCAGCTTGTCTGGAATAGACTTTTTCACCAGAAAAACACAGGCAGCACCTAGAGTCGTTCCTAGGAAGGGGATTAAGATTCCTTCCATGACTTTAAAAGACATTATTATCACCTCTTTAGTTAGTAAACTCTAACTTCTAGGAACAGTATATACCAAATTTTTCACATGGTCAATATGATACCCCTTTATGAGCATTTGAATAAAGGTTTCCCTTGCTGATTCAAAGGCAGAAAATAAATGAATTTTCTCAGGTAACGCCTCATACACCTTCCAGTACCCAGTGTATAGACTATTCTTTCCCTTATTTTTTATAAACCCCTCTACGTCTTCTATGGGATATCCAAGAAGTATCCCTATTTCATGAGGAAATTCTCGGACTCCAGTCTTATATCTCTCGTAACGACTCTTATAAACTGGCAAAAGCTTCTTAAGTCTACAGTTCTCATATCCTGTATCTTTTAGAAATCTAATGACTCTCTCTTGTGATAGATATTTTTTCAGAAGACTTTTATCATAGATAAGTATGGTGGTTCTCTTGTCAGTTGTGAATAGCATGTAATAAGATAGATTTGTTTTATCAATTATTTTTTTCATATAACATACATCATCATTCTTAATAATAAGCAGATTGGAAGCCTTTAAACCAGCTATTACAGGGGCACACTGAAACACTATCTGTGTTTCAATATCTCTTAAGTCCATTCCTAATAGTAGTTTAACATTATTTTGGTTCATAATACTCCTCTATGATTAGTCATAAAAAGGCTGCGTGCCATCACAGCACACAGCCTTATATCAATATCATATCCAAACCAATCCTAAAAATTCATCTAATATAGCATATATTTCTTGTCATTAACACGAACAAATGTAATCTTAGTCTTTGCCACAAGTCCTTTTATTAAGGCTTCTCTAAGATCATAATAATACTTAACTCTTCCATTTACATCAGTCCAGTACACTTCATGAATATCCACCGTTTGCTCCCAAGAAAGCTTCTCCTCAGATTCCTCTATCACTTTATTCACATGATCACAAGGCATGCCATCCAAGAGACAGTCTTGCAGGAAGGTGTAAGCCTCTCTCACTGTTACGTTCTGTTTCAGACCATGAGCCTTGCCAAATTCATAGGCGATACTCATGATACAACCAAGCCTTTCCTTATTATCGTTAAGAATGGTTGTAACTACATAGGCTAATCTATTTTCTACCAGTTTAACCTGTTCCTGTAGCCAACCATGTATATTCGTAACATCTATCATATCCTCGAGCTTACCTTTTTTAAGACTGCCATAGATACTAGTTACTTGGTCTGAAAGACCCAAACAGTACTGTTTTTCCCTTACTTCCTCTAAGATTGCATCTGTCAATTGATCCTGTAATTGTATTTTGTTAAATAACCAGTGGTGTATTGGTCCTAAAAATTTACTCATTTTTTCATCCTACTCTACTTCTAAAATAATATAAAGGCTACATCATTAGTATTTACTAAACAGTAAAACTTAATTAGTTATTTTTTCTCTTTCTCGGTCCGGATGTTCTCCTGACCATCCAGCTTGTGGCATAGTATCGATACGATACATATCTTCTACAGATATTACAAAGGAGAATATGTCCTGGTTTTCCTTCATCCTTTCAAAAGAAGAAGATTTAGGCAAAGGAAGTATCTCTTTTTGCAGCTCATATCTAAGACAAATCTGAGCTGGTGACACCTGATATTTATGTGCCAAGCTTAAGATAAGTGGATCCTTAAGTACTCTTGTTCTTCCTATTGGACTCCAGGCCTGCACCAGCATGTTATGGTTTTTGCAATAGTTCACCGCTGCTTCCTGAGTGTATCCTGGATGTATCTCTAATTGATTCACCATTGGCTTTATAGTAGCCGTTCTTAACAACGCCTCTATATGATGAGGAAGAAAATTGCTTAAGCCGATGGCTCGTATTTTCTCTTCCCTATATAACTCCTCCATAGCTCTCCAAGTGTCGGCTATGAGTTCCTCCCATTTCTCATAACCTACTTCTATAATAGGCCAGTGGATGAGATATAAATCCAAATAATCAGTTTGTAGATTCTCTAATGTGCGGTTAAAAGCCTCTTTTGCATAGTCATAACCCATCTCTGTTTTCCATACCTTGGAGGTAAGAAAGAACTCTTCTCTTAAAAGTCCACTTTTCTTTATAGCAGAGGCAAGATAGGTTTCTGTCTGATAAAAGGAAGCAGTATCAAATAGACGATACCCAGCATCTATTGCCATTTTAATGACTGCCTCATCATTTCCCTCTGCTGCTTTATAGGTGCCATAACCAAGGCATGGAATCTGTACTCCATTTACTAATGTGTAGGTGTCTCTTATAGAATTCATTGGTGTTCCTCCTTCAGAAATTATGTTAATTATAACCTAAGTTGAGAGCTGCCACAACATAAGGACTGTATTTTCTCTACTACTGACCTTTAAGCAAGAATGCATCTCTTAGACAGAGTGCGCCAAAACCTAGTGTTTCATTTGGGTATACCGTGTAACTACTTAATTTTCTAGTAGAGCTGATGAGGGCAGCTTTTACCTTCTCCCCATAGAGATAAATATCTTTTCCCTGGACGATGCCATATTCCATCAGTAAAGCACAACTTCCCGTAACAAATGGAGTCGCCATTGAGGTTCCAGACTTCACCACATATCCTCCTCCAGGAGCACAGCTGACAATATCTACACCAGGAGCAACCAAATCCGGCTTTATCTGATCGTTTATGGTAAAGCCTCTCCCTGAAAATGGTGCTAAGGAATCCGTGTCACTATCATATGCGCCAACCGTGATAGCACTTTCAGCTGTTGACGGAATGGTAAGGGTGGTCTCTACACTTGGCAATAGAAATTTGGTATCTTTATTTAGCCTACCCCCTGCAGGAAGCCACATATAGTAGTCTCCCACTACAATTTTACGGGGAGTTAACTGAATGGTATAGATCCCTGTAGGTAAAAATCCCGTACTAGAACTTCCTACAACATAGATTTCTTGATAGATACTGTAGGGACTTGGTTCTCCATAGTATACATAAAGAGTTACATCCCCAACAGTAAACTTCTGTGAACCTAAAGTATTGTTCACAGGTCCAAGTCTGGTGCCTCCTGGCCCGATAAAAAGGATTTCCACAGAGTCTACTGGTAACTTCCATATCTGAAGATTTAGATTTTGCTCTCCTGCCCCTACGGAAACCTCTACCTGCGTAACAACACCTTCCTTTAAGACACCTTGATGATGCCTTCCAGTATTGCCTTCATTCCCCGTTCCAACGCATATATTAATCTTTCCAAGGGCAGCAACAGAAGATAGAAAAGTCTCTAATAAAGCGTTACCCCCATGGGAGCCATAGGAATTGCCAAAGCTAATGTTAATAGCCATTGGCTGATTTCTCCTAAGGGCAATTTGGATGACATAATTTAGTCCTTCCATAAGTTGGGCTGTACTTGGAAAAGATTCTCCTACACTTCGCCCAAGCTTCACAACCACAATCTCACTTTGGTAGGCAATACCTCTGTATTGGCCATTACTAGCCCTCCCATTACCTGCCATAATACCACATACGTGAGTCCCATGGCCAGATACATCTACACTTGGTACAATCTGTAGCTGTCTTTCCCTAGTAGGCTGCTTTAATGCGTCATTAATCTGTTCTCTCGTATAGACTGTTCCACTAAAATATCCTTCTGGAGGAGTTCCCTCTATGGTTTGATCCCACAACTCTAGAATTCTTGTGGTCCCATCAGGATTCCTAAAATCTGGATGAGCATAATCCACACCAGAATCTATAATTGCGGTTAACACTCCCTGCCCAGACAAATTATAAGGAGGATTTTGTACCGGACTTATACAAGAAACTGCGATTCCATCTCTCACCTCAAAGGTTAGAAGCTTTGGTTTTTCAATAAACTCAATTTCCTCATATTTTTCAAAGGCTGGTATTAGTGATTCATCAATCACCACAATGGCATAATTATTAAAGAGCTGTGTAATTTGAATATTTAGCTCACTGGCAATTCGGCTTAAATCTCCGTTGTATTTTACGATAAGCTCCCATCTGTTTGTCGTTGGCTCGTATCCTGCCTCTAATTCTTGGTTGTCACTTCTAACATCAGCAGGTATATCAAGGGCAAGGTTTAATTGGTTATCAGCTTTTTGGCTATTCATATTTCACTCGACTATGCTTTTTGTACAATATATGAAAGAGAGACATTTCCTATGAAAATGCCTCTCTTAGTTGATTAAAACACTGCTTGAGTATACTTCTTGGAACTGCAATATTCATGCGATAAAACCCTTCCTCTGTTTCACCAAATTGCTTTCCTTCTTGCAGCCACACCTTTGCTTGATACATCAGTTTATGCTTTAATTCTTCACTAGACAATCCATATTCTCTAAAATCAATCCACATTAAATAAGTGCCCTCCATGGTTGTAATCTTAAGCTTTGGCATATATTGGTTTACATAATCCGTTATAAATTCAACATTCTCAAAAAGGTAGTCTACCAATTGGTCCATATAATCTGCTCCCCACTCATACGCAGTCTGACAGGCTACCAAACCAAAGATATTCGGTTCATTGTAGCCAGATTTTCTCAATTCTCTAAGAAACTCTTTTCTAAGGGTTTGATTAGCAATTATGGTATTGGAAAGCTGCAGCCCAGCCAAATTAAAGGTTTTACTTGAGGAGGTACATGTAATGGTAAACTCCTTAAATTCTTCTTTCAGTGTAGAGAATACATGATGTCTGTACTTTTTAAAGACAAAATCCATATGTATCTCATCGGACACTAACACAACCTGATGTTTCTTTAAAATACTACCAAGAGTCAGTAGCTCTTCTTTTGTCCATACTCTTCCTACTGGATTATGAGGACTACAAAGAAGGTAGAGCTTTACTTTTTCCTTTACAATCTTAGCTTCAATGTCCTGAAAATTAAGTTCGAACCGTTTATTATCCTCATGATACACGAGGGGGCTATCCACAATTCTTCTATTATTATTGGCGATAATCTTAAAAAACTGTCCATAGACAGGAGTATTAATCATAACACCCTCATTTTCTTTCGTAAATGCACGAATGGCCACACCAAGGGAAAACACCACACTAGGGGTTATACTATACCAATCTTTTTTTGTATGGTAGGAATGTCTAGCCTCCATCCACTTTATCACACTTTCGTAATAGTCCTCTAAAGCCATAGTATAACCATACACTGGATGTTTAGCACGTTTTATGATCGCCTCAGTAACCTCAGGTAATACTGGAAAATCCATATCTGCCACCCACATTGGCAGCACATCTTCAGGCTGTCCATAAGCCTTTTTAAAATCAAATTTTACACTATTGGTATGGTATCTGTTAATTGGGGTATCAAAATTATAAACCAAAGGCATCTCTCCTTGCTTATATACAATAGCCCCAGTATGGTACCGGGGCTATCAATGATGTTACTATCATTATTATATGCAACTTATTCAAATAATGCAGTGGATAGATAACGTTCTCCTGTATCAGGTAATATAACTACAATTCTCTTACCTTTATTTTCTTCTCGTTTTGCTAGCTGCTTTGCTGCTGCAAGAGCTGCTCCTGCTGATATACCAACTAATAAACCTTCTGCTTTTGCTACCTCTCTTGAGGCTTCAAAGGCTTCTTCGTTCTCAATTTTAATTATTTCGTCTACAATATCAGTATTCATAACACTAGGAATAAAGCCTGCTCCAATTCCTTGAATCTTATGAGGACCAGGTTGCCCACCAGACAATACAGGAGAGGCTACTGGCTCTACAGCAACGATCTTCACACCAGGGATTTTAGCCTTTAATACTTCCCCGGTTCCAGTAATGGTTCCACCAGTACCAACACCTGCTACAAAGATATCTACCAATCCGTCTGTATCACGAAGAATCTCTTCTGCTGTAGTTCTTCTATGAATCTCAGGATTTGCCTTATTCTCAAACTGCTGTAATACGAAAGCATTACCAAGCTCATTTTTAAGCTCCTCTGCCTTAGCAATAGCACCCTTCATCCCTTGAGCACCAGGAGTTAATACAACCTCTGCTCCTAAAGCTGCAACAATTCTTCTTCTTTCAATACTCATAGTATCTGGCATAGTCAGTATTAATTTTAATCCTTTAGATGCTGCTACAAAGGCAAGACCAATTCCTGTATTTCCACTAGTAGGTTCGATTAATACGGTATCCTTTGTAATCTTACCTTGTTTGATTCCCTCTTCGATCATGTTAAATGCTATTCTATCCTTAACACTACCTAATGGGTTGAAGTATTCTAGCTTTGCAACTACCTCTGCCTGTAAATCATTATTTTTCTCAAAATTCGAAAGCTCAAGTAGTGGCGTGTTACCGATTAAATCTGTTAAATTCTTTGCTATCTTTGTCATGTTATCTCATCCTTTCCTTTTCACGAGCTATAAATATTCTTTGCTTAAATATAGAACATATCCAAAGTATCTGTTTGTCTGTTTAGGTAATCCTGACAGATCTTCTTTATCGTTGTGGAGCGTATATACTCTAAAACCTTTGTATTAATTGGTTCCCATACAAGTTCCATAACAGCTAGACGAAGGGTATCCAGCTTATCTTCTTGAAAAATACTATCATCTACTATACGAAACTCACCTTCTAAGGCTGTCACAACCATGTCTACCGTTATGTTCTCTGGCTCCATGGCTAACATGTAGCCTCCTTGAAACCCTTTAATGCTTTTTACGAAACCGGCTCTTCTCATTACAGCAAAAACCTGTTCTAGATAATTAAGGGAAATCTTCTGTCTTCTTGCAATCTCTGCTAAAGATACTTGACCTTCGCTAGAGTGAACTGCTAAGTCAACTAAAGCACGAAGTCCATATCGCCCTTTGGTTGATACTTTCATTCAAAGCCTCCTCTCTGTAAAAAGTTTACCGTTACTGTATTACTCTCGTTAGTTTTTAATTCCTACTAACTCAATATGTTTTGTATGATTTAGTTATACTCCTATTGCTATTTTTTGTCAAGTACTATTTCCTAAATATTTTTCGACATGTACATTAAAATTTGTCCTGTAATAGCATTTATTTGAATATAATTCACTTCACCCAAAAAGACAGTACCTTGTAAAGCTACCTTTGATTTGGAAACCTCATAATACGTAGCAAAAGTCTCCGAACTTTCATATAATTCCACCACTCGTTTACGCTGTCCTACTATAATATTATATCGATAAGGAATATTAGGAATCTCCGTTTTACATAACTGTATGGTGTAGACAAAATCATTACAGTCCTCTACATTATAAATACGCTTCTTGATTATCTCCATAACTTCATTCTGAGATAAAATTGCTTTACCGATCTTTGGTTCCAGATCGGTGATTTCCACTTCTATCTCTTTAAAATTAGTAATTCTCTCAATTGGTATTTTATGAAGATACTCATACTGAGGTAAATGTGTCCAGGACAGTTTTTTGTAGTCTTTGTTTACAACCACATTTGTATTTTTCTTTTTTGGCTCAATCGAAATGACAGGCATAGCTTTTGCCTCTGTTTTACCAGATGCATCAATGGTGTTATCCATTGTCTTTGATAGTACTAGGGGAAAAAGAACAAAATTAAAAATAAAGACTGCCGTTAGACAAAGGCCCATAATAATTGAACCAGATAAATACTTTCCACTCTTCATAGGTATTCCCCCTTTCCATATCCTTTTCCTATACTTACCGAACTTCATCTCTTTGTAATAAAATCTTGATAGTTGTTCCAACTGATTCTTTGGATTCTATTTGGATTGTTCCTCCATGGACCTCAACAATTCTCTTTACAATGCTTAATCCTAAGCCTACACCACCATTTTCCCTTGTCCTTGCTTTATCTAACTTATAAAATGGTTGCAATACCTTACTAATCTCTTCTTCTGGCATACCACAACCTTCATCTGATATCTTAAGTACAGTATATTCTTCTTGATAAACAGATACAGTAATCTTGCTGCCTCTTTGGGACGCTCTAGCTCCATTTTCCACTAGATTGATTAGTACCGACATCAGTAATTCTTTATCTCCTGTTATTGTATCTAATTGATGTTGTGTGATTAGCGTAATTCCTCTCTCTTCTAAGGACATTTGCATTTGCATTTTAAGCTCATTAAGTAGAGGTTTAACAGCAATATCCTCAATTTCTAGCTGATCAGTAGTAAGATTCGCAAGTTCTAGCAGCTTTTCTGAGAGATTAGATAGTCTTTTTGCAGAGGTATAAATATAGCTTAACGCCTGCTCTTTTTGCTCTTTACTAAGGTTTGCTTTCATCATTAAGGAGGTATAGCCTAGTATAGAAGTCATAGGTGTCTTCATTTCGTGAGCCAAATCATCAATAAATACCTGTTTACTAAGGGACTGATTTGTTAATTCCTTTACATTGTCTTCCACCGCCACGGCCATCTGATTAAATACCTCTCCAAGCTCCCCAAACTCATCTCTGCGATGTATTTGTACTCTTTCATTGTAATTTCCTGCTGCAATTTTAGTCGTACTTGCTACTAGGTCATAGATAGGGTGAGTCAATCTCTTTAGCATAAGATAAATAAAGATACAGAATATAACGACAACACCTACACTCACAAGGGCAAACATTTTAACAAAATCTTGAATGGAATTATCTACTTCACTAATGTCTCTAGCATACACTAAGGTTAGGCTGCCATACTCTGGTATCCGAGATACCACGTAAACATATCTTTTACCACCGATTTTTCTACTTTGAGAAATCTTTTCTTCTTCCCCTAGAGAAGCCAACCAATCGGTTTCATCTATTGTTAGATTACTATATACTGAATCCTTTACCAAATACAATTTTAAGGTGACTAGTTGTTCTTTGTAATACTCTGCCAGAGACTTCATAAGGGTATATAAAACGTCATCATATTTTGTATTAGTGGATAATAGCAGTTCCACACTAGAAACATTGGACTTTATGGAAGAAGCAATAACAGATTGCTCCCTAATACTATTATTAATTTCTTGTTGTATCGTTTTTTCATAAGATTTCGTCACTAAAATATAGGCACCAATATCAAACGCTACGGTAAAGAGAACTACTGAACACAAGAATATTTTTTTCCAAAATTTCATTACTACACCTCCAAGCGGTACCCATGCTTATATACGGTTTTGATATAGTCTTCTAGTTCCAGCTTTTTTCTCAAATTTGTAATATGTACATCTATGGTTCTTGTGTCCCCTAGATAATCATAGCCCCAGGCCAAATCAAGAAGCTTTTCTCTAGATAAGGCTATGTTACGGTTCTGAATTAGCGTTTCTAGTAGAGCAAACTCCCTATTCCTTAACTCCACTTCTTTTCCTCTCACCGTAACCGTTCGCTTATCAAGATAGACCTCTGTACTACCTAACCTAACTACATTTTTCTTTTCACCAGTTCTGCGTAAAATTGCTTCTACCCTTGCTAGTAACTCCTCTGTTTCAAATGGCTTTGTTATATAGTCATCTGCTCCTAGCTTTAGTCCTTTCACTCGCTCAACCAAATTTGTCTTTGCCGTCAAAAAGATAACAGGGATAGGCCCAAATACCTTTTGCTCCATAAGTTGAAAGCCATCCTTTCCAGGAAGCATGACATCTAATATAACCAACCCAATTGTTTCATTTTTTAATAACTGGGGCAATGAAGTTCCATCATACACTTGTACTACCTCATATCCAACCAGTTGTAGGTTCATAGACACTAAATCATTAATTCCTTTATCGTCTTCAACCACTAATATTTTCAAACAAACCACCTCCCTAGTATTTTAAAACACTGATGTTATCAACTTGTTAATTGTAGAATTATTTCCACTACAGTAAAAAAGCTTTGCCCCCTGCAAACTGGGACAAAGCCTCGCTAACTAGAATAATATATACATTTCTACACAGCTATTAACTGAGAAGACACCTTATTGAATACCTCTACTAATTCAGGATCAAAGGCATATCCTGCTTCTTGGTTAATAATTCTTACCGACTCCTCATAACCAAAGGCTTTACGATAGGTGGTATCTCGCGTCAAAGCCTCATACACTGTCACAAGGGCAACAATACGTGCTGACAATGGAATCTTGTGTTTCACTATTCCATAAGGATACCCCTGTCCATCATATCGCTCATGATGATACATGGCTACATCCATAGCCATTTTCAGATACTCGTTGTTTTGATCTTGCTTATATAACTGGCTTAAAGGTTGTACTCCGTAGGAGGTATGCTGCTTTACCACAGACATTTCTGCACTATCCAATTTACCAGCCTTCTTAATGATAGATTCATTCACCGATAGCATACCAATATCATATAAAGGTGCTACCTTTTCTATAATGTCTACAAAGTTATTGTCAACTTCATTTTCAAATTTAGGAACCATCTGCAAGGCACTAGATATAACCTTGGCATATAGGCTTACCTTATCTAGGCGGCTAACACAACAGGCAGAGCTCTTTAACATAGACACAAAAGCAGATATTACTCTCTCCTTTTCTGCTCTTTGCACTTCTTCCTTACTATCTAATAGTTTTTGCAGTCTGTCATTCTGATATCTTAGCCGATCCAAAATAAGCTTTGTCTGAGTATGATATTTTACTCTTGCACCTAACTCCTCTACCTCGAATGGCATAGTAACATAATCTACTGCACCTAATTCGAAGGCTTTCAATTTGTAAGAAAGCTTATCATCTGCTGTAACAAACATAACTGGAATATCTCTATACTTCTGCATACTTTTAAGCTTTTTTAAAAATTCCAAACCAGACATCTCCGGCATGGACACATCTAACATAACAAGATTTGGCTTATGAGTTTCAATCGCTTTTAGTGCTTGCGTTGGTGAAACCACTGGCCTAGCCTTATACCCGATTTGAGTTACCACTTTAGATAACTCGACAAGATTGGATATCACATCATCGAGGATAAGTATGTTTAATGTACTTTGTTCATTGTCCTTCTTCACAAGAATCCTCCTTAATCACTCTTCAATCCCATCTTTATTGTCTCAAACAATTCCTTTGCTTTTTCTAAATCCTTCCTACGACAAGCAAGCTCTAACCGAAACGCCCATCTACCTAGTTCTGGCTTTAGTCCCTCTAGCAAACTTTTAATCTGATGGCTATAGACTTGGGCTCTCTCCCATGACCCAAACTCTATACATAGTGACATTTGACTTAATAAATAATCTAAATTAGGCTCTTTATCACCATTATAAACTGTTGGATTAATAAAATCCTGACGCCTCTCTTTACTACTTTGTTGATTATCTATTGTTTCATTTAGTACGTTATCATATTTTTCTAAAACCAATTCAAAATAAAATCGGCTTCCCTTTAAGTATTTACTTTCCACCTCCAAAGTACCACCCATCGCTTCCACAATCCCCTTACAAATTGCCAAGCCTAATCCTGTTCCACCATACTTTCTTGTGATAGTGGAATCTGCCTGAGAAAAGCTTTGGAATAAATACTTCATCTGATCCTCTTTAATCCCTATCCCTGTATCACTTATGACAAATAAAACAGTTACCGTAGTATCTGTCTCTGCTTTACTTACTATCTCAAGTCTTACACTTCCCTGTTTAGTAAACTTGATTGCATTACTTAAGAGATTGCTTAGTACCTGACCAATCCATTCCTTGTCACCTAGTAACAACACTGGAAGCTTTTGATCCAAATAAACCTCGAAGTGCAACCCCTTATACTCGGCTAAATTCTGGTTAATTAAAATTATTGGTGTAATCCATTCCTGTACTTTAAAGATCTCTTTGTTGGTCTTAAGTTTACCAGCTACCAATTTAGTATAATCTAATACTTGGTCTACAATTTTCTCCATGGTCTGGCAGCAATTCTTTAGTAAACAAATATCTTCCATTGATTTTTCTGGAAATCCAGTGGTGTCCATGGTGGTTAACAAGCCAATCATTCCATTAAGTGGTGTCCTTAATTCATGAGTAACATTGGCCAAAAATAAATTTTTCACCTCTAAAGCGTGTTCCAATTCATTAGACAGAGATATTATTTTCTTTTGTAAATCCTTCCTCTGTTGTATGTCTGACATGATACAAATACTGTGAATATGTTTGTCCCTAATAGTCAGGACTCTCATATTACAAGCAAAACAAGTATTATTCTTTCGATATACTATGACCTCTGGCCACTCCTTGTAATACGGAGCATTATTCCCCATATCGAAAGAAAAATCAGACTTAAATAAGGTATGAATGGTTAATTCAGATAGCTCTTGCCCCTCATAACCTAAATGCTGCACTGCTGCAATATTCCAGTTTACAAGAGCTCCCTCTTCATTAATCCATAATACAATATCTTCCATTCTATGTACAATTTCTTTATAATACTGGTTCCATAGTTCTTCAGATTCCAGCTGCATAGCTTCCCCTTTTGCATATAATTCGCTATAATAATCATATTTCTTCATACATTATTTGTCAATATTATGTTTCTATATTTATGCATACATTGACATTCTATCTTTTAACATTATAAAGAGTTATTTTACAGAATTGCCATGTCATTTTCTTATGTATGATAAATTATTATTAGCATACCAAGAGGAGGCGTACTATGGTATTTAGTAAAAGGCTAAAAATGCTTCGTCAAAAGCATAGAATTACCCAAGGGGATCTAGCAGATATCTTAAACTTAAAACCAACAGCCATTTCAAATTATGAATCTGAACGTAATGAACCCTCTTTTGATAAATTGATTGCGTTATCGAAGTATTTTGATGTTTCCTGTGATTACCTATTAGGTGTAACTGACTCTTATCTCCCCATCGGAGGTGAGGTACTTGACCGAGATATTGTAGAATTCTTTCAGCTCTATCAACAGCTCTCCAGTGAAAGTGTAATCGAGCTTACTAGCTTCGCCAAGTACTTAATTTATAAGCAATCATAAGCATACTTAATTGTCTTTTCAAGAATACCATTTATATAATAAGACATAACATAGGTTAGCAATCAGAAATTGATTTTGACTTCCTCTCATTATAATGCTTCCCCTGTTATGTCTATTTAAATACTATTTCATTTTAACTATACTAACGTCCACAGCACTGTTTATATTTTCTTCCACTACCACAGGTACAAGGATCATTTCTTCCGATTTTCTTCTCTTTTACAATGGTACCTGATTTTCTTTGTGTTAAGAATAATTCTTTCCTGCGTTCTTTTGATAATAGATTGTCCCATACAGGAAGCTCATATAACCAATCAGCCTTAGCCTCACACATATTGTAATACAATTTTTCCAAATCCAAATCTAAAGTAACAACAGTTTCTTCCTCCATTTCCTCAATTGGATTAGGATTCTTCAAACTATCATTAATTCCATCTAAGAAGCCAACCATAATGGATAAATCAAGATTGTATTTATCAGCTAACTCTTGCACCGTACCAGTAACAACTGTCTCTGGCTCAGCTAATAACTGTTCGTATACGCCTTTCTCTAGATTAAAATAATTAGCCCAGAACAATTGTCCTGCCTGAGTATTCATATCCTGATTATAAGCGTTTTCTCTCCATTGGGTTAATAAACTCATAATGCTCTTCCTTTCTAATATGAAGCCTTTCGACATATTCCAATAAACTTTTCAAAGTATAGCATACACTTTTTATCTACGCAATAACAATTTTTATAAGAATTTATAAATTTTATTAATTATGGTGAATAAAACATGTTTTTTGGACCAATACTATTACTAATCTAATAAATGATTTGCAAAGAAGTAAAGAATTTGTTGGAGATTACAATTCGCGTATGCTCTTTATATAATTGGATCCCCCCTCCAATTATAGCAGCAAAATACAAATGAAAAATTAAATACTTATCCTCCCCTTTTTTAAACAGCCCCGTAGCATCCCCTGCGGGGCTGTTTTCGATTCTAATCTTTCTTTTCATTTTTTGTCTGTTAATTTTTTTCAGCATGATATCCTCTATGAAATCAAATACTATTCACATGACCATCAACCAAAGCCGACTGTAGTGAAAGGAGATCCTATGAATAAAGTACACTATACTGTCACTGGTTTGCAAAATTCCACCGTAAAAACCCAATTAAAAAATTCACTAAATAACATGAACGGTGTTTCTATGGTTAACGTTGATATGGGTAGGAGTTCTATCGAAGTTGGATATAATGAAGCAACTGATGAAAATAGTATAAAATCTTGTATTGAAAACGTAGGATGTAAAATTGAATCCATTTAGAGAAAGGTGAAAACTTATGAATAGTAAAGATATGAATACTAGCAATAAAAAAGAGGGCAAAGGAAATGGTAATTCCGTAATTAACAATCATGAACACAAAAAAGAATCTAGCAGTAACTATGTCAGTGGCGATTCTAGCAGCTCCTCTTCCGGTCATAATTTTAGTGAAAAAAATAAATAGTAGTGCTATCAAACACTTAGATTACTTCTCTTTTCTTATTCTAGCCCTGTATGCCTCAGACAGGGCTGTTTTCTTATGACAATTTGTTGCAGAAAACTCCTAAGTACCTTATAATGAAAAAAGAATCAACTTTTATACCAGTAATAAGGAAAGGATTAAATCAATGGGAAAAACCAAACGTGTACTAGCCTTAATCGGAGTAGTTCTCTTAGTCGGCTGCTATATTACCACTTTTATTGCAGCGATGATAGGTTCTAAAGCAACAGAGGGTCTTTTTATGGCAAGTCTCTTCTGCTCCATAGGCCTTCCAGTGATTCTATATGGTTATTTGCTAGTAATTAAATACTTAAAAAACAGGTCTGAGCAGGATAAGGATAAAGAAACGAAATAGCAAACTATTTCTGATACATTTTTATAAAACATACGGCCTGTCAGCAATTTGCTGACAGGCCATTATCTTATATTATTCTTCCTTATAATTTCTTATATAATCTAGATGTCTCTTTATTTCCTTTTCATAACCATTATCAGAAGGCACGTAAAAGGTTTCTTCTTTTAATTCATCGGGAAGATACTGTTGTTTTACATAATTGTTTGGATAATTATGAGCATATTTATACCCAATGCCATTACCAAGCTTATTGGCGCCTCCGTAATGAGCGTCCATTAAATAGGATGGTATGGTTGCAGTTCTTTCTTTTTCTACAATGCTCATAGCTTTATCTATAGCACAAATTGCACTGTTGCTCTTTGGAGCTGAGGCCACATAAGCTGCAGCTTGGGCTAACACAATCCGAGCTTCTGGCATGCCTAAGCGTTCCACCGCCATAGCGGCATTGGTGGCAACTACGAGGGCATTTGGATCAGCATTACCAACATCCTCGGAAGCACAAATCATAATCCGTCTAGCAATAAAGGTTACCTCTTCTCCAGCATACAGCATTCTAGCCAAATAATAGACAGCCGCATCCGGATCGGACCCTCTCATACTCTTTATGAAGGCTGAAATTGTATTGTAATGATTGTCCCCCGTTTTATCATATCGAATGTTACGCTTTTGAATACATTGGCTAGCAACCTCTAGATCAATATGAATGAACCCATCCTCACCAGGCGAGGTAGTAAGGGCTCCCAATTCAATGGCATTTAAGGCATTACGAGCGTCCCCGTTACTGACATCTGATAAGAAATCAAGGGCATCCTCTGATACCTCTAGCTTGTATACTCCTAACCCCTTTTCCTGATCCTTAATGGCACGAAGAAGTAACTTACGAATATCTTCCATTTCTAGGGGTTTTAACTGAAAGATAATGGACCTAGAAATAAGAGCTCCATTTACCTCAAAATAAGGGTTTTCTGTAGTAGCACCAATTAAAATAATGGTTCCATCTTCTACATAAGGGAGTAAAAAATCCTGCTGCCCTTTATTAAACCGATGAATCTCATCTACAAATAGGATTGTCCGCTTTCCATACATTCCTGCTAATTCCTTAGCCTTCGTAACCACAGCTTCCATATCCTTTTTCCCTGCACTTGTGGCATTAATCTGGGTAAATTCCGCACTGGTAGTATGGGCGATGACTTTGGCTAGAGTGGTTTTTCCTGTCCCAGGAGGTCCATAAAATATTATAGAGCTTAGCTTATCCGCCTTAATAGCTCGATATAGGAGCTTGTCCTTACCAATGATATGCTCCTGCCCTACGACCTCCTCCAATGTTTCAGGTCTTAACCGAGAAGCAAGAGGAGATTCCTTCTTCATATTGTTTTGTCTCATATAATCAAATAAATCCATACGCTACTCTCCATTTCTATTTCTATTGTAGCATTGGAAAATATCAAACACAATAGCCTTACATGGTTGATTTTTTCAGAATGGTGTATAATATAACATAAATAGGCATAACAAGAAAGGAATTGATTACTATGCCCGGTTATTTAAGTCACTATTTGTTTTCTATTGGAACAGCAAAGCGCCTACAGGGCTCCAAAGCATATCCAATGCTTTTAAAATATAAAAAAGCCTTTTGCCTAGGTGGCGAAGGCCCTGATATTTTTCTATATTATGTTCCATGTTATTTACACAAACAAAGTCTAGGACATCGTTTACACAAAAGTAAGTCAAAGGAATTGTTCTACTATGGTTTACAAAACATCATATCACGTAAGACTCAAAAGGAGAAAGATGTTCTCTATGCCTATCTATGTGGTCTCTTCTGTCATTATACCTTAGACACCATAGCACATCCTTATGTAGAAGCCTTTGCTAACCCAACTAATGATAAAGCAAAGAAATCTTTAAATAGCTACCGACACTGCTCACTAGAGACTGTTCTTGATACTAATCTATTATTTAAATATCTAAAACGATTTCCAAGTGAGCAAGATTACTTCTCCATTACCAAGCCAAGCAAAAGTGATCGCCAACTCATAGCTACTTTTCTATCCTCCACTTGTAATAAGGTTTATGAAAAAGAGTTAGACTATCACATGACTACTAGTAAACAGATGTACCATGCCGTATCACTGTTTCCTTATTTGGCACGCTGTTTGCAAGATAGATTGGGCTTAAAGAAACCTATTTCCCTTACGTTAGAAAAACTATTACACCTTCCTTACCGACCTTCTTGCGTCATCAGTACGGATGAGTTGCAAATAGATAGGGATGTCCTAAACCTATCTCATCAACAATGGGCCTCACCATTTAAACCAACAAAAATACGAACAGAATCCTTCGTTGAATTATTTAAGGTTGCCATGGATACAGCATATAAACGCTGTCAAATTCTATATTCCATCTTGTTTCAATGTGAAGATCAGAAGCAACAGCACTATCTCATACAAATCCTTACTTCTGATTTAGGAAATCTCTCATATAATACTGGGCTTCCTCTATAGCTGTTGGTTTAATGAGGATTTTATATCCTCTGGCATTACTATACTATATTGTTGATTGATGCATATATCATACAACTCCACTATACACTGGTTAATCTTTGGATTAACTGTACTATTCTCTCCAAATAGAAGGTTTGTCAAGTCCTGATAGGTTGCAGCCATGTCTACTGAAATCTTAGTGAAACATTGTGATTTCTTGCTTATCCATGCTTTTACTTTAATGGGTTTGGCACCTTCTAGTTGTTTCTCAGGAAAGGAAGAAAGTGAAAGTTGCTTTAGCACTCCTGTCTCCTTTAACACATTTACCATATTACTTCCAGACACGGTTCCCTCTATGACAATCTCCTTGGCATCTGTAGAGGTAATTGTAAAGGAATCCACTTCGTTAAAATACAAAGAAAAATCGATAGGTCCACTGTATTCTTTCTTAAGCTCCTCTAGTTGCTTAAGATCAACCTCTGTTTTATTCCATTGTCCATTCTTATAAAGAAATCTTTCTAAAGTCTTGGCTTGCCTGGTATACATATAATTTGTGACAGGTTCTTCTCCATCGTTACAATACTCTTGAACAACAGTTAATTCAAAAGGGTCTTTTGTCATTCCGACCTCTGTATTAACCTGAACATTAGATGCGATACTAGACATACTCGTATCCATCATAAGCTTAGATTTCATATTAAAACTAGAGACCTCCGCCATATCCTTATACACCTTAGCTAACAACTCCTTAGGATTGTCTGGGGTTTTACCACAACCAAGTAACGTAGCTGAAACCAAAATTAAACATAGTAGTACAGACCATAATCGCTTGCATAAAACTAACATAGTTCCTCTCCTATCATATACCAATATTTTTATCCTCTATATGTACTAAGAATTACATGAATTACACTTGATTTATTGCAAACAAAAAACACCTAACTATTATAGCATATAAGCTAATAAAAATTAAGTGTTTTCAAGTATTTATCGTATAGCTGCCATAACTGAAATCAATTAACGAAACTGGTTTGCAACAGAATCATATCTATAGTCGATAGCAGCCAATTTATCAATCAACTCTGTTTTGTCTACTCCCATACTATTACAAAATTCATCTAACGAATCGTAATAATCCCTAAGCTTTAAATTGACATAGCTAAGTAGGATAATGGGATCCCTTGGTATCGCCATATTGCTCTCCTTTCAGTACCTTCATGCCAACATTCCTTCTCCTATCGTCAGAATAATTACTCCTGAAAAATAAGAAGTTCAGAATCCAGTTTTGCATAATACACTGTATTCATCTCTTGAAAATGTACTTTTGCAGAGGTAGCTTCCATTATCAACTTTTCTAGAGTAAGTACCTCATCTATAGGAATAACAATGGTCATCTCAACATCTTCTTTATAGATAGAGTCTACGACTGAAATCTGGTTCTGGGCAAGTATATATTGAATCTTGCCTACCGTATTATAATCCATCGTTAAACGTATTGTTTTACCTAGAATCTTATTAATAATAGAGCTTGCTAAAAGGGCTGCCTTGGCACTTCTAGAATAGGCCCTTACTAAACCACCAGTTCCCAATAGTGTTCCACCAAAATACCTAGTCACTATTATTAAAGCATTGCGTACTCCTTCCCCCAACAATACATCCAAAATTGGCTTTCCTGCTGTACCAGAAGGCTCACCATCATCACTAAATCTCTGTAACTCTTGATTCTTACCTAACACGTAAGCAAAACAGTTGTGACTGGCATTCCAATACTTCTTCTTCCTCTGTTCTATGGCATACAATGCATCGTCCTCGGATTCGATAGGTATCACTGTTGCGATAAAACGAGATTTCTTTTCCGTAATCTCCTGCTGACCTTCTCGATACACTACCTTGTACTCTTCCATAGCGGTTCCTCCTTAAAAGCTATGGAGTTATTATAGCATATACTATATATATTATCTACCAAAAATCAACCTATCAACTTGTCTTTTTCGTTATTAAATCATCAACTATTTCGATTAAGCATATTGGGGTTACAAGATTATCTGCTAGCGTAACTAGGATACCCTCAGCATCCTCTTGGAGATAAGATACGTTGTCTACTATCTCCTCTTCAAAAACACCGCTTGCCTCTTTTGTTACTGCTATACCATAGATTAACTTCTCATCATCTTCACTTTGTCTCTGAGTGATAAAATAATTCAACTTAAAGCTATGCTCGTCTTCTGTAATAAGTTGTCTAGTCTGCCTATAAATTTTCTTTGTTACATACATCCCCATTAGTCCTTTCCTAATCACAGTTTTTCCAGCAAGTCCCCCAACATACCAGAGATGATTATAAAATATGTACTTCTTAAATTATACGTTAAGAAAATTGGTAATTCAACCTATTTATTGTAAAATTATTCTACATCTTTTTTTAATATGTGACATAACACTGTAATCTAACCAATATTCTTATCATCTTAACTATTTCGTGTTGATTCCCTACACACCACCCTTACCCATGGATTTATTGTTAATACTATACCTGTTAGAAACATTAATAATGTAATAATTACAGGATAATACCTAAGATGAGAGAAATAAGTACCTTACTTTGTTATGTAGGCTTCTTATGCGTTACCCTTGTCTACAATATACTTTTCATAAGTATTAAGAAGTAGTATAATTATTTTAATTCTATATAAAAGGAGATAGTATTTTATAGTCTAATCAATGGGCAAAAGAATGTAATAGAGCATATAAACACATGATGAAGAAGGCGTTCTTGAATTAGAAGTTATTATTTGCTATAATTGAAAAGTGTTTTATAAGAAAGCTATAAACATTTATAATCGTACCCCGATTATGATAGGAGGTTATTATGAATTTTAGCAAGAAAGGAACTATTGAAAAGCAGCAAAAAATTCAATCCGCATCTTCCAAACTTGTAAAAAAGACAAATATTATTATATATAGAACTTTTTTAGTAGCAGTTGTACTGCTGATACTTGTTGGTGCAACATCTGTGTATGGTGTGGTCAGTGGATTAGTTGATAATGCACCGGATATTGAGGGCTTAGATCTTTCTCCTTCCGGATTTCGTACCTATTTATACGATACTGATGGTAATGTACTTCAGACATTGGTTGGTTCAGATGCCAACAGAGAATATGTCACGATAGATAAAATTCCTGAGACAGTGCAAAACGCTTTTATAGCAATTGAAGACGAAAGATTTAGAAAACACAATGGTATTGACATACGTGGTATGTTTAGAGCTTTCTTTTCTGGTCTAGGGAGTGGGGGCTTTAGCCAGGGTGCCAGTACAATCACCCAACAACTTTTAAAAAATCAAGTCTTTGACGGCGGTAATGAAAATAATCTAGTTCTTAGTTTTAAACGTAAGATACAAGAACAGTATCTAGCAGTTAAATTAGAGAATATTATGCCTAAGGACAAGATATTAGAGAACTATTTAAATACCATTAACCTAGGTGCTAACACTCTCGGAGTTCAGACAGCATCCAAGCGTTATTTCAACAAGAATGTGTGGGAACTTACATTGTCTGAGGCTGCAGTAGTAGCCAGTATTACACAAAGTCCAACAAACTTAAATCCGATTACCAATCCGGAGACCAATTCCAAACGTCGAACAGAGGTATTAAAGAAGATGTTGGAACTAGATATGATTAATCAAAATGAATACGATGAAGCTATGGCTGATGATGTATATACTAGAATACATGAAACCAATGTTATGATTTCAAGTAGCTACAAATATAATTCCTACTTTGTAGATGAACTTATTGAACAGGTAACAAACGATCTTGTAGAAAAATTAGGTTATACTACTACTCAGGCTACAAATAAAATTTATAAGGGTGGTCTTCGTATCTATACCACACAGGATAGCTCCATGCAGAATATCTGTGACTCTGTCATCAATGATATGGACTACTATCCAAACAGTACAGAGTATTCTCTCACTTACGCTCTATCTATTCAGCATAAGGATGAAACAGTAACTAACTATTCAGAAGGACACATTAAACTTTTTGTTAATAACGAATTAAAAGATAAAAAATTTGACCTTTACTTTGATAATGAAGAGGAAGCCCTACCTTACATTGAGAAATTTAAAGCTCATGTAATAAAGGAAGGGGATGAGATTCTAGGTGAGAAGTATAACTTTACTCTAGAACCACAGGTTTCTTTCTCCATTATGGATCAGCATACTGGTTTTGTTAAAGCAATCGTTGGTGGTCGTGGTGAGAAAACTGGTAACTTAACATTAAATCGTGCAACAAACACCACTAGACAGCCTGGTTCTTGTTTTAAAATATTATCTACGTATCTACCTGCACTAGATCGAGGCAATATGACCTTAGCTACCGTTCAGGATGATGCAGAATTTTACTACCCAGGTACAAAAGACTTAGTAAATAACTGGTCTGGTAAAAACGATTACAAAGGTTTGACTACCTTAAGACAGGCAATTAAACGTTCTATGAACGTTGTAACAGTAAAAACCTTAGCAGATATCACTCCTCAAGTAGGCTTCGACTATCTTCTTAACCTTGGCTTTACCACCCTAGTTGAGAATAGGGTTGAGGAAAATGGTAAGTCCTATAGTGATATTGGTCTTCCATTAGCACTTGGTGGTATTACAGATGGTGTTACAAACCTTGAGCTGAATGCAGCCTATGCATCTATGGCAAATGGTGGAATCTATCAAAGTCCTATTTTCTACACTAAAATTACAGATAGTGAAGGAAATGTTCTTTTAGAAAATTCCTCAGAATCTAAACAAGTAATGAAAGCATCCACAGCTTGGTTATTAACAGATGCTATGAAAGACGTTGTAAGTGCTGGCGGAACAGGATCTGGAATTAAATTCAACAACAGTACTATTCCAATTGCAGGTAAGACAGGTACTACGTCTAATTCTGCTGATATTTGGTTCTCTGGTTATACACCATACTATACTGCAACTATTTGGTGTGGTTATGATTATAGTAAGGAACTTAAAAATAGTAACTTCCACAAAAAGATCTGGACTGCTATTATGAATAAGATTCATGAAAATCTAGAATATAAGGATTTTGCTAAACCAGATACAATTAAATCCGCCACTATCTGTACGAAATGTGGAAAGTTGGCTATAGAAGGTCTTTGTGATCATGCTGAAGGTGGTTCTGCTGTAAAGACAGAGTATTTTGCAGCTGGTACTGTACCAACTGAGTTTTGTAGCTGTCATGTAGCTTATACTATTTGTAAGGATACCTTAAAACGTGCTACAGCGTTCTGTCCAAATACAGAGGAAAAAGTGTATTTAATAAAAGCAGAAACCTCCGAAACAGACGATACTCCATATGTATTGCCTATCGGATTTGATACAGATTACTGTAAGCTACACGAACATGGAGCATCCATTCCTAGCGAGGATCCATCAGGAGGAACGACTACACCTCCTATAATTCCAAGTACTAACCCAATGGCACCACCTATTGTAGATGATAAAGCGCCTGAGGGTGGTACCGAAGAGGATACTAGTGAATAATAAGATATTTAAAGGGTTGCCGTAAAGATGGCAACCCTTTTTTCGTTCTTAGTTTGTTAATCCTAGCATATCATATAATTTATCGATATCAGCATCATCAAATATAAGCATATGGCTTGAAACTGGATGTTGATATGGTATGACAGTTATATGATCCTTTGGCAAATCATAGGTAGATAGTATTAACTTCATTTCCTCTAAATTGACACCCTTTAACTTCATCAATTCCAAGGCTGTTACCCCTCGATTTGTACCACTAAACAAACCATAAGTACAAGCATCTTTTGACATATAACAAACACATACTTCAAGGCCTTTCGTTGTATTAAGATTAAAATACTCTGGTACCTTCTCTTTCAGTCTACTTAACTCACCAGAGCTGTTGTCCTCTTTGGTTGGCGCTACAGTTGGTTTCTCTTCTTTAGTTGGCACTATATCCGGCTTTTTCTCACTACTACAACCAATATTACAAGTAAGAAGCATACCTATCATAAGCGTTAAGATGATTCCCTTTTTCATAATAAAGCCCTCCCCTCAAACTATAATCCACCTAATAACAACCTTATTCTTAATCTCTCAATCCAAATTCATGATACAACTTATCAATATAACTATCATCAAATATTCCCGCATAGCTTGAAATTGGGTTATAATATGACTTGATAGTAATCTGCTCTCGTGGCACATTATAGGTAGAAAGTATTAGCTTCATTTCCTCTAAGCTGACACCCCTAAGCACCAATAATCCCTCGTTTTCTGCAACTTTATTGGTACCGCTTACCAAACCAAAGGAATATGAGTTTGGTGCCATTTGCCAAACGTACACTTTAAGGCCTTTCGTCGTATTTAGTACAAAATACTCTGGCACTCTCTCTTTCAGTTTACTTAACTCACTAGAGCGATTCTCTTCTTTAGTTGGCACTATAGTTGGTTTTACCTCTTTGGTTGGCACTACTGCTGGTTTCTTCTCACTACTACAACCAATATTACAAGTAAGAAGCATACCTATCATAATCGTTAAGATGATTCCCTTTTTCATATTGAAACCCTCCCTTTATACCAAAACTTTGAAACTTGATTGATGAATAGATAATAATGTCATCCTATACTATTCCAAGACACCTGAGCCAATAATAACTGTTTCTTTTTCATCTAGCGGATTATATTGATTACTCAGTAAACTCCATTCCAATTCTTCGTACGTTAACACTTCTTTATTTGTCAAAACTTCAAACCAAAATCGACCTTTATCATAGGAATTCCTAGTTGGACCGAAAACTTTTACCTTATATTTGTAAATGCATGCCCCTCTTGAATAAGTACCATCATCATTTACGGTATATGGTTTATTTTTAGACGACTTAAAGGATAGTCCCCCTGTTGGGTCTTCTAGCATATATTCTGATTCCTTTTTAGGCTCCTGTGATGCTTTTGTCGTGTCATTTATCCCTGTACTGTTCTTATTTTTACAACCTACTAGTATACAAGCTACAAATAGCATTAATACAATTAAAGATTTCTTCATGATCCACCCCTTTCAACCTACCTATTGATAGTAATTGTTACTTTAAGTCCGTGTAGTTCTATCTACAACTGTCATAATCAATGCACATACTATGCCAGAAAGCAATATGACGAATACATCCACCGGAGCTAACACTATACTTCCCATTCGGTCAAAAAATAACCCTATTCCAAATCGATATAAGTTACCACTTAGCAAAATCATTTCCCCTAGATACATGACTAAGGTAACAAGAGAAGAAACGATTGCAGGAAACAATACCGACAACGATTTTTTCCTTCCATGTAAAAAAGATCCCACATAGATGCCCGTAGTAACCCCAAAAGTAACGAAGAAGATACTCATTAAAAAAGCGGAAACTATAGATACTGTAATCTCTCCTTTTCTAAAAAAGGCGGTAAAACAGGCAAAGATACAAAGTCCTAGAAAAACCCCCGTGGAGATAGATTGCATAACTAAGGCTTTTAGTCTCTTCCTATCACCTGACATTATGATCTGTGCAAACCCATAAAAGCAATTAAGCAATGCTAAAATGATGACCATGGATATGATGTAAAAATGTATCTTAAAACCCGGGCTATACTCTCCAATCAATACATCCACAGCTCTCCAAGTACGTGTTTCGTAAGAGTCTGGTGGTATATAGCACATATACATCTGCCAACTCTCTAGTGTAGTCTCTACTGTCGAAGTCACAATAACCTGATTTTCTAACAGCACCTCTGAGAGAAAAAACACCCCTATTGATAAGCCAGACGCAACCAATAATGCAAATCTTTTTACAACTTTTATAAGTATCGGAAGGAGTAAAACCCCTACAATTACTGACAAACTAATTGGTGTGTACGGAATTATATACTTTGGATAATTCTCACTTAATACCGTTCCATTCCTAATCATATCTAATATAACCTTTACTCCCATATGCAAAGGATAATAAGATATTAAGATAAGTCCAACTAGCGAAAATAGGTAGAACCTCTTAAAGGATTTCTTCATAATACTTTCCTTTCTTTACATGGCATTCATCAACAAAACATATCCGATGGCTAGTACCAATGCAACAAAACATACGGTGGAAGCAAAAGACAGCTTCCTGTATGACAAAATACTCTCTACTCGGATTTTCACCTTTGCTCCTCCAAAGGAAGATGCAAATAGAGTCGTATGCTCGGCGCAGTTAATAAGATTTAGTGCATATTCCTTCTTTTCGCTTTCCCCAAACTTTTTAAGTACTCTTTCATCACAGGCTAGCTCTGTTTCTTCAAGAAAATGCTTTAAAAAGAGCCAGGAAAATGGGTTAAACCAGTGAATAGCAACACTAATAAAAGCTAGGATACGCCATAGATTGTCTAGGCGATTGATGTGTGCTTGTTCGTGGGCAATTATATATTTTAGGTCTTTATGTATATAATTATGGGGAAGAATTATTTTAGGTCTTATTATGCCATATACAGCTGGTGAGGTGATTTTGTCAGAAAAATAGATATTATCATGATCCCGTATAGCATCCCTTAGTTCCTTTATGGTAACATAATATAGTACGAAAACAACGATGAGCATAGCTACTGCTCCTACCATCCAAATCCCTGAAGCTATATGGAAGATATCCTTAAGAAGGTCTTCCTTATAGGTGATAGGAAAATAGCTATCGGCTGCCATTACACTGTTGGAAATCGATAAGGTTTGATATCCTTGATATACGACGACGGTTTTTGTTGCAAACTGTGAGATCAGTGACATCAAGCTATACTTTCCTGCAATTCCAATAGGAATCCACATTCTAAAGAATGGTATCACCCATAAGAGATAGGCAAAACGTCGTGGTAGTTTTTTCACTTTCCCAATTAGCATTACAATAATACCAACGATAGTCGCTGATATACTCATATTAAAAAGCCAATAGAAAACATCATCTAGCAAACAATCACCTCTTTTCAATCATTTCACGTAGCTGCTTAAACTCTTCTTCTGTCATAGTCTCATCTTCTAATAGTGCAGAGAACAATGCCTTTTTCGACCCTCCAAATAATTTGTCAATAAGAGTTTTGGTTTCTAGTTTACAAATGTCCTCATGAGAAATCAAAGAGGTACAGATAAATCCGGGATCTTCTCTTTTTATGTAGTTCTTTGCTTCTAGCTTTTTTAACACAGTATAGGTTGTGTTCTTATTCCAGCCAATTTGCTCTGCTGCAAGTATACTTAGTTCCTTTGCACTGACAGGTTCATTGGCCCATACAAGCTCCATAACTTTCATTTCACTATCATATATTTTTTTACTCACTTCCATCAACCTTTCAAAACAGACTATTTCTATAGTCTATACTATTATAATAGTCTGATCTTGTCAATACTTGTATTCCGTATTTATGAAACAATAAATAAGAGAGACACTTTTTGTAAAGTTGTCCCCCTTTGTTGGTTATTCTATTTCTTATCCTTTGTCTTAAAAATTAGGGAAGCTAAGTATGCAAAGATAATTGCAGCTGAGATTCCTGCTGCTGAAGCCGTAAACCCACCTTTAAAAAGACCGATGAATCCTTCCTTGTCTATTGCTTCCTTCACTCCTTTAAAAAGGTTGTTGCCAAATCCAGAGAGAGGTACGGTGGCTCCACAACCAGCCCATTTTGCAAAAGGCTCATATAATCCAACTGCTCCCAATATAGCACCAATGCAAACTAATCCTACCATGATGCGACCAGGCATTAATTTGGTTTTATCCATAAAAATCTGTACTACGACACAGATTAAGCCACCAATCACAAATGCTTTTATATAATCCATACCATATCTCCTATTCTTCTACTTCTAGAATAACACCATGAGCAATTCCAGGAACAGAATGTCCTTCATTATAACTAGTTGGAGAAAGTAATGCTCCCGTTGGAACAAATAACACTCTCTTCCACTTCTTACGGCGCATCATCTCTAGAATATAGCCAGTTAACGTAATGGCAGAACATCCACAACCGCTACCTCCAGCATGGGTATCTTGGTTCTCTGGATCAAAGATTTCTATCCCACAATCCATATACTGATTTTTGATGTCATAGCCATTTTCTTTCATGATATCAAAGGTAATATCTCGTCCAACCGTTCCTAAGTCACCTGTGATAATCTTGTCATAATACTCTGGTTGTCTATTTAAGTCCTTGAGATTAGCAGTAATTACCCCAGACGCTGCAGGTGCCATACAAGCTCCCATATTCATAGAATCCTTAAGACCATAATCTACTATTTTCCCAGTTGTAAAACCTTTGACCACTACACCACAAGCGGTAGCAGTCTTTTCCTTTGATAGCACGACACTACCACTTCCTGTAACCGTCCAGGTAGCAGAGTAAGGTCTTTGATTACCGTATGCTGATGGAAAACGGAACTGCTTTTCCGCACTGGCGAAATGACTGGAGGTTACTGCTATGGTTTTATCTGCATAACCACCATCAATAGCCATAGAAGCTAAGCCAATGCCCTCACCCATAGTGGAGCAGGCACCATAGATGCCAAACATAGGAATATCTAGTGACAGGATACCAAAAGAGGTAGCTATCAGCTGTCCTAGTAAGTCACCACCAAACAGATACCGAATATCACTATTTTGAAGACCTGTCTTTTTGATTGCTAGCTCACAGGCCATTTTTTGCATCTTACTTTCAGCCTCCTCCCATGTTTTCATTCCAAACATAGGATCTTGGTCGACTAAATCAAAATAATTACCAAGAGGGCCTTCTCCCTCCTTTTTCCCTGCTACGGAGGCATAGCCAATGATATAGGGAGCATGTTCAAATAAAATTGTCTGTTTACCTTTTTGCTTACTTAGTGTCTCGCTCATAGTCTCCTCCTATACCCAACCCGCTAGCTTAGCGATGTAATATATAATACCTAATACCCATGAAGAAAAGATACCATATAAAATAACTGGACCAGCAATAATAAAAATCTTACAGCCTATTCCAAAGACCTGACCCTCTTTTTTATATTCTAGAGCAGGTGCAACCACACCATTGGCAAAACCAGTAATCGGTACTACTGTTCCTGCACCACCCCATTTTGCAAGGGTTGGATAGATGTTAAAGCCTGTTAATACGATGCTTAAAAATATCAGTGTAATGCTATTCCAGGCAGCTGCTGTCTCCTTACTAATGCCAAGATCCATATAAAAATTGAGAATAAACTGTCCAATTGTACAAATAATACCACCTACTACAAAGGCTTTCACACAGTTTGAGAAAACACTATGGGTCGGTGTTTTCTCTTTGACGTACTTTTCATATTTCTTCCCCTGAAGCTTTTTGTCCTTTTCCTCCATAACATCTCGAATTGTTTGATTATTACTCATATGATTCATCCTTTCTACGTTAGTATTGATTTAGTATCAGTAATTGTACTAAAGTGCCAACTCCTTTTCCTATAGCTGTACATATAATGAGAAACAAGATTCCCTTCTTAAGTCTTATACGTCTTGAAAATGTTGGAATGACGTCAATTACTTCTGCCAAAGCGATGGCTAGACATCCTACAAAGATACCGGAAAAGCTTCCATATATCACTAAAAATAATGGTCCTAATGGTAGTCCCCACTTAAATACAGAATATAAATTACCTAGAATTCCTCCCACCATAACACAATCTTCAAAGAAAAGTGAGTATTTCACTGTCTTTGTAAAGGTAGATAGGCGTGGTATGATTTTAAGTAAGGTAATGAAGGCGTAAAGGCCACCTGCTACAATGCAGCCTCCCGCAAATCCAATGACAAAAAGGAGACTCGTCCTAATCAGCATCAATGATATTCCCCTTTCGACTTACATCTTGAATCAGGGTACTATTAATATCATCCTCATATTTTCGCATTTCAATCTGCATAGGTGTAGGATCTTTACTTAGCTTAACCTTAGAGAAATGATTAAAAAAGAGAATAACTCCTACTCCTATTCCTATGCTGTAACCTATTTCCATGAAAGACCAACCAGTTTTCTCTTTTCCCATTACCATTTGATAGACATTACTAAATATGTCAGAGATAGAGGCATCCTCATTAAAGGTCATGATAGAGAAGGCTCCACCAAAAAAAATCACTGCCCCTGCAAATCCTGTCTTAATATACTCCAACCACTTCTTTGGCTTTTTTGGTTTCGTATAGGATACTACGAATTCCACTTCTCCTAAGCTTACAACCTCAACCTCTGGATGATGTATGGTGATGAGTTGAATAATCTTCATAATACTAAAACAGTATTTCATATCATGGTCACACTCTATGGTCAGGACAATTAGGCGATTCAAATTCCTCACCAACGAGTGGTCAGAACAATAGACCTTAGCTACATCTTCTAGGTATACTGTTTTATTTGCAACTTCTATGTTCTTATCTATTTTGATATAAACTATAGTACGCTTCATAAATCTTTCCTCCCATCCTTTGCACTACTATAGGGACAAAAAATCTATATGTGAAATATATGGTATATGGTGGTAGCATTAGAAGCCAGGGTTCCATTGTACACATGCTCACGAGGTATAAGAAAAACAAAGTATACCACCGCTATTAACATAATTAAGCTAACCACAAAGACATATAGTAGTTTTCTTCTTGTCATAGTAAAACCACCTTTCTATTCATTCTGCATTAAAAAAACATCTACTTTAGTAGATGCCTTTTTAATTATTATCCTATTTTTCCATTTATTTATACACTTTCTATAAACTTATTCGTTATAATGTATTACGACATCCTTTCTCTCATTACTTTTAGAATTTTCTTTTCCAGTCGAGATACTTGAACCTGGCTGATTCCCATTTCCTTAGCAATATCCGTCTGTGTTTTATCTCGAAAATATCTTAATTCTATTAAATTACGCTCCTTTTCATCTAGGGTTTCTATAATCTCACGAAGAGCAATCTGATCTATCATGTGCTCATTCTCATCCTTGTCCTGTTCAAGCTTATCTATCAGATAAATGGCATTCCCATCTCCCTGATAAATGGTTTTATATAAAGACTCTACTTCTGAACTAGACTCCATTGCTAATATAATGTCTTCTGTAGAGATCTTAAGTTCTTCACTAATCTCTTCAATTGAAGGTTCCCTGTCCATCTTGTAAGCTAATACTTCCTTGGTGATTCTAACTTTCCCTGCTATTTCTTTCAGGGAACGGCTTACCTTAATCATACCATCGTCTCTCAAAAATCTCTTAATCTCCCCTGTTATCATAGGTACTGCATAAGTGGAGAACCTAACCTCAAAGCTACTATCAAATTTATCAATTGCCTTTATTAGACCGATACAACCAATCTGAAACAAATCCTCCAATTCATGTCCTCTACCGGCAAATCTTCGAACGATACTCCATACTAATCCGATGTTCATAGTTACAACCAGATCTCTAGCTGCTTTATCTCCCTGTTTTGATAGTGCAATCAATTCGAGAGTATCCATGTCCACCTCCAGTTACATTAACTTGTCCTATATCTTAATAAGCAGAGTCTTAATGATGAATTGTCTTTTCCATATAGATTATTGTTCCTTTCTTTATCTCCGACTCCACTCTTAAGCTATCCATAAAAGCTTCCATAAAGGAAAAGCCCATACCAGAACGTTCTAAATCTGGTCTAGAGGTATATAACGGCTCCATAGCCTGTTTGATATTCTCAATACCGATTCCTTTATCAATCACCTCTATGTATATGGTTTGCCCAACAATTCGACATTTCATAACTATCTTCCCTGGTCCATTCTGATACCCATGTATAATAGAGTTAGTAACTGCTTCAGAAACCGCAGTCTTAATATCTGCTAGTTCTTCCATGGTTGGATCAAGCTGAGATACAAATGCAGCAATCACCACTCGTGCAAAGCTTTCATTCTTGGAATTACTATCAAACTCAATATAGATCTCATTGGTATCTGCCATTAAATCCCTCCTAACTACATTCTCTTTATAATCTGTTAAACGATCCATACTACTTACTTCCTTTCTATCATCCTAATCTCTTAAATTCTTCAATTGCAGATTGATTATCTGAATACAATTTCACAATCTTGAATAAACCAGAAAGTCTAAATATACGGTCCACAGCTGTGTTTAAATGAGTCACTGCTATCCTGCCACCTGATACCGATACCCTTTTATACCGTCCCATAATAACACCAATCCCTGAACTGTCCATAAAGGTTGTACGTTCAAAATCAAAAATAATATGCCGTATATGCCTCTTATCTATTAATTGGTCTGACCGTTCCTTTACAAACTGTGCACAGTGATGATCTAAATCTCTTTTTAACTTAATGACCAAACAATTTTCTATTACCTCATAATCTGCATAACATCCTTCTTCCCCCTGTGTAAAAAAAATCTGTCTTTTCATGTCATATTCCTTTCTTCCAAATTTTTACATTTACTATGCAAAAAAATACATGCTATACGTTACATTGTTTAACTTACGTTTCGTATAGCATGTATCTTAATTTATTCTGGAAGTGTATTCAGCTGCTTCTTAGCATCTTTACCACGTCGACTATTCGGATTACTTTCTACTAAGGTCTCAAAATATGTCCTTGCATTCTTATAATCTTCTAGCTTCTGATAGCTACGTCCAATAAAGTAAATTGAGTCCTCATAACCTTCCTTCAGCTTTACAGAATTCTTTAAGGTGGCAATAGCTTCCTCATATTTACCCTTTTCATATAACTTATACCCTTCATAATATAGCTTTTGGGCAGTATCTTCAAAGGCCTTCGCCTTGATAATATCGTAAATCTTTGCTGCGGCTTCAAACTCAGCTAAGTTAGTACCGTCATAATCTACTAATGCTTTTGCTGCACCTTCCAAATCATTATTCAAATACAGATTAGCAGCAGTAAGTAGCGCATTTATATTTGTCTTTGCCGATGCATCAGCACCTTCATTATCTGTTGTAATAGAGGTAGCCTCTTCTAACTCTTTCTTTAGGGAAGTAATCTGCTGATTTAAATTTTCCTTCTCTTTAGTAAGAGCATTCTTCTCATTTTTCAGAGTATTCATCTGGGCTACCTGTTCATTAATCTTTGCCTGAAGCTCTGAATTATTATTATTCTTAATGGTTGGGAAAATCAAAAGGCATGCTACGGCGATACCTACAATAGCTCCTATTACAAGGTTCAGATAAGCCCAAATATTAGGCTTGTCCTCTCTATATTCCTTTAAACCAGAAAAGACAGCGAACTCCGTACCTGTCTTAGCAGATATATCGTCACTGTGAACTTCCTTTACCTCAGTGATCACCTTGGTCGGACTGACTCCCAGTTCTCTCATATAACTTAAAGTAACAGTATTATTAACATCTATGGCAGCCGCTTTCATAAGAACCTTGCTAGCCTTATCATTCTCTCCTTCATGCATATAAAGTAGGGCTAACAACTGATATGCACGAATAAACTTTGTGTTTAGAGTTATAACCTTCTTAAGTTGAATAATTGCTAAATCCGGACTACCCTGTTTAGCTGATTGCAAGGCAAAATTATATTTTTTGATTGCCTGATTTATGCTTTCCAATTTAGTCGGATTTGATTGTACCATATTTATATATTCGTCTGCGTCATTGTCCTTACTGTTTAAATGTTTACTAAGCACCCATTCACTTATTGCACTTACTGTCTCTCCCATCTCGTAATATACAAGACCTAATAGATTACGTGCATTGGTATTGTGCTTATCGAGTTCCAAGCTAGTATGAAGGGAAATAGCTGCACCAGATAAATCTCTTACCCGTGCCTTCATTAACCCTTGATTGTAAAAGGCATTAGATGCTTTTACTACTCTTCGGTACACTCTTACATCTTCTCCACAACGATCACAACGATTATTCTTTAACGATAAGATATTATCGCAATTCGGACACCTCATGTTATCTCCACCTATTTCATCTTTATCACAAACCTAAGTTACTTATTCTGATTGCTTTCCTTTTTGCTTTCTTTCAGCAATTCCTTGATAATGTCTGTAGCGTCGGTTAAATTGTTATTATAAATTGCATCCTCTGCCTGTTCAACTTCTAAACTTGGCTGAAATCTTGCTAATTCTTCCTCAAAATCTATCACACTATCCCTCCATTCTGTGGTACCGTATATCCTAACATTGATTTATATCGATTTGACTATAGATATAGTCTATTACATAATACAGAACAATGGTTGAAAAATCAATACTTTATAAAGATTTTATAACTAAACTGAATTAAATCAAATAATAAACTTCTTAGCTAACACTAAGCTAAAATCGAATGAACACCGTACTATAAATAGAAATGAAATCTATTTCTATTATAATATGGTGCTCATTTATTTCAACTATTTACCATCGCAAAACTCGACACACTAGTTAAGCTGTGCTAGACGTTCCTCAACTTTAGCCATCATATCAGTGTATTTCTCTAATTTTGCCTTTTCTTCTGCAACCTTCTCAGCTGGAGCTTTACTAATAAATCTCTCATTGCTAAGCATTCCTGTTACTCTCTTAAGTTCACCACTTAAACGCTCTTTTTCTTTGGAAAGACGTTCAATCTCCTTCTCGATATCTACCAGTTCTGCAAATGGCATATAGATCTCAGCATTAGGTATAACAGTAGATACTGCATCTTGACTAATTCCAGTCTTATCCTCTTTTATAAGCACTTCAGAAGCATAGCCTAGCGTAGCAAAGAACACTTTACTAGTGGCAAAAATGTCAGCTACTTCCTCGTTGGTGGTTACAATAATAACCTTAGCCTTTTTGCTTGGTGGAACGTTCATCTCTGCACGGACATTACGAATTCCTTTTACAGCTTCCTTAATTAATTCCACAGCAGCCTCTTCCCTATTGAAGTTCTTTTCCTCTTTGTATAAAGGCCAGTCAGATATCATGATAGACTCTTCTTTTTCTTGAAGGGTACAGAATATTTCCTCCGTTACAAATGGCATATATGGGTGAAGAAGCTTTAGGGAATTAATTAAAACTGTCTTAAGAGTCCATAAAGCAGCTACCTTAGTCTCATCTTCATCATTGTAAAGACGAGGTTTTACCATCTCAATATACCAGTCACAGAACTCTTCCCATATAAAGTCATATACCTTTTGCACCGCAATACCAAGGTCATATTTCTCCATATTGTCAGTTACTTCTTTCACTAAATCATTGCATTTTGAAAGAATCCATTTATCCGCCATAGTAAGCTTCGTGATATCCATTGTTTCAGGAATCTCGGCCTTTTCCATATTCATCATAATGAAACGAGAAGCATTCCATACTTTATTGGCAAAGTTACGATTTGCTTCTACACGTTCTAGATAGAATCGCATATCATTTCCTGGTGCATTACCGGTAATCAAGGTCATACGTAGAGCATCCGCACCATACTGTGCAATGATTTCAAGTGGATCAATACCATTTCCAAGGGATTTACTCATCTTTCTACCTTGATTATCACGAACTAAACCATGGAATAAAACCGTTTTAAATGGTCTCTCTCCCATATGTTCAAAGCCGGAGAAGATCATACGGATTACCCAGAAGAAAATGATATCATAACCAGTAACAAGTACATCGGTAGGATAGAAATACTCTAAATCCTTTGTTTTTTCCGGCCAACCAAGGGTAGAAAATGGCCATAAAGCAGAACTAAACCATGTATCAAGGGTATCCTCATCCTGTGTAAAGCTTGTACAACCACATTTACAGGTTGTTGGAGCTTCTTTAGCAACGATAACCTCTCCACAATCCTTACAGTAGTACGCTGGAATTCTATGACCCCACCAAAGCTGTCTTGAGATACACCAGTCACGAATATTATCGGTCCAGTTAAAGTAAAGCTTCTTCATTCTATCAGGAATTAACTGGATGTCACCAGATTCTACTGCTTCTACTGCAGGCTTAATTAGCTCATCCATCTTAACAAACCATTGTTGTTTTATCATTGGCTCAACCGTAGTAGAGCATCTGTCATGAGTACCAACATTGTGACTATGATCTTCTACTTTTACTAAAAGACCAAGTTCTTCTAAGTCTTTTACCATTTGCTTTCTAGCTTCGTAACGGTCCATATCTGCATATTTCCCGCCAAGCTTATTGATGGTAGCATCATCATTCATTACGTTGATTTCAGGAAGGTTATGTCTCTTACCAACCTCAAAATCGTTAGGGTCATGGGCTGGAGTAATCTTTACAACACCAGTTCCGAATTCCCTGTCTACATATTCATCAGCTATAATTGGAATCTCACGGTTTACTAATGGAAGAAGTACTTTCTTACCGATTAGATCTTTATAACGATCATCCTCTGGATGAACTGCTACTGCACTATCTCCAAGAAGAGTTTCTGGACGAGTAGTAGCAACCTCAAGGCATCGGTCCATTCCTACGATTGGATAATTTATATGCCAGAAATGACCTGCTTGCTCCTCATGTTCAACTTCTGCATCAGAGATAGAGGTCTGACAAACTGGACACCAGTTAACAATACGAGATCCCTTATAGATTAAGCCTTTTTCATAAAGCTTTATAAATACTTCCTCTACAGCCTTGCTACATCCTTCATCTAACGTAAAACGAAGTCTATCCCAATCACAGCTAGAACCTAATTTCTTAAGCTGCTCTACAATGGTACCACCGTATTCATGAGTCCATTCCCAAGTCTTTTCAAGGAAGCCTTCTCTTCCTAGCTCTTCCTTATCAATGCCCTGTTCCTTGAGGTAATTGGTTACCTTAACCTCTGTAGAGATACTTGCATGATCGGTTCCTGGAAGCCATAATGCATTATATCCTTGCATTCTCTTAAATCGAATGATAATATCCTGCATGGTTTCATCTAAGGCATGACCCATGTGAAGTCTACCTGTAACATTTGGTGGTGGAATTACAATTGTAAATGGCTTTTTTGTTTCATCTGGTTCTGCGTGAAAATACTTTTTTTCTAACCATTTGTCATAAAGTCTGTCTTCTATGTCAGAAGGACTATATGTTTTTTCTAGTTCTTTTTTCATTCTATAACTCCTTTCGGTTAATAAATTACGAGATTATTTCTTTCCTTCGCATATAACAAAGTGGGTTTACCCACTTTGTGGCGCCGAGCACTATCCGACCAGCGGGAGGATATACTCCTTATACGCGAGTGCGCATTCTGGCTCTCTTCCTTAAGAGAGCCTTTTTGATTCCTAGAAATTATGAAATAATTTCTAGCCTTCCCACGTACATCTCGCTTCGCCTCGATGCACGGGTCGCGGGCGCGCTCGGATTCTTGCCGAGCAAGCTCGCATAAGAATCCTCACTTTGCCATCTTATATAACAAAGTGGGTTTACCCACTTTGTGGCGCCGAGCGCTATCCGACCAGCGGGAGGATTAACTCCTTATACGCGAGTGCGCATTCTGGCTCTCTTCCTTAAGAGAGCCTTTTTGATTCCTAGAAATTATGAAATAATTTCTAGCCTTCCCGCGTACATCTCGCTTCGCCTCGATGCACGGGTCGCGGGCGCGCTCGGATTCTTGCCGAGCAAGCTCGCATAAGAATCCTCACTTTGCCATCTTAT
>JAEZGY010000100.1 GCA_023416695.1 Bacillota bacterium | reverse complement strand
CAATAGAATCGATGGCTCCTACTTCATGAAAATGAACCTGGTCGATGGTTTTCCCGTGGACTTTTGCCTCTGCCTTTGCAATTTCCTCAAATATCTGCTTGCTGATTTCCTTGGCATCAGCAGAAATTGTGCTGCTGTCAATGATTTCCCGAATCATTGATAAATTTCGTTCATTCGAGTGATGGTGGTCATGGTCTTTGTTGCTATGTTCATGGTCGTGATGATGCTCATGGCCTTCGTGGCTGTGTTCATGTCCATGATGGTGATCCTGCTGTTCATGGTTGTGGCTGTGGTCACGAATGCAGCTTCGTTCATGTGACTCTTGTGCGTGTTCACGGTTCACATGAGATTGTTCGGTAAGTATCACATCGACATCCATCATCTGGATGCTGTGCCTGTCCTTTTTTTGTATCTTCACTTCGTAACCGTCAACACCCAGTTTGCTTAGTTCCTCTAGAAAGAAATCTTTATCAACACCCAAATCCAGCAGTGCCCCAAGGGTCATATCGCCGCTGATTCCGGAAGTGCAGTCCAAATATAATATTTTCATTGTGCTCCCTTTTATTTGCAAGTATTACGCTTCTCACCGCTGATCAACCAGCTTCAAGTTCAGTGTGTTCAGCTCTGCTTTAAAACCGGGCTGATGATCGACACCGCTTCAAAGCTGCTCGTCTGGTTAGTTCTGCTTCAGATCCGGGCTGATGATCAGATCTGCTTCTGTAGCGGCCTGAACCTCTTCGATGGTATAGCCTTCGTTAATTTCCGTAAGGACGATGCCTTCCGGGGTGATTTCCATAACCCCCATCTCTGTGATGATCATATCCCCCCCACCTACCGCCGTATAAGGCAGTCTGCATTCTTTCAGGATCTTATGTGCTCCCTTCTGGGTATGCTGCATGGCGATGATGACCTTCTTTGCACCTACCACCAGATCCATGGCGCCCCCCATCCCCGGAACCATCTTTCCCGGTACGATCCAGTTGGCCAGATTCCCATGCTGGTCCACCTCAAGAGCACCCAAAATGGTAGCATCTACATGACCTCCACGGATGATACCAAAGGATGTGGCGCTGTCAAAGAACATGGCGCCGGGATTTACGGTCACATACTGGGCACCTGCATTGACGATATCCACGTCTTCTCTGCCCTTCTCTGCCGCCGCTCCCATTCCCATGATTCCGTTTTCCGACTGGAGAATGATATTCACTCCCTCAGGCAGAAAGTTTGCCACCATGGTTGGAAGTCCGATTCCCAGGTTGACTACGTCACCGTCTTTCAGCTCTCTCGCCACTCTTGCGGCGATGATTTCCTTTATATCCGCCATGGCTTTTCCCCTCCTACAATGGCATCCACAAAGATGCCGGATGTCACCACGTTGTTCGGATCAATGGCTCCAAGTTCCACGATCTCGCATGCACCTACTATGACATAGTTTGCCGCTGCGGCCATCATGGGGTTGAATGTTCTTGTAGTCCCGTTATAGGTTGTATTGCCAAATTCATCCGTTACAGAGCCTCTGATGAGAGCGAAATCCGCCTTCAGGGGCTTCTCCAAAAGATAGTCTCTTCCATCGATAGGAATGATCTGCTTGCCTTCTGCCACAATGGTTCCCACTCCCGTAGGCGTGAGAAAACCGCCAAGTCCTGCGCCGCCTGCCCTGATCCGCTCTGCCAGGGTGCCTTGAGGAACCAGAATGCACTCCAGCTTATCTGCTTCGATTTCCGTGTTCATTCTCTGGGCTACTTCGGGATTCAAACCTACATGGGAGGCAATGAGGGTCTTGATCTGCCCATTTGTGAGCAGCTTGCCCACGCCTCTTCCCGGCACCCCTGCATCATTGCAGATGATGGTAAGATTTCTCACGTTCTTTTCAACAAGCGCATCGATGAGAATTTCCGGTGTTCCGCAGGCCATAAACCCGCCTACCATGACGGAGGCTCCATCTTCTATGTCAGCGACAGCTTCCGGGGCTGTCATGATTTTATTCTTCACTTCATTTGCTCCTTTTTCATTGGACTTTTTTCTGATGGGGTATCGGTTAGGCAGTAGGTCTCAGACAGCCAGATTCTTTGCGTGCCGTCTGATACATCTCATCCCAACTCTCGAATGCGGACTTTCCTTTTACGCAGCAGTCAAAAGCCATCCTGTCCCCCACAATAAAATCAGCACTCCAGTTCACGAAGACTGCTCCGGCAAACCGGAATTCCTCAAAGGATTCGTAATTCGTATATTTTTTCATAAATCCATCGTGAAACAGTGCTTCCAACTCTTCGTTACTTTCATAGATTGCCAGCATTTTTGTCTGTTCATTCTCATTCCGACAAGATCCACCCATCATGTTCTCCCTCCAAAGCAAAATATACGGTTTGGGTTTTAACGGATCCACCGTTAAGCCCAAACCGCAACGTTACCCTTCTTTTGGCGCGTATTAGAGCCGCTCTAAAATCCGTGCAATTTTTATCAACTTTTCCGTTAAATTCTTTTTTTCGAACTCCATCTTTTCCTGTGTCCACGGAAGAAGCCCTTCTCCGGTTTTGAAGCCAAGTTTCCCCTGGCGCAACTTTTCGGTCAGAATCGGAGACGGTTCTGCAGAACAATTCAAATCACGAAACAGATAGCTGTGAATGGAGTGGGTCAGATCCAGCCCTCCCATATCCATCACCGTGACAGGCGCCATAATCCCAAGTCTCATGCCAAAACCGTATTTGATGGCATCATCCACAGCCTCCGGTTCCGCAATGCCCTGCTCAATGATATACAGTGCTTCTCGGAACAGGGCATGCTGCATGCGGTTTGCCAGAAACCCGGGTACGTCTTTATTGACTACAACGGGTTTTTTCCCTGCGTCCGTAAGTAACGCACAGGTTCTGTCCACTGTCTGTTCGGATACATATTTTGTTTTTACCACCTCTACAAGCGGAATCAGATACGCCGGATTCCAATAATGGGTTCCTATGATCCGCTCTTTATTCTCAGCCTTTTCTGCGATCTCTGTGATGCTGATGGCCGATGTATTCGAGGCGAGTATGGTATCTTTTGGGCATAAACGATCAAGCTCCGCAAAGTAGTCCTGTTTGATTTTCAGATCCTCAATGA
>JAEZGY010000096.1 GCA_023416695.1 Bacillota bacterium | reverse complement strand
GGCACTGCATCCACGGAATCGTGGGCAAATCTAAATAGTCAAGGATATAACAATTTTGAAGTACATACATACTATTCTCCTTTACGATTTAGGTATTGGTGATTACTATTTAGTATTCCTCTTTCCTATATACCTATGCCGAATCAGGTTAGTATTATGTGTTAATACAGTTACATCCTAACATTTAATTTCACAAAATAAGTGCTGCCAGAATTGGAATAGAACCAAGTGAAATTAATGTAGTCATAAAGGTTGCCTTGGCCACTGTATTAGAATCTCCACCATATTCATTGGAAATTAAGGTCACATTGGCAGCTACCGGCATGGCAGATATGACAACCATAACATTTAAAAGCATTACATCCTGAATAAAAAAACGGAAGATAAGCCACACTGCAACAGGGAATAATAATAATCTTAAGATAGCATAAATATACATTTTCCAATCAAGAAATACATCTTTTACTGGTATAAAGGAAAGATTACATCCAATGGTAATCATGGCTAATGGTGTCGTAATCGCACCAAGTAGAGAGACCGTTTCATTCACTACATAAGGCGTCTTTATATTTAAAAAGTAAATGATTAGTGTGATTATAGAGGCAATCACAACTGGATTTAATATCTTTGTAAAATTAATTTTGACCTTATCCTCTTGTTCTCCAGAAAGTAGAAGAATTCCATAGGTGTATACCAAAATATTAAAAGGGATTAAAAAGATGGCTACATAAAAAATAGCCTCTGGACCATACAATGCATTGATTACTGGGATTCCCATAAACCCACAATTGGAAAAGCAATAAAGCGCTTCATAGGTCTTTTGATTTTTTCTTGTAAACGGTACTACAAATGTAAATATCTTTGCTAAAATAGGAACCACAATATAAAATAGAGCTGAAAACCCTATAATAAGTAACGTATAGCTTTTATCTCCTGTAATCTGGCCACTAGTTACTGTATTAATAATTAATGCTGGATTTGCAATATAAATAACCACTCTTGAAAGGGTGTGATTACTTTCTTTTGAAAAAACTTTTGTCTTACCACAAATGTACCCTATGGTTAACATTAGGAACAAAACAATCATCTGATTTATAACCTGCGTCATGTCCATACTATCATTTTCCTTTCGTATTAAACACTAAGATACTACCTAGTATTAGTCTTTACCAAAACACATTTATAACAGTACAATATTTTTTATTTTTTTACAAGTAAGCCGTGCATAGAAACAAACAATTCACATATAATAAACTAAATAACTGGTCAGTATTGACAAATAATTATGGAAAACGTATACTATTCACGAAAGTAAAAAGCATTATGTTTTATCAATTTAATAAGTTCTTCGGGGTCGGGTGTAATTCCCAACCGGCGGTAATAGTCCGCGACCCACTTAGGTGGCTGATTTGGTGCAATTCCAAAACCGACAGTAAAGTCTGGATGAGAGAAGAGAACGTGATAGTTTACATACCTCGGAATATAATCCGAGGTTTTTTACATATCACCACCCGAAGATTACTTTTCTTGCTACCATGGTAAGAACAGTAATCTTTTTCTTCTTAATTGGAACTTAGATTCATAATTAAAGGAGGATTATCATGAAAACAAATTTGCTATCCACAAGAAATCTAGTATTAATGGCAATGTTATCCGCTATCGCTACCGTACTTATGTTTATTTCCACCCCAGTACCGTTTGCTCCACCATTCTATAAGGTGGATGTCAGTGACCTACCAATTATGATTGGTGCCTTTGCTATTAGTCCCCTAGCTGGTATTATCATGGAATTTTTAAAGAATGTTCTTCACATTCTTGTCTCTGGTTCAGATACTGCTTGCATAGGCGAATTGGCGAACTTCTTATCTGGTTCTATCTTTATCTTTACTGCTTCCATGATTTATAAGTATAGAAAAACGAAACTGACAGCGATTTTTGGACTAATCATTGCAACCATATTAATGAGTATAGCGTCTTGTTTTATCAATGCTTATATCACTCTTCCCGCTTATATTGGTACCTCTAATGGCGAGTATACAATGGAAGGTATCATAGCATTGGGAACCAAAAAGAACAATTTGGTTTCTAACCTTTATACCTTTATGGTATATGCTGTTCTTCCTTTTAATCTGCTAAAATGTACTATTGTTTCTGTGCTAACAGCAGCTTTATACAAATTTATCTCTCCTCTCTTAAAAGGAACCACTTCCGTTAGACGTGAAAGCAAAGCCACGCCTTCCATGGATAAAAAAAATATATAATAATAAGACTAAAAGCTACCCAATTTGAGTACAATGGGTAGCTTTTCACAATTATTTCCATTTTAGTATTTATTTTTCCAATAATATTCGTTATAATACAAAGTGAGAATTTCATTGGGAGGGGTATTAAAGTGGGAAAAATAAAAAGCAAATTATATCGTAATGTAATATGGCATTCAGTTCTATTTACCTTTGGTATATGCTCACTTATCATTGGACTATTCTATAATTTTAACCATTCCTTACTAGACTCACTGCAGCAAAAAATACTTATTATCTCCTTTACACTATTTTTATGCGCTTTTCTCTTTATGTTTCTCTCTATCATGAGTGCCATTAAGTATAATAAGGCGAAACAAATAGCAAATGAGAATTTTGAACTTACCTCTGTTGAATATGATCCTGAAACTGGTCTTCTATATACGGATCAATTTTACAAAAAAATAAAGGACTATATCCTTCTATCTACAAACCTAGCTTGTATGGTTTCCTTTCATGCTGAGAACCTTGAACATCTGTATCGCAGTCAAAAACAACTAAGTAATCAAATCTTCGATTACACAAGTATTTTAATTCCAGACAAGCAAAGTACGTTTTTTAGTGGTAGTAAATCCAGACATGAATGTCTAGTTTTTATTTACGGTGGTGATAAAGAAACTATTTTAAATACGCTGAATGCCCTACATCAAGATTTAAAGGCAGGGCTACATAAACTATTAAAAGACGAATCTCTTTGCTCCATAAAATGTGGATACACCTGGTATCCGTCTCAGAGCCAGACTTTAGAAGACTTGATTACCAATACAAATTACGCATTATTCGAGGCCATATGCTTTAACAAAATGGATAAAAATGAGTTTACACCTTCCTCCTTTCAAAAACAAAAACAAGAGCTCATAAGGAATGATCAATTTGAAAGGCTTATTAATAATAACTTCTTCCTCTACCATTTCCAACCTATTATTTCTGCTAAAAATGGAGATATTTATGCCTATGAGGCCCTTATGAGAACGGACGAATCCATTGGGTTAACCCCTTTAGAGGTCCTTGAAATTGCAGAACGACAAAAGAAGCTTTATGAAATCGAATATTATACTTTTTTTAATACTATGAAGTTTTATAAAGATAACGTATCAGATTTTGGCGACAAATACTTATTTATTAATTGTCTACCTAATCAGCTTCTTACCAAAGAGGATTTTGATAGTTTTTATAGAATGTATCATACTTTAACCCATAAAATCATAGTAGAAGCATCTGAAATCTATCTACATACTGAGGAAGAACACTTACTGCTACAAGAGCGTATAAACACCCTAGGATCACAGCTAGCCCTGGATGACTATGGTTCTGGTTATGGCAACGAATTGAACCTTTTAAAATATAATCCAAGATATATAAAAATTGACCGTAGCTTAATCTCTAACATAAACAATGACGAGAAAAAGAGGCATTTGGTGGCTAACATCATTCAATTTGCTAAACAAAATGGAATGATAGCATTGGCAGAAGGAGTTGAAACCTTTAAAGAATTACATACTGTTATCTATCTAGGCGTAGATTTACTACAAGGCTTTTATCTCTATCGTCCATCTGCTGAGCTTCTACCTGTTCTTCCGCAAAAGCAAAAGGATGAGATTATTGCCATCAACCGCAAATATTTTAGAAGCAATGCAACCAATGAGACCTATATTGCAGATACTACTACCGCACTGGAGTTAGCTAATCTACATACAGATAATTATTCCTCTCTTGTCATAAACACAGAGAACTTAAAATTATCAGGAGATGTCTCCACACAATACACATTAACTATTACTGTTCCAGATAATTCTAGTGTTACGTTAGATCTTGAGAATGTAAATATTAAGGCAAAAGATGATTTCTGCATCAATATAGGCCGTAACTGTAAGGTAGCACTACGGATTAAGGAGAACAATATGCTAACTGGTCAAGGAATTCATGTTCCTGAGTCCTCTAGCCTTAGTATTTCTGGTAGTGGTAATCTAGCAATTCGTACTGAGGTTGAAAATGGTATCGGTGTTGGAGAATCACCATTTAATACATACGGTTCTATCACCTGTGATATTACAGGTAAGATGACCGTGATAAATAGGAATAAAGCATCCATCTGCATCGGAGGTGGAAAGGGAGGCAAATTCTCTAAGATAGAGCTATTAGGAGGTATCTATGAATTATCTACTGATGGTTTAACAGCCATTGGGATAGGTTGTCTGAATGGACAAGCAAATATACAGCTTGGAAACATTAAACTGAATATTCTATGCAATGGAAATAACAGTATTGGTATTGGTAGTTTCAATGGCAGTCTTAATCTATCATCCACAGCAGACATACGAATGGTGTTAACGGGGCAAAACAGTTGCTGTATTGGGATTTTATCGAACCTAGGTGGCAATATTCTTCTTCACGATGGCATCGTAAAGTTGAAAGTGAATGCTAAAGATGGCTGTGCCATTGGTTCACTAAATGGTAGTTTATATATAAATGTTGCAGTTAAGGAATTCATATGTCATGCTGAAGGAATTCACATATGTGGCATTGGTAACTATAGTGGAGGCGGCGTTACAGAAATAGAAAAGGGAACCATCTCCATAAAATTAGCTTCCTCCAACAAACTATACCTAGGAAGCCAAAATGGTCCACTCCTAATCAATGGTGGCAATATTAACTGTCCAATTAATCGAATCATTGAGCCAATCAATAAATATAGAATGCCTCTGAAGCATTATCGATTTACTGATTACAACACCTTTAAGAGACACATTGAAATCGATAACCTAGCCTATGAATATGAAGCTTATACAACGGCTTCTGCAAAGGATATAAATGTATATTTACCAGAACTAGATGAGTATGAGCAGTATCTTTGCTCGTAAGTAAAAATGATGATTTACCTATAGAAAAAGAAGGCGCTAGCCAAAATAGCTAGTGCCTTCTTTTTCTATTTCTTTAAGGTAACCTCTGCACCCTTTAACTGATACGCCCAGTCAAGCCCTTGATACTTATCAATGACGGCATTGTATACAATTTTATTGTAGTCTACTAAATCAGGATTCTCTTTCATCTCATTGGCATCATAATAATTGCCTTCCTTGTCAATGTATCCATTTACATTGATAACTGGATACTTCTCATATAAATCCATCAAATATTTATTATAGGCTGTCATTGGAAGTCCCGCCTCTTTTAGGAAGAATGAGGAAAGGTAGTTTAAACTAATCCTATCTACAGTCTTACTTTCCATTTCCTTATTACTCCAAATAAAGAAAGGTACTGTATATCTCTTCTGTAGAGCTTCGATCTCTAGATTCTCAATGCTATCTCCTAGTAGATGATTAAAAAATCCGGAATCTAAATTAGGCTGATGATCTCCAAAGAAGATAATATAGGTTGGTTCCTCCACCTTACTAAAATAATCAATCAAGGTCTTTAATGCTTTATCCGTATGATTAACACAGGATAAATATTCCTCTGCATCGTCATACCCCGACGTATCTGTCAGTTTTATATTATAATCCATATCATAGGTGTTATAAGCACTATGATTCTGCATCGTCACATTAAACATATAAAATGGTTTAGACGTATCCCTGTCTTCGTACATTTCTATCAACTTATTAAAATCACTTTGGTCATCAATGTAGCTTCTAAGATAGGTTGGATTGGTAAAGCTTTCTTTAGCAAAATAAGCGTCAAACCCAAGCATTGGGTAAACTAGCTCTCTACGATAGGTATTTCTTCGATAAGCATGTAAGGCCGTAGCAGTATAATCAAGGCTCTTTAGATTTCTTGTAAAGGAATAACTCTCTCCTTGAATATACTGTTGATAAGGCACCGTTCCTGTTGGTAGGAAGGTGGTCGCATTTCCTGTCTGAAACTCATATTCAGAGTTGGCTGTTGTTCCTCCGAGAACAGAGCTATAAGCGTACCCTTTTATAATATTATCCTTTAGAGAATTATAATATGGCATTACTTCTTCATTGGTTTCATAATCTCCCACTACTGATAGATCCGAAAAAGCCTCACACATAACGGTTATTACATTTGGTAGCTTCTTCGTATTTACTTCATCGCTTTCATAACCATCTAGAATTTGACTAACCGTATTCACATCATAACCTTCTGGTTTACTTACCTGCATGGCTAACAGGTTGATTCCAAAACCATTTAAGGAGCCATATTTACGATATGTCTTAACTGGTCTCCATAAGTCTATGTTTCCTCTTAAGATCTTAGCGTTTCCATAAAATAAAGGGACTACTAGGGCAGCCATTATTACATAAAAGGCAACAAATCTTCTGTATTCCTTTTTTTCCGGCTTACTTTCACCAATTCGGAAAATAAAGCTTAGGGTAACTAGTAAAAATGCTACTCCCATATACATATAATAGCTGAACACATAACTATAGTTTTGAGAAACCTCTTTCGCTGTACTAATAAGAGAAAGGTCTGCCGGTAAGATTGGACAGCCTCTAAAAAGAACAACATATCCATTCGCTAATCCCAGTATGGACATTAGGATAAGTGTCACAACTAAACTGATTCTTTTTCTTCGACTGATTACATATACCAAACCTGCAACTAAAAAGAACCAAATGATATTCATAAACCAATGCCATGGTAGAATTAAAACAATATTGTTTCCAGATAAAGTTTCGAAGGTTGCAAAGATGAGGAATAAACTAATGGCATACATGATCCAGTTGTATTTCATGTATCGCCTCTTCTTATACTCCTCCCATTTTTTATAATGAAGTAAGTTAAAAAAGGTAACTAACCCTGCAGCTAATAGAAATGCATATCCATATAATGGATTTGGTCGATTATTACCAGCTGGGAAGTAAAACATGGCGTCATTAAGTAATACCATGAGAATACCAAGACCAATGTATTGGCGTACCCTATTCTTATCTTTGATAAACCATTCTTTCTCTTTCCCAAGCTGAAATAGAAATGTTATAATAACAAACACTAGGTACAATTGCCATCCCTTTAAGCGGTAATATGGCAGATTTCGATAAATTAAATAGATTCCAAGTGACCAGTATAAACTGTTTGTGAAAAGAAACCCTAATACACCAATTTTATGAAGGAACTTCCCTTTTATTTTGTCATAGGCCCTTACATATACAATTGCAGCATATGTATATACAAAAAAACCAATCAACCAAAAGATGCTTAAGGTCTCAAAAGGGTATATTCTTTTTATACATATTGTACAGGATATAAGAATGGTAGCTATCATTGCTAAATAACTACTTTTTATATGTTTGATTGTAGCAATCATTAAAGTCTTCCTTTCGTGCATGCTTAACTTTGTTGTTGATACAAAGCGTCCTTTATTATATTCTTTTTCCCATAAAATATCAACTTACAAATTTTGTGGAGTTATATAAATGTCTTACTTCCCTATAAACACTGAGGCGCATCTTCTATTAGCAAAAAAGTGTATTCGTCTTTCTAAAGCTTTAGTAAAAAGACGAATACACTTTTCTTATTTCAACTGATATGCCCATTCCACATCTTGATTATTATTTACTACACTGTTATATACTAGCATGTTATACTCCGTAAGCTCTTCATTTTGTCTAAGCTTAACAGTGTCATGCCATACCTTGTCCTGATCAAGATATCCATTAATATTTACCACAGGATATTTCTCATACAGATCTAATAAATACTTATTATACGCAGTAAGAGGCATTCCGATTTCATTTAGAAAATAGGAGCTAAGGTAGTTTAGGCTGATAGCGTCTACCTGTTTCTCCTCAATATCCTGATTACTCCAAATAAAAAACGGCACCTGATAGCGTTTTTGCAACTGTTCTGTTGTAAGGTCTGATAAACTACCACCATAAAGGTATTCAAAAAAACCGTCATATAAATTAGGTTGATGGTCGCCAACAAATAAAATATAGGTAGGTTCTTCTACCTTGCTAAAGTAGTCAATCAGTATTGGAATGGCTGCATCTGTATGACTGATACAACTTAAATACTCATCAGCTTGAGGATAGTCTCCATCCAATACGTCGATGTTATATTCCATATATCCTAAATCATAAGGACTGTGATTCTGCATAGTTACATTGTAAAGATAAAATGGTTTAGATTTATCCCTATTTTCATATAACCCTACTATCTTTCTAAAATCTGTAGCATCATTGATATAATAGCGTAAATATTCTGTAGGATGAATAAATGACATATCCAGATATTCATCAAATCCAAGAAGAGGATATACAATTTCCCTACGGTACGTGTTTCTACTGTAAGGGTGAAGTGCAGTTGCAGAATATCCTTGACTCTTTAAGGTTCTTGTAAAATTAAGAGTATCCGCATTGATATATTGCTGGTATGGTACGGTACCTGGTGGTAAATAAGTAATGGCATTCCCAGTAAGTAGCTCGTACTCACTGTCAGCTGTAGTCCCACCTAAAACCGAGCTATAGGCATAGCCTTTTATAACATTCTCACTTAAACTTTTATAATAGGGAAGATAATCTTCATTGGTCTTAAACTCTCCCACAACTCCCAAATCAGAGAATCCTTCACACAATATCACGATGATGTTAGGATTTTCTCCTACTAGCTTCTCGTCAGAAGTATAATCTTGTAAAACTGATTCCACCTTACTTTGAGAGTAGCCCTCTGGCTTTTGTACCTGCATAGCAATGATATTCATGCCAAAGCCATAGGTTGTACCATATCTTTGATAAGTATCAACTGGTTGCCATAGATTAAGCATATATAGATTCTTATTTACATCAGAATTAAAACAAAGAATGACTATAATAGAATACACTGCATAAGGAACAGCAAATATTCCTCTACCAATAAGTCTTCTCTTTCGGCTCATAATTGGCTCTTTTATAGCCCATACAAACATCATGGCCATAAGAAAAGTACTAATGCCAATCCACATATGGGCAGTAGGGGTATAATCATAACCACCACTTACTTCTAATGCTGTTCTCATCAGATATAAGTCTGCAGGTAAAATTGGTGAACCTCTAAACTGAATGACATATCCATTGGCTAGTCCAACCACAAGAGCGAACACCAAAACAATGGTGAGGGCAATCCGAATTCTAAAAAACAGAAGGTAGATTAAACCTGTAATTAAAGTTAAAATTAACAGATTATAGGTCCAATATTCTCCATAAATAGACATGATATCTGTTCCACTACATTCCTCTATGATAAAGAAGGCAGCAACTATTGTCAGAATCCCAAACAGCACTGACTTAATGATATTCAAAATGAATAAAGCCTTATTCTTTGATGTGCTCTTGATAAGCCCAAATAAAGGAACAAAAAATGTCAATACTAAAAGCACATTAGCAACTAGATAATCAGGATTCTTAGCTTTACCTATCTGTTTCACTAAAAAATAATTAGATATGAAAAGAGCGATGATACCAGTCCCATATAGAAGTAATCTAACTGGGTGAGTAGCAATACATCGATATATATATCCAAAATGAAGTGCCAAGATAAATACAAAAAAGAATACATAAATACTTGGACGAAACATTTTCTCATTTCCAAAAATTGTGCAAAGAATAGATAGTACAATGGCTATAAGAAGGCTACTTAATATTGCTATGTATTCCACCGGTATCCTCTTAAGGACTCCAATATGCCAAGGAAGTTGCCTTTTACTATTTATTGTCTTCGTATCCTCGATTAAGTCTTCCATTGATGACTCGGTTATCATATACTGTCTTCCTTTCTATTTACATCTTTACTAAGCACACTATATTCTATAACATTACTAAGATTATAGAAAGTAAAGACATAGAATTTTCATATTTTCTATGCCTTTTTCTTTTACTGTATCGCTAGAACATACCCGTAGGTACCTTCTTTCGCATTGATTTCAAATCTCTTAATTATTCTATAGCCAGCAGCTTTAGACATCCCTTCCACAAACTTTTTATTATGAGAATACAAAATAACTATGCCATCGTCCTTAAGATGAGTCTTAGCCTTTTCAAAAAAGTGTTGGTACAGTTCCTTTATCTCTCTTTCTGTCACCTTACCCATAGCCCAAGGCATCTGTGTAATAATTTCATCAAATAAATACTCATGGGTAAAATCGAAGAAATCTCGTTGTATATAATGAATAATCTGTCTAGCGGCCTCCGTATTAACCTTTGCTTTCTCTATGGCTTCCCCAAAATAATCAATACCATAAGTGGTGTTAGCTGGGACAGCCTTATGCCTCTCAATAAGCATTGTCCCCGTTCCACAAAATGGATCTAGTACCTGAGCAGCCTCTTTCATATAAGGCTTTGAAAGCTCTACTAAAAGCGCCGCATTGACTGGTTTAATACTTGTAGAAAGGGTCTCTATTCGGTAGTCAAAACGTTCATCACTAATGGTATATAGTTTTAATAAAACGTTAAAGTTACCCTCTTTATTCTCAATTAATCGAAGCTCTATCTCATAATGGGAGGTTGAGTTGATTAACTGTCCTTGGGACTCTTGCTCAATCTCAGCCGCAAGCTTTTTCGCAAAGCTACTTCGTTTACTTAATTCCATTTTAGATTTTATTTCAATTCGAAAATAGAATGGCCCACTTCCTTTATGAGTTCTATTAAGAAAGGAAATTAACTTGGATTTTGCCATACTCCTGGCAATGTCACTAGCATCCCCAGGGGTAGGGCCTAACCCTTGTATCATAAAGAGAAGCTCCTCATAGGTTCTTATACCCAGTAAGGGCTTTAAATCATCTGTCTTTACAACCACTCCCGCATTGAAGGCTTTAGCCTGCATCCCCTCTAATTGCTTTAACACTGTATCTACGTGGTTTCTGTTGGTTAATAAAACCAACTGCTCTAGACCCTTTAATCCAGTAAATTGATGTCTATTTATTCCTTCTATGGTCAGAATCAGTTCCTGAAGTTCCTTTTTTTCTGCTGCAATATGCTTCTTATTTTCTTCTGTGATCTCTATTTCATTTAATAGGTTCAATTGCTTTTTGAACTCTTCTATATAGCTTCGGTAATCTAACTGTCCTATGGCTGTCAGGTAACAGCTGCGAACAAATAGCTGGTTTTCTGCCTTGTACGCTTCTACTAAGGGCTCTAAATACACTTGTTGTCCCAAGTCTCCCATTAATAGTGCCGTATTTTTTCTAGTCTTAGCATCCATCTCTTTAAGCAGGGCAATCAGATGTTGTTCCTTGCCGGATAGTAGATACATTAAAGCATGACGCTCCGATTCCTCTTTTATGCATTGACGAAGCTTACTTAAATTCTGTCTTATATTTTGATTGGCTAATAGTTCTTCCAGTATTTCTCTTACCATAGGTTCTCCTAACTACACACTATACTCACTGTTACCGTCATTAGTATAGCCTTTTCAGTAAAAAAAAGCAATCACACCCACCCTCTAATAGTTGTTTATTTATCTTTGAGTTGGTATAATTATACAAATAAGGGTTAAAAAAGCAGGAAAGAGGGAAAAAGATGAAACTAGATAATGCCAATACCAAAAAGATACTTCTCATTATCACCTTTACTGTGTTACTACTGGTTAGTGTTCAACGTCTTGATGTAATACTTTATATCATACGTTACATAATATGGTTAATTATGCCGTTTATCATAGGGGGTTGCATTGCCTTTATTATTAACCTTCCTATGAACTTTATTGAAACTAAGCTATTACGATACTGGGGAAAGAATCGAATTCTTAAGAAGTGTCATAGACCGGTGAGCATGATTCTATCACTAGCCTTTTTAGTTAGCATCATAGGCATAGTCTCTCTTTTAGTTATCCCAGAATTTATCAATAAGCTTAGTCTGTTTTTAAATAGTATCAGTTCTGTTGTGGACAAGGTAGGTGTATGGGTAACAGACTTCTCCAAAAAGAACCCTCAGATTGAAAGTTTCATAAGTAATCTAGATGTGGATTGGACCTCCATTGGAACTACCGCTACAGACTATATACGACAACTCTCCAATACACTCTTTACTTCCACATTTTCTGTAGTTAGCAGATTTATTAATAGTATTATGAACCTGATGATTAGCTTTATGTTTGCTCTATACCTTTTAGCAAGAAAAGAGCAAATAGGCAAGGAAACTCGCCAAGTATTATATGCCTATGTAAATATGAAATGGGCTAAACGTATACATAAAGTTGCATCCTTAGCCTACCAAACTTTCTCCAAATTTATCTCGGGTCAATGTATCGAAGCACTTATTCAGTTTCTAATATTTTTTCCATTACTATCCCTACTTCGATTTCCGTATGCTTTGCTAATTAGTGTTTTTATTGCCTTTATGTCATTTATCCCGATTATAGGATCCTATATTTCTAGTTATTCTAGTGCCTTTTTACTTCTTATGAGTAACCCTTGGCAGGCGCTGCTGTTTTTAGTACTCTTTATGGTGATACAGCAATTAGATTCCAGCTTTATTTATCCAAAGATAGTTGGAAATGCAGTAGGTCTTCCACCTATCTGGGTGATTGTGGCTGTTACTATTGGTGGACGACTTATGGGTATTGTAGGTATGATTACCTTTATCCCTTTAGTATCCGTTTGTTACACAATAACGAAACAACTGGTTACCCGTAAATTAGAACAGAAAAAGCTAGATATACATTAGAATATCTACTATAAATAAACAAAGGTGTTCACCTCTTTGGAGGCGAACACCTTTGTTTATTTAATTTCTTCTATTACATAGCCTGCAATATTGTAAGCATGATCTGCTATACGCTCCAGATTTGATAAAACATCTACATATACAACTCCACTTTCCGCCGTACACTGGTTCCTAGACAAGCGGTGAACATGCTCTTCTCGTAATCTAACCTCCATGGCATCTACTGCCTCTTCATACTGATTCACACTTTCGGCAATCTTTTTATCCATCTGTTTTCTGGCTTCCAGGGACTTATCCACGGCTTCAAGCACTTTGTCCACCATGATTTTTAAGTTATCTACCGCTTCCTTAGAGAATTCTAGATTTTCTCTCATCTTTTCAGAAGCCAACTCCACCAAGTTCTCCGCATGATCACCAATTCTCTCAATATCGTTAATAGTATAAAGAAGATTCTTAATCTTAAGATATTGCTGTTCATTAAGTGCACTGTTATTAACCTTAACTAGATATTGGGTTAGGACCTTTTGCAGTCCATTGATATCCTTTTCTCGTCTAAATACCTCATCTATATCATCTTGATTATTCTCTAAGAGAGCCCTCACCGCTAGTCTAGTAGTATCTAAGGTGATATCACCCATTGTTACAATCTCTCTACTTACAACCTCTACTGCAAAGGATGGAGTCTCTAAAAACCTTTGATTTAGACGATTTTTTGTATCCTCCACTACATTGACTTCCTGTGGTTCTGCTCCTTCCTTGCCCTCTTTTACAATACGAGTGGAAATCTTAACAAGCAGGTTTGCAAATGGAAATAATAGCAAGGTATTCCCAACATTAAAAACGGTATGAAAGATAGAGATCTGTACACTGTTTATGCTTGCTGTAGCCCAGCTACTATAGATATTAAAAAGAATATACATAACGACACCAAAAATGACTGCCCCTATAGTATTAAATAACAGGTGAATTACTGCTGCTCTCTTAGCGTTTTTAGAAGCACCGGCACTAGAAAGTAAGGCTGTTATACAAGTTCCGATATTCTGCCCAAGAGTAATAAATACCGCTGAGTTCCAATTTACCACACCATTAAGAGCTAGGGTTTGGAGTATACTAACGGATGCCGAAGAGCTTTGTATAATGGCAGTAACCAACGCTCCGGCAAGGATTCCTAGCAATGGATTCTTTCCAAATAAGACAAAGGCTTTCTGAAAAACTGGAGAAGAACGATAAGGCTTTATGGCATCTGACATAAAAGAAAGGCCAATAAACAGTACACCAAACCCTATTAGGATTCCACCAATCTCCCTTTTCCTTTTGCCTTTTGCAAACATCAATAAGAAAGCTCCTATACCAACTAGTACAGGAGCAAAAAACTCTGGCTTTAGAAAACTGCCCCACTCATTCATAGACACAATCCAAGCTGTGATAGTTGTTCCTACATTCGCTCCCATAATGACACCAACTGCCTGTACTAACGAAAGTACTCCAGCGTTGACAAACCCCACTACCATAACAGTAGTGGCCGAGCTACTTTGTATTAGAGCCGTAATCAATGCTCCCACTGCAACAGCCAAAAAGCGGTTATTTGTCAGTACTCCCATGAGCTTTTTTGTTTTGTTCCCTGCAGACTTCTGAAGTCCTTCAGCCATGGTACTCATGCCATAAAGGAAAAGTCCCAATCCGCCAATAAACTTAAACAACATTTCAACATCTTGTACTGACATTTCTAAACCTCCTCAGTTCATACATATATGATTTAGTATGACACCGAGGTTTAAGAAATATGAAATTATTACAACAAATTTTTAAACTTGCTTTAGCATATTTGATACAGAAGAGGAAATCTGTAATTGAGAGGCATTCTTCATAATACTATTCTCCTCTTCCTTTGTATCCTTCTTTTCTTTCTCCTGCTCTTCAAAATATAGCTCTATAAACTTTAGATATTTATCATAACTAAAGACATGTTCTAGTTCTGTTCTAGATGCTTCTGAAGAAATATTTAAAGCATCCAGCATAGCTGTCAACTGGTCGGTTGTGCTAGTAGTTCCAGCCTGATAATAAGCAGTGGAAATCGCAGATGACATTTCCTCTACCTTTGGCTCATTTTTAATTGTTTCTGCTTGCTTCTCTGTTTTATTCGTAGCAGCTACAGAACTATTGGTAGTAACTGTACCTGAACCACTTTCTTTATAGAAACCAAGAACCTTATTAATATATTTATGTACGGATTCCCAAGGTGGTACTCCACCATATTTTTTTACATTTCCAGAACCTGCATTATAACCAGCTAAAGCAAGTTCCACATCCTGATCATATTTATCTAGTAACTGTGATAAGAGTTTTGCCCCGCCCATGATGTTCTGCTCTGGATCATAGCTATTTTTTACACCAAGACCTTTAGCAGTTCTTGGCATAAGCTGCATAATTCCTACTGCCCCTACACAGCTGACAGCATCTTTACGGAAATTGGACTCCACCCTAGCCACTGACTTTAACAAATTTACATCTACACCATAAGTCTTGGCAGCCTTCCTAAAAATTGTATCTAGCTCCTTGGTTTCCCCTAAATAAGACTGAAAGCTTCCATCACCATTTACTGAACCACTACTCTTCTTGGAATTATTTATATTGGTACTTGAAGAAATTGAGTTTACCTGCATCGTATCCTCCAATATTATATTATATACCAGTAATTATACCATAATTTCTCATATAGTTCTATGATATATTCATATTTTTAAGTTCCGGCCCAATCCAAGCTATAAATAAGGAAAAGGCTTCTTACGAAGAAGCCCTTTCCAAAAGAAAATCTATATTTTTTTCACATAATCACTAGCAATATTTATCCAGCCTGCTCCGCTTTTCAGCCTGCCCCAGCTTCCTTTAGTTTCCACAATGGTGTAAACTTCATTTTTCTTCACTGTAGTAACAATTTTATAATTAATCCCTGGTCCACTACGGACATTCAATGTTGATACTATGATTTTTACAATAAAATTCACCTTTGTAGATGGAGGATCGACTGTTGGTGGAACTGGTGGGTTTAATAACAAATCTACTGCCGCTCTTTCTTTTTGCATAGAACCACCGAATTTAGCTAGCCAATGATCACAATCAGCATGATCAGATGCGTAACCTAACTTGTGAGCCTCTGCATGACTAACAATAGAGTCAGCCTTTAGATTAAATAATTTACAAAGATAAACATCCAACTCTCTAGCTAAAGCAAAGGCTTTTTGGAAATAGTCTTTGTTCGTAAGACCATCCTCTAAAATCTCATATTGTATATGGGTTTGATTAAAGCTTCCCTTACTTCCACTACCACAACCCCAACACTGATATTCTAGTGGAAGTGTTTGATAGCATTTCACTTCACCCTTTGCATTTAATCCAATTAGAAAGTGCACACATTTATAGACTCCACTTTTGTTCCAATTCAATCCATTGTTTACCCCTAATGTACTATGAGTCCCAACATACCGAATCAAGTTAGGATTGTTTACTCCTGTACTATGCTTTACAATACCATATACTTTAGTTAACTTACGTGCTTCCTTATAGCAATCATTGTTGGTAAGGTAAGCTTTTACAATTTCCATATGATTCCCCCAAATGTTGAAGTGATTTGTAGATTTTCAAAATCTACAGTAAATGCTATTATTAGCTATATTATTCTATCCAAAATTTGAGTTTTTGTGACATTTTATATGGGGGAATTATTTTATTATTCTAATATTCACATCCATCTAGCAAAAGTATAACTTCAATAAAAAAGAAACGAGTAAACACGAAGTTTATCGTTTCTCTTATAATCAGAAATGAACGTGAAATAAGTCTTAACTCTTCATCAAGTCAAGTACTTCATCAAAAGCTATGCATTCTGCATATCGCTTATTCCAAATAAACTCATTATAATATTTGTAAGACGCTTCCCCTGACATAAATGCATTATTAAATGTAGTATTAGTATTGGCTGGAACTATCATTTTAAAACCATGCTCAAATCCAGATTTTATTGTGGCATCAATACAATATTCGGTTTGTAAACCAACAACCATGATGGTGTTTTCCTCTTTTTCTTTTAGATACTCTAACAATCCAGTTCCCTTAAAGGAACTATTTACGGTTTTATCAAATATACGTTCTCCATACTTCGGCTTGAATCCATCATATATTTCAAACCCCTCTGTACCTTTGGTTAATTTACTACCCTCCCCATCATCATGCCTAACATAGATGACCTCAATACCATTATTACGAGCTTGTTTGATTAATTCTTTAATACGTTCTTCAAAAAGGTCAAATTGATACAGCGCTTTATGCATTATTAATTTTTGTGTATCCACTACTAAAAGTACCATCCTGTTACCTCCCCTTATTTAAGTTTTGCATTTTAATTATAGTACATATTTAATATATAAAAGGAATACTTATTTCTTTATCTTTGGAAGATGGGGCACAAGATGTCCGGGGGACGTCTGTTTCGCTCAACCTTCCGCAAAAATGTGGATGCGGGCACCCCCCTGGACTTGAATGAGTCAAAGGAGGAATACGATGAACTCATATGAATACAGCATTCCCTGACTCCAAAGAGCCCCATAACACTGTCGATGCATACATCTTTTCTAGATAATTATGAATTCAGTCTAGTCATGGCTAGCTGCTGGTATTTATTGATTGTCATAGTATCCTCCCTAAAAGAATTCGTCGTCTGGTTGGATGATTCTTTGTTAATGATAGTTTAGGGTTGCGGTGGGGAAGAGGAGTGTTCTAATTGATTCATTCAGCCTGTTCTTCAATTGGATAACATAGTAGTTGGTCTTGAACGGTTATAAATACACCCGAATGAGGCCAACCGTTTGTCATTCTCATCTCCATAGCGGTCATAGCTGGGTACTGTTTCCAGCTACGCTGATGGGTATAATTAAACCAAGATTCGATAGACCACCCATCTTGGGCTTCATTAATCAGATAAGCTACATATCCTCTCTGCCGGTCACTATCCCGTGGCATGGAGAATGTTGCAAAAATGTCCGTACTACTCTGATCTCCCCATAGCAAATCATTAGAAGTATATGTCTGTGAACCCAGGGAATTATAATCAGAAACATATGTCTGTCCATTCTTGTCATATAACACACGCCCTGTCACCTCCCCGCCTGAATGCCATCCGTCATCACGATACGCAGGCCAGAGTTGTATTGATTCGGTACCATAGAACCCAGGATCTGTAGTCCAGAGAAAATGATGGAATATGATCCATCGCTCACGTTCACCAGAAATTTGAACCCCAACGCCAGTAATTCGCAATTCTTTTACATCATAAACGGTGTCACTCTTTGTATAATATCCCTCTCTTGTTATCACATTTCTACCGTCATTCACTGGTTCATCTGTAATATGTACAACAACCTGCAACGCACCCTCACAGGCAACAATATCCTCAGCACTAAGGTCACCTAGGACATCCTCTGGGAATCCAAGGCTAAGAAGCTGAGATTCAATCTCCTTAACGTCGTCATGTTCAGATGTATTAAGCCTGGTCCATTCCATAGGATAACTTCCACCGAATGCATAGCCACAACAAAGCCCTACCCCCAAGGCTAGTATTAGTATAATCACGATGCTACGGTCTGTCACTTTGATTGGTACCGCATGGATGGCATATCCGGCTTCGTCAAGTACTTTGGATAGTTTATACAGACTACGAATGATAAAAACATATATGACAACCATTGCTACCGCAATTATTATTCCACTATACTGAACGAAAGCAAGTAGACACATACATGCATACCATACGATCAGAGCAACTGCTCCCCCCCCATGAGGCCTCACCCCTGCTTTTTGTTGCACTGATACAATTCCACGCCAAAAACAAATAAATTCAATAAGCAGTAGAACCAGCGCTACAAGTTTCAGCACCGATAAGATATCTGAAATAGATACCGTACGTTGAATGATTGTTGTATTAAGAATTAATGTACCCAAAACATATACTGCTCGTATGATGGATACAATAAAACAAATTCCAAACCACTTATTTTCATGTTTCAATGCACGAAATCCCAACAATAGCATAATTACGCCGATGGTAGGAAAAATATAATTGAGATACCAGAATTCTAATGTAAACGTAGTGAATACCATGCCAATCAGAACACGGTTCATCGACTTCTTCCAAGGTGTTACGTTTCTTACGATATCATTAGGTGGTAATTCAGAAAGGTTACTTTCAAGCATAGTTTCAAACTCTTGATCATCCATTGTTTTCCATTCACGATTGCCCATATCCATCACCTCCTAATATCCTGCGAAGCTTCTTTTTTAACCGATAGAGTTTTCCTTCAACAGCTCTCTCGGTTGTGCCCATTTCAGAAGCAATCTGGGCAGTTGATTGTAAATAGTAATATTTTCTATAGAATAACGTCCTTTCTTTCGAAGGCAGCAGCTGTAAAGCGCGATTAATCGCATCCATTCTTTCTTTTCGTATGACTGTATCTTCTGGAGTAGATTCGGGCGATGGCGTGTTTAATGGAATATCCGTTGTTCTACTATGTATGAGAATTTTCCTTTTATAGTTTAGTGCTCCATTTCTAGCAACTGCAGTTAACCAAGATGTCCAACTTCCGCGCTGAGCATCATACATTGTTATTTTCTCCCACACTCGCATTGTAACTTCTGACAGGCAGTCTTCCTGATCATGTACATTTGGCAAAATAGGAGCAATGATGTATCTCATTAACGCGCCATAATGTGTTAATAATTCATCCATGCCTTTCCCACCTCTTTGAAGTAGGAGTTCGATTATTTCCTGCTCTCCCATACCATCGCCTCCTTTCATTGCTGTCATTTACTTAATTATACACAAGTTAACAAGAAAACCCACGAAATGTTTGCAATGTTCCGATTTGCTAATATCTATTAAGAACTTTATTTAGTCTTTAGCAAGAATTAATGTCACATACATTACGAAGTAATTGGTTATCTTTCTTACAAAACTGTGAAAATGGAGCGTACACATCCATTAGAGATGTAAAAACAAGGATTATGAATTTTTGCCTCATATACACTGCGAGAGAAATTTTTTGATTAATTTAGTAATCAGTTATTTTCTCTCCCCAAAATATATCAGAGGGCATATACAGATGAAACAATTCATCTCAATCTACTTGAAAACACTTTAACAATTAAATATGCGTACTAAAAAAGTTGTTGAAATGTCGTTACAGAGAGAAAATTAGCAGAAATGTAATAGCCGCTTATTACGAATCCCTGTATAAAGTATGCAAGAAGTTAGGCTTATCCTTGAGTAATAATCATACATACCGTAGATACAAAGCTTTAGCTTTATACATTCGCTCGTACATACGAATACTTGTATGATATCTGTGAGAAAGGGCCTTTTTGGCACATCATCTACAAGTGGAACAAACTTCCGCAAGACCTTTACAAACTGAATTTTTATGTTCTCTACATATTTGAATTTATATCTGACTAATAAAAGGTTCAATATATTCCTGAATAAAATCTACTCTATCTAATATAGTAGGTTTAAAATAGGATGATACAGCTATTACAATATTCTTTTGTGGATTGATGTAAATAACATTCCCACTATTTCCAATAGCAGCATATATATTCTTTTTACGGTCAATAATCCACCACAAATAACCATATTCCATTCCTCTAAAGTTATTACTTTCAACAGTTCTAGGTCTTGTCATTTCTTCTATCCATCTTGAAGATATTATTTGTTTATTATCATAAATGCCTTTATTTAGGCATAATAATCCTATTTTAGCCATATCTTCTGCCGACATACAAAGTCCATATCCTGGAGTTCCTAATCCATCAGTATCACAAAACCAAATATTCCCTTTAGGTAGCTTTGCTATTGTAAATTGTTTATGTTCTTCTGCTGTTTCTGCTAAATAGTTTATATGCATTTTAATACCTAATGGCTCAAATAGGTATGGGTTAGCATAATCTACAGTTTTCATATTTGTTGCTTTATATAATATTCCCGAGAGTATATGAAGACACACTGTTTGATAATTAAATTCATCAGTTAAGCCTTTTCTTCCTCCTAAAAAATCAAGTGATGCATATGTCCAATTCTCACTTGAACACACCTTAGACCAAGGGTCACCCTTACACTTATATGGTGCTCTCATGGTTAATAAATGTTTTATGGTAATTTCATAAATTGTTTTTTCGCCTCTTTTAACTATATAATCAGGGAAATAATCCAAAACTTTATCATCAACACTTCTTATTTGCCCTTTATCTAAGGCAATTCCAATGAGTAAAGACATTATACTTTTTGTAGCAGACATTATATGTGCACAATCATCTTTCTTATAATCATTCCAATTATCACTGTAAACCATTTCATTATCCCTAATCGCTACTATTTGACATATATTTGGTTGTTGTTTTTCTATAAAATTATGCAATTCTTCTTTATTCATAAAACCACATCTCCCTTTCAAATTTTCATATTCTTTGGACTTCCAAAAATAAGCATAAGTGAATTAAAAATGTATTTCAATAGTATTCTAAAAAAGATATCTAAGTGAATAGACCTCTGTTTCACAACAGAAAATACAAATTGTCACAATTTACACCAATACCATGAAAGTGCCACCGAACCGACCGACGAAGACCATCAGGTCGAGGAGACCTTGAACCCTGGGTTCAAGGGACGCTCCCGCTTCAAAAGAAAAAGCAAGTACTTTCGTACTTGCTTTTCTTTTATCTGCGGAAGATGGGACTTGAACCCACACGTTCGTAGAACACAGCATCCTTAGTGCTGCCTGTCTGCCATTCCAGCACTTCCGCATAATATTTATTTATGTCGTCAACCTGACGACAAGGCATATTCTATCATAAAACAATTCAGAGTTCAAGTATAAATTCATAAAATGTGTGGAAACTATAAATGTTCCATAGATTTCTCTGGGGCATTACGGCTGTAGCAAGGAATCCTAACGAGACATAATCACTGTACAACCGGAGAATGTTGCCTTTTTGCCAAAAGATGCATCGACTTATGCAAGAATGAATGCCGTATACATTTTTTCTGTAACGTATGAGCTGATTTTTCTCGAAAGCGGAACGCTGTCCGGTTGGTAGAAATGGAATTATTGGTACGACTAGCGAATTAGGAACCATTGCATTATACTATGCCAAAAGGGTACGTATGAACTACGTACCCTTTCCTTAAAACTCCCCAATTTATTGTATAAAATACTTCAAGGTAATTCTTTACTAGATTCTTTTACTTCTCATTGAATCTACAGTGTTAAAGCGTTACTAATTCTCCCTTATACGCTTTTACCAAAGGAGTGAACCTTGTAGTAATTATAGCAATCATGTTATTTTCTTTACAATACGAATTAATATACTCGGCAATTTCAATTACGCTTTTATCATTAATTGTACCATTATTATTGGATAATATAAGAAGCCTCGTCTTCTTCATCTTTGAAATGAATAATCTTGTTTTCATCTGTATTAATACAGATAACTCACACAAAGGCTTGTCCTTTAGTTCCTGTAAATTATTATCAATTATAAACTTATCAATATCTTTTACATATGATTCATTATACTTTCGACTGGCAAGAGCAAAAAAGCTCAAATATTCTTCTATACCTAATGATGTTTTTGAGAATTCATCAACAAAGTCCACATTATATTCAGTAAGAGATTGATTTTCCTCTCCGCCCTGCCCCAATACATAGCACTGTTCACGACACTTTAAGATTGTCTGTATAAAGGCATCTAAGACTGATATGTCCTTACTGGCTAACAAAATAACTGAATCACTTAAGGGGACTTTAATTCTATATCTGCCATAATTATCTACCACCAGATCCATCCATTCTCTCCTTATCACTTCTTCACTATGTTTATTAAGACATTTGTTGTAATCTTGTCAGCTCCTTCTGATTTCCCTGTCACATAGAAATAGAACCAACATCCATTGCTTCCCCAAGCAAATCTTTTTGTAGTAACAAACATAAACACTGTACCCAAAGTGGTAATAAGCTTTTGTGGTATTTTTATTCATACTCTCTTTTGCTCTCTGGTACAGTTTGTATCCTGCCCCCATATGTATTCCTTAATTATACTTTTAATTATTTAGTAATCAATAAGCTTTCACAATTCAGCATTATATACTTGCCATTTAACATCATATCTTCTATAAATGCACATTTATAATGAAATTGTGCATAATAATGAATTTACAAAATTGACAACATTTTTCCTTATCATGTATAATAATAACAACTGTTACGAATAACATACGTAAAGGAGTACATATGAATTACGACTTACTTGCATCCTTAATGGATTCTGCTCTATTATGTAGGCTGTTTAACAATCTACTACTATTTAGATTCAATCCAAAACTTCGTTTTATCAGTGGGGTTGCCGCTATGGTAATCTTAGCCCTAAGATATTTCATTTGCATAAATGCGTCTGAAGCCACTGAGTATATTGTCAGAATAGTGTTTAACATAGCAATTTTTTTAATTGCCTTTGTCTTCTATACTGATGGAATTAGAAAAAAAATACTTATTTCATTTATTTATTTTATTGTAATGATTATTTCAGAGTCCTTGGTAATGATCATTCTTACCATAGCCTCTAGGGAGACCATTGACTATGTAGTACATTCTAATGAGGCCATTCGACAGGCATGTATTTTAGTTTCAAAACTTATTGCCTTTTATTTGATAGAACAGATTAGCGTTCGTTTTCGAGCCTATAGAGAAGTAACATTTAACTATATGAAGGAATTAACCATTATCCTTATTTTTAACTTTTTACTATTTGCTCTAGCCATTCGAGCAATTACTTCTCCAGCTACAATTAACAGTAATTATCAAATACTACTACTTATGACCATAGGTATCACCTTAGTCTCTTTACTCTCTACTTTCTTGATTTCCAAAGTTGCGCAAAAATCTCACAAGGAAATGGAGTATCAATTGGAATTAAATTGGTTAAAAATGGAGAACAAGTATTACGAAGACATGTCGGACATTGTAAATAATCTACGTTCATTAAGACATGACATAAACAATCACATTGGTATTCTTCATGGACTAGTGGAAACCAAACAGTACGACGAATTGAAAAATTATCTGACAGAGATTTATGCAGATGCCTGCCATGCCAACGACTACATATTTCTAGACAACAAAGAACTAACTATCTTGTTGAATACAAAGATAGGAAAAGCAACCAGCTTTAATATTGATATGGATATAGATATCACCCTCTCTTCCTTACCTTTTAACACAAAGGACTTAAGTATCATTATAGGTAACATGTTAGACAATGCCATTGAGGCGGCATCTATGGTGACGGACAATCCATTTATTCAATTAAGCATGACTAAGAGAGAACATATTTATACCATTTGTTGTAGAAATAATTTTCTTTATGCACCTAAAGAGCAAAATGGAAGATTTATCAGTAATAAAAAGGATAGTAACAATCATGGAATGGGGATATCTTGTATCAAATCTGCTGTAGAGCGCTATAAAGGAAGAGTAACGATACATATCACAGATCTATTTGAGATGATTATTGAAGTAGCAGATATTACAGAGGACTAATGTTTACTTAACTGAGAGGAGAGGTAATATGACTTACCACATAGGAATTTGTGATGATGAATTGTTGCAAGTGAAGATTAACTCTTTATACATTAAGGATATCGCAGAGAGAAATAGCATCTCTGTAACGACCATCGGCTTTACTTCTTCTGAACAGCTATTGGATTATCTTAAAGATCATGAGCTTCATATTGTTTTTATGGACATTGATATGGGCGGTCCTTCTGGAATCTCGGCTGCTATTCAACTGTTTCACAAATTCCCTGAAATCATTGTAATTTTTATTACCGGGCATAACGAATTTGCAAGCAATGCTTATGATGTTGATGCCCTTGGTTATGTTTTAAAACCAGTGGATATAAATAAGCTAGAACGCTTTTTTAAGAAAGCAATACTTCAGATTGATGCATCAAATGCAGAATCTTCTTCTGTAGCTACCCCTAGTCTTGTAATTACAGAAGGTTCTGCAAAGATTAAAATACCAATAAGTGATATTATCTCTATAGAACGTATACGCTATCAAAGCATCATTACCACTAAAACAGGCATTTATCATGTATACGAATCAATCACTTCACTAGAGGAGAAAACAGCATATACCATGCTTCGGATTAATCAAAGTGAGTTAATAAACCCATCTGAAATTGGTACCATAAAGGGAAACACCGTGTTTTTACAAAATGGACAAGTGCGTAGCCTTAGTAGAAATTATAAAAAATCTGTATTAGAAACCTTCCTAAAAACATAAAAAATCCTGTAGGAAATATCCTACAGGATTTTTACAGTAACTCCCCGAGTTGGGCTCGAACCAACAACCCCACGGTTAACAGCCGTGTGCTCTACCATTGAGCTATCGAGGAATATACTGTATATTTTAATACCGATATTTGGTAATGTCAAGACGTACTATAGCTTATTTTACAAAATACTGAAGCAATTCTACTGGTCCCTCAAGGGTGGTTTTACCTACATATAAGGAACCATCTGGTTTCGTCAAAACAGACCATTTTACAAGAGAGATGGCGTTATCTTCGATTTCAAGTGCTGTAATACATCTTGGATGAATACAACTTCCATCATTAAAATATTTTGGTTCCCTAATGCCAGGAAATACTGCTCGGTGAGTATGACCTGCAATAATGATCTGGTCATGATCATCCGACCATTTACTAAGCTGGGTCTCAATCTTGTTCTTTTTCTTAGGATTAATATCTGAATTGTAAGGATCCTTTACACCTAGAAGTTCTAGCCTTCTCCAAACATACCTTACCAAAAACCTTCCCAGCGGCCATAACTCATCATTAATAATGTCCCCCTGATGACCATGGACTAAAAAAATAGTGTTATAGGTATCTTCATGTTCTAAAATTAATCCCTCGTACACTACCAAATCTGGAAACAATGGACAGAATTTTTTAGTACTGTCACAATAGTATTTTTTCATATTCTTATCAACATATTTAGAGTTTCTCTTTACAATATCATGATTTCCATAAAGCATATAGAAACGTTTGTCATGGTAGAATTTTTCCATTATCCAAAACGCATCACTATGCACTTCTACGATATTATTAAAATCTCGATTTTCCCATAATTCATCTCCATCACCTAACTCGATATAGGTAAACCCATTGTCATAGTAGTGTTGAAGAGCTGCAAAAAATAGATTTTGGTTAGGTAAAAAATTATCTGTCCAATTACCAGTTCCCCTGTGGCAATCACTCATAATAACATATTTTGATGCATTAGTATAGGTAATCACCTTTGCCTGCTGATACAAACTAGTTAATCTCTTCTCTGTTCTCATATGATATGCCATGCCCCCTACTTTTGCAGTTTCTTACGAAGTCCCATAAAGAAGTTCTTCGCCTTCCTACTAGTAAATTGGCAAGTAATAATTTTAAACAAAACAGGAAATAGACATTCCAGAAAAATTACTTTATTTAGTGTCTTCTTAAAGTTAATGGTTTCGGTACGGAACCACCAACAGTTAAATCTATTTTGCCTTTGTATCCATGCAACACGTATCCTTAAATGGGCGGGTTGTCTTGATTTAGGTTGATTAAAGACAAAATATACTGTCGTTTCTCTAATCAGCACTTCTTCCAAATTGTAGCCAGCCTTCGCCAAACCAGTCAAAAAAGCATTACGCATCTCATAGGTAGGAAAGGTAAGCTGTACCTTCATAACCAAATCCTTAGGCTTCGAAAAAGTCCCCACAGAAAAACCAGTCAGCCACCAATGTAGCTGTTTTCTTCGGAATAATTCCTTGCCCTTTCTTTCTAGGACAAACGCCATAGGTATACGTTCCTCATCCGTTGCGCATTCAAAAAATGGTCCTTTAAATAGTCCAGGAATATCTATATCTGGCTTATCCGTATTATATAAACCTATCTCCGCACCTGTAGTTATCCCATACTGGCCTTTCCATAGCTCTAAAAGCCACCTTTTATCATTATAAGTAAAATAAATAGGCTCACAGTCAAAGATCAAATTCAAGTTAATTGACAATTCATCGTACAATTTGCAGTAGCCCATTTCCCTTTGCCAGGGATGCATTCTTGATTGCACAATATCATGACAAACATTATATTCAAATCCATAAGGGTATAACCCCTTATCAAACTCTTCTATTTTCTCTTTTTCTGACATGGACATTACCTTCCGTACTGCCCGTAGTCTGCGAGCCATGCTTACTCCAAATAGCAGTAAAAATATGATTGCTATAACAAACAATACAATGAGCCAAACCATAATACACACCATTTTACATGTTCTATGTTACTATATTCCAATAAAACATCATGTGTGACTTGGATTGGCTCAAAAAACAACATATTATTATATTTTTCTATTGTTTACTACATGATTTAATATACTGATTTCTTGAAATGTAGTAAAACACTCCTTGAAAGATGGTATATACAATGACAACCTTGCAGGTGTTTAGTAAAAATTCACGCAATACATCAGATCCGCCAAACATATGAGTTAACATTTTAATAATGGACACTCCACCAAACACACCAAAAATCAGTGGAACAAAGAAGATAACAGCTAATTCCTTTGTAATCATACGTTTCATTTCCGTTTTAGTAATTCCAATCTTGTAAAGTTTATTAAAGTTCTCCTTGGTCTGTGCAAGCTCAGTAAATTGCCTAAAGTAAAGTACACTTCCTCCAGAAACAAAAAACAGGATTCCAAGCACTGTTGTAATGAATAAAAAGGCAGAGTAACTCTTTTTTAACTCTATATACGTGTCATAAGTAGATAATACCTGGTAGCCCTTTACGTCTGAAAGCTCTGCTTGTATGGACTTCACTATGTTTCCGGTCTTTTTCCAGTCCTCATATCCTATCATATGATATTTTCCCCAGTTAGTGGAACCCTCTTGTTTACTTAACTTGGCATAGTCCTCAGTATTTAAGATTAACATGACATTACAAGGATAAGAAAGGTTAACAAAATAAGGTCCATGGCTTGCCTTCATAATTTGATAGTTATAAGTTTCCTTTGTGCCATAAAGGACTGTGTCTGTTCCTTCCTCATAACCGGCCGCTCCTGGTAACCAATTCACAACAATGTTGATACACTGTCCCTTCGTAAGCTCCACCTTTTCCCCGGTAAGCTGGTTATAGCTTTCTACTGAAACGATAGGCACAGAAGCTTGTTTACTACTATCCTTATACAGATAGATAAAGTCAACTTGCTTATCATAGGTAATTGCTTCCTTCGTTAGAATCTCTTCTCGCTTCTCTTTCCCAAGGTGATGAACATTGGCTGTTTCTACATATTCTATGTTGTTACTGTTCATTTCTGCAATAGACTCACTTAAACTAAGGAGTGAAAAAGGAGATGCTACTAAAACAATAGTCATACTGCTTAGCACACTGAGAACAAACATGATACGCTTATTCCCCTCATACTTCTTTTCTGTCTCTGCCAGAGAAAGAAGAGAACATTGGTAAGCACTCTTTTTCTTCCTATACTGGATCAATACCTCTCCACCCTTTGAAATCACTAGATAGATTCCTGCAAATAGAACTCCCAAATATAGAAAAGTAATCTTAACATTAGAATTATACTTTTCATTGCTCATGATAAATAAAACCATCCACAATGAAACTAACATAAGGATAAAACCGATAATGCCAAATAGAATAGATCTTTTTGAGGTCTGCTTCTTAGGCATCTGTTTTGCTTCCTTTAGCATGCCTAAAATATCTAATTTCCTTATCTTTAAATTACTTTGGAGGAATACGATAGCAAATACTAATACAAAAACAACAATGGTCACAAGAAATGCTTTTGCATCTAAATAGAAGGAAACACTACTCAAATCCAAGATATGAATTATTGCCACTTGAAAAATTCTTGAAAACAATGCCCCTAGTAAAACACCAATAATGACACTACAACTGCTAATAATGAGGTTTTGTCCATTTACCAGTTTACGTACTTCTTTATTATCCATACCAAGAGTAAGGTAAACGCCAAGCTCCTTATATCTAGCTTTTACAAAGGAGTTATTGGCGTATATGATAAAGAAGATAGAAAAAAGCGTAATTCCAACCATGGTAATAGGTATCATATAAGTCATAAAATCACTAGATTCCCCTTGGGTAATATCCTTATTAAAGGCTAGCGTAACATTCATAAAAAATACCATGATAGAGAAAGTGCTACATAAAAAGAAAGCTAGATATTGTCTTACATTTCCCAAAAAGTTTTTAACTACTATTTGTCTAAAGGTCAATGTTCTCACCTCCGACAACTGCCTGACAGTCTAGTATCTGATCAAAGAATTCCCTTCTAGTTCCTTTTCTTCTAATCTCCATATTAATGCTGCCATCCTTAATAAAAATAACACGTTTACAGAAACTTGCTGCAAATACGTCATGAGTTACCATCATTATGGTTGCACTTTGTTCTTCATTGAGTCTTCCTAAGCATCTCATGACTGCATTGGCTGACTTAGAATCTAAATTACCTGTAGGTTCATCGGCAAATATAATATTGGGCTCATTAATAAGAGCTCTTGCTACAGCAGCTCTTTGCTGCTGCCCACCAGATACTGATGCAGGGTACTTCCCTTTACTGTCTGTAATTCCCAGAAATTCCATTAAGGTATCTACCCTTTTTATAATCTCCTCTGGCTTTTTCTTATCAAGTACCATTGGAAGCATGACATTTTCCTCCAAGGTTAAGTGATCTAGTAAATTAAATTCTTGAAATACAAATCCAATATTTCTTCGTCTAAATAAAGCAAGTTCATCCTTTGATAATAATTCCATCTGCTGATTGGCTATGTGGACCTTTCCACTTGTAGGGCTAGTAACTCCACTGAGAATATTGACTAACGTGGATTTTCCGCTTCCACTTGGTCCCATAATTGCCACAAATTCTCCTTCTTCCACCTGTAAGCTAACTCCAGCAAGAGCTTTTGTAGCACTTTCTCCTTTATAATCCCCATAGGTTTTGGTTAAGTTTTCTGCAACTAATACCGACATAGTATACCTCCTAATCTTAAGGTTTTAGAGAAATCCCTAAACTCTATAGATATCATACACTGCCCAAAGTTTCCCTTCCATCGAATATCCTTACATAACCTTACAGTTTTGCAAGATAAGTAATAGTAACAGTGGTACCCTCCCCCACCTTTGAAGTGATAGTTAGCTCATGTCCTAGCATCCTTAAAACCTCTTTACAAAAATACAGTCCTATACCACTGGCGCCCTTGGTACTGCGACCATTATCTCCGGTGAAGAATGGCTCATAGATTCTTGGCATGTCATATTCAGGTATTCCCATTCCATAATCCCTTATGATTAAGATAACTTTATTTTCTGCCTGTTGTAGTGTAAACTCTAACTTCCCTGCCTCCACCCCTTCTAAAGGTCGTGAGTATTTGATGCCATTGGAGATAATCTGAGAAATCACAAGATTGTTCCACTTTGCATCAGACAAAACGTACACATCCTGATCCGGCTTATTAACCTTAGGGAAAACTCGATTATAGATAAACTGCTTTTGGTGTTGATTAATGATTTGATTCAGAGAGCCCGTTATGTTGACTTTTGTTGGCAGATAATCCTTTTCGAATTCACTCATTCGAAAAATGTTAAGCACCAGATCTAATTGCCCATTGAGTTTTTCATTCTCTTCCACTAGCCCTTGAAGTAACTCTTCCTTACTCAGTTGATTAAGCTGATAGCGCTGTAGAATCAAATTAGTGACTGAAACCGGTGTTTTCATATTATGTACCCAGGTAGATAAAAACCTCAAATCCTTCTGGTTCTTCATTTCCATTTGATGAATATGGTTTGCATATTTACTGTGTATAGAAAACATCTTCTCCTTTACTAAGGCTTCCGAGATAGAATGGGATTTAATCTCTATGTCTTGGTGCTCTGCCATCGCATGTAAATGCTTTTGAAAGGAGAGAAAACGTAAAAATACAATAAGAAAATAAATAAGATATACGACTAAGGCTAGGGCAATAGGATACAGTAGTTCTATGCTTTCTTTGGACGATAATGCATAAAAAGAGACGACCAGAAACACTCCAACCATGTAGGTAATGGTTGATGCCATCTGGTCAAGTAAACACTCTTTCAATTGCTGTAAAATGGATTTCTTCATTTGTCTTCCTCCATTTTCTCAGTATCCATATAGTACCCAACACCACGCTTAGTTTTTATCACATCCCACAATTCTAACGTCTGAAGTTGTCCCTTAAGTCTTGTAATATTTACAGTGAGTGTATTGTCATCTACAAAATCTTGTGTATCCCAAAGAAGCTCAAGTAAAGTCTCTCTTGTAATGATTTCATTTGGTCTTTGCATAAATGCCTTCATCAATCGATACTCATTTTTAGACAGTTCCACAGACCTTCCCTGATAAAACAAGGTAAAATCCTTATCCTGTAACACAATGCCTTCTACCTGAGTTGTACCTGACTGCTCACCCTGTATGTATTCTCCATAGGTACGTCGTAAAAGGGCATTAATTTTTGCTAACAAAACAGAAATTGAAAAGGGCTTTACCACATAATCATCTGCTCCAACTTCCATACTAAAGATTTGATCCATCTCACTGTTTCTAGCTGAGGTTATAATAATTGGTATCTTAGAACTCTTGCGAAGTTTTCTGCATATATAATTGCCATCGTGGTATGGAAGGTTGATATCTAATAAGACCAAGTCTGGTGCAAAAGAAGTAAACTGCTCTTCGATGTTATGAAACTCTTCAATTGCCAGGATGGTATAGTCGTAATCCGTCAACATTTCTTTTATCTGATTTCTTAATGCTTGGTCATCTTCCACAATCATAATTCTTGCCATGAGGCGGTTCCCCCTCTCTTATCAACTTAATGGATTTATTAAATGTTACTTCTTTTCCTCGTTGGTAATTGGGCTAGTATGATTGCTACAAAAACCAAAAGAGAACCTAACGCCTCTCTTCTAGATAGCTTTTGCCCAAGTATAACAAAGCTTCCCAAGTAGGCAAATACAGATTCCATACTTAAAATTAGTGATGCAACCGTAGGATTTGTATCTTTTTGTCCAATGATTTGCAATGTATAAGCAACTCCACAGGACATTACACCCGCATAAGCGATTGGCTTTGATGCCATCAGAATATCGGATAGTATCGGACGTTCAAATAATCCCATACAGATTAAACTTAATGCTCCACAAACAAAAAATTGAATGCAAGACATGATTGTGCCATTAGCCTTTGGAGAAAAATAGTCAATTACTAAAATATGTACAGAAAAGAAAAAGGCACATAGGATTAGAAGAATATCTCCCATTTCAATGGTAAGCTGTTCTGTTACGCATAGGAGAAATACTCCAACTAAAGCCATGGCTACACAAAACCATATCCGTCCTATTACTTTCTTTCCTATGAATAATCCCATAATAGGGACAAGTAAGATATATAAAGCTGTTAAAAATCCAGCTTTCCCAGGTGTGGAATACATCACACCAAATTGTTGTAGATTGGAGGCTACAAATAGGGCTAATCCAAAACATACCCCACCCTTAAATTCTATGGAATGAAAAAATCCCAGTTCCTTACTTCCCTCTTTGGGAGTGAGACTCTCTTTCTTACTAGTACTAAATCTCTTCATAAGAGCAATTACTGGTAAAAGAACGACTCCACCCAAAATACAACGAATCCCATTGAAGGTAAAGGGTTTAATATAATCCATGGCTACACTTTGAGCCACAAAAGCGATTCCCCAAATTAATGAGGTTAATAAAAGTATACCACTACTTTGTAATTGTTTTTTTTGCATGAGTTCACCTATTCATTTACTTTAGTTTTTATATCCACGCTTCTTATTCCAATGGAGTTGACTAAATAGATGCCTGCTACCACAAGAAGAAGAGCCACTAGATTTTTTAATTTAAATATGTCTTCTGATAGAAAAATACCTGATAGTAATGTGCCAAAGACAGGTGTTAAACAATTAAATATGGAGACCTTAGTCACCTCATTATGTTTTAACAAAAGGGTCCATAGGCCAAAGGCTGCTGCAGAAATAAACACCAAGTATGCAAATAATAAAATACCCTCTAATGAGAAATGACTTAGTCTTCCTCCCTGTAATAGACATACCAAAAACAACAGTGTTCCCCCTAGAAAAAGCTGATATCCCGTTAGCAATAAGGCATCCATATCCTTTAGAATTATTTTACTGTAAACAGAGCCTAAGGCAAAGGTAAGAGCTGCCATGAGCATAAACCCTTCCGCTGTTACATGAAAACCAAAATCCGTATCCTTCGTAAGATTCACTATAATAATACCAGCAAATCCAAAAAGGCAACCTGCTGCCTTCTTTCCATTAAGACGCTCATTGGCAAAAAGAAAATGACTAAGAAGTACTACAAAGAAAGTACCAGAAGCATTGATAATAGACCCCTTGGAGCCTGACATATTAGACAGGGCAATATAAAAGAAAAAATATTGCAGAAAGGTTTGCAACAGCCCTAGTATTATAATACCTTTGCAGTCTTTTCTTTTAAGTCTAAGGCTTTTTTTCGGAGTAATTAACAAAAGAAGCAGTATAAAAAAACCTGCTACAAGAAAACGCATACCCGCAAACACTAACTTGTCTGCAACTATCCCATCTTGAATCTGAAACAATTCATACCCTTTCTTTACAGCCGGAAAGGCGCTCCCCCACAAAAGGGTACATAATACAGCTAATACTGTTACTACTATTGGTTTTCTAAGTACTCTGTCCATCCTACGTTCATCCCTATATCAATATTTCTTTATATCGCTACTATTGTACCATAGGGGTTTTCCTTACTCCAGTAAAATAACAAAGAGTTACGAGTTTTTTTCCCTGTTCGATAATACACTGCAACTTTTTTACTTTACATTCATCCTACCAATCAAATTCGTTTTAAATATGTGTAAAAAGAAAGGAAGTAACTATGACTTTAGTCATAATGAATTCTTTTAAGGCTTCAAATATTCTTTAACTAATTGTTGATTAGTTATTTCATTCTTTAAATCTATTTTAATTTATATGGATAACTGTTGATTGATGTTATTTTTTGAAATATACTACCAGTATTTACTACGTCAACATGGAGGATGTTATGAACAAGAAGTCTATTATTATGGCAATTATTTTAACATTTGTTATTGCAACAGGGATTGGGATTAGTATAGTTGTCTCATATCAAAGTTTTTCAAGGCTTAGGGAGCAAAATACAGAATTAAAATCATCCTTTACAAATGAGATAACAATGCTTAAAACGGAACTAACAAAGAAGGAAGAGACAACTGATACGGAACCTGAATATGTAACTATAGCAGGTATGTACAAGATTGAGGATACCTCAAAAATCTCCAATGCGTACATAAATAAGGATAACTCCTCCCTCTCTGAGGATGATAAGGAAACCCTTAAAATGGCTTCTGAGGTCCTTGCTCAAATAATCAAACCTGAAATGAGCCTTTATGAAAAAGAAGTGGCTGTTCACGACTGGATGGTAACCAATATAAAATATAATAGTAATTCTTTGGTAGCAATCCCAAACAATAAGGATGGTCTCCACCTTCCACATGGAGTTTTGAAAAAGAAAAAAGCAGTTTGTGTGGGCTATGCCACCACCTTTAAGCTCTTTATGAATATGCTGGGGATAGAATGTAAGATTGTTCACAGTACTGATCTCTCCCATTCCTGGGACATTTTGAAACTGGATGACGGAAAGTGGTACCTAACCGATGTTACCTTTGATGCAGGAAACAACTACATAAGCTATGCTAATTTCAATTGTCCTGAGGAAACCTTCATACAAGGACATCAATGGAATACTGATCTGTATCCTAAGGCAGAAGGTCGAAAATATAATTATTACGTACAGAATGCCAAACCAATTACTAACATTAAGACGCTACCGAAAATCATTAAAGAAGCCATGAAGAAAAAAACCACCTCTTTAATCTATCTATTACCTAAAAACGTAGATGAATCCTATATTCAAAAAATGTCTGATGGAATAGGCGAAAGAGTCTATTATAGCATGGAGTATAATACCACTTACACAATGGGTGAAAACGAACAAATTATCATGGCAATTAATATTGTATACAAAGATAATGCAGCTACAGCGGATGATTATACAGAGCTCTACAATGAGTTAGATAAATACTTCGGAACGTCTAGTTATTAAGTATAAACGATCATGAATGGGAGATTTTATGAAAAAATTATTGTTAATAACAGCTATTTTGGTAATGCTTTTGTCTTTCCTCTGCTCCTGTAGTAAGAAAGAAGAGCCACACAAGGAATTAAGTAAAGCTATTGATATCAATGCACTACTAGAAGACATGACTAAAGCTGCTGGTGACCTACCGGATATGACTACCTTTTCCTCTAAGGATGAGGATGCCCAAAGTACCTTTAATTTTTTATGTGACCTAAACTATGAGAAGGTAGATAGCTTCCTTATTACCTATGCATCCGAGGCAACCTCAGAGGAAATATTTATCATTCATTTAAAGGACGCTAATGATATTCCAATTGCTAAATCCTCCTTAGAAAATCGAATTAAAGCTAGACGAACTGCCTTTAATACTTATTTACCTACGGAGGTAGCTAAAATTGATAACGCACAAATTACCTCTTACGGAAATTACATTGCCCTTATAATCTGTCCAACTACTCAGAGTACGGTAGATGCTTTTCAGCAATTTTTCACAAAATAAACTAGTACATATACACAAAGAAGCAGGTGTGGAATACCCACACCTGCTTCTTTTTTACTTATTGATTGATGTATTCAATAAATCGCATAAATCCATCTCTTCCGTTTTTGTCATTCTTATATACACCAGCATCCTCTAGTACTCTGGCAAATACCTTACCTACTTCATCCTGAAGAATCTTTGCAATATTGTCCTTGTTAATATTGTCATACTGTGGTACAAATTCCTTTGCCCAATCTGCATGCTTTGCAATTTCTTCTATCTTGGTAATTTCTTGTCCAGAAAGGATAGCATCTCCTAACAGTTCCATTTCCTTTTTCAATCTTGCTGGTAATACCGCTAGGCCCATTACTTCAATAAGACCGATATTTTCTTTTTTAATATGGTGTAAATTACTATGTGGATGGAATACCCCCATAGGGTGCTCCTCTGTAGTAATATTATTACGCAGTACTAAATCTATCTCATAATTCTCCCCAACTTTTCTAGCAATTGGGGTAATAGTATTGTGCGGGATATCCTCAGTCTTCGCAAAGATGAAGCACTCCTCATCAGAGTAAGACCTCCATTTATCAAGAATTTTGGAGCTTAAAGAGATTAATCGGTCTGAATCCTTTGCGCTTAAACGAATTACTGACATTGGCCATTTAACGATACCCGCTTTTACATCCTCATATCCCTTTATGCTAAACTCTGTCTCTAGTGGTGCTTTTTCCATAGCAAAGCGATACTTACCACCTTGAAAATGCTCATGAGTCAGAATAGAACCACCTACAATAGGAAGATCTGCATTAGATCCAATCACGTAATGAGGAAATTGCTTTACAAAATCAAACAATTTAGTAATGGTGGCTTCATCGATTACCATTGGCGTATGGTTGGAGTTAAACAGAATACAGTGCTCATTGTAGTATACATAAGGAGAATACTGAAGATACCAACTCTCGTTGTTAATCGTCAACGGAATCACTCTATGGTTCTGTCTTGCCGGATGATTGATTCTTCCTGCATAACCTTCATTTTCTACACAAAGTAAGCACTTTGGATAACCAACCTCTTTTGCATGTCTAGCGGCTGCAATTGCTTTCGGATCCTTCTCCGGTTTAGAAAGATTAATTGTAATATCAATATCACCATATTGGGTTGCACTTTTCCATTTTAAATCTTGGCAAATACGATATCTTCTAATATAGTCGCTATCCATACTAAGCTTGTAATAGTAATTGGTAGCAGCCTCAGGTGACTGTTTATACAATGTAGAAAAGTGCTCCCTTACAGCGGATGGTCTCGCTACAAGAATACCCATTATTTTAGTATCAAATAAATCCCTGTAGGTTGTGGTATTTTCTTCTATTAAGCCCTTTTCATAGGCGTAGTCTAACATAGAAGAAAGAATATCTTCTAAATCTTCAACTAAAACTAAAGGAACTTCCTCTTCCTTAAAGTCTTCTAGTTTAAAAAGCTCCATAAGTTGGTTTGTTATATAAATGGAATCTGACTCTTCTATTAGTCCTGTAAGAATTCCATATTGAACTAATCTGTTAATCTGTCTATTTATCATGATGTCTCCTTTTCCTAGTCAGATACCTCTATTTAAAATCCATTTGGATGTGTACTGTGCCACTTCCAAGCACTTTCAATGATTTCACCAATATGAGTATACTCAGGCTTCCAGCCAAGAATCTTTCTAGCTTTTTCACTAGACGCTATTAAGACAGCAGGGTCTCCAGCACGGCGCTTAGATTCCACTACTTTAATTTCCTTTCCAGTAACTCGTTTTGCTTCGTTAATCACCTGGGCTACTGTAAATCCAACCCCATTTCCAAGATTAAAGATATTACTTTCGTTTCCTTCCATCAAATACTTTACTGCTAGGATATGGGCTTGTGCCAAGTCTGTTACATGGATATAGTCTCTTACGCAAGTACCATCCTCTGTATCGTAATCAGTACCATAAATATGAATGGCATCTCTTGTACCATTGGCTACTTGAAGAATGATTGGAATCAAATGGCTCTCTGGGTTATGTGCTTCACCAATTTGGGCACTTTTATGAGCACCACAAGCATTAAAATATCGAAGGGATACATATTTTAAATCATGAGCAACCCCTGTCCAGTGGAACATTTTCTCCATAGAAAGCTTTGTTTCGCCATAGCAATTGGTAGGCTTTGTTTGATCCTCCTCTTGAATAGGAATGTTTACTGGTTCTCCATAAGTCGCTGCAGTAGAGGAAAATACAACTTTATTAATGCCATGGGCAATTAAAGATTCTAATAGAACCTTGGTGCCACAAAGGTTATTATCATAATACTTTAATGGATTTACCATACTTTCTCCTACTAGAGAGTTGGCAGCAAAATGAATTACTGCATCAATATTCTTTTCTTGATCAAGTACATGATCAATGAAGTCTCTATTTCTTAAATCACCTTCATAAAAGGTAGCCTCTGGGTGAACCGCTTCTTTATGTCCAGTTTCTAGATTGTCAATAATAACTACTTGATTCCCTTTATCGATTAATTCCCATACCGTATGAGACCCAATGTATCCTGCTCCGCCTAACACTAATACTTTCATCTTTTACCTCACTTCCATGCCATTTGCATTCTTACATATTTCTTTTACTTCTTAGCTGATCACTTTAATTCCACCATATTTTCTAACCTTTAATACATGACAAGAATCCTTACCAAATACACGCTCTATATACTCCTTATAGTCATATACCACATCATTCTTAATAAAGCATTGAATAGTTCCGGCAAATCCTCCACCATGTACTCTACATACCCCGTTTTCTCCAAGGAACTGCTCAGTGAGGGCTAGAGCTAGAGACATATTCTGGTGCTCAACATCATGATTGGTATATACATTTTGAAGATACTTAAAAGAGGAGTTTCCTGATTGCTTGATAATAGATAAAAACTCTATGAATTCCCCATTTTCTAGTGCTTTTACAGCTGCTTCTACATTCTTCTCTTCTTGATAGAAATGAAGTGCACGAAGTACGGCACGATCACTTACCTTCTCTCTAATCTCAGGTATCTTTTCGATAAAATCAGACTCTTTCACCTGGCGTAATACCTCAGCTCCCATACACTGGGCTACTTGCTTCATTTCTAATGGAATTAATCCATAATCCTCTGTTAGATCAGCATGAGAGCCTTTGGTATCTACAATACATAGACTATAATGATATTTTTCAAAATCAATTTCTACCTGATTTACAGTTGGATTCTTTGGATTCTCAAAATCAATATGAATCAAATTACCTACGGAGCATGCCATCTGGTCCATAAGTCCACATGGTTTTCCAAAATACACATTCTCTGCGTACTGTGCTACCTGGGCTAACTTAATAGGGCTAATCTGCATCTCATTATATAGACCAGAAACTACCGTTCCTACTAAAACTTCAAAGGCTGCAGAAGAGGAAAGACCAGCTCCAATTAAAACATCACTGGTAGTATATAGGTTAAATCCTCCTAACTTGTATCCTGCTTCTTTTAGACCCTGTAGTACACCTTTTACTAAACTAATAGAGGTCTCTTTTTCTTCTTCTCTTAAGGTAAGCTCCTCTACCTTTACTTCAAATAAATCGTAGTTCTTAGACTTAATTCTAACGATACCTTCCTCATTTCTGCTAACAACAGCAATAGAGTCCAAATTAATGGAGGTTGCTAAAACCATTCCATACTGATGATCTGTATGGTTTCCGCAAACTTCACTTCTACCTGGAGTACTATAAATTTCTACTTCTTCTTCCCCAAAATACTTCTGAAATTCCTTAACGGACGTAATATAGCGTTCCCTTTGGTATTCTATTAAGTGAGCATCTATGTAAACATTATTCAGTTGCTCATCATACTTTTTGTCTAGTAAATTTTGAATTAATATGTTTGAATCTAGCATTTTATGCCTCCCATGTATTACTTATTTAAGTAAATTATATTTTTATTTTACTAAATAGTCAATACCTTTTACTAAAATTATTAAGTAGATTTTACTTGCTTTTTTACTAAACTTTTTCTATTATAAATATATTACTTAATTAAGATTCTAAGGAGGTGTTACCGTGGCAACAATAAAGGAAGTAGCTCATAAAGCTGGAGTCTCAGTGGCAACGGTTTCAAGAATACTAAACAACGATACTACCCTAAGCACATCCCTTGAGACAAAGCAACGGGTACTAAAAGCTGCAAAAGACTTGAATTATATGAAAAAAGCAAGAAAAACTGCCATAAAAGGTGGAATTACTATAGGTATATTACAATGGTTTTCCTCACAACAAGAACTTGAAGATAACTACTATCTACTAATTCGTCAAGGAATAGAAGATTACTGCTCTAAAAATGGGATTAATGTCAGGCGTACATTTAAATCCGACCTTGACTATTTAGACTCTCTTAAGGATACGGATGGAATTGTTTGTGTCGGAAAGTTTAGTAAAACTGAGATCACTACATTAAGAGCGTTAACAGAAAATATTGTATTTTTAGACATGCCTGTAGAAGATAAATCCATTACAACAATTACGCTGGATTTTGAACAAGCAGTATCAGACGTCATGACTTATTTATGTGAACTAGGCCATAAAAAGATTGGATTCCTGTGTGGCAGGGAGTATCTAGAAGATGGAACCCTATTTCCTGATAAACGCCCAAGGCTTTTTAAGAATTTCTGCAAAATGAACCATATAGAATATGAAAATTATATGATAGAAGGGGAATTCTTAGTAGAATCTGGATACCGCATGATGATGGAGCTTATTCATAAGGGAACTCTTCCCACTGCAATCTTTGCAGCCAGCGATCCCATTGCTATAGGGGCAATGAAGGCTCTACAAGAAACAGGTTACAAGATACCAGAAGACATCTCCATCATTGGATTCGATAACTCCAATGTTACTAGTTATACAAATCCACCCCTTACTACAATGGATGCCCCTGTTTATTCCATGGGGATGTATGGAGCTTCCATTGTCCATAATATGATAAAAACGAAATTACCCACCGCAATGAAAATCATTCTTCCATGCAGTATTGTAAAAAGAGAAAGCTGTAAGAGGAATGAAAGAACATAAAAAAATGAAGATGCCCCAAAACTAAGAGAACTCTCCTTGTTTTGGGACATCTTTTTAAGATACCCCTATCTCATCTTTAATCTTATTTCTCAACAATTTTCTTCTTTATGCTAATGTATAAAATCATACTTATACTTCCAAGTAAAATTATATACCAACGATAGAATTCATTTGAATCACCTGTCTTTGGCACTTCATCTTTTTCATCTTTCGATGTGGAATTGTCTGTCTTTGGAACTTCTTCCTTTTCATCTTTCGATTTAGAATCATCTGTATCTGGTGTGGTAATAGTTACATCATTGTAAACTAGTCCATAGGTTGAAAATCTATCCGTCTCAAAAGTTAATGTTCTTTTAGCAGGATCATAGATCGCATCAATCAGGGTTACTACACCCTCATGTACTCTTATAATTTTATAAGTTCGGGTTACATTAGACTTAGTACTAACTAAGGAATCTGGAACTTTTATCGTAATTTTGATTTTACCATTTGTCTTGTTGATCTGTTGCCTAGAATCTGAACCAATTTGTGCATATAAATTAATGTCAAGGTATAAGCCTACAGTATACTCATCAAGCATATTCATTATTAAGCCCTTATCATCCTCTGAGATTGAGTCAGAAATATCCTTTACTTCAAGAGTAATCTTTACATCTTCTCCATTCTCAACTCTGGCTTTTTGCTCCTCTGTAAGACTCTTATCCGCCACATCATCTACATCAACAAGCTTACCTGAATTACTACTATTAGCAGGTGTCCCATCCAAAATCTTACCTTTCTCCTTTGGTGGAGCCACATCTTTAGTATCAGAATGTCCACATATATCACAGATATTATCTGTTCCATAATAATGACCTTTTGCTGGGATAACTGGTACTTTAGTTATCTCAGTACTTCCTGCAAGATCAGAATATAGTTTTCCACACGTACACTCATAATAGCTATCTAACCCTGTTTCTGTACAAGAGGCATCCATCTTCCCATGCTCAGTTAGCGTATTTTCCGAACATATATGTGGCTTAACTAGAATACTATCTGAATATAGAAACTCATACCCATCCGTCATAATAAAACAATATACCTCTCCTGCAGGTCCGGTATAAGTGGCTGTATTTTGCCCTTTCACTTGCTCTTCCCTATTTCGCGTTATCATTATGCGACATTTCCCTGTGTTGTCTGAAAAAGTAATGTCAGTATTTGACAGACATGTATATGATCCATCCTCTCTTAGCACTCCTGATGAAACAGAAATAATCTCTCCAGTCACCGGAATAATTGTAATATATTCATTTTTGTTTAGATTATATATCGTGAGATTTATTTTCAAGTCATCATCGCTTGGTGACCAAGTCTTTGTTGTAGAATCATATGCACTTCTAGATATATGGCCAAAGTCATCAATATTATATATATCATCATCTGGATATGTATAATAAGTATACGCATCAACCACTGAAAAGTCAGCCATATACTTTCTATACCACTGGTAACTCTTAATACCATCCGGGTTATTCGTTATCACTGTAGGATTTTCTACTGTCGGTTGTCTTGTAATCTTATATATCCAAGCAAAGCTTACCACCATAGTTATATCCGATTGTGGCATATAAACTTCATCCTCATATTCAAAATATTTGCTCCTATTTTTTTTTATCCCTAGTCCTGTATAAGTAAACCATGCATCATCTATTTTATAATTAGGATCAGGAGTATATTCTATCTCAATCCTATCATCAGGTTTTGCAGTATTGGAAACTTCTCCATTCACTTTAACAACATAACTTCCATTATCCACATTTGGTGCAATAATATTATAACTTGGTATTATACCTTTACTTTGAGTAACTACAAGATCACCATTCCCAATACCAAAATTAGGGCTAAAAACTTCTCTTTCCAAACGGTTATACTCATAGTAATCGTGAAATGAACCAAAATAATCAAAACTATCACCAATCTTTACAGTGTAATAATCATAGCCATTTTCCAGTATAAAATTTACGTGCCATGTTTCGATTAAGTCTCCTTTAGTATTTGCAGGATCTTTGAACGTTCCACTTTCAATATATATTCTTTGAAAGCGTTCTCCAAAAATCGTATATTCCTCTGCTCCCTGATAAGTACCATTTCCTGTTAGAACAATCTTAGCTTCGTTATACCCCTTTATAAGAATACAATTAGGCAACCCCCCTGCATCTACAATATGATTGGATGCATTAAGAAAAAAAGTAACATTACTATCTGCTACATCAAACTCCAAACACCCCCCAACATCACTTGTAAGTGTAATGGTAATAGTATTGCCATTCCTACTAACCGTTGCAATGTCTTCTAATGTAGTCGTTAAAGTGGACACACTTGTAGATGAAATCTTATAGGTCTTTGTTGTGCTAGCCTCTAACTCTATAGTAGGTGCTACTACAAGAAAAAGTGCTATAGTCAAAAGACCAATTAATATTTTAAGCTTCATTTACTTATACCTCCTTTAATTCTTATAATTTACATTATATCTCATAATTCTACTATAAAACCAAAAACAGGACGAAATGTCGTTTTTTAAGGACAGAAAGTCGTGAATAGTAATATTTTGTAAGCACGAAGCAGAATTATGTAGAATAGTACATAAAAAAGCCTAGTGCTTTTACATACACTAGACTTTATATCTACTAAGATGCAACCTTTTATTACAATGAACCTTTTCATTTTGCATCCTCAAATGCTATTTTGCAACATTTCCTGCGACATTTAATACATCCCAGGTACGTGCAAATGGAGGCGAATAACATAAATCAAGCATACCTAATTGCTTCGTTGTCATCTTTGCTGTAATGGCAGTTGCAATTACATTGCTCCTTAATACAGCATCGCTCTTTCCTACTGTTTGTCCTCCAAGTATTTCAAAGGTATCCCCATCATAGATTAATTTAACATGTATTTTTTCTTGACCTGGATAATAGTCTGTATGATTTTTGTCTGTGACAAACACAGTTTTAATGTTACGACCTGTATTTCTTGCTTCTCTTTCAGTTAGGCCGGTACGACCTGCTTCAATATCCAGGACTTTTACACAGCTAGACCCTAGTGTCCCCTCATAAGTAGCATGTCCGCCACCTATGTTTTCTCCAACAATTCTTCCAAGTTTATTTGCACTTGTTGCAAGCGGGATATAGACATCCTTCATTAATAAATGAGGAACTGTTGCACAATCTCCTGCTGCATATATGCCTGGAATGGAAGTCTTTCCTTGTTGGTCTACTACAATGGCTCCATTCTTTAACATATGAATCCCGGTATCTTCTAGGAAAGACGTATTGGGACGTACTCCTGTGGCAATGATAACAAGATCAACATCCACTTTCTCATCCGCTGTAATGACCTTAGATACCTTCTCTAATCCTTCAAATTCCTTTACAGCTGAATTGAGATATAGTTGAATTCCTTTACTCCTAAGCTCTTCTTCTATAATATCTGTAATCTCAACATCAAATACACTTGGTAAAACTCGATCTTCTAATTGAAAAACCGCTACCTCTTTCCCTTGTTGGTGGGCAGCTTCTGCTACTTCAAGGCCGATGAAACCAGCTCCGATGATTCCCACTTTTTTAATATGAGGATCTGCTAGTTTTTCTCTTACTTTATGACCATCTTCTAACGTCCGAAGAAAATAGATATGATCTAATGATATATTCTTAATCGGTGGAACTACTGCTTTTGCACCTGTTGCTACCATCAGATTTTCATAAGAATCTTCAAACTCTTCTCCGGTCTCTAGGTTTTTCACTACTACTATTTTCTTTTCAGTATCTACGTTTAATACTTCATGTTTCAGATGTAAGGAGATTCCCATACTTTTTACTTGCTCTGGGGTACGGGCAAACATCCTTTTCTCATCTTCAAAATAGTCACCTACATAATAAGGAAGACCGCACGCACCAAATGAAACATATTCAGCTTTTTCATATATGGTAACCTGGGCTTCTGGATTCACTCTTCGTAGTTTGGCGGCAGCACTCATTCCTGATGCAATACCACCAATAATGATTACTTTCATATTGTATTCCCTTTCAAGTCTCAAGAATGTTTATTCATCCTTTTTAGTTATTTCATCTCTTTCTAATGACTTACTAACAGTAATCGCACTTACCATAGTTCCACTTACATTTAAGAAGGTTCTTCCCATATCAAGAATTGGATCAATTGCTAAAATAGCCCCTATTAGTGGGAAGTATTGCTCCATTCCGATACCTGAGATGACTACTGATATGGATAACGTAGCAGCTCCAGGTAGTCCAGCAATGCCAAAAGAACTGATGGTCACTACGATTAACACCATAATGTAGAAGCCAAGATTCATTTCTACCCCTGTTATCTGACCTAATACTACTGCTACCATGGCTGCATATAATCCTGCACATCCATTCATTCCCATATTAGCGCCTAGACTTCCGACAAAACTAGCAACCCCTTCATTAATAGCAAATTTCTGATGTAAGGTTTCAATTAATACAGGAAGTGTTCCCATGCTAGATCTTGACGTAAATGCTAAAAGAAGTGGTTCTAACCCATTTTTTATATACTGTTTTGGAGAAATGCCTTTCGTCCACGCAATCATAAGATGAATCATAAACATAAGGGCTATCCCAAGGTAAAGCACTATAATAAACTTAAGTACAGAAATTAGTATACCCACGCCCCTTGACGTAATTGTGTTAGCTAACAGCGCAATTACTGCATATGGCATGAATTTAATTACCGTCATGGCAACGCTTAAAATGATTTTATAGAATGCTTCTACCCATTTGATAAATGGTTCAATTACCTCAAAATGTTTCTTGGTAAGTCGTCTAATTGCCATTCCAATGAAGCCAGCAAAGATTACAACCCCAACTATATTTCCTTGTGCCATTGCATTGACAACATTAGCAGGTATTTGCTGTCTCAAAGTGTCAATGATAGAACTCATTTCTCTGATTTCTGCACTTTGATTGTCTACTGCCATTCCCATTCCTAATGAGAATAATCTACTAATTACAATTCCTATCATAGCAGCAATTAATGTGGTACCTATGAGCATTCCTATTGTTCGCACGGTCATCTTACCAAGGTTCTCACCCTGCATATTCATAATTACTTTTACGATAGACAAAAACACTAGTGGTACGACAAGCATCTTCAGTAAATCAATGTACCCATTTCCTATTAATCCATACCAACTGGATACTTCTTTTAACCAAGTAATTTCTCCTGGATTTTCAGGGAAACCTGCTACCAATTGAATGATGATTCCAAGAAAAAGACCTACTAGTGTTCCAATAATCATACGATTGGAAAACTTAATTTTTCGCTTCTCTAAATAACGTATTCCCATAAACAAAAGTAGTATAATTCCAATAAAAATAATCGTATGCATACTACTTAATAATAAAAACTCTTTTAAAAATACACTAGAATTCACTCTGCTGTCACTCCTATATTTCCTACTAATTCAGTATGATTTTATGCTATATTTTCATCAATGTAAAGACTTTCACTGTTGTTAAAAGTTACCAGTCTGAGTTTAACTTATCCTAATCTTGTCCTAATCTTGGATTTGTTTTGATATATCCCATGTATTATTTTCTTATACTTAATATAGGAGGAACGATAATGCGTAAAAAGCAATTGAAAGTTGTAATAACAACAATACTATCTGTACTATGTTTATGTGCAGTAGCTTTACTACTCTGTAATAGGGGAAAAGCTTCTAAGAAACATGACGACTCATCGGTCAACTACACCTTCGTTTACCATGAGGACTTAGATCTATCACTTCCTGTTATGGATGATTGGATTATAATTGGTCAAGGTGTAGAACGAACTAAAACTGATTATGCCAAACTAGGGTATGAATCCTATGAGCAGTGTGTGGAGAACATGAAGAATGATGGTATATATTTTCAAATAATGCCATCGGACTTTAGTTACGTCTATATGATTAGGGAATTATTTGATATGACATCTGAATCATATAGTAAGCTTTCTAAAGAGGAACGTCAAAAAGCAGATATTTCGATACTCGAAGGCTACAAAGAAGAAAATGCTTCTATAGAATCAACGGAATACTGTACTATTAACAATATTGTTTGGTTTCATGCAGTCCTTAAATACGAACCATCCATAGTTGAACTATATATAGGTACCATTAATAATCAATCTATAAACATTCAATTTATGTACAACACACCGAATAGCAATGATTTCATTCCTACTACTATAATGAATAATTTAACAGTTGGACAAGTGGAACCCCCATCTACTCCAACGGATACCAACTTCCTACAGCAGTTAAAAAAAACCGTACAACTTAATAACCTACCGCTCTGGATCTTTGGTGCCATTCTGCTATGTATCGTATTATATGGTGTTAAATTTTCTAAGCCAAAAGAATTTTTTGAAGACAGTATGTCTTTAAAAGTAGTAAAAGGAATCCAAGGTTTTTCAGCACTTGGGATTGTCCTGCACCATCTGGTACAGAAGTTGGCAGGAGCAGATCTAACAGGCATCGCTTTCTTTGAATATATTGGTGTACTATTCGTAGGAATCTTCTTTTTCTTCTCTGGCTATGGACTTCTTGTTAGCTACAAGACGAAGGAGAACTATCTGCACGGATTTCTAAGAAAACGGTTACCTATCCTACTACTTCCATTTTTCTTATCCTCTTGGATGTACATACTGGTGAAGTTTATGACTGGTGAAGGGATTGAGTCAAAAAAACTAATACAGTTACTTACCGGGTTCAAGCTGTCGAATCCAAATGCCTGGTATGTAATTGAGCTTTTTGTGTTATACCTTATATTTTATTTTACATTCAGCTTTATAAGAAATAAGAATGTTGCTTATGTGATCAATGGTCTTCTCTCTCTTGTCCTAGTTGTAAGTTCTCTACTTTTGGGGCACAGTGAACGAGGGGAGGATTGGTTTATGGGTGAGTGGTGGTTTAACTCCACTTTACTGTTTTTTGTTGGTATGTCCTATGCCAAATTTAGACATAGAATTCTTCCATTGATAAACAGATTTTACTGGATTTTATTACCACTTTTTGCCGTAGCCTTCGGTGTACTATATCATTTTACAACACAAAAAATTCTAAATGGTGGATATTGGACCGAAAGCGAGACAAGTATGGCCTATATGGATAAGTTGTCCACTTTAGCTTTGCAGTTACCAATGATTATCTGCTTCATCATTGCACTGCTACTTTTGACTATGAAAGTTCAGTTTGGAAATCGCTTTATCCGGTTTATTGGAACCTTTACTCTAGAACTTTATCTAGTACAGAATCTCTTTATAGGACATATGAAGGATGTAGGTACCATAAGAAACAACCCTCTATTCGTATTAGCAGTCTTTGTATTAAGCATAATGACCGCCTGGGCACTTCATCGTCTCAGCCACAATATTATACATCTGTTTCAGAGACGAGAAGGCAAACCACAACTGGATGATTCCATTACTACAATAGTTACCACCCATCCACGAAATAATTACATAGATGTTTTCCGTCTGATTATGTGCTTTTTAGTTGTAAGTATCCATATTCCGTTCCCTGGCGAGGTGGGTGATATCATTATTACCTATGGAAAGACGGCAGTACCATTTTTTATAATTGTATCCGGTTATCTATCCTACAGAGAAGATTCCTCAACCTTTGCTTTACGTTTAAAGAAGCAGGGAGCAAGGTTACTTAGTCTTGCTGTATGGGCTAATTTCCTTTACGCACTGGTATTCTTCCTTCGTAATGGAGCAGATGCTTTTAACAGTCTGATTACTGAGGAGTCACTCTACAACCTAATCTTCCTCAATGAGTCACCATTTGCTTCTCACCTGTGGTTCCTTGGTTCCTTGGTCTTTGCCATTGGTATCATGCTGCTCCTGAACAAATTAAAAGTTGCAGGCAAAGTCATTTATGCCTTTCCTTTATTACTAATCATCTACTTTATTTCCTGGCGAAAGGATGGCAATATGACATACATGTTGCAATACCGTAATGCTATCGCCTGTACTTTGTCCTACTTTATGGCTGGATGTGTACTGAGCAAACATCAAATATGGATCAAGCAATATATCAAACCTGCTGTTGCCATAATTAGTATCTCTCTCCTGTTTTCTGCTGTAACAATAGAATATATTCTATGTAAAAACACTGCCATTCCTTATGTTAGTACCGAACTACTGACCTTTGGCCTAATATTGTTTTGCATCGTATGTAATAGGGAACAGAGAGAAACACGCCAAGATAGTAAATCTGTCAAAGTAAGTTCTCTCTCACTGTATGCATTAGGTCGCAACTGCTCCCTTAACATCTACATCTTCCATGTTGTATTTATAAGCATACTTAGGACATTCTTAGGGCAGGAAAACAGTTTACTAACAAATGTAGGTCCTATCATAATATTTATTATTACTTTAGCCTTTGCTTATCTAATTTCGCATGTAAAAAAAGTAACAAAAAACAACATATAGATAAATAATATACTATAATATGGTATAATATAACATACATTGTGATGATATGGGGGATAACATGAAGGAACGGATATTGATTGTAGAAGATGAAAAAGCTATTCAAAAGATTTTGATGACATGTCTAGAAAATGCCAACTACTCCACCTATATGGCCTCCGACGGCATGGAAGGCTACATGATATACAAACAGGTACTACCAGATATGATAATTGTTGATGTCATGATGCCACGACTTAATGGAAACGAGCTATGCAAACTTATCCGTAGTGAATCAGATATTCCTATTATCATGTTGACAGCACTTGGCAGTGAAGAAGATCAGATAAAAGGCTTTGACTATCTCATCGATGACTATATCGTGAAACCTTTCTCCATGTCCTTGTTACTCAAACGTGTAGAAGCTGTTTTTCGCCGAAAAATAACTGCATCTAATGGATGCATCCTTACCTATAAGGACCTTGCTATTGACCTAGATGGCCATACAGCTTACATAAATAAAGAAGAAGTTATTCTAACAACAAAAGAGTTCGAGATACTAAAGCTTTTTCTGCAGAATCCTGGAAGGGTCTACACAAGAGAAATGATTTATGAACTTCTCTGGGGAGATTCCCTTCTAGGGGCGGAAAAACTAATTAATACTCATATTGGGAACATCCGTAAGAAGCTAAACCGAGACTATATTCAAACTGTTAGAGGGGTGGGATACAAGATTGAAAAAAAGACTGAGATTTAATCTGAATACAAAAGCATTCCTGATAATCTTTATACTTCTTTCCAGTATATGTGCTATCGTCTACTCAATCCTAATTATTAATATTCCAGCAACCTATGTAAATAACTATAAATCATCCGTTAAAGAGGAGGTCCAAGCTATCCTTACAGATAACTTCAGAGGAGGCTCTATAGATTTAGAAGAACTTCAGTCACTTATGCAACCGATAGCTGATAAATATAATATAAACTTCTATGTATCAGGACCTAACAGTACTAATACAGGTACTATTGCTCAAGGAATTCCAGACCAAAATTCAGTTTCCTTAGAAACTTTAGATATTGGACAATTCATGTATACCACGGGTAACCAAAATGTATATACACTGAAAGCCATGACGGAACCAGGACAGGAAATTCGTGTACGAGATGTACTCATTTCTCAGATTCCCATATTATTCTGCATTGTACTAGGATTATCCATAGCCTCCTCCTTCCTGGTTGCTTGTATAGTTACCAGACCAATCCGTAAAATAAGTGAGACCTCTATGATGTTAGCCAAGTCAGAGGAAACACAGGTTCCATATATGCAGCGTAAAGATGAAATCGGGCAGTTAGCAAATAATCTTTCTGGTATGTATGATGGGCTTCAACAATCCCTGGAGAATGAGCAGCATCAACGATACCTCCGTGACAAGCTCTTCCAATCTGTTTCCCATGAACTAAAGACTCCTATTACTATCCTCCAAGGAGAACTAGAAGGAATGCTCTATAATATGGGAGATTATAAGGATCGAGATACCTATATTGCACATTCCTTAGAAGTAGTACAGGACATGGCGAATCTGGTTCATAAGATTTTGGATATATCAAAGGGGATGACTTCCTATGAGATAAAGGATTGCAATCTCTCCCTAATAGTTTTTACACAGTGTCAACGATATATTACCTTAGCCAATCAAAAGAAAATAGATTTTGTATATGATACGGGAAAAGATATTACCACACCAGCAGATGCCGAAGCATTTGGCAGAGCCGTTTCCAACCTACTCTCTAATGCTATCAACTATTCTCCTGAAGGAGCAACTGTTGAAGTACATGTAGAGGAACATTACCTCTACATTGAGAACTCGGGTGTTAATCTGACTGAGCATTGCATACCAGATCTCTTTGAACCTTTTGTACGATTGGAAACTTCTCACAATCGAGATTACGGTGGAAGTGGTCTCGGTCTATACTTTGTAAAATCCATCCTGGAAGCACACCAAATGACCTTTGAAATGAAGAATACTAACACTGGTGTACGCTTTACTATACACTACTAACCTACCAATCATGACCACCCGTAAAACGGGTGGTTTGCTCTGAGGCTATAAGCCTCTATTACTAGGCCAGCGCCTCAAGACGCTGGCTTTCACTTTGCTCAAGCCACTATGCTCTTGACTCGTCGCAGCCCTTAAAAGGGCGTTCGTACTACTTCACCTTAACCCTTGAAAGGGTCTTCATACTCTTTGACACTCAACATATCTTGCAGTATGTCATTCTTTTCTTGGTCCTGTATGTAATTTTTGATGGTGGATTCATTTAATCCCACTGTACTTACATAGTATCCCTCTGACCAGAAATGTCTGTTTCCAAACTTATATTTTAAATTTGCGAGTCTGTCAAAAATCATCAATGCTGACTTTCCTTTTAAATATCCCATGAAACTTGAGATGCTTATCTTTGGTGGTATGCTGACCAACATATGGATATGGTCAGGCATAAGATTTCCTTCAAGAATTTCTACACCTTTGTATGAACATAACCGTTTTAAAATATCTCTTATATCTGCCTTATATTGATTATAGATGATTTCTCGTCTATACTTAGGAGTAAAGACAATGTGGTATTTGCACATCCATTTGGTATGTGCTAAATCATTGGCTTTGTTTGCCATAAGATCACCTTTCCTTTCGTAAATAGTGGCTTGGACACCTCTATTATACCTGGAAAGGTGATCTTTTTGTATAACAGCTGGCCCACCACCCGCATAGCAGGTGGTTTATTGTTTCACTCATCTCCATTTCTCCGTTGGGAGAAACTCCGATGAACTCAACAGGCTAAAGTCCACAACAAAAAAAGGAATCACCTTACGATGATTCCTTTACTCTATATCTTCAAAACTACACATTGTATTACATCCAACTCATTTTTTTGATTAAGCCCTCGACCTATTAGTAACAATCAGCTGCATGTGTTACCACACTTCCACCTTTGTCCTATCTACCTTGTCGTCTTCAAGGGGTCTTACTAGCTTATGCTATGGGATATC
>JAEZGY010000094.1 GCA_023416695.1 Bacillota bacterium | reverse complement strand
CCACAAAGAGAGTGCCCAACGTGTCCACCACAAAGACCATGCCCAGAGCAGAGAGAGTGCCCAACGTGTCCACCACAAAGGCCATGTCCACCACAGAGAGAGTGTCCAGTATGTCCAGAATGTGGAGAGAATATAGATGTTATTATTCCAATTTTCTTTAGTGGAGAACAAAGAGAAGAAGAGGAAGAATGTAAATGCTATCCTTGGGAGAATAGAAGATGTACACCTGATAAAGAAGACTATTGTGATGATATAAAGGTAGTATATCCTACTCCATTTCAAATATCAGAGGAGAATACTTGGTATAGCAAGTACCATCAAAACATGGGTAGATCTGGTTGTGGTTGCTGTGGACATCACGATGAGTATACTGCCATGCTTGATTACGATTACAAAGATTACCGTAAGAATTGCTATAGAAACATGTTTAAAGAAGCAGACTGTAAGAAATAGAATATAAGTAATAGAATTGAGAATACTAGGGAAAGTAAATTGTAAATTAACTTTAAGAGGTGGAGATATGGAATATTTTATTATCCCGTTGACAGCATTACTTTCCCTATTTGTGCTGTTTTTAATTACGAAAGCCTTGGGAAACAGAACCATAGCATCTATGAGTATGTATGACTATATTAATAGTATTGCCATAGGTTCCATAGCAGCACAACTTTCCATAGCTACAGACAAAAAAATCATTCATAATTTAATTGCTATGATTGTATATGGGTTATTCACCTATTTATGCTGTATTGGTACAGACAAAAGCAAAAAAATTCGAAATCTGATTGTTGGTCATCCAATAGTATTGATGGAAAAGGGTAAAATATATAAAAAGAATTTTTCGAAAGCTCATTTAGATATGGATGAATTCCTTACTATGCTCCGTCCATTGGGCTATTTTGACCTTTCTAAAGTAGATACAGCTATTTTTGAAACCAATGGCGAGATCAGTGTAATTCCTATTGCAAGTGAAAAACCAGTCACGGCAATGGATTTAAGTCTTAATCCAAAACAGGAAACCTTAATTGCTAATGTAATGATGGACGGTAAAGTTCTATTTGATAACTTAAAACGTATGGGTAAAGACGAAGCTTGGTTAATCAAACAGATTGCAAAGTATAAAATAAATAAAGTAGAAGATATCTTTCTAGCAACCTTAGATGAGGATAATACCATTAATTTCTATGTTAAGGTGACTCCTCCTGATAAGAACATTTTATAAAAAAAAGCCGTAATGTCTTTTATTTAGCAAGACATTACGGTTATTTTTTTATACATTGTCATGTTTTACTTTGGATACTACAAGGCTTATGGCAAGGATAGCAAGTGCAAATCCAAACAGAATACCGAAGTCTGCAATAATAGTTTTTAACTGTGTGGTGCTTCCCGTATAGTTTGCAATGATGTTATGTGCATGCATATACCAGTATGCAGGAAGGACGCGACTGGCACTTAAGACCTGTTCAGACATAATAGATTGAGGGACAAAGACACCACAAATAAAACTCATCCCAAGGCCAACTACATTACTAATAATAGAAATGGCATTCTTTGATTTGATCAGCAGAGATGCAAGGTACGTAATGGATAAACAGACTAAAGTAAAGATAAAGCTATTAATCATGCAGAGCAATCCAGCTGTGGTAAGTAGTTTTGTACCATTCATAATGATGGAGAGTACTACAAATGCTAGCCATATTGCAATGCTAAAGAACAAGCTAAATAAAATTAATTGTCTGTTCTTAACTTTCAGACTAAGAGATGAAACATCAATACGTTTCTTTAAGTCTGTCTGGTTAAATACTAAAAGGATTGGACATAAACCAATTAGAATTATGCTGATTAAAACAAAGGCCATGTATTGAAAAAAGAAAAACATAATATCTGTTTGTTGTTGTGTGGTCTCACTATTGGCATTCAGCATTGTAACTTCTGTTGCCTTTTTTAGACTTTCTATGCTTAGTGTAAGGGCTTTCATAGGTTCATAGCCTGCTTTAAGGTAGGAAGAAACTGTTTTTAAATATTGGTCAACCTGTTGATCAGCGAAGATTCCTTCAAAGGAATTTGGAACTTTTACATTTTCCACTAAGTGATCTAGGTTACCCTGAGATAATTTAGCCTCATAACCTTTTGGTATAATCAGAATGTAAGAGATATTACGATAAAACAAATTATCTTGCAGAGTTTCCATCTTATCTTCTATATCCACAATATTGTGGATGGAACCAATATAGTCCTTAAAACCCTTACTTAATTCTGTATTATCTCTATCTATGACTGCAATATTAAGCTTTTTCATTGTAAAGCTTGGATCAACGGTATCTTTACCAAAGCTACTAAACAACATGGTAATCACCATAAATAATGCTACATATATGATTACTCCGCCTATATTTTTCTTAAGAATTTTTAGATAACTACTAAATGCTGTCATAACGTTCCCTCCTTACTAGACAGAAGCTTAATAAAGCCAATACCACTGTCATTATAACTAGGATACTTGTGTTTAGCATATAACGGTTTAAATTGTCATATATGCTAAGACTGTAAAAGGAATCTGCAATTAAGGCTGCAGGGTTAATACGATTGATAAATGGAATAGTCCTTTCAATAATATCCTTCATAGTTCCTACCATAAGGCCACCTAAGAAGCAGAACATCATGGAAGCACCCATTATAATGGCATCCTTCACTCCTTGAGAGAATCTTCCGATTGCGCCAATGAAAGTACCATTTGCTACCCCAACTAGACAGCCTACGAAGGCAGTTAAGAAAACATAAGGAAGTCGATCCCCAAAGTTTATGCCAAGACCAAAGATAAGATAGCATAGAAGGAGTACAGTAGATAAGTATTGTGCAATAATACTAGCTAGCATATCACTGACTATCAGCTTTAATTTGTGTGTTGGAGTGACACATCTTCTGGTTGCCAAAACAGTAAGATTTGCCTGAATTGCTACTATACTTTTTAGACCATAGAGGCATCCAAAGAGACAGTTCATGGCAACTAAAGCAAAGAAATACCAGGTCATAGTATCAAGGTTATCATGTTGATTTAGAGTGGTTTCGATATTAGCGTCAATGGAAGCGTACATAGTAGCAAGAACATCTGGAATCTTCTCTGGGTTGGTAGCTGCTACGTTAGTTACTGTATCAGAAATCTGTTTGTATTGATCAAAAATCATACGTACAATACTTTGATTAATTCCTTCTTCGTTTACGGTAAGACTAACATCTTCATTGATGGTGACAATTGCGTCTATTTTCTCATCCTCTAATAATTTCTTTGCTTCCTCCTTAGAGGACTCTGTAATGGATAGGGTAGCATCTTCGGATTCATTAGAGAGCTGAGTTAGTAATTCACTTAAATATTCATTGGGTTCCTGTTCTTTTACTACAGCTACAGGAATGGTAGTAAAGGTTTCTGTTTTATCTGCAATATTACCAAAGCCCACAAAGAACAAAGTACCTAGAATAATAGGAAAAAGATAGGTCCAAAAGAGTTCTTCGGAAGGGCGATATAAGGTTTTCAGTTTATATTTAAATAAATGTAAAAACATATAGCACCTCCTAGTCCCTAAGCTCTTTGCCTGTAATTTCTAGGAACACATCGTTTAAGGTTGGAAGCTCGGAGAATACACGTCCAAAGGATATGGAATTCTCTTGTAGATAATCAAGTATACGGATTAGATTATGCTTGCCTCCAGAACATTTAATCTTTAATTGGTTATTATCATAATTCACAGAGAAAACATGTTTAATCTGTTTGATTGCTTCTAAATGTTCAGATGTTAAACCTAATACCTCCACCATAATGGTTTCCCCAGTCTTTATCATAAGCTTTAATTCTTCGGTAGTGCCAATGGTAAGATTTTTTCCTTTGTCCATAATAGCAATTCTAGTACAAATCTGTTCTACCTCTTCCATATAGTGTGAGGTGTAGATAATGGTTGCCCCTTCTTTATTTAACTTAACAATCCCCTCAAGTATGTTATTACGACTTTGTGGATCTACAGCAACGGTAGGCTCATCTAGAATGATTAATTTTGGTTTATGTGCAATGCCGCAAGCAATGTTTAATCTACGTAAGAGACCACCAGATAATTTTTTTGGATAGAACTTACGAAAATCTTGAAGACCAACAAAATCAATGGCTTCTTCCACCAGCTGCTTTCTTGTATTTTTATCAGTGATATAAAGACCACAGAAATAATCAATGTTATCATAAACCGTTAGTTCATCAAATACAGCTACATTTTGAAATACAACACCAATGCTTCGTTTTAACTCATAGCTATTAGGCTCCATAGGCTGCCCAAAAACCTGAATGTTTCCTTTATCATAATTAAGCAGTGCTAGAATACAATTAATGGTTGTGGTTTTACCAGAACCATTAGGTCCTAATAGACCAAAGATTTCTCCTTCTTTTATATCTAGGTTAAAATGGTCTAAAGCAACAAGGTCTTTGTATCGTTTTACCAAATTCTCAATTTTAACTACTGAATTACTCATAATATCCTCCTAACATATTTGTAGATTGATTACAGATACCATTCTATTAAATGATCGTTGAATTTGTAAGTGATGTTAGTCAATTTGTGAGATGACAAATGTCATAGTTCTAAGAAGCTTCATTTCTATAAAATGTAGAATTATAGAAATTAATCTGTTATAATAAAAAGACGGGCTGATAAGATGTTATACATTGGGGGAACACGTATGAAGATAATTATTGATAAGTGTATGCTTTTTTTACTTTTGTCTGTACTAGGTATGTTATGTGAATTTAGTGATAACTTTATAGTGGCCATGATTGTTGCTATAATTGTTAATAGCTTGATTTATGTATGGGGAAATCAGAAGATAAGAACAGTACTTGCACTTGCTTATATGGTTTTTTGTATCTTCAATCCAATTTTTACTGTATATATACCACTGTTATTTTATGATTTACTCTATCAACAGAGTTTTTATCTATGTGTAGTTGGTGTTATAGCCCTATATAATTTTATTATTAGTTACAGTATGATATATAGTATCTTCTTATTGGCTATTTTATTAGTGTGTGTTGTACTATCTAATAGAACCAAAATGATTAATCTTCTACAAGAGGAGTTTAAACGATTACGAGATGATAGTACTGAAAGAGAACTTCTGTTGCAGTCTCAAAATAAAGCATTATTAGAAACTCAAGAATATGAGATTCATTATGCAAAACTGAAGGAAAGAAATAGAATTGCTAGAGAAATTCATGATAATGTAGGTCATATGTTATCAAGATCTATATTACAGGTGGGAGCACTGCTTGCTATTAATAAAGATAAAGAGGTAGATGGATTACTAGAAGATCTTAAGAAAACCTTATCCGAAGCAATGAATAGTATACGTAACAGTGTACATAACCTGCATGATGAGGCCATTGAGTTAGAGAGCACAGTGAATGAGTTGATTGAGGGAATGCAGCAATACGATATAGAGTTTACTTATTCTATGCCAAAGAATATTCATCAAGGTGTGAAATACTGCTTTATTACAACAGTGAAGGAAGCGTTATCTAATATAGTAAAACATAGTAATGCTACGAAAGTCATTATATTTATGATAGAGACAGATAGTCACTACCAGCTTAATATAAAAGACAATGGTACAATAGATAAGAAGACAGAAAGCCAAAGTACTCATGGAATGGGCCTAGAGAATATGAAAGAACGTGCAAAGAGTCTTGGAGGAGTATTTAGAACTTATCAGAATGATGGATTTCAAATCTATTTGTCGATTCCAAAAAGAAAGGCAGATTAGGAGGCAATATGAAGATTGTGATTGTAGATGATGACCGGTTAGTTTCTTTATCCCTAAAAACAATTCTTGAGGCAAGTAAGGAAGTAGAAGTGCTAGGAATTGGAAATGATGGAGCAGAAGGTGTCAAGCTTTATACTAAGTATGAGCCAGATGTTTTACTTATGGATATCCGTATGCAAGCGATGACAGGACTGGAAGCGGCAGAGATCATTCTAAATAAGTATAAGAATGCAAAAATACTTTTCTTAACTACATTTTCCGACTCTGAGTACATAGAAAAGGCGTTAAAACTGGGGGTAAAGGGATATATCTTAAAGCAGGATTATGAATGCATTCTTCCTGCCATTAAGGCTGTGTTTAGTGGTCAGAGTGTATTTGGTGGCGAGATTATGGAGAAGCTTCCAATGATAATGGAGAAGAAAACCAAATTTGACTATCAAAAAGCAAATATAAGTGACAAGGAATTAGAAATCATTGAGTTGGTAGCAAAAGGACTTAATAATAAGGAGATTAGCGAAAAGCTATTTTTTAGTGAGGGAACGGTGCGCAATTATTTAAGTAACATTTTAGAGAAACTGGAACTTAGAGACCGGACTCAACTAGCAATCTTTTATTATCAAAACAAATAAATTTTGGGGGTTAACAATGGATAAAACAATACTTGTAGTAGATGATGAAAAAGAAATAGCAGATTTAATAGAATTATACTTAGCCAATGAAGGATATACAGTTAGTAAGTTCTATACAGGAAAAGAGGCTCTGACTTCCTTGGAGCAGGGAAAATATCAAATGGCTATTCTGGATGTTATGCTTCCAGATATCGATGGGTTTACACTATGTAAAAGAATCCGTGAGAGCTATAATTTCCCGATTATCATGCTGACAGCAAAGGAAGCTGAGATTGATAAGATTACAGGTCTTACCTTAGGAGCAGATGACTATGTTACAAAGCCATTTCGACCTTTGGAGTTAGTGGCTAGAATCAAGGCACAACTTAGAAGAGTAACAAGGTATAATTCAGTGAGTCAGGAAGAGGCAGAGGATGGAGTAATTGCATTTTCTGGGTTAGTACTTAATAAAAATACCCATGAGTGCTTTTTAGATGAGGAATCTATTAATCTTACTCCTACAGAGTTTAACTTGCTTTGGATTCTATGTAGCAATCGTGGAGTGGTATTTTCTGCAGACCAACTGTTTCAAGATATCTGGGGTGATAAATATTACTCAAATTCCAATAATACCATTATGGTTCATATTCGTCATATTAGGGAGAAGATGAAAGAAACAGCAGAGAATCCAAAATATATCAAGACGGTATGGGGGGTCGGCTATAAGGTTGAATAAAAATTATATCAAGAAATATCAAAGTAGATTATTCCGACATCATTTTATGATAGCATTTTCTTTGCTTATTCTTATGGCGACATTATTGTACATACAAAACAAAAAATTTACTGGTAAATTTATTGACTTTATTACAGATTTATTTGGATATGATACTGCAGTCAATGTGCTACGTAACAAAACAACGATTATTGTGCTAGGCATCTTCCTAATACTTTTTGCTAGCTGGATTGTAGTTGAGATACAAGCTGTTCGTAAGTTAGGACAAGTTATAAACGAGATGAATATCATGTTTCAAAAGGATGACACACTTCTTTCCTTGGATGATGATTTTATAGAGATCGAGGAGAGCTTTAATGAACTGAAGCTTAGAAATATTCAGATTGAGAAGTTAGCAAAGCAGGAGGAACGAAGGAAAAATGAGTTGATAGCCTATTTAGCACACGATATCAAGACACCCCTTTCCTCTGTGATTGGATACCTAAATCTATTAGATGATACATCAGATATGCCAATGGAACAAAGAGAAAAATATATAAAGATTGCACTAAAGAAGGCAAATCGTGTAGAACAGCTAATGAATGAATTCTTTGAGATTACTAGGTTTAATTCCTCCTCTATTACGTTAAGTAAAGAAAATATCTCTTTAAATTTCATGTTACAGCAGATGGCAGATGAGTTTTTTCCAATTCTTAGTAAGGGTGGTAGGTCAATAAACCTTCAGATTGAATCTGAGATTACCATTTATGCCGATCCAGATAAACTTGCAAGAGTGGTGAATAATCTTATAAAAAATGCTATTGCCTACAGTTATACAAATACAACCATAACCATTGAGGTGAAACAGGAAAATAATCTCATCGTTATTCAGGTTTCTAACGAGGGAAATCCTATCCCTGAGGATAAGTTAAGTAGTATCTTTGATAAATTCTTTCGTCTCGACTCTTCACGTTCCTCTAATACCGGTGGTGCCGGTCTTGGACTTGCTATTGCAAAGGAAATTGTTAAAGCTCATAAAGGAACTATAGAAGCAACAAGTAATATAGAAAGAACATGTTTTACTGTCAAAATTCCAAAGTGGATCAACTAGAAAGCGAATTTACATATGTTTTGTGGATTCGCTTTCTTTCTACTATAATGTGATAAATTATACAAAAATGTTACAAGTGTAAAGATTGATAAAGAAATTAGTATGGTATAATTATTACACTAATATAGTTTAATAAATTTATAAACTTAAAAGTGTACGTAGAAGGGAGATTAGAACATGACAAAAGTAAGTATGTACCGAAAAGCCATATGTTCGATACTTGCTGTATTGTTATTAAGCAATCTAAGTGGTTGTATGTTACTTCCTAAGGAGGAAGAGGAGAGAAGTGTGGTATTTGTAAAGGAAGATACCTTACAACAGTATGCCTTTATTTCACCGGTTCGAATGGACTTGGAGAAAAGTCTAGACATTGCTTGCGTGTATAGGCAATTAGAGGAAGAAAATTTGAGTTTTAAGCTAGACGGACTATTAGTAGAAGAGGTATATGTTGCTTCTGGACAAAATGTCAAAAAAGGTACATTGTTAGCGACTTTGCTGATAGAAAATCTAGAAGAGGAGCTTAAGTCTATAGAAGATGCTATTTTAAAGAGTAAGCAAGAGATAGAAAAGCTTAAGTTAGAGGCTGAAACCCAAAAGAGCTATGTAGAATTGGACTATAAGTATAAGAATATCTCTAAGGCAGAAAGAGACCTTAAGGTATCAGAAATTGAGACTAGCCTAAAAGCTTCATTAAAAAATAGTGAGGATCAAATTTACATACAGAATCTTCGGTTAAAGGAATTACAAGATATTAGTTCTGGTAGTAAAATCTATGCTCCTATGGATGGAGTAATTAGCTATGTAAAGGAACAATTAAAGAATAGTCTTTCAGAGGAAAATATTGCTGTAATTAAAATGATTAATCCATCGAAGTGTGCTTTTGAGATATATAAATCAGAGGAGTCTGCTTACCTTAAAGAGGGCCAGAGTTATGAAGTGGATTGTAATGGTGTTCTATATGAAGGAACCATTATGCCTAGTAAGGAGAGCGATAGCTATATCTATTTACAAATGAAAGATATCTCTCAAAATTTGACTGTTGGAGCTCAAGGGAATATTCATTATCTTGCTGATAGTAGAAAAAATGCTTTAGTATTACCAGCTAATACGATTCATGAAGGAGAAGGCTTTAAATTCGTGTACATACTTAATGAAAGCAATATTAAGGCTATTAAGAAAGTAGAAGTAGGGCTACAAACAACGGAGTATGTTGAGATTATAAGTGGTTTAGAGGATAATGACTTGGTGATTAACGAATAGTTGGGAGGATAATTTGATGAAAAAAGCAGTATCAAAACTGGTGACATTCCTGATACTTAGCTCCTTGCTATTAACAGGATGTAAAGGTAGTGCAAAGCAGAATAAGCAACCTGCACTATTGGAACCCGTCAATGTAACTGAAAATTATGAAACAGTAGCTTATCGAGATATCTCTACGTTGATGTCATACGAAGCAATGGTGAAACCTTATTCAACAGATTTATCTTTTACTACTGATGGTGTATTTGATAAATTCTACATTACTATAGGAGATCAGGTGAAAAAAGGCCAACTACTTGCTAGTCAAAGTGATGAGGTATATGAAAAAGAATTAAAACAGCTTCAGCTTAACTATGATGAAATGAAGACTAATTATGAGAATGATGCAAAGACAGATAGTCTTAATGAAAAGCTAATAATAGCAAATATTGAAAAGGCCAAACGTGATCTTAAACAGGCAGATAGTGATAATAAGATAATGCTTGAGTATACCATAGAGAAGTTAAATATAGATATGAAAACGCTAAAAAGGAATGTACAAATAAAGAGAGAGGAATATAACGAGAACTTATCTGAGATCAGTAAGAAAATAGATAAGATTAAGGAAGAAATGAAGACTAACGATATAGTGGCACCTTACGACGGTACCATTCTTGCTAAAGTAGACTTGGAGAAAGGTTCTGGAATCAATGCTAAGTCCTCCGTTATACAGATCGCTGATACTTCTAAGAGTTATATCAGTTGTAATATTGAACAACTATTTCAAATTGAAAAAGCGGATAGAATCTATGCTATGTTTGACGGAGTAAATTACGATATCGTTTACTCTAAGGATGTAAGCAAAGACCAGCAGTCAACTTTGCAGGTATCTGAGAATACATGTAGATTTACCTTCAAAAATAAGGAGGACAATGTGGAATTTGGTGAGATAGGATTGGTTTGTTTAATGTTTGATTACAAAGAGAACGTTTTATCTGCTTCCAATAAGTCAATCTATACCGAGGGTATCAATAAACATTATGTATATCGTAGTAAGGATGGACAAAAAGAAAAAGTATATGTGGAAGTTGGTCCAACTACCAATTTATACACAGAAATAATCAGCGGGCTAGAGGAAGGAGATGTGATATATAGTGAGTAAAATAAGACAATTGACGGCAGTAATAATGATACTAATCTTTATTTATGCCTCTACCTTTGGTGTGTCTCCTGTATATGCCTCATCGTCTACAGAGACGCCTAAACCTCAAGAATTAACAGAGAGTAATGATTTATATTTTGATGCGATTCACCAATCCATGAAAGCAAGCTATAGCTATAAAACTGTTGAGATGGGGAATATTATTAATGCAGATACAACTGAACCTATTATAAACTATCCTAAATATACTTTTGTTACTGTTCCTGTTGAGTACGGAACTGTGAAGTTGGTAGAAATGCTAGCGGAGCCTTTACAGATGATAAAGAAAGGTGATCCTATTGCTAAAATTACTACTACTATCGATGAAATAGCTTTAGAGGAACAGAACCTGACGTTAGATAGATTACAGACAAGTTATCAGGATTATATAAGAGAACAAACTAAGGCGTTACGTTTGCAGAAGCAATCTGTTGATAGTATATCAGATGAGTTATTAAAGAAGATAGCAAGTCTTGAGTATGAGAAGGCAATACATGATTATGAAGTAAATAAGAAGGATATGGAAAAGCAAGTTAACAGTCTAAAAGAACAGATAAATGAAAGTAAATCCATAAAGGATGCTACCATGATAGTAGCCCCATGTGATGGCTATTTAGCTAGTACGACCTCCATGATGCCTGGAGATAAGTTTGATCATACAAAATCTCTTGCAAAAATTGTAGATACATCTACCATATATCTACAGGTGTCAGATAGTCAACTTAAATATCAATATAATATGAAAGTGATAATTGATATAAACCCAACGGAAAGTGGAAGTGAGAAAACCCTTACAGGAAGGGTGATTTCTACGGCGATAAGAGTCGGCTCTGATGGAAATATTATTGGTACATGTTACATAAAACCTGAGGAACAACTTTCCTTTGATGATGTTAAGGATAAGAAATTAAAAGTAACGATAGAAACATGTAATATGGAGAATGTCCTAGTTCTTCCATCTGATTTAGTTGTAATAGAAAACCGAGAAAGTTTTGAGAAAAAATTAGGAGTTGTATACGAACTAAAGAATGATACTCTTATAAGTCGTAAGTTTATAGCAGGACTGTATAATAATTCATACTGTCAAGTTATAGCAGGCCTAGAGGAAGGGACAAAGATTGCGAAAAAACAATAGCCATGTAGAAAGGTAGGATCCAAATGCTGCGATTAATGCTACAAAAGCTTATGCATAAAAAGTGGCTGGTTATCAGTCTACTCATTGGTAATATACTTCTTGTTGCCATTACAGCCAGTTATCCCATGTATAAGGAAGCATCTATGAAGAAGATGCTCGTAACAGAGTTTAATAATTATCAAGAAAAGAATAGTATATATGCTGCTCGTATTGTCTTAGGACACACGATGGATAGTGAAAGTCAATTAAATAAATTTTGGGAGATGCAAGATAAGAGTAATAATATCTGTGATACACTTGGGTTGACCATGATAGGAAATATAAGCCAGTACACTGTGCCCGATTTAAATATGACCCCACAAATGATTAGAGATGGGAAAAACTTGGATAAGGTAGCCAATATAATGTCCATGTCTGATTTTAAAAATCATAGTAAGATATTGTCCGGTTCAGAGTTCTCCGACACCATCGGAGAGGATGGTTTTATCGATGTAGTGGTAAGTCAAACAACATTTATCAAGTTGAACCTATTAATAGGGGATGAATTTATCTGTTCCAATTTAAAAGGTAAGGATGGGATGGATCTTAAATTTAGAATTGTGGGAATTTTCTCCGTTTCTGATGAGAAAGATATTTATTGGGACACAGTTCCTGCTGAAATAAAAAATAGCTTTATAATCAGTGAGGATATCTATGAATCTCAGTTCTTATATGATAAGCAATATCACAATAAAGTGATTGGTAAATGGGTAGTGAACTTTGATTATAAGAATATCTTACCAGAACAAGTAGACTCTCTAGAAGACAAAACGAAATCCATGGTAACCGAAACTAATGTCGGGCGCAGTACTTTTAGTGACCCTGCTTATTTAAAGGTAATAGATAATTATAGTGCTAAAGTGAACCGCACTCAAGCTACAATGATCATATTAATCATACCAGTCTTTGTATTGCTTTGCGCTTTTATCTTTATGATTTCAGGTCAAATGCTTAGCTTAGAGGATAGTGAAATTGCTTTATTCAAGAGTCGCGGTGCAAGTAAAAAACAAATATTGTTCTTATATTTACTTCAATCCACCTGTTTATCTGTAGGAAGCCTTGTACTTGGACTACCACTTGCAGGTTTTATATGTAAAGTACTAGGTTCTGCCAATGCGTTCTTAGAGTTTGTACAAAGAACCTCTTTAACCATACATTATAGTAAAAGTGTATTGCTTTATAGCTTAGCTGCGGTAGCAGTATCAATACTTATTACTATTTTGCCAGTAATAAGAAGTAGTGCTATTAGTATTGTTAATTTGAAGCAGAAAAAAGCTCGTAGTAGAAAACCAATATGGCAGAAGTTATATCTGGACATCTTACTGCTAGGGGTATCGTTGTATGGTTTTTATTCCTATAATCAGCAAAAGGAACAAATGCTATTCCGTGTTGTTTCAGGTGACAGCGTGGATCCACTTTTATTTTTAAGTTCTTCCATATTTATTTTAGGAGCAGGGTTAGTAGTCCTTCGTTTACAGCCGCTCCTAGTTAAATTAATCTATGGACTGAGAAAAAAGAAGTGGAAACCAGCTAATTATGCTTCATTTTTACAGATACTTCGTACAGGTAACAAACAGTATTTTATTATGGTGTTTACGATTCTTACCGTTGCACTTGGTATTTTTAATTCCACAATAGCAAGGACTATTGTTTTAAATGCCGAAAAGAACACAGAATATTCTGCTGGAGCAGACCTTGTTTTTAAGGAATCTTGGAATAATAATATAAATCTTGTAATGAAATTTCCATCGTTAGAATTCTTATGGACAGAACCTGAGTATAATCGGTATGCTCAAATGGATGAGGTGGAATCAGCAGCTAAGGTATATCGTAATTCTATGGTTAGAATCGATACCTCTGAAGGTATGACATCTGAGTTAATGGGCATTAATACAAAGAATTTTGGAAATACCGCATACCTTCCTGAGGGTTTAAATAATCATATGTTTAATGAATATCTCAATGTACTTTCAACCAATACAAATGCTGTATTGTTATCTTCTAATTATATGATAAAAAAAGGTTATAAAATAGGAGATACGATCGAAATTACTAATGGAGATGATATTAATGGCTATAATACTCAAGGAGATCAGTTACTTAAGTGTGTTGTGTATGGATTTGTTGATTATTGGCCAGGCTACAAGCCAACTCATATAGAAACATACGAGGATGGAACTAGTGGGTCTGTTGACAACTACATGGTAATTGCAAATCTAAACTATGTTCAACAGCAGTGGAAAGTAGAACCATATCAGGTGTGGTTAAAAGTAAAGAATTCGGATACAGGCTTCTTTTACGATATGGTTGATAAAGAGGGCATTAGGCTAGCAAGTCTTACCGACAGAAAACAGAGCGTATTAAGTATAAGTAAAGATCCACTATTCCAAGGAACCAACGGTATATTAACCATGAGCTTTATTGTTATTCTTATCTTATGTTGTATTGGATACCTTATTTATTGGATTTTGTCCATAAGAAGCAGAGAATTACTGTTTGGTGTATTTCGAGCTATGGGTATGTCCAAGGGTGAAATCATACATATGTTAATCAACGAACAGCTATTTACAGGTGGCTTGTCTATAGTCTTCGGTACCATCATTGGAGTGATTGCCTCTAGGCTTTATATTCCGATGATTCAGATTGCGTACACGGGAGATAATCAAGCTCTCCCTTTAGAGTTAATGACACAGTCTAGTGATATGGTACGATTGTTTGTGATTATTGCTTTTGTCTTTGTGGCATGTATGTGTGTGCTAGCTAGGATTGTCAATAAGCTAAAGATTGCACAGGCCCTAAAGTTAGGTGAAGACTAAGGAAAGTATCATAAGGAGGAGAGACAAATGGAGTCAATACTGGTAACAAAAAACATTAATCGAATCTTTCCGGTGGCTGGTAAGGAAAGCTTTCAAGCTCTTAAAGATATTAATATAGAGATCCCTAGTCAAAAGCTAGCAATCTTACGTGGTCGCTCTGGCTCTGGAAAAACCACATTAATTAATATACTAGGAGCCCTAGATACCCCAACCTCAGGGGAGGTATACTTTAACGGAAGAGAGATTACAGGAATTAGTGAAAAAGAAAAAGAAAAGATTAGACGAAGAGATATAGGCTTTATCTTTCAATCTGTCAGCCTTATCCCCAACATGACAGCATTTGAGAATGTGGAGTTTGCCTTACGTTTGTCAGAATATGAAGGAGACAAGAAGGCTAGAACTGAAGAGTGCCTAAAGCAGGTTGGATTAGGAGGACGTATGTACCATATGCCTCAAGAAATGTCTGGTGGTGAGCAGCAAAGGGTTGCTATCGCTAGAGCCATTTCTCATAAGCCAAGTATTATTATTGCTGATGAACCTACGGCAGAACTTGACACCAATACTTCCTTTGCTGTAGTGAACTTATTTAAGGAATTAGTAGAGAAAGAGAAGATAACCATACTGATGACCACCCATGATGTGGGGTTGATGGAGGCAGGGGATATTGTATTTCAATTAGAGGATGGTGAGATAGTTAATGAGTGAGCCAATGATAGTAGCAGATAACCTGATGAAAATCTATAAGACCAAGGATATTGAAGTGGTAGCCCTTCAGGGACTAGATCTTACGGTAGATCAAGGAGAACTTACCGCTATTATAGGAAATAGTGGTAGTGGAAAGTCCACCTTTTTAAACATGATTGGTGGTCTTGACCGTCCCAGTGCAGGCTCCCTTCATGTTGCAGGGAAGAATCTGTTTGCCATGACGGAAAAGGAGCTGGTACTGTATAAGAGAGATACGGTTGGCTTTGTATGGCAGAATAATGCAAGAAATCTGTTACCATTTTTAAGTGCCCAAGAAAATGTAATTACTCCAATGTTATTTGGGAGTGAAAAAGCAAAGAAGCAGCGAGCATTAGAGCTATTGGAGCTAGTAGGAATGTCTCACAAGAAGCATAGTAGGTTAAGTCAGTTATCTGGTGGTGAGCAACAACGAATTGCTATCGCAATTGCGTTAGCCAATAAACCAAAGTTACTTCTAGCAGACGAACCAACGGGTTCTGTTGATAGAAAAACAGCAGATTATATCTTAGATGTGTTTCGTAAATTAAATCAAGAGATGGGGCTAACCATAGTAATCGTAACACATGATGTGAACCTGTCAAAGAAGGTACAACGTGTCGTTTCTATTCGAGATGGAAAGACGAGTAGTGAGCGTATCTTAAAGACCTCCTTTGAAGAAGCATTAAAAAACAACCATCCACTAGATTGGATGGAGGAGGATACACAAGAGGAGTATGTTATTTTAGATAAAGCAGGCAGAGTACAAATTCCAAGAGAAATCTTAAATGAGCTGGGAATTGCAGATAACAAAGTCAAAATGGATTTAGTGGACGGAAAGATTGTTATAACAAAACCTGAATTAGAGAAGGTAGATAAGTAGATTAAAAAGGGGCTGTGATATGAGGTATCACAGCCTATTTTTTATAACAAAAGACAGTCTATTGCTCTAACTTAGATTCATAGATATTGGTGATAATCTGGTCCATAGGAAGGGACTTAATAGAGATGTCATTAAAACCATACTGTTTAGAACATATTTGGAGGAAATCTCCGATAGAGAGAATATCTTGGTCTAACTCTAAATATAGTTCATAAGGAGAAGGTTGGTTGATTAACTTAATACCTTCCATTTCAATCCCTGTAACTGCTTTACTGAAGGTTAAACTAATCACCTTCTTTGCTCCAAGATATGTAGTTAAATCCTTAATGGAGCCGTCAAATACTTTCTTACCATGGTTGATGATAATTACTTTTTGTGCAAGCTGCTCTACATCTTCTAAGTCATGGGTAGTTAAAATAAAGGTGGTCCCCTCTTTATTCATTTTCTGAATAAAATCTCTAATTTTCTGCTTTGCAATGACATCTAACCCGATGGTCGGTTCATCTAGAAATACCACCTTTGGTTTGTGTAGCATAGCCATTACAAACTCGCACTTCATACGTTCGCCTAAAGATAAAACCCTAGTAGGCTTATGGATAACTTCTTCAATATCAAATAGCTCTACTAATTGGTCAAGTCTCTCTTTAAAGTCGCCTTCCTTGATATTATAGATGGCTTTATTCATATGAAAGCTGTCTAGTGGTGGTATGTCCCAAATTAATTGAGATTTTTGCCCAAAGACAGCTCCCATTTGATGTACATAGGAAAGTCTATTTTTGCTTGGGGAATACCCCATGACATCAATATTGCCACTGGTAGGGAAGAGAGCACCTGTGAGCATTTTAATTGTGGTAGATTTACCTGCTCCATTAGGGCCAAGAAGGCCAATAATTTCTCCTTCTTCAATAGAAAAAGAAATGTTATCTACTGCGTTAACGGTGATATGTTCTCTTTTAAAGAAGCTCTTAATAGTCTCCTTAAAGCCACTACCTCTTTTGTATGTATCATATGTCTTGGTTAGATTAGTAACCTCTATAATTGTCTTCATAAATCAACCTCCAACTCCTTCGTATAGATGAACCATATGCTTAAATAAACCGATGCCAAGGATTGCAAAGAAGATACATGGAATCAGGGCAAGAAACATATATCCATTTATGGTCCCCAATAAGGCAGAGGAAGGAAAGAAACCAATCATAGAAACTGGTATGATAAATGTGATCACTCCAACCACTACTTTGGGAAAGATACTTTGTGGGTAATTACCAAATTGCTGTACACTGTGAAACATTTCTGGAATTCTTGAGTTGGCTACCCACTTAAAGGAGGTAGCAGCCATCATAAAGGCAAACCCTAGCATAACTGAGAGTCCTCCTAGGAAGAACAAAAGAGCACAAAGTAGACCGATTAAGGTGAGTCCGCCTAAATGTATAATGGCAATAATGGAAAGAGTGAGCCCTCCAATTACTAAAGCAATACTGTTAATTTGAAAGTTGGAAGCTAACAGTAAAAAGGTACAGTCCACTGGCTTTATGAGAACAAGCTCAAAGGTTCCATTTACGATGTGATCCATTGTTGCCCATAAGATTCCATTAAACAGCATATCTGCAAATCCTGTGGAAATAATAAATATGGACTGAATCAGTAATACCTCATAGAAATTCCAACCAGGATAGCTTGAACCAGAACGATAAATTAGTATAGTTACCAAAGGAAATAGGAGGTTACTGATTAATAATATGGAGATATCTAAAATAAAATTAAGTCGGTAGGTAGCAGCTTGGGCAAAGGAAATCTTCACACATTCCTTATAAATTCGTATATATTTTTTCATATGTCCCCTCCTCTATGCCCCAACGCCAGTGAAACGCTTCATACTGGCGTGATATAGTAGCTTACTTAATGATATGACAAGTAATAGAGCAACTGCTTGTAGGGAAATAATTTGAGGGATGAACATTGTAATTCCAGCAAGTTCATATTTTCCCACAAATACCATAGCAGGTACATAACTAATATACTGAAAAGGAAGAAAGAACAGTAATATCTGAACTGCTTCTGGGAAGAACACCAACGGAATAACCGAACCAGAAAAAATCTGCATAAACAGACTAAACACTCCACGAATTCCAGAAGACCCAGTAAACCAAAAGGCAGTCAGTCCAATACAATAATGGACATAAAAGTTTATTAAAAATGCTAATAAAATAGAAAGTAGAGTATATCCAATATTAGATGGACGAAGGTTTACATCAAACAAAAGTATAAATAAAAGATAACAAGGGATAAATTCAAATAACAGTCCTAGTATTCTATGGCCTACTTTTTGAGACAAGGCAAAAAACCTATGATTGATTGGTCGTAAGGCAAAGGTAATATATCTACCAGTACGTACGAGCATTTGGAGGTTCCAGTCAGCAAAATCCATTGTTAGGTAGTTGATTAAAGCACTTGCGCCAAAATACGTTAGCATAGCAGAAAGGGTCATGCCATTAATCATGGCTTGATCTTTATATACTGCATGCCATATAAAGTACTGGACAATAAAATATACAGGACCTACTAGGATAGAAACCATAGAGTGGGTGCGATAAGCAGCCCACTCCTTATAAGTAACGAAGGCAACTGCCTTCATTACTCGTATTTTATGTATTATATAATTCATGATATCAAGCCTTTCTTTGCATCATTGGTAGCACGATAGACTTTATAACAATCCAGACCACATGATGTTAGCTGCATGATAGAGGCCTTGTGGATACCAAGAACCAGCTGGTAGATATGGTACAAACCAGGCAGCAACTAATTTCTCCGTAGGATCAATTAAAAGTGAACAGGAGCCAGCTCCTTCATGATAAAAGGTTCCTGGAGTAAACATATTGTTTAGGTTGCAGCGAAGCTCTGGTCCTAAACCATAAGGATGAGGTAGCCCACCAGCTTCCCAACAATAATCTAAAACGGTTGGTTCAATGGCTAGTGATGTCATTTTTTCAATTGCCTTTCTACTAAGAACGCGATTGCCATTGTAAGTACCATTTTGTAAAAGCATAGTACCAAACTTTACTAAGTCAGAAGCCGTGGAAAATAGTCCACCACCTGTGCCTGGAACCTTACGCCATAAGTCCTGAAACGGATTATCATTAAAAGGAAGATCAGCCATAGCTGCTTCATGCATCTTTATATCATCTTCATCACGAATGACAGTTCGTAAAAAACTCTCTTTTGTGAGGGCGTCTTTAAACATGGAGTCGTTCATTTCACAAGGCTTTAGTATATTTTCTGTTATGTACTGGTGAGCAAAGGTGCCAGTCACTCTAGTGATGATTTCACCAAGAACACAAAAGCCAAAGCTACAGTAAGCCCATTCTGCACCAGGTTTAGTACGAAGCCCTGCTTTTAAAGCATTTTTAAGCCAGTCTGCGTCCCCATTCTTAAAACCTTCTTCAACAAAATCCCAATGACATTGATAGTATGGACTAGGAAAACAGTTTGGATCTGGCTGTAATCCAGAGGTATGAGTTAATAGCTGTCCAATGGTAATGTCTGTGTAAGGAGGATGACTAAACTCCTCAAGAATTTCCCCTACCTTTTGTGCAAGGGAGATCTTACCATCCTCAAATAATTTGAATATCGCTGTTGCAGTAAAAATCTTAGTGATAGAAGCAATGCTATGGATATGATCAGGAGATAGTTTCCTTGTATCCTCTACTTGGTAGCAGTAACGTCCAAGTGAAGCATTCATAAATACCTTACCGTCTCTACTAAGACAATAGGCAGCACCTTGCAGCTCACCTTTATCAATCATTGTATTGAAGTGATTATTAAGTACTGAAAAACGAGAACTATCATAACCAACCTCTTCAGGTGTATATGGTGTATTAAAGTTAATCAAAATTGTTGCCCCCTTTTAAATTCATAGTGTAAATTTTACCATTTATTGCATATTACATCAATACTTTGCAAAATTTTTTTGCTTCATTGTATAATTAGTTCTATGTGGTATAATAGCCTAATGATTTAATAAAGGAGTTCTACTATTATGAATAGTAAAGAGATTACATTAGATACTCTTAAGCTACAGACAATAGAACATATGAATGAATGTACCATTTGTCCGAGAAATTGTAAGGTCAATCGTAACCTTGGGCAAAAGGGGTATTGTAGAGAAGATAATCAGGTACGCATAGCAAGAGCTGCTCTTCATATGTGGGAGGAACCTTGTATATCAGGTGAGGAAGGCTCTGGTACGGTTTTCTTTTCTGGCTGTGCTATGGGTTGTGTCTTTTGTCAAAATAGAAATATTGCCACAGATGAGGTGGGTAAGGCTGTTGCGATTGAACGGTTAGCTGAGATCTTTATAGAGCTTCAGGAGAAAAAGGCCAATAATATAAATCTAGTGACACCTAGCCACTATGTATATCAAATAAGAGAAGCCATAAAGCTAGCACGAGACAGAGGACTTAAACTTCCCATCGTGTATAATAGTAGCGCTTATGAATTGGTCGAAACCATTCAAGTTTTAGATGGTTTTATAGACATCTATCTCCCTGATATGAAATACTATGAGGAAGCAATCGCAATGCGTTATTCGAAAGCAAAGAACTATTTTGAAACTGCAAAGGATGCGATTGCAGAGATGGTAAGGCAGGTAGGACTTCCAGAGTTTGATGTAAATGGCCATATGACAAAGGGTGTCATTGTTCGTCATTTGGCATTGCCAGGATACGTAAAGGATTCTAAAAAGATTATTATGTACCTATATGAGACCTATGGGGACTCAATCTATATTAGTATTATGAATCAGTATACGCCATTACCTCATGTAAGTGAGTATAGAGAGATTAATCGTAAGCTTACTAAGAAGGAATATGAAGACCTCATAGATTACGCCATTTCTCTCGGTGTGGAAAATGGATTTATCCAAGAAGGAGAGACTGCTAGTGAAAGCTTTATTCCTGCATTTGATTACGAGGGCGTGTAATAGTGAACAATATATGGTAAAATAAGAAAAAAGAATAGATTGGAACGATGAAATGAGTAAAAATAGACATATATCGAAAAAATCCTTGGAAGCAGATTTCGTGAAGAAGCTAGAAAAGATCGAAAAAAGATATCTTCCGGAGAGAGAAAATGAAAATAAAGAAAAGAAAAAGAGACTAGAGACAAAAGGCCCAAGCGATTCTAAAGCTAAGGATCGTAGTCAAAACAAGGACCGTAGTCAAAACAAGAACCGTAGTAAAGGAGCATATCAAGGGGCTTTTAAAAGTGCCACAAGTGCACCAAAGAGAAGAAGTAAGGTGGACTGCCCAGTGTATCACCGCTGCGGTGGTTGTAGTCTTCGTCATGTTTCCTATGAACAACAGCTAAAGAGAAAACAAGACGAGGTGATTAAGTTAGTAGGACAGTTTGGCAAGGTGAGTCCTATTATTGGAATGAAAAATCCTTATCACTATCGTAATAAGGTTCATGCTACCTTCGGGAGACTTAGAAATGGAACCTATATCTCTGGAGTATATGAAGAAGGAACCCATAAAATTGTTCCAATAGAAAATTGTCTTATAGAGGATAAGAAGGCAGACGCTATCGTTAATACCATTCGTGGCTTTTTAAAGTCCTTTAAGATTACAACCTATGATGAAGACACAGGCTATGGTCTGCTTCGTCATGTTTTAGTTCGTACTGGCCATAAGTCTGGTCAAGTGATGGTGGTCCTTGTGTTAAGTTCTCCCATTCTTCCTTCTAAGAATAACTTTGTGAAAGCATTACGCAAAGAGCACCCAGAGATTACAACGGTGGTTCTTAATGTAAATGATAAACAGACCAGTATGGTATTAGGTGAGAAGCAGACCGTTCTATATGGTAAGGGCTACATTGAGGATGAGCTTTGTGGTTGTACCTTCCGTATTTCTCCTAAGAGCTTTTATCAGGTTAATCCGATTCAGACAGAAATCCTATACAATAAAGCTATAGAGCTTGCTCATCTTACTGGAAACGAGACCGTCATAGACGCTTACTGTGGAATTGGAACTATAGGCTTAATAGCGAGTAAGCATGCTAAAGAAGTCATGGGAGTGGAGCTTAACAGTGATGCCATCAAGGATGCTATCATCAATGCTAAGCAAAACGAGATTAAAAATGTAATCTTTTATAATAAGGATGCTGGTGAATTTATGGTAGAGCAGTCTAATTCAGACAAGAAAATTGATCTTGTCTTTATGGATCCACCAAGAGCAGGAAGCGACGAAGCTTTTCTTTCTAGTTTGGTTAAACTAGCGCCAGAAAAAGTGGTATATATTAGCTGTAATCCAGAGACTTTAGCTAGAGATCTTGAGTATCTGGTTGCGAGAGAGTATCAGGTAGAAGAGATTGTACCTGTGGACATGTTTGCCTGGACTTCACATGTGGAAACTGTGTGTCTTTTGTCCTACAAAAAAACACAAACATCCCCACCGTCTTTATAAGCTGTAAAATTGAATAAAATAGTTTTGCTAATAAAGATAAAAATGCACCCTCCAATTTCGGTAGAAATGGAGGGTGTATTGTAAACTATAAGACACAAGTATAGCCTTGCCAAATCTACTTTTTTATTTGACGGGTACTGAATTTATTTACTTTTACGAAACTGAGTTGGTGTCTTATTGTATTTTTGTTTGAAAAGTCGTATAAAATGTTCAACATTGTGATAGCCAGCAGCATCGGTGATATCTTCAACCCGAAGATTACTGGAACATAACATATTACAGGCTTTTTCTAATCTTATATCTTGTAAAATCGCACTAAATGATTTCCCTGTTTTATTTATTATGTATTTTGATAAATATGGTCTGGATAGATGGAATTTCTGTGATAAATCTGCAATTGTAATTTTTTTATAGTTGTTCTCGATACATTGTAGGATTTGAGTAATACGAGAATCAGTGCCTTGGCAAATTTGCTTGATTTCGGTTTTGGAAGAATTACATCGTAGCAAATAGCATAATAAAATCTCAAAAGAGCTATTGATGATAATTTGATACTGAGCATTCTTATTATAGTTCTCTTGGTATATCGTAAAAAAGATACTTTTAATTTCTTCGTCTGAATCCAAGTGAAAAACTAAGATACTTCCATGGTCTTGTAAATATAATGCATTTAGAAAAAAATCCGATATCACACTATTTCCCGTTAAGCAACGAAAAAACTCTTGATGAAATGTGCTTTTTCTGACAATCATTTGCAATGCTATTGTTTTTTTCATAATGTGTGGACTATGGCGAATTCCAGGGGATATAAAGCATACATCGCCAGATTTTAAGGTTATGATTTTTTCTCCAAGGTCAATATCCATGGAATTTTCCACAACATACACGATTTCAAAATAGTCATGTACTGCCGTAAGGTGAGGCATAAACCGGCAGTATTTTTCAATGTAAATGTCATTTTGATTGTCCCACATAGCAGTTTCGGATGCAAACACTTCATGGTCCTTTGGCAACATTTCATTGATATATATGCGCCTTTCCCACAAGTCATGGGAATTATATTGCTTTAAGAAGAAGTTAAGTGCTTTCTCGTCTGTTTGCAGAGTGTTATACTCCCTATAAAATAACTCCTCCTCATTATATTGCATTAAATGTTGCATCACCATGCTTTTATCCAACTTATCATTATCCATAGTTTAATCTCCTAATAATTTATTCACCGCAATTGACAAAGCAAAAGCTGATGCTTCTATAATATCCTTGTTAATCCCTGCTCCCCAGTATAATTTTTTATTTGCATAGATTCCGATATATGCCGAAGCCAATGCTAATGAATTCTTACCCATAGAATGTTCCTCATATATTTCTAAATCAAATTCTACTGAAAAATGTTCTTTTATTGCATTGCTGATTGCATCAAGGCTACCATTACCATTACCCTTTACAAGTATTTGCTTATCATTTTGCGATATCGTTAGTATAGCTTCATGTGATTCTTCAATTTTAATTTTGATATTTTCAATTTTGAATTTTGGAAAAAAATCAATGTATTGTTGTTTAAATATTTGATAGATTTCCTTAGTACACAGTTCTTTGTTTTCTCTATCTGATACCTTTTTTACCAAATATCCAAGTTCCTCATTCATCCTATATGGCATTTTAATACCATAAGCATTTTGCAGTATATAACCTATACCACCTTTTCCAGATTGACTATTGATACGAATGACATCGGTTTGGTAGTTACGCCCTAAATCGGCAGGGTCTACTGGGATATAAGGAACCTCCCATTTCTCTATTTTTCCCTGCTCACGATACTTCATTCCTTTAGAAATGGCATCCTGGTGTGAACCTGAAAAGGCTGTAAAGACAAGTGAACCTGAATAAGGTTGCCGCTCTGGAATAGACATTTTTGTTAAACGCTGATATGTATCACATATATGGTTCATATTGCTAAAATCTAATTTTGGATCGACACCTTGGGAATACATATTCATGGCGACTGTAACAAGGTCAACATTCCCGGTGCGTTCTCCATTTCCAAAAAGTGTCCCTTCGATACGCTGCGCCCCGGCTAATATTCCATACTCTGCATCGCATACACCACAGCCTCTGTCATTATGAGGATGAATCGATAATACGATAGAATCTCTATGCAACAGATTCTTATTAATATACTCTAACTGACTTGCATAAATATGAGGCATGGCATTCTCGACAGTGGTTGGAATATTAATATTTGCTTTATGATTGCGTGTGGGCTTCCAAATCTCTATCACACTGTTGCAAATATCCAGTGCATAGTCAACTTCTGTTCCTGGAAAGCTCTCAGGACTATATTGAAAATAGAAGTCACCTTTGGTTTTTTCAGCTAACTGTTTGAGTAAAATAGCACCGTCAACCGCAAGGTGTTTGATTTCTTCTTTTGATTTATGGAACACTTGCCTACGTTGGACTTCAGATGTTGAATTGTACAAATGAACAACCGCTTTTGGAACACCATCTAAGGCTTCGAAAGTTCTGCGAATAATATGTTCTCTGGCTTGCGTTATAACTTGGATAGTGACATCTTCTGGTATCATTTTGTTTTCAATTAATGTTCTTAGAAAATTAAAATCCGTATCGGAGGCAGCTGGAAATGCAACTTCAATTTCTTTAAAACCGATATCTAATAACATTTGATACATTTCCAATTTTTCCTGTAACGTCATTGGTGTAGGCAGGGCTTGATTACCGTCTCTTAAATCCACACTGCACCATATTGGTGCTTGTTCGATTGACTGCTTTTTTACCCAATCATAAGACATAACAGGGGGTAAAAAGAAACTTTTTTCATACTTTTGATGATTAAACATAGTATCTTCCTCCTTAATGATAATAAAAAAAGTCTCACGTCTCCGGCCATATGCCGAGGAGACGAAAGACTTAATCTTACGCGTTACCACTCCGATTCATAATACCTAAGTATTATGCACTCATTTAGATACGAGCATTAATGCTTTATATCCTCCCCTTGTAACGGTGGGGTATCCGTTCTTAGCTACTCTCTATTTTATACAAAGTATAGTTAAATTTGACTAAGAATGCTCAAAGGTGAGTTCACTGTATTCCTTTTATTGCTTCGCATCAACCAGCAACTTTCTGAAACTAGTTTACAGATACTAATCCTTCTCTCAGCATTTTTGATATCTAATTTCTATTTATACTAACAGATTCAAAGTAAACTGTCTAGTGAGGGACGTATGTTTTTAAATTGATGTTTTATATACCATTTTTATGGAAGGTAATACCAAAACAGCAGACTGATTGATGTTTTCCTAATGATTATCTTGTACTCTCATGGTATAATGGGAGGAAAACAAGAGGAAAATTATAATTAATAAGCTGAAGAGGAATGGAGAAACCAGTGAATACAGTAAAAAAAGTAAAAATGTTAGGAAAGCACCCACTAATTGAATTACTAAGACATAACAAAGGAAATCCAAGAACTTTAATTTTGATGGAACCTCTCTGGGGTATTCCATATAATCTAATAGCACCTTTTGCCACACTATATATGTATACTCAAGGAATAACAGACGTTCAAATTGGACTGATTCTATCAATAGCCATGTTTGTTCAGGTGTTTTTTTCCTTCTTTGGAGGAATACTTACTGATAAACTGGGACGTAAATATACAACTATGATGGGGGATTTCTTTGGGTGGAGTGTTGCTTGTGTAATATGGTCGATTTCTAATAACTTTTGGTTATTTTTGATTGCAGTGCTATTTAATAGTTTTGAACAAATAAACCAGACAGCTTGGTTTTGCTTGTTGATTGAAGATGCAAAACCAAAGGACTTATTAGGGATATATACATGGGTAAACATAGGTGGTCTAGTTGCAATCTTTTTTGCACCTATATCCGGGCTATTGGTAAGATCTTTTACTGTTATTCCAGTTGTTCGTGTTATATATCTTATATTTGCAATAAATATGCTAATTAAGGTAATTATTACTTATAAGTATTGTAATGAAACTCGACAAGGAAAGATTCGAATAGCTGAGACGAATAATACTTCTGTTATAAAGTTGTTGTATGAATACAAGGATCTGATTCCAAAAGTACTAAAGAATAGAGAGATTATGAAAGTGCTTATGTTGTGTGTAATATTACATATAACCAATCTTGTCAGTACTAACTTCTTTAGCTTATATGTAACGCAAAGATTAGATATAGCAGATCGTTATTTAGCTTTTTTTCCTATCTTAAATGCAGCTGTTATGTTGATTTTTATGATTGGAATACAACACCGCTTAGATTCGGTGAAAATTCGGGTACCTATGTGGATTGGCCTAGTATTGTATTCTGGGTGCACAATACTTTTGATACTGATACCGAAGGAGAGGGTATCGTTGATTACTCTGTATGTTATTGTTACTGCGGTAGCCAATGCACTTGTAATGCCTCGTAAAGATACCTTACTTCAGTTAAATATTAATCCGAAGGAGCGTGCTCGTATAAATGCTTTGATTATGTCCTTTACCATTGCTTTTGCCTCACCATTTGGTTTTTTTGCTGGATGGTTATCAAGTTTTGACCGTCGCTTGCCATTTGTGTTCATATTCTCTATTTTTATTGTAGCAATTATTATCGTTGGACATATGAGTGATCCGGATATTACTAAAGATAGTAAAGGTCAATTAATGACTTCCTAGAGAACTAGGGAACCTATTATATTGTTATATTATATTAATATGTATAGGATATAAGTATACTAAGCAAAATAAATCCAGTACACAAGGAGGTGAAACAATTAGACTTACGATTGCCCATCTAGGGGTATGTAGTGTTTTATTAGGTGATGAAATATACAATTAGAATACTTGATTGCCAGGCTACAAGTCAGAGAAAGCGGTACCAGTAGACATGTTTGCCTGGACTTCACATGTGATAACTGTGGTATTGATGTCAAAGAGATAAATTTGAGGAGGTGATTGAAGTGGTAGAAATTACTACTTGGATGAATCAATTTCTTCAGACATTGAATGAAAATTTTAGAAATCGTATATGGTTTGTTGGTTTGCAGGGGAGTTATGGTCGTGGTGAAGCGACAGAAACAAGCGATATTGATATTGTCGTAATACTTGATGAGTTGTCTGCTTTGGATATTCAAACCTATAATGGGATGTTAGATAGCTTATCTCATAGGGAACTGATTTGTGGCTTTCTCTCGGGGAAAAAAGAGATTCTGAATTGGGAGCCTTCGGACCTTTTTCAGTTTTATTATGATACAAAGCCGATAAAGGGGAACCTTGATGAATTGCTGTTGTTGATTGATGATGCTTCAATTAATAGAGCAATAAAAATCGGCGCATGCAATATCTTTCATGGCTGTGTGCATAATATGTTGTACGAAAAGAGTGAAGAAATACTGAGAGGATTATATAAATCTGCTTCTTTTGTTGTACAGGCAATTTACTTTAAGCAAACAGGAAACTATATTAGTAAACTAAAAAATTTGCTTGAACTTGTTACTCCAAATGAACGAGCTATTGTTGATATTTTTTTAGGTTTAAAAAATGGTGGAATGATTGATTTTCATGAAATGTCTGAAACCTTGTTTACCTGGTCTAAGAACTGGGTTGAAAAAACGAAATAGAAGATATATGTAAAAATTAATGGTGCTCATTTTCGATAATATTCTCCGATAATGGGCACTTTTTATTTTATTAGCATGTTCTTTCATTCATTTTGATAATAGAATCATGGTTATTATATTTTTCTATGACTTAAACAACTGGTATAAAGAGTTAATCATATTACCTATTATCTTGACAGGTGAACAGTTGATAACTATAATAAAAGTGAACAATCGTTAACTATAAAAACTTTAATTTGCTTACATGCCAAAGGAACAATCCTCTGTGACTGGCTATATATATATATCCAAGAAAAGGAGAGCAATGCTTTATTTACTGGCTCGAGTTTTCTATAGTTTAAATGTTGATTTTATTAAATGACTTTATTTACAGCTTAGCTAAAAACTAATAATTATGAGGTGAATGATATGCCCAAAATAGATAGGAAGAAACAGATAATGACAGAGAGTCTTGCACTCTTTTCAAAACAAGGTTATGACGGAGTCTCCATGCGGGATATAGCAAAGGCAGTCGGATTTCGTGAGAGTGCTTTGTACAAGCACTATAAAAGTAAGCGTGAGATTGTGGATACCATTTTTACTTTCATGGAATCTCGCTATCAAGATGTATTAAAAGAAATTAAATTACCGGAGAGTGATGATTTTACTGTGCTTGCTAAGGAGTATAAAAATGAAGGACTGGATACATTAAAAAAACAGTGTTCTGCTCTATTCTTATATTGGCTAAAAGACGAACAGGCAGCTCAGTTTCGTAGGCTGTTGGTGCAGGAGCAATTTCGTCACTTAGAAGCAGAAAACTTACTACGAGAGTTCTTGATGGATGGGGCACTGCAATATCAAAGAGCTTTATTTGAGAAAATGACTGAGATAGGCTACTTTAAAAGTGTTGATTCAGAAGTGTTAGCTCTGCAATTCTATTCCCCTATATTTATGCTACTATGTAAATATGACGGTAAGCCCGAAAAGGAAGGTGAAGCGCTAGTTCTTTTAGAACGACATATCGATACATTTGATGCTACCTATAGGAACGAGGAACCATAAATAATAAGCAGGAAGAAAAGCAAGTAAAGGATACGATTAATTCTAAGAGTAAATTGTAAGTATACTAATATATGGAGGTGTTTGCTAATGATAAATTCTAAAATGTTTTATGAAAAGATGGAAGAGAAGTTTGTTTCCTGGGCACAAACTGTCGAAGATATTAGAGCAGCTTTTATTGTTGGTTCTCGTGCTCGCACAGACCATCCAGCAGATGAGTGGTCTGATATGGACATCATTATCTTTTCCACAAAACCAAATTTCTATCTTTCTAATAAGGAATGGCTGAATAATATGGGGGAACTCTGGACTTCATTTGTGTCGCAAACAGCAGGGGGTGATTTCGAATGTCTTACCTTGTTTGAAGGTGGGTGGCAAGTGGACTTTGTTATTGACTCTGTTGATAACTTGAAGCAGATGGTGGAGAGTAAAACTATTCCGGATAATTTCCATCGAGGAGTTAGAGTTATCATAGATAAGGACCGTGTTTCGCAACATATTATGCCTAAGTATTGTAAGGCCCCTAAAAGTTTGACTTTATCGGAAGACTTATTTTTGCAATATGCGAATATGTTTTGGTTTATAGCCCTTTATATGGCCAAACAGATACTACGGAATGATTTATGGGTTGTAAAAGTCCGTGATGGAAACTTAAAAGAGATCCTACTTCAGATGATAGAATGGCATGAAAAAATGAAAAATGGATCTGAATATGACACATGGCATGCAGGACGTTTTGTATGTGAATGGGCAAGTGAAGATACACAAGTTGAGTTAAATAACTCATTTGGGCATTTTGACAGGAGTGATAGTTGGAAAGCACTGATGGCTACCATCACCTTGTTTAAACGTTTATCTCATGACATAGCTCAAAAGATGAATTATTCCTATCCATATGATTTGGAGACTAATATTCGCAAATGGCTTTCTGAAAAAAGTAATCTTTTTACATAGAATAACTGGTTTTCCGCATTGTATGACTATACAGAGACAACATTTAAGTACATGCTATGCAATTTTTTACCAAAGAATATCACTATTCCATCAAGCTTTACTAGACTCGAATTTTTTAATTATGTGAGATGGTGTGGCAAAAGGTATCAAGTATTTGGCTAAACTATGATTTAAGGGAGATATAAATCATGAAGATAAAAGCATTTACGGTTAATTCATTTGCAAAGACTACTGAGGGAGGAAATGCAGCAGGTGTGGTCTTAGACACAGAAGGTTTTAAAGTGGATGAAATGAAGAAAATTGCCAAAATTTTAGGACATAGCGAAACTGCTTTTGTGAGCAATTCTCAGGTAGCTGATTTTAGAGTACAATTTTTTACTCCCAAAGAGGAGGTAGACATTTGTGGACATGCCACTATTGCTACGTTTCATACATTGGTAGAACAGGGCCGTATTCATCCTGGTATATATACTCAAGACACTAAGGCAGGTGTGCTTAAAGTGGAGGTAATGAAGGATCATACTATTATGATGAGCCAAAATCTACCGCATTTTCTTGAGGTAGTCAATAAGGAAGAAATAGCTGATTCATTAAATATTAAAGTGAATGATATGGTTTGTGGACTGCCGACTCAAGTAGTGTCTACAGGATTAAGGGATATCATGGTACCGATTAGAAATCTTGAAACGTTAAATGCCATAAAGCCAGATTTTGATAAGGTTGCAGAGCTCAGTCGAAAATGCAATACTATAGGTTATCATCTCTTTACCCTAGAAACCTTAGGCCAAGCACACGCACATACCCGAAACCTTGCACCATTGTATGGAATTCCAGAAGAGTCTGCAACAGGTACATCCAATGGTGCTTTAGCAAGTTATTTGTTTGAGTACGGAATCATTAACAGGAAAGAAGCGGCTTATTTTGTGATTGAGCAAGGTTATTCCATGTTCAAGCCATCGGAAATCATTGTTAAACTAGAAACAAAAGAAAAAAATATTAGTAGTGTGAAAGTTGGTGGAAAGGCCATATCAGTTACTGAAGTTGAGCTGGAAATATAAATTTATGTTTGGGTAGATCAATCTCTTCTGAACTTATGGCTAATTTATTTCCATATTAGAAAGTAGAAGTATAATTAAGGAAGGTTGGTTCTATGGAATTGCATAAAATTTATAATCCTATAACAGCTACTCCATTTAAATCTACAAAAGACTATATGGAATTCGAACCTTGTGATCTTCTGAAGCCTTATATTCGGTGTTTTTGGGGGACAAAGCAAGCTATCCAACAAGAAGCTAAGAATGATTGTACAATGGGAATTGTGACTCCTGACACTTGTATGGACATTACGTATACAGTTGATTTTACCAATAACAAAATTAGCAATTGTTTTTGTGGGATAGATGATAGAACATTCATTAACTCTAAATTCCACAAGGAGAGTTCTATTATTTTTTTGTTTGGTATACGATTTTATGCATGGGGAGTTCCTATGTTTGCAGAAGAATCTATGAGAGATACTAAAAATGCTTTTTTCAATGTTGGTTATCACTTTTCTAGGATAAAGAAGGCCATAGAGCCAATACTATTTGAAATTAATGATATGTATCAGTTAATTCCAAAAGTAGAGAAGATGTTATTAGTAAATTATAATGAGAATCATAAAAATAATAACATATTGCAAGCAATCTATCATATTTTGCAGACGAAAGGAAAGATACAGGTAAGTGAGTTAAGACAGGAGTTACATTTTAGTGAGAGGCAACTAGAAAGATTGTTTGGGGAATATGTAGGGGTTACACCAAAAAGTATGGCATCAATGGTTCGATATCAATATTTATGGAATGATATTGTATATAATAGACAGTTTGATACTTTAGATGCTGTTTGTAAGTATGGATATTCTGATCAAGCCCACTTGTATCATGATTTTAAGAAGTATCATTCTTTGAATATAAAAGAAGCAAAAAGTTATGCTTTGAAAGATGTCGGAAATATACAAGAAAATTCAGTGATTGTCTTATAAAATAGGATACGAAGGGATGGTGGTCTTGTGTCAGATATTAGCTGTTGTGGAACGAAATGTAATGAATGTTATTGTTATGGGAATATGTGTAATGGTTGTAATGCAAGTGAAGGAAAGGTATTTCATGCCCCAGAAGGTAAGGCATGTGCAATTTATGAATGTGTAATTAATGAGAAAAATTTTAAAAATTGTTCTAATTGTAAGGAAGTACCATGTAGTATTTGGATGGCTACAAGAGATACGAAATATACAGATGAGGAATTTGAACAAAATGTAGCTATGAGAGTACAAGCGTTAAAGGGAATATAGAGAAAGAGATATCAATTTAGAGCACACCTTATAAGGGTGTGCTTTTCTTATGAGGAAATCTTTATGTAGAAATCAAAGAATGGAAACATGGATTGAAGAAAATCGGGCTGAGTCGGTAACTCGCTTGTCAAAGGGTTAATTGTTTAGGTATGAAAACCTTAATAATAAAAGTTTCATAGAGGTTTGAAAGTAAATGTTTATATGTTACAATTATGATATCAACAAGAATTTTAAGAGGCAAAAAGATAAGTATAGAGAATTCTTTTATTATGAGAGATGGTAATGTAAAAATCATCATTTTGAAGGAGGGAAAGAATTGGAAAGAAAAATAAGTCAACAGGTTAGAGGTTTTAGGACAAAAGATGGTGCAGGAGTAAGTTTGGTTAGGGTATTGGGGCATGATACTGTGAAAGAGTATGATCCGATTTTGCTACTAGATTCCTTTGATAGTACGAATCCAGAAGACTACATAGCAGGTTTTCCAATGCATCCACACAGAGGTATTGAGACAATTAGTTATGTTTATCGTGGTTTTATGACTCATAAGGATAGCTTAGGAAATGAGGATACCATAGGGGATGGAGAAGTACAGTGGATGACAGCGGGTTCTGGTATTCTCCATGAAGAACAATTACCAGCCGCAGAGAGGATGCTTGGAGTGCAGCTTTGGTTAAACCTTCCAGCGAGAGATAAGATGGCTCCTCCAGCTTATCACAGCATCAAAAACTCAGATATTATGGAATTAGAGTATGACTGGGGGAAATTAAGATTACTAGCGGGAGAATTTGATGGAAGAAAGGGATATATGAGCAAATATCTTCCGTTAAATTATTACGATTTGCATATAAACTCCAATGCTACCGTAATCTTACCAACTGAAAATGAGAGATCTGTCACGGTATTTACCCTTTTAGGAGATGCATATATTGGGGGAGAACTTGTAAAAGAAAAGACAGCAGTAAAGCTTTCTTCAGGAGAGACGATAGAAATAAAGGCTACTGATAAGTTAGCTCAAGTTCTATTTGTAAGTTCAAAACGGCTAGATGAATCAGTGGCTTGGGGTGGCCCTATCGTTATGAATACAAAGGAAGAATTAAACAAAGCTTTTGATGATTTGAGAAATGGAACCTTCCTACAAGAAGACATAAGGTATTTTGACTAATTTAGTAGAATCAGGTTAAGCATTTTAATTAATTGGGGGATGGGTTATGAAAAAAGTATGCTTTATCATCCTGCTTATTTTTATTAGTGTTATAATAAGTGCTTGCAAATATAATTTGGAAACAAGTGAAGCCACTAAGAAGAGTACAGCAATACCTAAGACAGATTCTATTACACAAGTCATAGAAGCGGATGCTACTAAGGATGAGTTCACTGAGGGAGTGTGGATAAAAAAATATCCTGGGAACTTTGCGTGCTTTGAATTAGAAAAAAAGGATGGTTACCAGATTGTCTGTGATCCTTATCTTATAAATGATGACATTCAACCAGATCTTGTTACGGAAAGCCATCAACATGGGGATCATAATGAAACTAGTACCTTTAATGAACCTTATGAGCTTATTAGTGAGCCAGGTGATTACTCCTATGATGACATAAGTATTCGTGGGTTTTCAGGTAAGCATAATATAGGAGATAAAGAGGGAACAAATATTATTTATGTCTTTGAGATAGATGGTATCAAGATTGCTCATTTTGCTTCACAGGGGGAGGTTCCAACTACAGAAACATTGAAGCAAATAGGTCCAGTGGATGTGCTTATGGTTCAAATATTTTCTGGTTCAGGATATGGGAAACTAGAAGTGAAGGATATGGATCCTATTCTAAGTGTTCTAAAGCCTAAGATTATAATACCTGAGCATGGCGGCTATGCTATAGAAAAGAAGCTTGCAGTCCATATGCAGCTAGATGAAGTATACAAAACATCAGGAACTCTTATTGTGACAAGGCAAATGCTAGATTCTATAAAGGATGTCAAGTTAATCAATCTCGATAGTAATTGAGTTTTAACATAACCTGGTTAAAAACGGTAATCAGACAAATTATAAAAAAGGCTTTCTGGAAACAGAAAGCCTTTTAAAAGGGTGAATTATTTATATACTTTTACTCTATCTTCTAAAGGATTAAATTCTTTCTCAGAAGGAGCAGCAGTTGGTTTACCAAAAGGCATTTGTGCAAGAAGCTTCCATTTTTGTGGGATTGCCCATTCTTTTTTGATATCGTCCTCAATTAATTCATTGTAATGTTGTAAGGAAGCTCCTAAACCTTCATTTTCTAAGGCGTTCCAAATAACAAACTGATGCATTCCATTGGATTGTAGAGACCAGATTGGGAAGTTGTCTTTATAAAGAGCATACTCCTCTTGTAATGCTTCAATTACAGTCTGATCTTCAAAATACAACACTGTACCATACCCACTAGCAAAACCATTAATTTTGTCATTTGTACTTGCAAACTGATCAGCAGGTACTATTTTTCTAAGTGCTTCTTTGGTTATATCCCATAAACGATCATGGTGAGATCCTAAAAGAAGTACAATTCTTGCACTCTGTGAATTCATTGATGAAGGAGTGTGTTTAACAGCATGTTCAATAAGTTCTTGAATTCTGTTATCTGATATTGGGCTTTCTTTACTTATCCCATAATAGCTTCGTCTCTCTGAAACGGATGTTAAAAAATCTTTTGACATATGAATGCCCTCCTGTTTAAATTATATATTTTTATGTTCATTGAAGTTGTTTCTATTTTGCGTGAAATAGAAAGAAGTAATACTTATGTATAAGAACTATTTTTAATACACTTTAGTCTTTACAATTCTAATATATAATGTATAATTAAAATATACAAGTACTATATTATTTGATATGTACTATTTAATTTAATAGTATTAATGAGTGAGGTGGCTTATGCGGAGTAAAGAGTGTTGTGATAACATTGAGAATTGCCCGATTTCAAAGGTACAGAAAGTTTTACATGGAAAGTGGACTATGGTAATTGTCTATTTTTTAAGTTTAGAAACTTTGAGATTTGGAGAGCTTAGTAGGAAAATACCTCAAGTTACTCAGGCAAATTTAACAAAAGAATTACGAAAATTAGAAGAGTACGGTCTTATTCATAGAGAGGTTTATAAAGAGGTACCACCAAAAGTGGAATATTCTTTAACCGAGTTAGGGGTAAAATTTTTACCTGTAATTGATGCCATTGAAGAATGGGCAATGGAATATGAAAAAAATCAAAAATAATACAGAGGCAAGTTGTAAGAACTAGGGAACCTATGGTAATATATATATACTAGTTGATAAAATGCCAGGGAACAAGTCAACTCAATTAAATCGAGAAAGGATAGGATAAGAATGCTAAATAAAGAGATTACTAAGTTAATTAACGAACAGATTAATAAAGAATTATATTCAGCCTATTTATACTTGAATATGGCTAATTATTACGCAGACCAAAGTTTAAATGGATTTGAGAATTGGTTTTTCGTTCAAACGCAGGAGGAAAGGGATCATGCATTATTGTTCCGTCAGTATCTTCTAAATAATGGTGAATCCGTTGTTTTTTCAGCGATTGATGCTCCAGATAAAAACTACAGTAGTTTTAGAGAACCATTGGTAGAATCTTTGGAGCATGAGCAATATGTTACTGCATCCATCAATGAGATCTATGCAGCTGCTTACAAGATTAATGATTTTCGTACGATGCAATTTTTAGACTGGTTTATCAAGGAACAGGGTGAAGAAGAGAAGAATGCAGACGATAATATCAAAAAATATGATTTGTTTGCAAGTGATCCAAAAGGTCTATACATGTTAGATAATGAAATGAAGGCAAGAGTATATACTGCTCCATCTTTAGTTTTATAATTGGATTAGTATAGTATTCTTAACATAAGGGAATGAGGTTCTCCCTAGGATAACATCCTAAACCGCTGATAAAGCTGATGACTTCTGCGAATAATAACGCAGAAGGTGTCGGCTTTTTCTTTTTGCGAATCGAAAGGGGAAAGAAAATATGTTATTATCACTTGCACTGGTATTCCTTTGTGGGATGCTACTTGGTTCCATATTTGATAAGCTTAAGTTACCTAGTTTACTTGGAATGCTTATCACAGGAATATTACTTGGACCTTATGAATTGGATTTGTTAGATTCTAGTGTCCTTAATTTTTCAACTGACTTACGGCAAATCGCCCTTATCATTATATTGACTCGAGCAGGATTAAATCTTGATATTGACGATTTAAAAAGAGTTGGTCGTCCAGCGATTCTCATGTGCTTTTTGCCTGCATGTTTTGAAATTGTAGGAATGGTAATTCTTGCGCCGGTTTTTCTTGGTATCACTTACTTAGAGGCTGCCATTATGGGGACTGTTATTGCAGCAGTATCACCAGCAGTAATCGTGCCAAGAATGTTAAAGCTTATGGAAGGCAGATATGGTACAACAAAGAGTATTCCGCAAATGGTTATGGCAGGGGCTTCAGTAGATGATGTTTTTGTCATTGTATTATTTACTGCATTTACAGGTATAGCCCAGGGGGGAGAGCTTACAGCAAGGAGTTTTTTGACGATTCCCACATCCATCCTCTTTGGTCTTATGGGTGGTGCTATTATCGGAGTAATACTAGCACTATTATTTCAGATACTTCACATTCGGGATAGTAGTAAAGTAATCATTGTTATTTCTATTTCCTTTATGTTAGTAACACTTGAACACAGTATCACTAGAGTAATTGGTTTTTCAGGTCTTTTAGCGGTTATGGCATTGGGAGCAGCCCTTAAACAAAGAACGCCTGAAGTATCTAAAAGACTTTCCGATAAATATTCAAAGCTTTGGGTAGGTGCGGAAATTATCTTGTTTGTATTGGTTGGAGCAACGGTAAACATTAGCTATGCTGTAAAAGCTGGAATAATGGCAATTATACTCATTTTATGTGTATTACTATTCCGGATGGTGGGAGTATTTGCTTGTCTTATAAAGACAAGGCTGGCTAATAAAGAGCGTATTTTCGTCGCTTTTTCATATATGCCAAAAGCGACTGTGCAAGCTGCAATCGGAGGTCTGCCCCTTGCCATGGGACTTTCTTGTGGCAACATCGTGTTAACAGTAGCTGTACTTGCAATTCTGATTACGGCACCTTTAGGAGCTTTTCTTGTGGATGCAACTTATAAAAAGTTATTGGATAAAGAAGAGGATAGGAAGATTAAGTAGTGGCGTAGAGACTAACCTGTCATCTATTATTTCACACAAAAATCATAAAAAGTTCAAGCCTAGTCCATACATTGGTGTTAATATTTACCATTATATAGTAAAATAAAGATGCCGCTAAGCATTTGGAGGTAAATATGTCAGACACTAGACAAAGGAAACAAAAAAGTATAGTTTGGTTTAGGCGTGGAATTCAAGTCATTTGTTTTTTCTTGCTACCTTCTTTGTTTATACTAATTTTTAACAGCATTAAAGCTATACTTATGTTTTTGTTACATGGACAAGGAATCATACAAACAATAATGCCTGCTATTATGTTGTTTGGAGTTGTTACCTTAGTAACAGCAGTATCAGGACGATTTTTTTGTGGATGGATGTGCGCATTTGGAAGTATGGGTGATGTCTTATATCGGCTTCCTCGATTAAAGAATAAGAATACTTCCTCTCTATTCGCGAATTTTGACAAAAAGCTTAAATGGATTAAATACATATTGCTTCTTTTTATCGTAATTGTGATTTGGGGATTACAGCTTATTAAGATACCACAAGGAGTGAACCCATGGGATTTGTTTGGTATATTAGCATCCTTTGATTTACCAGATGTGAGTGTGCTAGTAAATGGATTTATCCCTGCAGCCATCTTACTTCTAGCGATTATAATAGCCTCTTTTTTTGTCGAACGATTTTTTTGTAGATATTTATGCCCGCTGGGAGCTTACTTAGGACTTATCAGTAAAATACGTGGAGTAAATGTAGTAAAAAAGAGAGATCACTGTGGCAGATGTATCCAGTGTACAAAAAAATGTTCTATGGGCATTGCATTAAATAAGATAGATGAGGTAACGACTGGTGAATGCATACAGTGTATGGAGTGTGTCAAAGTCTGTCCTCGAAGTAATGCGCATATAGAAGTGGATGGCAAGTATTTAAATGCTGGGGTTACAGGGGTTGTTTCCTGTATATTACTTTGTAGTGGGTACTACCTAGGAAATCTATACAGTGAACAGATGAATTATCAAGCAATAACGTCAAGTCCAGTTGATGTGGAATCAACTGTAACTGGAATGGCTGTGAATATAGCAAATGGAGTCTATACAGGCACAGGTACAGGATTTCGAGGGGGAACTAAGGTTAGTGTTACTGTGAAGGATGGCAAGATAGAAAACATCTCAATAGATTCTTATGAGGATGATGAAGAGTTTTTTGACCGTGCATCTAGTATTATGATTCAGGAGATTGAGAAAAATCAAAGTGTTGACGTAGATGCTGTAAGTGGTGCTACCTATAGCAGTAATGGTATAAAAGAAGCTGTTGCTGATGCCCTAAAATTATCTTATACACCTAGTACAGTACAGGATAAAGGGCATGGTAAAGGACATAGACACTAAGACTAATACTGAAACTAAACAGACACTGGGGCAGTGTCTGTTTTTTGTATATAAAATATTGTCGCTGAAGTGACAGGGCGTAGGTGAGGAGTTGTAAAACATAACACTATTTAAAAAAATCCTTTGACAAGTGAGCAAATGCTCACTATAATGAGAATAAGTGAGCGATTGCTCACCATATGTAATGTCAAAGGAGATAACTAAAAACTATGGATGAGAAGAAGCTAAATACAAAAGAACGAATACTGATGGAGTCTCTAAAGTTATTTTCGACAAATGGATTTGAGGCAGTATCCATTCGAACAATTGCAGCTATGGTTGGAATTGGAAATAGTGCATTATATAAGCACTTTGCCAGTAAGCAGGCGATATTTGATGCTATTGTTGAATGTTCAAAGGAAAGATATTTAAGACAGTGTACCAATGCTGTCTCGGCTGAAATAAGAGGAATGGAACAGTTGAAAGAACTTTGCCTAGGTATGTTTCGATATCAGACTAGTGATGAATGGATTGTGATGTTTCGTAGAATGTTAATGATTGAGCAATTCAGAGATGTTAAGATAGCAGCCATTTATAAGGATTTTTTTGTGGATATTCCTCTTAGACGACAAGTAGAGATCTTTAAGAACTTGATGGAATTTGGGCTTATGAAAGAAAAGAATCCTGAAGTACTGGCAATGGAGTTATATGCGCCTTTTTTTATGTACCATACTGTACAACGTGATGAAAAAAAGCTAATGGAGCTATTTAAGACACATGCAGAATATTTTTTTGAAAACTATGTTATTAAAGAAGAGGAGAATGGAAAATGATTTTAAACAAGAAGGATGTTCGGAGAAATAAATCACTACGTAGAAATCAAAAAATTGATAGAAAGGAAAATCGTGATAGAAAGTTAGATAACACAAGTGTCCTTAAGAGGAATGTTGGAAAGATTGTTCAGTTATCTTCTGAAGAGTTATTAGGAAAGAAGGTAACAGAACATAAACAATCTAGAGTCATAGGTAGTAGCTTAACTCATACAGATTTTATTGATAAGCTCAAACAGACTAAATTGACAGGGATGAGTGGAAATGGATTCTTAGTAGCAGATAAAATTAGTACATATATTGTATCTGAAGCTATCTTAGGGGAGAAAATAATCATCGTTAATGCTGTGGAATGCGAGCCAGCACTGTACCATGACGTATGGTTACTTAAGAATAAAGCTACAGAAATAAGGGATGGATTATCAATCCTTCACAAGGTTTTAACTCCTAATAGAATAATATTAGCAACTAGAGGCAAAAAAGAATGGGAGCTTAATGTTGATCAGGTTGAGGTTAAAAAAGTGCCATTAAAATATCCTATGGGAGAGGAACATATGCTAATACATCAGCTTACAGGTGTAGAACTAGCAAATGATTGTATTCCTGCAAGTAAAGGGATTCTTATGATAAATGTTCAGACAGTATATCAAATCTATCGTATCTTTAATGAATGTTATGATGGCGGACATTATGTAACTCTTGCTAATCTTACTACAGGGGAAGCTCGTGTTGCTTATGTAGATGAGGCAGTTGAGATTACTAGATTATTAGAAGAGGCATTTGGTCAGGAGTCAGGTTTATTCGTTGCAGGAGGGGGCATTACGTCTGCAAAGGAGATACAGCGTGAAGAATGTTTTACTAATACGATTAACTTTGCAGCCATCTTAAAAGAAGTTACTATATCCAATGAAACCCCTTGTAAAAAATGTGGTGGATGCTCTAAAAAATGTCCAGTGGGAATCTCAGTAAAAGAAATTGTACTTGAACGAGAGAAGAATCAAGAAGCTAATATATCAAAATGGAAACCAGAACGTTGTATACACTGTCAAACCTGTACATATTTTTGCATGGCTGGAAAGGATGTTGCCTCATATGTATCTGTGTGATAGAAAGACTAAATGTAATGAAAGATTGGCACAAACATAGTATAATAAATATGCCGTAAGCATTTAATTTTTTCACTAGGAGGATTGCTATGCATATCGAACATATTGCTATGTATGTGAAAGATTTGGAAGGTACAAGAGATTTCTTCATTAAATATTTTAATGCCACAAGTAACGATGGCTACCATAATAAGACAACCGGTTTTCGCTCTTATTTCCTGACCTTCGATAATGGAGCAAGATTAGAAATTATGAACAAACCTGACATGGTAGAGGAAGAAAGACAGCTTACACAAATAGGGTATATTCATATTGCATTTAGTCTGGGTAGTAAGGAAGCCGTTGATAAACTTACACAAATACTGAAGGCGGATGGTTATACGGTAATTAGTGGGCCTAGAACCACAGGGGATGGTTATTATGAAAGCTGTATCATTGGAATTGAGGGAAATCAAATAGAGCTATGTGAGTAGAATTTTATCATAAGGAGATTATAGGAAGAAGCCAAGAAAATTACCTTATTAGCATAACGAAGGGAGAAGGAGTTATGAGATATCAATGGATAGATGAGTTTTTACTCAGTAAAAAAGCAGTGACGAAGGATCTTCAAAAAGACTGGAACTGGATTCGTTACCAAATCGGTGGAAAGATGTTTGCTGCAGTTTGCTTAGGCGATAACAACGAACCCTATTACATTACACTAAAATTAGAGCCTGTTGAGGGCGAATTCTTAAGAACACAGTATGAGGATATCATTCCTGGCTATTACATGAATAAGATTCACTGGAATTCAGTGAAAGCAGATGGAGAGGTCCCAGATGATTTACTAAAAGACTTGTTGGATAAATCCTATGATTTAGTCCTTAGTGGCTTTAGTAAAAAGAAACAGACGGAAATAATGGAAAATATAAATTGACATTATCCAACGTTGAGTATATACTGAACTCAACGTTGGATATATTTTTGTAAGGAGGAACTATGATACGTGGACTTATTCTATATTATCTAAATATTAAACCTACTCATGGATATGAGATACAAAGATTTATTCAGCTCTCAGGTCTTGACCAATGGGCAAAAATTCAGTCTGGTTCTATTTACTATGCACTTACAAAGTTAGAGAAAGAGAAGAATGTCCGGGTGCAGAGGGAAGAGCGAACAGGCTCTCGTATTCGTAAGATTTACGAGATTACGGATAGTGGCAGACAGGCACTGAAAGAGGAGATGCGTACAGAACTTGCTACTCCTATTTTAGAGATTGGTTCCTTAAAGTATATTGTATATCCAATGATCGCTGTACTAGAAAAGACCGAGCTGATACAGGTATTAAATAATCATATAAGTGAACTGATGGATAAGAAGAAGTACTGGGAAGTGTGGAAAAACGCTAAGGCAGGAGAAGAGTCATCGAAGCTTACAAGACTTTCTTTTGATATGACCATTCATACATTAGAAGATCAGATCCTTTGGCACCAAGAGTTACTAGAACATATCGATCAATATATGGAAGAAGCGAAGAGCATGCAGGAAATGATTCAGCTATTTGAACCAGATAGTATGGAAGAGAATACTGCTAAAGACACTACTTTAAGTCAGTTAGAACGAATTGAAAAGATAAAGCGATCAGTAGAAGATGACCCTAAAATGGCTATTGAGCAGTTGAATCAAATCATTGAAGAAATGAAAAAGAAGCAATAAAAAGTAGTAATAAAAGAGATTTTTGAAATCTCTTTTTAAATATTCTAGTATCCAATATTGGATATACAACATATAATATATAAGATGGAGGTTGATTTTAATGAGTGAATTATTAAATGTGTGTGGGTTTATGAAGAGTTACGGTGAAAGAAAGGTGGTTAATTGTCTTTCTTTTCAAGTTAAAGAGGGTGAAATTCTAGGCTTTTTAGGTCCCAATGGAGCTGGGAAAAGTACTACGATTCGAATGCTTACGGGAACCTTAAAAGGAGAGGAAGGAGATTTGTATTATCAAGGGAATCAGGTAGATGCCCGTAGAGACTCCCTAAGGAAGGAACTTGGACTCGTTCCTCAGGATATCGCTTTATATTCTGATATCAGTGCTTATAAGAATGTAAAGTTTTTCTGTTCCTTGTATGGATTTAAAGGAAAAGAATTAGAAAGTAGAGTGAAGGAGGCTCTTGAATTTGTTGCACTATGGGATAGGAGAAAAGGTAAACCGAGTAAGTTCTCTGGTGGAATGAAACGTCGATTAAATATTGCGTGCTCCATTGCCCATTCCCCAAAGCTTCTAATTCTAGATGAGCCAACGGTAGGTATTGACCCTCAATCTAGAAATTATATTTTAGATGCCGTAAGAACCTTAAATAAGAGAGGAACAACAGTAATCTATGTATCACATTACATGGAAGAGATAGAAGCTCTTTGTGACCGCATTATCATTATGGATGAGGGACAGATTAAGATAGATGAGACAAAGGAAGTATTAAAGGAAGAGTACCATAATAGAGGCTGTTACTCCTTAGAAGATATCTTTCTAAATGTTACAGGAGTAGCATTAAGAGATGGGGAGGAGTAACTATGGTCGGGTTTAAAAGTATGTTTATGTCTAACCTAAGAAGGAGAGCTACCGATGGTTTTGCTGTGGGCTACAATATTTTCTTTCCTCTTATTTTAATTTTCCTATTAGGTCTTCTTTGTAATGGAATGTTTGAGAAAGAAGTGATTACTAGTTATAAGTATTATACTGTAGTAACTGTTCCCTTCTGTCTGTTTATGGCGATTGTGACAGCTGCCTATGGTGGAAAGGACGATGCTTATGCCAAAACCGCGGATAGAATACTAATCGCACCCATAGGTGTGATTACGCTTGTATTACCAAAAATATTAGCAGAGGTAATTGTATTTACTTTGTGTTCTATGTTTGTGTTAGGACTCTCTACAGTTTTCTGGAACGTATGGAGTATAAAGTTTATTTTACCAATGTGTTTTTTATATGTATCGATAGCCTTTCTGATTGCTTCAGTAGGAACCTATATAGGGCTAGGAATGAAGAATTTTATGAGAATAAAAAATATCTTAAATGTCCCGATTGTAATCTTTGCCCTTTTAGGAGGATGTTTTACTCCGTTTGGAACCTACCATAAAGGACTACAATTACTCATAGATTTATCCCCTTTAACTTGGATAAATCGAGGTATCTTTATGATGATGTACGATGACAACAATACTATTCTTTATACTTTATGTGGTGTCTTTAGTGTAATCGGTTCGGTGTTTACGATACTTGCAATTGTATGTTTTAAAAAGGAGGAGTATGGCTATGGTGAGTTACCTGGTTATGAAAAATAATTTAACAAGAATCCTAAGAAGGAAAAGTACATATTTGCTAGTACTACTGATTCCTCTTTTACTTATGTTTTGCGGTTCTCTAAGCGTAAGCTTGGGAGAAAAGCATATTAGAGTTGGAGTTGTAGGAAATCAGTCATTTTTAGAAAAAATGCAGACTTCTTTAGGAAACGACGGTGGCATAAATGTTGCAATGGCTAATAGTAACTCAATACATACTGATCTAATTATGAGAAAATACCAGTATGTTATTTCAGATGATACCCAAGATCCAGAAACAAACAAAATCCTTGAGGAAATCAAGCAAACTGTATTAGAAAATACATCATCAGGTATGAATGAATTCTCGAATATTAGTAAAATGTTATCTATGTTATTAACTGTATACATGACCATAGCCACAATTTATGCTATGAAATACTTACAAGATAAAAAGGATGGTGTAATAGAACGATTTTTCTTATCAGGTAGTAGCAAAAAAAATTATGCGACAGGATATGTTATGTCAAATATCATCATCATCGGGGTGCAATTGTTGATAATTTTTCCTCTTTGGATGGTTTTTGATAAAAAGTTTACCTTACCTCTTCAAAGCTTGTTGCCTTTATATATATTTATTATTATCATTTCTAGTATATATGGTATCATCATTACTCTAATAAGTAGCTCAGAACTAATGGCCGGAGTGTTAGGTTCATCGGTGGCTGTAATATTATCAATTCTAGGCGGTACCTTTGTCAGTTTGGAGAACATGCCTGATTTCTTGCAGAAAATAAGTGTAATAAGTCCAATCAGATGGTTGATGCAGATGATTTAGTATAGAAAATATCTAATTGACACGATTTAAATGTATTATAACGTAGTGTATTCGAAATTTGTAGTATTGACGATATAGTATAATAATGGAAGAGTGAATGAAGTAGAAGGTGTATGAGTAAAGAACACTTGGAAGGATTATTTAAGGTAATCACAAGTTCAGTCCGTAAAATAGTATTAGGGATTTTATATTATGCTTATCGCCAATAGTTTTGATACCTGGAGTTAGTAAGAATGATGAACAGCGAGGGGGGACCTTAATCACTTTACATCCAGATTTTTAGATTGCCATAGAACAACTACCTTTGACTCTAATTGAAGACAAATAAGTCCCATAAGAAGAAAACTGTTATCTGCCTAAATTAAGGTCTTTCTTTTATGTGAATCAGTTCCAAACAACCTTTTTTTCATTATATTTATTATTTAAGGGCTTATGTTCTGCAGGGTAACCGATAGGAATCATGGCAAAGGGAATATATTGCACAGGTATATTGATATTTTGCCGGTAAAAATCGATAGCATCATTGTCGTAATGATTGATGCCAGTCCAAGTACTACCTAATCCAAGAGAATGAGCTGCAAGTAACAAATTTTGGGTAGCAGCGGCACAATCATCAATCCAATAATAATCAAGAATCGCTGAACTAGGATCCCCGCAAATCACAATTGCTAATGGTGCATCTTTAACAAAGTGCAGACCACCGTGAAGAGAGGAAAGCCGTTTCAGCTTATCTTTATCTGTGATAACAAAAAAGTACCAGGCTTGTTGATTGCAAGCAGTAGGGGCATTCATTGCAGCAGTTAATAAGAGTTCTATCACTTCTTTTGATACCTCTTTTTTTGTGAACTTACGTATACTTCTGCGAGTTGTTATGGTTTTCATTACATCGTTCATATTTGTTCCTCCATTTTTTCGAATTTATCAATTTTCTTTTATCTTAATCGTAAAGATCAGTGTTGACAATATCGCACTTTATTCTTAGTTACTTACTTTTTAGAAAGGAGGATGAAATAATAATATGGTCCAGTATCAAGGGAAAAAATATAACTGTCCAATGGAGTTAGCTGTTCATTTAATAAGTGGTAAATGGAAGGTAGTAATTTTGTGGAATCTCTCAGAGGGAGAACTTCGTTATGGTGAGTTAGCTAGGCGTTTTTTAGGAGTAACTGATAAAGTTTTGACTGCTCAATTAAGGCAACTTGAACAAGACGGTTTATTAGTCAGAACGATATATCCAGAAGTACCTGTACGAGTGGAGTATTGCTTATCTGAATTTGGACAATCATTAATTCCTATCTTAAAGGAAATCAATAGTTGGGGTAGTAACTTTAACCATAACTCAGATATTACGGAGTAATCATCCTAGTTTTTCTTCTTATTTCAATTAGTTGACAAAACCAGAATTTACAGACAATCTCTCGAATATGGATGTCTTAAAAACTGTTGACTTTCCCTAGGTGTATTCTTAAAATAACAGTAGGATGAAGTGGTTTATAAATCAATAGTTGCTGAAAGGAGTTACTAATGAAGAGAATTGCAATTATTACAGCAAGGGGTGGCTCTAAACGCATTCCACACAAAAACATAAAAGATTTTTGCGGACAGCCTATTATTTCATATACTATTTTGGCAGCAAAAGAATGTGGTCTATTTGATGAGGTTATGGTTTCTACAGATAGTGAGCAGATTGCAGAGATCGCCCTTAAGTATGGGGCAGTAGTTCCTTTTTATAGAAGCGCAGCCACTAGCAATGATTACGCTACCACGGCAGATGTACTAAATGAAGTGTTAGCCCAGTACAAAGAGTTAGGGAAAGAATATGATGTACTATGTTGCCTGTATCCAACTGCTCCTTTCGTTACAAGCAATAAACTTATAGACGCTGAAAAGCTTTTACGAGAGGGAGACATAGATGCAGTCATTCCAGTGGTGAAGTTTGACTTCCCGCCTCAACGTGGCTTTGTTCTTGATGATAATAGACGTATGCGCTATTGGTTCCCAGAGCATGCCCTTACAAGGAGTCAAGATTTAAAACCAATCTATCACGATTGTGGTCAATTCTATTTTTGTAAGACAGAAGCCTTTTTAAGAGAGGGTACATTAATTGTACCAAAGGCATTACCATACATTATGCCACATACCGAAGTGCAAGATATCGATACCTTAGAGGATTGGAAGTTAGCTGAACAGAAATACCTTCAATTGGTTGGTGGGGAGGTAGAGTAATGAAGCTTGCTATCGTTTCCAATGTAAATATGGATTATGTGGGGAGACTTCTTAAATCTAATTATGATGTATTAACACCTGAGGGATATGGGGCAGCCTTAGAGCAATTATTAGATTCTGAGTCCTCCTTGAATCGTTTTCGCCCAGAAGCAATAGTAATTCTAACAGATTTAGATAGTCTTGTAGCATCCTGTGGTAATAGTGAGGAAGCGCAGGATACTATAAAGCAATGGTATAAGGTGATTGAGAGTACATTTGTAGAGAATACACAATATTTTCTGGCTGATTGGGTATGTCATAGTAGTCAGGTGGAAAATGTGGATGAATCTCATGTGGATACGATTGAATATTGTAACTATAGAAGTATAAAGAATTTATGCGAGAAATACATAAATGTGCATCGGATTAGATTGCGTGATGCTATAGGAAAGGTGGGTATTGAAACCTGTTTTTCTAAGCAATTATGGTATACAGGTAAAATTGTGTTCTCCAATCAAGGTTGTAAAATAGCTACGTCTGCCATCAAGGAAGCACTGACATTAGTTAACAGAGTTCCTAAAAAGGTACTGGCATTAGACCTCGATAATACTCTTTGGGGAGGAGTACTTGGGGAACGTGGGTTTGACGGCATCGATTTATCGGACGACAAAGTAGGGGCAATATATAAAGACTCGCAACGTCTCATCAAAAAAATGAGTCAAAGAGGAGTGATCCTTACAATCATTTCAAAAAATAACGAGTCAGATGTTATTGAGGCTTTTGAGAAAAATCACAATATGGTTCTTCGTATGAATGACTTTTCCTCTACAAGAATTAACTGGTTACCAAAAGCAGATAATCTTATAGATATGGCAAAGGAACTGAATCTTTCTTTAGATTCCTTTGTGTTTGTGGATGATATGACGGTGGAGCGAGAGAGTGTAAAAGCTATACTTCCAATGGTTGAGACACCAGAGTTTCCAACAGATTTGAATCAACTGCCGGCTTTTTTTAAGAGCCTTTATGATACATATTTTAGGAAATTAAGAACAACAAAAGAAGACAGTGGCAAGGCAGAGCAATATCAGCAAAATCATAAACGAGCCGAATTAGAAGCTACCTTGGACTATGATGAATTTTTAGAAACCTTGATGCTACAGATTGAGACAGTAAGTCCTGATGATGAGCAGGTAATGGAGAGAGTATTTCAAATCTTTCAAAAAACAAATCAGTTTCATACAACAACCATCAGATATACTCGAGAAGAATTACAATCCATACTAAAAAATAATGAATATAGACTTTTTGTTTTTAGAGCAAGAGATAAGTACGGCGATTATGGTATTATTGCTGCTGTGATTGTCTCCTCTCTATCCTCTATACCTTGCATTGAGAATTTTGCTATGAGCTGTAGAATCATGGGAAAAAGGGTTGAAAACTATATATTAGATTATATCGAAGAACAGATGAACAATATGGGTATGAAAAGTATACAAGCAAGATACTGTGAAAGTGCAAAAAATGCACCAGTAAAGGCATTGTATGATACTTTAGGATATGAGCGAATAGAGGTAGAGAATAAGGCTGTACTTTATGAACTTTCAATAAAGGATAAACAGCCTAGAAAGTATTACATTTTAGGTAAAGAGGAGAACTAGAAGATGAATGATATGTCAAGTAAAATGATTGATGTGGTTGCTGGAGTTTTAAATATACCATCCGATGTGATAACCTTGGATAAGGATTTAAACGAGCTTACAGAATGGGATTCTTTAGCGCAGGTTATGGTAATCTCTGAATTACAAGAAGTACTAGGAATTAGCATACCGATAGATACTCCAGTTGAAATACACACCATTATGGATCTTATGACATTAGGGGGAGTGAAGTAGTGAAGATTAGGTGCGTAACACTAACAGAAGAGTACCTAGAATTAATAAGAGAATGGCGGATGCGTGAGGATATTACGAAATATATGAACACGGATCCAAAGATTACTTCTGATCAGCAAAAAGAGTGGTTTCATAAAGTAAGTAAGGATGAAACCCAACATCACTGGATTGTATTAGTGGATGAGGTTCCATCTGGTGTAATTAATGTTTTTGACATTGATCGTACCAATGATAGATGCTCCTGGGGCTATTATGTAGCTAACAATGAGGTACGTTCTTTAAAGCTTGCTCTTACGCTAGAATGGAGCATTTATGAGTATGTTTTTAATACCTTAAAGCTTCATAAGCTATGCAATGAAACCTTTGTAGAAAATAAGCAGGTTGTGAAACTCCATTTATTATGTGGAGGTCATGAGGATGGCATTATGAAGGAGCATATCTATAAAAACGGACAGTATTTTGATGTTTCCATAGGATCAATATTGGACTATGAATGGGAAAAGAAAAAGCAAACGATTCAGTTTGACCGGATTGTTTTTGAATAAGGAGACGTTATGATTGTAGATCATATAGGATATTTAGTGAAGGATATGGAGCGGTCTATAGAATCCTTTGAAAAGCTAGGATATGTACGGGATTCTAAGATATTTGAAGATAATGAAGAATTTTTAGGAAGAGCCAGAAACATTCGGATATGCTTTATGAAGTGTGGGGATACCTGCATAGAATTAGTTTCTCCAATGAAAGATATACAAAATGATGTTTCCAATCAGTTGTTAAGACAGGGAGAAGGACCATATCACATCTGTTACAAAGTAAAAGAGCTCGAGAAAACAGTTAGTGAAATGAAATCAAAAGGATGGATTGTAACTAAGGCACCAATGCCAGCCATAGCTTTAAGTGGTGCAAGTGTAGCCTTTTTATTTAAAAATTCCGTTGGACTTATTGAGCTTGTAGAAGACCAAAGACCTTAGTAGTAGGATGGTGCTATCAATGAAGAAAATACTATTTCGTGCAGATGGGAATCAAAAAATAGGAGCAGGCCACATTATGCGATGCCTATCAATTGCCGAAGCTTCAAAAGAACTCGGATACCAATGTCATTTTTTTGTTTCTGATACTTCTTTTTTTGGGATAATTGTGGAGAGGGGCTTTGAGTGTACTGTTTTACATACAAAATATGATTTGATGGAGGAGGAACTTGTTACCCTTCTTCCCCTTATGATACAGTATGAGCCCGACTATATCATAATTGACAGCTATTTCGTTACAGCTTCCTACCTAGAGCAAATGAGACATTATGGGGTTACCCTGTATGTGGATGACTTAGCAGCCTTTGCTTATCCAGTAGACGTGTTACTAAATTATAATATTTTCGCAAAGGATATGGAGTATACTGATCTATATCAAAGGACTAATATGGTATTGCCAAAATTCTTGTTAGGATCATACTTTACTCCTTTAAGAAAAGAGTTTCATGACCTTAACTTTAAAGTGCCAAGTAGAAAGGTGTCTCATATTTTCGTATCTGCTGGTGGAGCTGATCCAGAGCGAGTGGCCATTAAATTAATAAAGTATCTACAAAGCCATAAGGAATTGGTAGAAGAGTATCACTATCATTTCGTTATTGGTACCTTTGAACCAGATGTAGAGGAAATTAAGTCTATAGCAGAAAAAGAATCGTGGCTTTACTTACATCAGAACGTGAGCAATATGTCGTCTTTAATGTGTCAATGTGATATGGCAATTTCTGCTGCTGGAAGCACTTTATATGAATTGTGTGCCTGTGGCATTCCTACGATTACTTATATTTTAGCAGATAATCAGATATTAGGTGAAAAGGCCTTCGTAAAAGAAGGAATTATGCTATCTGCTGGTGACTGTAGGTATAACCTGGATTTTGAAAAAAGTTTATGCACTCTAGTAAAAACACTAGGAAATGATTATGAGTTACGTTACCGATTAGCAGTAAAGTCCTATGAGGCTGTAAGTAAAAATGGAGCACATAATATAATTAAGGAAATAGTTTTACCATACAACTAATTTGTTGTTATGAAAAATAAGGGGGATTTTATGAAGTACATAGTTTTTTATTGTCTATAAGTAGTCTTACTATTTACTATTATATAGAGTACACTGTCCTGCTCACGAGAGAATAGCAGAGAGAGTAAACTTCAAAGCAGATTAGTTAGTTATAGAATGAAACTATAACTAACTAATTTTTTTAGCTATTTGTAATAATAAGTATTTTTGTTTATACTTCAAATCATATAAAACCATAGGAATACTATGGGTGCAACTTTAAACTTATTACATATTATTAAGGGGTGGTAATTATGAAACAAATCTTATGTTTTGGAGATTCTAATACATATGGGCTAATACCTGCTACAGATAAGAGATACGGTTGGGGAGTACGGTGGACTAGTATTTTAAATGAAAAAGTTAAAAAACATGGTTATAGAGTGATTGAAGAAGGACTTTGTGGAAGAACTACTATATTTGAGGATCCATTACGTAAAGGAAGGAGAGGAACGGAAAGCTTGCCCAATATATTAGAAACGCATATTCCTGTGGATATTATCATTTTAATGCTTGGTACCAATGATTGTAAGGCAGTTTATGGGGCATGTGCAGATTTAATAGGGAAAGGGATTGAAAAACTCTTAGAGCAAATTAATACATTTGCACCACTTAGTAAGGTATTATTGGTTTCACCGATTCATTTAGGAGATAAAGTGTGGCAAGAAGGATTTGATCAGGAATACTCCAAGTTATCTATTAGCATATCAAAAGAATTAGACAATATTTATAAAAAAATTGCAGAGGAGAGAGAACTATATTATATCCAGGCATCTGAATATGCAAGATCTAGCGAGATAGACCAAGAACATTTAAATGAGGAAGGCCATAAGAAGTTAGCAGAAGCTATTTATCGGAGACTTAGTAAAGAATTAATATAGGGCAGAACTTATAGGATTGCTAATATATGATTTACAAGTTACGTATATCTACATATATAGAAGAAAGGTATTACTCTCTATAAAAAATAACTATAACACAAGTATAGAATAACAGTTGACAAAACGAATATACTTAAATATAATTCAATGCATAGTAAACTGATTGACTTACTAGGAATTAATAAATGCAAATAAATATAGTTTACTTGTACATAGGTTTCTAATTTTTAGCCATTAGGATGTTGAGATATAACTGGGTATCATGTATGCCAACTGTTGTTGATATTATAGTATAAAGATTGGGGGGATAATTATGAATCAGTTAAAGAAAAGGGTATTTGATTTAACCTGATGTATGCCGTTACTAAAACAGCATCCATGAATGAAAGTGACATACAATGATATAACTCAAGGGGATATCAATAATTAATGGAAGGTGATCTAATGTCAAGTAATAAAGTGACATACCATTCAGAGAAAGAGTATTTGAAGTTATTAGAAGAATTGACAAGGAATTTAAAATACGGATCAATTACAATTAATATTCAAGACGGGAAGATTGTACAAATTGAAAAAAATGAAAAAATAAGATTATAAAACTGACTGGACAACCGGAGGTTATGATCTGCAAGATGCAGAAATAACACGGTTGTTTTTTGTTTTCCATAAAGAAAGCAAATTTAATAATCTTATTGGAAGGTAGGTAATTATGTCAAATAATTATGAAAGTCTACAAAAATCACATCCATGCTTTGGGGGTTATAAAAATAATGTTGGGAGAATTCACCTTCCAGTAAGCCCTAGCTGTAATATCTCTTGTAAGTTTTGTGATAGAAAAATCAATCATGATGAAGAAAGGCCAGGGGTAACCTCAAAAGTGATTACACCGAATGAAGCAATGGAAGTACTTACTAAAGCCTTGGAGCTGTGCCCAGAAATAAAGGTTGTAGGAGTTGCTGGCCCAGGGGATACACTGGCAACGAATTACGCGCTAGAGACTTTCAAGCTGGTTAAGGAAAAATACCCACATTTGATCAAATGTATGAGTACCAATGGACTACTAATAGAGGAAAATATTGAAGAAATCCTTGAAGTAGGTATAGATTCCTTGACCGTAACTGTAAATGCTGTTGATCCTGAAATCGAAGCCAAGTTAAATCGGTTTATAGTATACCACAATAAAGTATACCACGGTATAGAAGCTGCTAAAATTCTAATTGATAACCAATTAAGGGGAATCAGAAGAGTGGCAGAGGCAGGAATTACTATAAAAGTGAATACAGTACTTGTTCCAGAGATCAATGGAACTCATATTGAGGAAATTGCAAAAACTGTGAAAGCAGTAGGTGCATGTATTTATAATATCATACCATTAATACCACAATCAGACTTATCCCATCACTCATCACCTAAGTGTCATGAGATTGATGAGGCAAGAACTGCAGCAGGAAAGTATATTGATGTATTTAGGCATTGTCAGCATTGCCGTGCTGATGCAGCTGGTTTACTAGGAGGAAAAGATTATGGCAATCAACTATATCAGAGAAGAATTGCAAGTAGTGATACTTTTTCACATGGCTAATAAAGGAGTATTTTATGAAATATAAAATAGCAATTTCCTCAACAGATGGAAAAATAGTGAATCAACATTTTGGTAGAACATCAGTGTTTTATATTGTGGAGGTAGATAGTGAGAGCCGTAAATATCAATATTTAAATGAACGGAATGTAGAACCTTTATGTGTTTTACAGCATCACAAAGATGAAGAGATTAGTTCAATTGCTTCTCAGTTCAGGGATTGTCAGTATGTTTTAGTAAGCAGAATTGGATATGGAGCTAGATTGGTTTTGGAAAGTAAGGGAATCATTGCTTATGAGATTCCTGGAATTATCAGTGAGTCAATAGATAAACTTTTAACCTATATTGAAGTTCAGAATTTATTGAATGGGATTGGAGAGGGATAAGGGTATGAGTGAAAAGTATTCAGGAATTCGCGAGAGTATAGAGAATAGATTTAATGATTTAGGTTCTACAGGTGTTAAGATGGCCAATGATTATAAAACTGGATGTATGAAAAAAGCAGATAGAAGCTTTGCACAAGGTTTGCAATGTCAGCAGATTAATAGTATGGCGGCACTAATGTCTTTGGAGGATTCTGTGTTCATTGCACATTCTCCACAAGGTTGCGTTGGTTGTACATCTCTTGCTGTAGATATGTATAGAGTAGGGCAGGCACATAGAGGTGTAAAGCACATCAAAAATCCAAGAATCATTGTCACTAACTTAGATCAAAGCAGTGTGATATTTGGTGGAGAAGAGAAACTTAGAAGAGCAACAGTAGATGCGATTAAGCGATATCATCCCAAAATGATTTTCATCTTTGCTTCCTGTGCTTCTGGCATTATTGGAGATGATATTGGCGCAATAGCTAAGGATCTTCAGGATACATATAAGGTACTTGTAATACCAGTTTTTTGTGAAGGATTTAAATCAAAGATTTGTGCTTCTGGTTTTGATGCAGCGTTTATCTCAATTAATAAGTATATTCTAAAGAAGGAACAGCTACCCAAAAAAGAGAATCTAATCAACCTTTTTGCACCAGTTTCCATAAGCTATTCTGATCAAAATGAGATGGAGAGAATGCTTGGTCTTCTTGACTTAGTGGTAAACTATATACCATTTTATAGTTCCCTAGAAAAAATTAAAAGAATCCCTTCCGCTATTGCTTCTACTTCAATTTGTAAAGTGTTTGCTGACGAGTTTATGAAAACCTTATATGAAGATTATAATATTCCATTTTCTCATACCGTAATGCCTATTGGGGTTCGCAATACAGATGTATGGTTTCGTGGAATAGCAAAGATCGTAGGAAAAGAGTTAGAGGCAGAAGTTGTAATTAAGCAGCAGCATGAGAGAATTATACCATTGGTTGAGGCAATTAAAAATAGACTACAAGGAAAGAGAGTTTTTATCTGTGGTGGTACAGGTAGATCTTTTGCAGCAGCAGCTTTGATTGCAGATTTTGGAATGAAACTGGTTGGATTAGAAACACCTACCTATGATGAAGATGCGCAGTCAGATATAGAATATTTGAATGAATTGTTTGATGACTATGTGGTGGATATAGCTAATATGCAACCTTTTGAGCAAGTGAATTTACTTAAGAAACTAAAGCCAGATGTCTTTATCGGAGTGCCAGAATGGGCGGCTAAATTAGGAATCCCAACCACACATGTATTGGATATGAAACGGCCTACTATGGGATATGATGGACTCATATTTCTAGGGAATAAGATTGCTGACCAGCTTGAGAATCCTGGATTTAATGAAAAGCTAGCAAGACATAGTAAACTTCCCTATCGAGACTCCTGGTATGAGGAAGATGCATTTAAATATATTGTGGGGGGTGAAGAACATGTCTGAAATAATTGAAAATCCAAGAGGAGGATGTGTTCTAGCAGGAATTAATTCTGTTTTAGGAGCAATAGATAAAGTCTGTCCAGTATTTCATGCAGGTCCTGGATGTTGTATGCAAGCTACTGCAGCTAATCAAGGTCAATCAGGAAATAAGAATTCTAGTTTTTTGAGTAGTGTATCTATACCATCTAGTAATATGTTAGAGCGAGAAGTGGTCTTTGGCGGAACAGCAAAACTACAGTCTACGATACAAGGAGCAATTGATGTTATAGAAGCTGACGCTTACTTTATTCTAACAGGATGTACAGCTGGGATTATAGGTGATGATATTGTAAGTATCACAAACGAATTTAGGGAAAAAGGATTTCCAGTGTATGGGATAGAAACTCCTGGATTTGCAGGTGATAGTAACCTCGGCTACGAGGTGGTCTGGAATACATTCATTGAACAGGTGATTGAAGAACAAGTTGAGAAAGATCCCAAACAGGTGAATGTTTTTGGCATTATTCCCTATTATGACCCGTTTTGGAGTGGTAACTTACAGGAAATTGAAAGGATACTAAAGAGGCTTGGGTTAAAGGTCAATACTTTTTTTACTGGACATCAAAATATTGAAGTTGTAAAAAAATCCTCCCATGCTTCATTGAACATTATTATTCATCCATGGATATTAAAAGGACCAGCGGAGAAATTTGAAGAGAAATTTCATGTTCCAAGTATTAGAATACCAGGACTTCCAGTTGGAGCAACCGATACGAGTCAATTTATTTGCACAATTGCTAAGAAATTAGGATTAGATAACGCATTGGTTCAAAAAGTTATTAATGAGGAGGAAGACTACGTATACAGTTATTATGCTCAAGCAATTGGAAGATTGAGTTGGAAGAAATTCGCGGTAGTAGCTGATGCTTCTAGTGCTATCGGATTTACTAGATTTCTTGCCAATGATTATAGTTTTTCTCCTGTCTTGGTAATTATATCTGAGCCTATTTTTACAGCTGAAGATAAGGAACGGATTAAAAGAGAACTTACTAATTTAGAATATGCAAGAGCACCTAAAGTATTATTTTTGGCAGACCAGTATGATATTAATAAAGCCCTTCTTAATGAAGAGGAGATTTCCCTTATTGTTGGTAGTAGTAATGAAGCAGAGATAGCTTCTTTAAAAGGACTGCAGTTAATCGTAGCTACGTTTCCTATTAATGATAGATTAATTTTCAATAGAACATATGCAGGCTACCGAGGAAGTCTCACTCTTATCGAAGACTTATATGACAACTTGTAGATTAAATAGAAAGAGAGGAGTTTTACTATGGGACAAATAAGACAGATTGCCATTTATGGAAAAGGAGGAATCGGAAAATCGACAACTACACAGAATTTAACAGCAGGACTCGTGGAATATGGAAAAAAAGTAATGGTAGTAGGATGTGATCCAAAAGCCGATTCAACTAGATTATTGCTTGGAGGACTGGCACAAAAAACTGTACTTGATACTTTGCGAGAGGAAGGAGAAAGAGTAAAACTTGAGGATATTCTCAAGGAAGGTTACAAAGGGACTAAGTGTGTGGAGTCAGGTGGACCAGAACCTGGGGTAGGATGTGCTGGAAGGGGAATTATCACTTCTATAGGACTACTTGAAAATCTGGGTGCTTATACTGATGATCTAGATTATGTTTTTTATGATGTATTAGGTGATGTTGTATGTGGTGGTTTTGCAATGCCAATCAGAGAAGGAAAGGCTAAGGAAATCTATATAGTTGCCAGTGGGGAGATGATGGCATTATATGCTGCTAATAATATTTCCAAAGGAATCAAGCGGTATGCTAAAACGGGAGGTGTTAGGCTTGGAGGTATCATCTGCAATAGCAGAAATGTAGACAGAGAATTGGATCTGTTACGTGCATTTTCAAAAGAGTTAGGTACCAAGTTATTATATTTTGTACCTAGAGATAATATTGTTCAGCATGCTGAAATACGTAGACAGACGGTAATTGAGTACAGTCCTAAATCTAAACAGGCTAATGAGTATAGAAGCCTAGCTCAAGCTGTTATGGAGAATCAAGACTTTGTAGTGCCAACACCAATGGAGCCAGAACGTTTAGAAGAAATACTTTTAGAATTTGGACTTATGGATATAAAAGACGATTATAGAATATAAAAATGAGGAGGTAGTATATGAGTGGAATACATAAATCTATTGCTGAATTGGTTGGAAAAACACCTCTCTTAGAACTTGTTGGTTATGAAAGAGAACTTGGTTTAGAGGCCAAAATTATTGTTAAACTTGAGTATTTTAATCCTAATCAAAGTGTAAAAGATAGAATTGCACTTTCAATGATTGAAGATGCTGAGAAAAAAGGAAAGCTTAAGCCAGGATATACCATAGTGGAAACTACTAGTGGGAATACTGGAATTGGGTTAGCTGCAATTGCTGCGGCAAAGGGCTATAAGTTCAGAGTCTATATTCAGGATAATGTAAGTGAAGAGAGATTTAAAGCGATTAGAGCTTTTGGTGGAGAAGTAATAAAGCTTTCAGAGGAACCTTCCGTTAGCAATGTTCTAGTAGAGACTGGTGGTGATTTTGTGGCTGCTATCAAATCCCTTGAGCTTAATGTTCTTTCAAAGCAGAAAGATATCTTCTTTGTAAATCAGATAGAAAACCCAGCAAATCCGGCAATTCACGAAGCAACAACTGGACCAGAGATATGGGAAGATAGCGAAGGGAAAATTGATTTCCTAGTAGCCAGTGTTGGAACTGGAGGGACTATTTCAGGAGCAGGTAGATTCTTAAAGAGTAAAAAACCAGAGATTAAGATTGTAGCCATTCAGCCTGGACCAGGGTCTCTTCCTAGTTTGGAAAATTCAGAACCTCTTGATATTACAGGTGTTCATGCTTTTGAGGGAATTCCCCCAGAAAGAATACCAGCAACCATGGACCTAAGCATTTATGATGAAAAAATCGAAGTGGAGACTAATGAAGCCTATTTTGCTTCAAGAAAAGTGGCAAGAACTGACGGAATTCTAGTGGGAACCTCTTCTGGAGCAGCTATTCACGCAGCAACCTTAGTTGCAAAAAGACCCGTAAATAAAGGAAAGAACATCATTGTAGTACTTCCAGATACCGGACTACGTTACCTTACAACCCCATTGTTTGAGAATGACAAATAGGAATGGAGGAATTAAATGAAATTCAATTTATCGAAATCCAATTTGGGAACTCGTGAGAACCGTTTGGGCTCTATTACAGGGTATGTAGGTGATTTGAAGGAACTTGCTGAGAAAAGTCAGAGTGGAACCTTGCAGGGGTGTGGGCGCTGCTTTTCTCAATCTAGTACCTGTCTATCAGGATGCGCTCTTGGACAGCTAGGAGGTATCAGAGATATTGCAGTCATTCACCATGGGCCATCAGGATGTTCTGTTACGGGAAGTTCCTTATATATTGTAACCAATCAGGTAGCTGAAAAAAGGGGAATTGAAAATAATTCTGTGTATGTAGGAACCGATATGAATGAGAACGATACAATTTTTGGCTCCACAGAAGCCCTTAGAGATATTATTATGGAAGTCAATCGCAGATACCATCCAAAGGCCATATTTGTAAGCAGTTCCTGTGCCTCTGGGATTATTGGAGAAGATATAGATAGTATAGTCGATGATCTAAAAGATTCTATCGAGGTACCAGTCATTGCGGTTCATTGTGAAGGATTCAAATCCCGTATTTGGGCTACTGGTTTTGATATCTCAGATCATGCAGTATTAAGTGGGATAGTGAAGCCACCAGTAAAGAGAAGAAATACCATTAACTTTAAAAACTTCTATGAAAGTGCTAGGCCTGAAATTATTGAGATGTTTAAACATTTTGATTTAGATCCTATTTTTCTATATGCCAATGCTTCCATTGAAGAACTAGAACATATTTCTGAATCAGTGGCCACCACTTGCATTTGCGGAACCTTAGGTAATTATCTGGGGAATGGGTTGGAAGAAGCATATGGTGTCCCTTACATTAGAACAATTAACCCACTGGGTGTTGTCGGATTCGAGACATGGCTTAGAGAAATTGGAAGAGTGGCTGGGAAAGTAAAAGAGGTTGAGGCCTATATAGAGGAAGAACGAAAAATCTATATGCCACAAATTGAAGAAGTGAAAAAAGAACTACAGGGCCTAACAGCAGTATTAGGGATGGGTCCAGGATATACTTTTGAAGTTTCTAGAGTTCTTGATGAATTGGGAATCAAAGTAGTATGGGCACTTGCTTGGCATTATGATAAGGAATATGAGAATGGAGATGTACCCCCTGCAATGGACTATCTTCTTAAAAATGATATTAACTTTGAAGCCAGTATTTCTGATCAGCAGAATTATGAAGTAATGAATATTCTTAGTAAATATAAACCAGATTTGTATCTATCAAGACATCCTGGTTCAACAGTATGGGCAATTAAACAAGGAACTGCAGCTGTATTTGTTGCAGATGAATATATGATTTTTGGATATAAACATACATTAGAGTTTGCACATTATGTGCTAGACACAATAAAGAATAGAAGTTTTGAAAAGAATCTTGCAAAAAGAGTGAAACTTCCGTATACGGAATGGTGGTATAAACAGGATGTTGGTTGTTTCTTAGAGGAGGCAGAAGTATAATGGCTAAAATTCTAGATAAGCAGAGATATAAATGTGCACTAGGTGCTATGCAGACGGTTCAGGCTATTGAAAGAGCAATTCCAATTCTGCACTCTGGTCCTGGATGTGCTCAGAAATTATCAAATTTATCAGGAAGCTCAGGTTATTTTTCACCAAATATCTATCCTTGTACCAGTATAAATGAGAAAGACGTAGTATTTGGAGGAACTGCTAAGCTACACTCCACCATTGAACACTCTCTCAAGGTGATTGATGCAGATCTGTTTGTAGTTTTGACTGGCTGTATTCCTGAGATAGTTGGTGATGACACCCAAGAAGTGGTAGATGAATTTAAAGAGGTAGAGAAGCCTGTTATCTATGCATCTACAGCAGGGTTCAAATACAACAATTATAGAGGTCATGAACAAGTAGTAGACGCCATCATTGATCAAATGCTTCAGAAGTCTGAAGATAAACAAGATGGTCTTGTTAATATATGGGCAGATGTTCCTTATCAGAATGAATTTTGGTTAGGGAATTTAAGAGAACTTGAGAAACTATTAAAAGAAATCGGACTTATACCTAATACCATTTTTGGATACAAAAGGGGACTTGATAATATTAAGAAGATTCCATTAGCACAGTTTAATCTTATAATTTCTCCATGGGTAGGGTTGAAAAATATAGAAAAAATGGAGAAGCAACTTGGGATACCTTATCTTCATTATCCAACACTTCCAATTGGAGCCTTTGAGACTAGCAAGTTTTTAAGAGAGGTAGGTAAATTTGCAGGAATACCAGAGGATATAGTGGAAAAGGTGATTCTTGAGAAAGAAGAATATTTCTATTATTACATTGAGCGTTACGCTGATCTCTTTTTAGAGACACGTGTAATGTCAAAACACTTTACTGTTGTTTCAGATGCTCAGTATACCCTTGCAATCACTAAATTCTTAGTAAACGATCTAGGAATGTTTCCAGCGAAGCAATTTATTGTTGATGATACTCCAATGGAGTATAGAGATAGTATCACAAGATATTTTAAAGATATGAACTATGGTATTGAGGCTGAGGTGAGTTTTGAAACGGATGGTTATAAGATACATAATGAGATAAAGGATTACGACTATCATGGCTATCCATTGATACTGGGAGGATACTGGGAGAAAGAAATTGCCAAGATTACAAATGCCCATTTTCTAAATATCTCATGGCCTGTCAATGAACGGTTAATTATGAATAGTTTTTATGTTGGATATGACGGTGGGCTAAAGTTAATTGAAGATATCTATTCTGTAGCTAAGACCAGATTTAATTAGACTGGATATAGGAGGAAGTATGTCATATAAAATAGCATTAGCTTCTACGGATGGTAAAAATATAGACATTGCTTTTGGTGAGGCAAAAGAATTCTTGATTTATGAGGTATTTGAAGATGGGACATTTGAGTATACAGAGACACGTCCTATGAAAGTGAATCTTTTGTACACCAAAGAAGATGATAACGGGTGTTGTAAGGATTCTGGTTGTTTTAAATATGAGCATGGATGTGGTAGACAAAGAAGCCAGTCTGTTAGCGTAAGCCTACTGAAGGACTGTAGAATTGTGATATGCAAAAAAATCGGGTTTCATATACAAAAACAGCTAGAAAAGAATGCAATTAGTTCATTTGAAATTGTAAGAGAGATTACACCTACGTTAGTCAGAATCACATCATATTTTTACTTAGTAGATCACCACAAGAACTTAAGGGAACTTAAAAACATTGAGAAAGATGGTAGTTTAGCACAATAAATCACGTATGGAAAGATGAATGTAAAGTATTTTAATTTAGTTAAAATGGAAGAAAAGAAAGGATTTGAAATTATGAAAAGAAAAGGAAATAATTTAGGAATCATTCTATTGAGTTTTATACTAAGTGTAACCACATTAGTTGGATGTGGAAAAAGTAATTCAGATACAAAAAAAGATAGCAACAATGAAACAGAAGTAACCAAAGTAATCGTGGGTACTGGTAATTCCTATGAGCCTTATTGCTATCTAGATGAAAAAGGAAATCTTGCTGGTTATGAGTATGAAGTTTTAAAAGCAGTGGATGAGCTTTTACCGCAGTATGAATTTAGTTATCAAACATCTGACTTTGCAAATGTATTAATATCTCTAGATGCAGGAAAAATTGACATTGCTGCTCACCAGTATGAATGGAATGAAGAGCGAGATTCTAAGTACCTTTTTGGAAAGGAAGCCTATACCACTTATGTAACCTATATTACAGTTGCAGGGAATCGAGAAGATATCAAGACTCTTGAAGATCTTCAGGGTAAGACTGTAAAGAGTTCAACAGGATCTAATTCTACTTTTATTTTAGACAATTTTAATAAAGAACATTTAGATAATCCGATTAAAGTGGATCTTATAGATAATGCAACTGATGAAGAAACAGTAACAGGCATTCTTAATGGTGTATGGGATGCTACGATTGCAACGAAAAGAGATGTTGAAAAATTAAATACACACTATGCTGATAAGAAAGATGCAGTAAAAGTGGTAGGAGATCCAGTACAATCGTCCTCTACATATTTTATTTTTGACAAGAAGAACACTAAGCTTCAAGAAGCTGTAGATGGAGCAATCAAAAAACTTCGTGAAAATGGGCGGCTGTCGGAAATCTCACTTGCTATCATTGGTGGAGATTATACAGAAAGTGAGTAATTTATGGGTGAACTGTTCAAATGGGATAGATTCTTTGAGAATATACCGAAAATTGTACCGTATCTATCCGTAACATTTGCAATTGTAATTATTGCAACCGTACTTGGAGTTCTTTTGGGAATTATTATTGCTTATATCCATATGAAGAAGATTCCGGTCCTATATCAGTTCTTTAAAGTTTATGTTTCATTTATGCGAGGAACACCAATGTTGGTACAGTTGATGCTTGTATATTATGGATTACCGGTATTCTTCGATTCTATATTAGGTACAAATATTAATCGTGAATGGGGAGCAATCACATTTGCGTACATCACTTTTATCTTAAATCAAGGAGCATTTCTTTCAGCTATTTTTTATAGTGGAATTACTTCTATTCCGTATGGACAGACAGAAGCGGGACTTAGTGTTGGTTTGACTGAAATTCAGACTTTCAAAAGAATTGTTCTTCCACAAATGGTCAGAGTTGTCCTTCCTCCTTTCGGTTCTGATCTGGTAGGATTGTTCCAGAATTCATCCCTAGTATTTTTGATTGGTGTTACAGATATTATGGGAAGGGCAAAGACCATTGGCTCAGCAACAAAACACGTGTTAGAGGCATATATTTTTGTGGCAATTATTTATATTACTATCAGTTTAATAATACGAGGCATATTCAAATTTCTAAATGGAAAATTAGAATTTGGAAAATCACGTAAAGTGATAAACGTTGACGAGGGTTAAGGAAAGAAGAGGGATGACGTATGGATTTTAATGTGGATTATTTTTTGGAATGTCTAAAATCAGGGCTCCTATATACTCCAAATACTCTTAAGTTGGTATTTATACCTTTAATAATAGGCTTACTTTTAGGAACCATAATTGCTCTAATACGGGTATATAGGATACTGGTCCTAGATAAGATTTTTGCAATATTTATCACTGTATATCAAGGCGTTCCAATCGTAGTTGCCTTACTAGTCTATAATCTACTCTTCATGTTGGAATTTAACAATGTGGCTAAATTTTTTCATTTAGACATGACGGTAAAGGATGTTGATAACATCTGGGTAGGAATTATCACTTTATCCTTAACCGCTATTTGTTCTATATCTGAAGTCATTAGAGGAGCTTTACTCTCCATTGATAAAGGCCAGGATGAAGCAGGTTATTCTGTAGGACTAACCAAAGTGCAGACCATACGTAGAATTATAATTCCTCAAGCAATACCCGTCGCCATTCCAATGTTGATTAATAGTATTGTAGGTCTTATTAAAGCATCTTCTGTTGTTATGGCAATTGGAATTACAGAAATAGTAACAGGATCTATTATACCTTGTTCAAGAACCTATTCCTTTTTTGAAGGATATGCAGCAGCAGCACTTATCTACTGGGGATTTACCGCAGTGATAGAGTGTCTTGCAGGACGATTAAGAAAACATGCAGGAAAGTTTAAAAGGAGTATCTATGATTGAAATTAAAAATGTAAAAAAAACCTTTGGAAAATTAGAAGTGCTTAAGGGAGTATCAATACATGTTGAGGACGGTGAGGTGGTAGTTATTCTAGGACCGAGTGGGTCTGGGAAAACAACCTTGTTAAGATGCATCAACTTTCTGGAAACAGTTGATAATGGGGAGCTGACCATTGGAAGCACCAGTGTTAACATGAAAAAAGCCAATAAAAAACATATCCTTGAAATCAGAAGAAAGACTGCATTTGTTTTTCAGAATTATAATCTTTTTGCCAACAAAACAGCCTTAGAAAATGTATCAGAAGGTCTAATTACGGCAAGAAAAGTTCCCAAGGAAAGGGCAAAGGATCAGGCAAAAAAAGCTCTAGATTGGGTTGGGTTATCAGATAAATATGATTTTTACCCTTCCCAACTATCTGGAGGACAACAACAGCGAGTAGGTATAGCACGAGCATTTGTTTTAAATCCCGAGGTTATATTATTTGATGAACCTACTTCTGCACTTGATCCCGAATTAGTAAGAGATACTCTTGACTTGATTAAGAGAGTTGCTCAAAAAGGAATCACCATGATCGTAGTAACCCATGAGATGTCTTTTGCTCAGGATGTCGCTGACAAAGTGATATTCATGGATGAAGGTGTTGTAGTTGAAGAAGGAACACCAGCTCAAGTTTTTTCTAGGCCAAAAGAAGAAAGGACTAGACAGTTTATATCCAAAATAATATCAATTGAGCCAAGTTATATTATCTAGATGTTGGAATGTAAGATAAATATCAAAATTGCCTAAATCACCTTAATTTGATACAATAGGATTATATACGACTATATAAATAATTACTATTGAGGAGAATGAAATGGGCGCAGAAAATAAATTTGCAGTAGATACTTCAAAACGTAATGTTAAACAATGGGTACAAGGGTTAGTTGCCTTATTCGTAGGACTAACCATAGCGCACTTGGGCGTTTCCATGTTTTTGGTATCAAATCTTGGCACCGATACCTTTACAATATTGATACAGGGCATATCTAATTTAGTTGGTCTTTCTATAGGGACCTGTCATGTGATAGCCCTTGTATTGTTAATGGTAATCATGCTTCTTACGACAAAATACTACGTAAAGCCAGGTACTGTTGTGTGCGCATTTTGTGGAGGATGGATTATCGACTTCTTTTTATTGGTGTTTAAACCAATTATTAATGCTCAAACCCCTCTGGAACTACGTGCAATTATCATGATTGCTGGATGTATTGTGTTAAGCTTTGGTATGTCTATCGTTATTGAAAGTAACTCAGGTACAGGTCCTAATGATTTAATTGCTATTATTTTAACAGATAAGCTATCTATTAAGTGGAGTAAGGTTGAGTTTCGTTACGTTCGTGTCACTTGTGATGTTTTATTTACTGCCATTGGCTATCTTTTAGGTGGTGTGTTTGGAGCGGGAACGGTTGTTGCAGCCGTATTAATAGGACCTACTGTCCAGTTTTTCTTACCAATTAGCCGAAAAATCATACATAAAGTATTGCCCAAATTAGATAATTAAGAAGAATTAAGCAGAACGATTAAGCTCTGCTTTTTCTTGTACCATTTAATAGGAGTAAACTAAGAGGAGTGCATGGGATGAATTATGATTGTTTAATAGTAGATGATGAAAAAGAACTTGCAGAAAGTACGTGTGATTATTTTAATCTCTTTGATGTGAAGTCCACCTACACAGTATCTTATGAAGGATGTTTGCAATTTTTTGATGAGCATACAGCCAAGCTCATTCTATTAGATATTAATCTAGATAAAAAATCAGGATTTGAACTATGTAAAGAGTTACGTAGAACCATTGAAGTCCCTATTTTATTTATTAGTGCCAGGACCAGTGACGATGATATGTTGTTAGGACTTAATATTGGTGGAGATGATTACATTGCTAAACCATATACGTTAAGCGTACTATTAGCTAAGGTTAGGGCAGTGTTAAAAAGGCAGCTAACTACTACTGATACTAGGGAAGGGACAAGTGATATAAAGAATACTACAAAAGGAATCTATATTAACTTAGAAAGTAAAAAGGTATACAAGGATGATCGTGAAATCCCAATGAAGGGGATGGAGTATAAGCTTTTATGCTATTTGCTTGAGAATCAAGGCAAAATCATTTCCAAGGAGGAGCTTTTTGCTCATGTATGGGAGGATACTTTTGTAGGAGATGGTACGTTAAACGTTCATATTAGGCATTTAAGAGAAAAGATTGAGGATGACCCTAACCAGCCAGTACATATAAAAACAGTATGGGGAAGAGGATACAGTTATGAAAATTAGAAGGCATGGAATTATTTGTATTTTTAGTTTAGTAGTCCTATTTGCAATCTCTTTATACATCATAAATTTCCTAGATCTTCCTAAACTAGATGTTGTAAAGGTCAATGATTTTGCAAAAACCATTGAGGAAGGGAAAGACAAAGAAATCATCGAGAAGATGATGGAGGAGTATGACTTAAATTACTACTATCTAGACGGAAAACTAGTGATTTATAGTGATGCAGAACCAGGATTTTATCAGTTAAAGATAATTGTAACAGTTTGCTTATTTATTAGCATTGTAATCGCCAGTGGTTTCATAGTGATAAACCTAATCTACCTACATAAAGTCATTGTAAGACCATTTGAAAAGTTAAAGGACTTTGCTGCATCTGTAGCAAAGGGGAATTTGCATGCGCCTTTATTAATGGATAAAAAGAATATCTTTGGTGCCTTTACGGAGAGCTTTGACATTATGCGGGAGGAGCTTGCAATAGCAAAGGAGAATGAGAAAAGAGCTAACGAAAGTAAGAAGGAGTTGGTTGCCTCCTTAAGTCATGATATTAAGACTCCTCTTGCATCTATAAAGGCTATAAATGAGCTACTTTTGGTTAAGCTTAAAGATGCAGAGATAATCGATAAGTTACATAGTATTGATCAGAAGACGGAACAAATTGAAGTTTTAGTTAGTAATCTCTTTCATGCCACCTTGGAAGAGTTGGAGGAACTTAAGGTTCATTGTCAGGAGATTTCTAGCTTAGAGATATGTAAACTCCTTAAGAATGCAGATTCTAACAATCGCTTGGAGAAGTTTAAAGTTAGTGAATGCTTAGTTTACTGTGATCCTTTACGTATTCAGCAAGTATTTGACAACATCATAAGTAATTCCTATAAGTATGCAGATACAAGCATTAAAGTGGATTTTAAGGTAGAGTATGGCTATTTTAATATAATCCTTGAGGATTACGGCAAGGGTGTGAATAAGGATGAGTTGGTTTTCATCAAGCAGAAATATTATAGAGGTAGCAATAGTACAGGAAGAAATGGTGCAGGAATAGGACTATATATTTCTAATTATTTCATGGAACACATGGATGGCTACCTAAGAACTTTAAATGGGGATTTAGGCTTCCAAGTAATTATTGGTATTAAATTAGTATAAATCGCAATCAAATAAAAGATTTAAGAAACAGTTAAGAATCGGATAAGAAACCAATAAAGATAAAATGTTAGTTTCGCGATAATATGGTTTCAGAAAGAAATAGGGAGGTTGTTTATGAAAACAATATTATCGACTAAAAAACTATGTAAAACATTTTCGACAGATGGTGTACAACAGCATATATTAAAAAACTTGGACCTTGAAATTTATGAGGGAGATTTTACTGTAATTATGGGAGCATCTGGTGCAGGTAAATCTACCTTACTCTACTCTTTGTCTGGAATGGATAAGCCTACTTTAGGGGAGATCTGGTTTCAAGACACCAATATTGCTAAATATAGCGATGATAAGCTAGCAGTATTTAGACGTAAAAACTGTGGTTTTGTGTTTCAACAGATTTATCTCATTGATAAAATGAGTGTCATGGACAATGTTTTGACCTCTGGATTATTGGTAAATGTAAATAGAACTGAGGTTGCAAGAGCAGCTAGGGAGTTATTTGAGAAAGTAAATATAACCGAGCAATTACTGCATAAGTTTCCGTCTCAATTATCTGGTGGAGAACAGCAGAGAGTAGCTATTGTTAGGTCTCTTATCAATCATCCAGCTATTGTATTTGCTGATGAGCCTACTGGAGCCTTAAACTCAAGCAATGCAGATGCTGTTTTAGAAGTGTTTACAGATGTTAATAGAGATGGACAGAGTATTGTTATGGTAACCCATGATATAAAAACTGCTCTTAGAGGAAATCGTATTATCTATCTTAAGGACGGCCAAATCTATGGAGAGTTAAGATTAGGAGAGTATGTAGAGAAGGATTCTGATAGAAAGAGAAATCTAAAGGCATTTTTAGAAGAGATGGGGTGGTAACATGGGAAAATTTATACTTTTGTCACGTTATCATTTTAGGAAGAACAAAGGACAATATTTCTCCTTTTCCGTTATTGTATTAATCGCAGCTATGTTATTCGGGTTAGGTTTAATTACCATGCGTAATGTTGGAAAGATGTATGAAGATAAGTTTGAACAGTATAACTGTGCAGATGTATTTTATACCTTATATGATAATGATTGGAAGGATGCTTATTATGATGAAGTGAAGGAGATAGATGGGGTTCTTGATGCCGAAACAAGAACGAATATTATGCTTTCTGGGGAGGCCTCCTATAAAGAAGCAGGCAATACCTTAGGCCATATCTTTTTTAATATGGAGGAACAGCATAAGATGAATAAGATAGAGACCATAGGGGAAACACTGGACTTTGCTGTTTTAGAGAATCCAATCTATATCTCTTATTGGATGAAGACCAATGGCTGTAACATAGGAGATACTTACCAATTTGTGTCTGGAAATCAGACCTACTATTTTACTATTGCAGGTTTTGTTGAGGATTTGATGTATGGAAATAATAACTGTGGGAATATTGCAGTGTATCTACCAGATAAAGCATTTCGTACTATGTATGGGGAGGTATCTGAGAATGCCCATGCAAAAACCTTATCCTTACAAATAGCAGATAGAGAGGAAGGGAAAAAGGTCTTTACAAAGTTAGGTAAGATTTTAACAGGAAATTTAACGAAAAGCTATACCTATACCTATGGATACTTCGAGATGTGTAAGAGAAATCGAACGGTTACAGGTGAAATATTGGCAACCATGTTAGTTGCATTTTCTTTATTACTTGTTATAATAACTATCTTTGTGATTAATTTTAGAATCAAAAGTAGTATGGAGGAAGAACTTCAAAACATGGGTGTGTTGACCTCTATGGGTTATACCACCAGGCAAGTAATTTGGTCAGTGGTAATTCCTTATCTTATTCTTGGATTGCTATGTGTTTTATTGGGACTGATTGGTTCCAATTTATTTCTTCCTGTTATCCAGAATATATTTGCTAAACTTTCAGGGCTTCTGTGGAAGAAGCCATTTGATATTAGTTCTATGGCCATTGTATTAACTGTAATTATGTGTCTGATTCTATTTACAGCGTTATTTTCTGCAAGAAAAATTAGAAGGTTACATCCCATTGAAGCTCTTAGGAGTGGAATTAAGCATCATAGCTTTAAGAGAAACTATTTTCCTTTGGAAAAGACAAGAGCAAATCTCCATATCGTCTTTGCACTTAAGGGTTTTATCAATAGTATGAAGCAGTCAATCTTTTTATTTGTCATTCTTACAGTGATGACCTTTACAACAGTTTATATGACAAGTGGTCTTTATAATAGTACATTAAAAAGTGATAAATTTATTAATGTTATTAGTGAAGAAAATCCAACCGTTCTACTTACTACCTATAACCATCAACAATCAGAAGAGATTAAAAGTGATCTCTATAAGGATGACAGAGTGAGAGAGGTTTTGTATTATGATACCCAAAATGTTCTAATCGGAGAGGATACCGTTGGAACCTTTGTTATTGATGAATATGAGAAGCTTACCAATGATATCTGCTATGCAGGAAGAACTCCAAAACACGATAATGAGATTGTGATTGGTTCCTATGTGGCAGATAGTTTAGGAGTAAATGTAGGGGATCAAGTTAAGGTGAAATATGGTTTAAAAAGCTTAGAGTATCTTATTGTGGGCCTAATACAATCTCCAAACTATAATGGTGCTGCCTGTGAGATGACCTCCGAAGGGTTTAAAAGATTAAGTGAAGAGTTTGAGCAAACCACGTTATACATTTATCTTAAGGATAGTAAGGAAAGTGGAACATATACCGATGAAATAGCTAAAAAGTACAAGGATAAGTTAGTCAGTTACTGTGACCAGCAAAGTATGATAGATGAGGTATTCGACAATTTTATTCCAATCATGGTAATGGTAGTAGGTATTATAAGTATTGTGGTAGTAGCTTTGGTTATCGTGGTACTATATATGATAATTAAAACAATGATTTCTCATAGAAAACAGGAGCTAGGAATCTCAAAAGCACTGGGCTATACCACGAAGCAGTTATCTTTACAGTTATCCTATAGTTTGTTTCCAGCCCTCTCCCTTGGCTCTATACTAGGAGGAATACTAGGGTACTTCTTTTTGAATAAGTTATGGTTATTATGCTTCTATGGAGTAGGAATTCGAAAGGTAACCTTAACGGTTCCAGTATTATGGGCTATTTTCGTAGTAGTTATAATGATACTATTTTCCACCATAGTATCCGTAGTCATGGCTAGGCGAATTAAGCATATCTCTCCAATAAAGCTTATTAGAGAATAAAACCTTTACAACTTGAAGTAATCGTTAGATAATAAAAATAGAGCAATGTAAATGAGGGAATAATTTAAAGGTGGGATACTATGCTAGAATTACCAGAGGTGCTTACTATTGCAAGTCAGCTAACTATATCTACAAAAGGAAAGGTAGTGAAGAGTGTGTCTCCTCCTTCCAAGGAGCATAAGTTTTGCTGGTATAATGGAGATGTTAGAGAATATGATAAGAACTTAAGTCATCTTCAGGTGCTATCTGCTGAGGGCTTTGGTATCTTCGTAGAGATTCTATTTGAAAGTGGTTTTAAGCTTTGTTTTAACGATGGTGTCAATGTTCGACTGGTAAAAGAAGAGGATGCCCCAAAGAGCTATCAACTTAAGATTAGCTTTATGGATGGGGATGTACTTGTATTTACTGTTTCCATGTATGGATCTATCATACTTCATAGTGGAGAGTATAACAATGAGTATTATCTAAGAAGCAAAGGTGCTATGATACCATTTTCAGAAGAATTTAAAGCCTATTACTTTGACTTACTTAAAAAGAGTAAAGATACTCTAAGTTTGAAGGCATTTCTTGCTACCGAGCAGCGCTTTCCTGGTATAGGAAATGGTGTTTTGCAGGATATCTTATTTCATGCAAGGTTACACCCAAAGAGAAAGCTTAAGTCCTTACAGACAGAGGAACAGGAATTGTTATATAGTAGCATCCTTAAAACACTACTAGATATGAAGGAGAAAGGCGGTCGTGATACTGAAAAAGATTTGTATCAAAATCCTGGCGCCTACCAAACAGTCATGTCAAAAAATACAGTACATAAGGGATGTGCTGTATGTGGAGGAGCAATTACGAAGGAGACTTTCTTAGGAGGCTCTGTATACTATTGTGGTCATTGCCAGCCGCTTTAATATACTCATAGAAAGGTAAGTGTTTAAGGCATCAGGGGGATTTTATGGAGATAAAAAAGGAATGGTGTAAGGAAGAATTTAATGTTAGAGAGACAGATTTTTCTCATCGTGCACTAGAGGAAGAGTTCGCCTTTTATGAAGCGGTGAAAAAAGGAGATTTGGCTTTTGTCAAAAAAAACTGCGAGGAAAATGCCTTTGGTAACGCAGCAGGAATGGGAGTTCTTTCTGAAAATCCACTAAAAAATATTATGTATCATTTTATTATTACCACTGCCCTGTTGACAAGATTTTGTGTCGAAGGTGGGATGGAGCTAGAGCGTGCCTATCGTTTAAGCGATTTTTATATTAGCAAGATGGATAAAAGTCATTCCATACAGGAAGTAATTTCTCTACATCACACCATGGTTCTTGATTTCACAGAAAAAATGGTTATATTGCGGAAAGAAACCGTAATTTCAAAATCAGTGACCTTATGTATCGACTATATCTATAATCATCTACATGAACGAATTTCTGTAAAGGATTTGGCTGACTATACAAAGCTTACGCCTAGTTATATATCAAGGCTCTTTAAAGGGGAAATGAAGCAGTCAATCAGCGAATATATTACAAATCGTAAAATTGATGAGGCACAAAATCTATTAAAACATACTAATTATCGCATTGTCGATATAGCAAATTATCTTGCTTTTCCTTCCCAAAGCTATTTTGTCCAAACTTTTCGTAAAAGAACTGGAGTCACGCCAAAGAAGTACCGTGATATGTATTTTAGATATCATATAAAGGAATTTAATCATTAATATTTTGGAAGAGCCATCTAACATTAGGTGGCTTTTTTATTGGTTTGGGTATTGTTGCTGATGAGACCGATCCAAGTGGAGAGTTTTGCAAGTAAAGTTCTTTTTTATGACATGAAAAATACATTTTATGCATGAAAATGATATAAGAAATATGTAGAAAACGTTATGTTATAAGTAATATAAAATATAAATAGAGGTGACAAGAATAGTGGAGTTTGAAGGATATAAAAGAGGAATTAATCTTGGGGGATGGTTGTCTCAATGTGACCATAAAAAGGATCACTATGATAGTTTTATAAAAAAAGAAGATATTAAGACAATTGCGTCATGGGGATTGGATCATGTTCGCCTTCCATTGGATTTTGAACTTATACAGACGGAGGAGGGGGAATGGAAGGAAGACGGTTTTCAGTATATAGATTCCTGTATAGAGTGGTGCAAGGAATATGGCCTTAATATGATTTTAGATGTACATAAAACTGCTGGATACTCCTTTGATGAGAATACTGAGTATAATAATTTCTTTCATAACGAAAATTTGCATGATAGATTTTTAGATATGTGGGAAGAATTAGCTCGTCGGTATAGTGAGTATGACGACTTTGTTTCCTTTGAATTGTTAAATGAGGTAGTAGATATAGAGGTATCTGATATATGGAATGGAATAATTAAAAGAGCAGTAAAAGTTATCCGTCAATATGCTCCATATACTTATATCCTCATAGGTGGTGTACATAATAATGCAGTATCCACCGTTAAACTCTTAGAAGAACCAGCGGATGATTATATTGTATACACCTTTCACTTTTATGAGCCTCTTATCTTTACACATCAATCAGCAGGGTGGATTCCTGAGATGTCTCAGAGTTTCTCTATGGAATATCCTTGTGCGGCACAATCCATTCTTCGTTATACGAAGGAGAACCTGCCTGAAGTAAACTATGAGATTAACCATAATATCATTTCAGATAAGGTGATTGAAATGGGAGAAGAATTCTTTGAATCTGCGTTTGAGGAAGCGATTGAAATTGCGAAGCAGAGAAATGTACCCCTTTATTGTGGAGAATACGGAGTAATAGATAGAGCAGATGTAGCATCTACATTAAATTGGTATCGTGATATTAACCATGTATTTAAGAAACATAATATTTCTAGAGCGGCTTGGACTTATAAAGGCAAAGATTTTGGTATAACAGACCAGCATTATAGTGAGATACTAGAGCAATTAATACTGTTACTGTAAACAAAGTACTGTGAAAGGAAGGGTCAAAGAGGATATGAAAAAAGGTAAGTTAAAAGTTTTAATCGGATGTTTACTAGTGTTACTTATTGTATTGGCTTCTTGTGGAAAAGAGACTACTAAAAATCCTATTCAAACAGATACGGCTACTAAATCACCAGTGCCTACAACACAAGTGCCTGCAACAAAAGCACCAGTCAAGGAGGAAGAGGTTCCCCAAATGGAAGGTTATAAGTTATTATGGAATGATGAATTCAATGGCGATACTCTAAACATGGACATATGGAACTATGAGCCACATGATCCAGGTTGGACCAATGAAGAATTACAGGAATATACAACATCTACGGATAATGTATATCTAGAGGGTGGTAATGTTGTCATAAAAGCTAATAAGACAAAAGATGCAAATGGTAAGGATTATTATACCTCGGGTAAAATAACTACACAGAAAAAGAAAGATTTTATGTATGGCAAGGTTGTAGTAAGAGCTAAGGTGCCTGAAGGACAAGGTCTATGGCCAGCAATCTGGATGATGCCTACTGATGAAAGCTATTACGGTCAGTGGCCAAAATGTGGCGAAATAGATATCATGGAAGTATTGGGAAGTCAAACTCATATTGCTTATGGAACTATCCATTATGGTGAACCACATGCCGAGCAACAGGGAATTTATACCCTTGATAATGGAACCTTTGCTAGTGATTTCCATGAGTATTCAGTAGAGTGGGAACCTGGAGAAATGCGTTTTTACATCGATGGTAATCTGTATCATACAGTAAATGATTGGTTTACAGCAGTACAGGGTGAAGAGGAAAAACCATATCCTGCACCTTTTAACCAAACCTTTTTTGTGCAAATGAATCTTGCTGTTGGTGGAACTTGGCCAGGTAATCCAGATGAAACCACAAATTTTGATAACGCAAAATTCCAAATTGATTATGTTAGAGTATATCAAAAAGATCAATATGATACTAACGTAAAGAAACCTGAAGTAAACTATAGAGAAGCAACGGAAGATGGGAACTATATCTATAATGGTGATTTCTCTGAAGTAGAAGATTTAAATGATGATATTAACTGGAAGTTCTTATTATTTAATAACGGTGCTGGAGCTGCTCAAATAAAAGATGGTGTTATGACGATTACCACAGAAAAAGAAGGGGATGTAGATTACTCCGTCCAGCTAGTACAGCCAGAGCTTCCTATGATAAAAGGTAGTAAGTACCGTGTTACCTTTGATGCTTCTTCCTCAGAGACAAGGGATATCATTGTTTGTGTATCAGCACCAACCAATGGATGGATTCGTTATCTTAAGGATACAACCTTAACAATTACTAATGAATGGAAGACCTATACTTATGAATTTGAAATGACAGAAAGAAATGACCCGAATGGACGTTTAGAGTTCAACATGGGACATAAGGGTTCTACAGCAGATGTTTATATTAGAAATGTAAGGGTTGAAGAGATTAAATAAAGAAATGCGAAAGACCAGAAAAGGAAGTATCTCCTTATCTGGTCTTTTTTACTGTATAATAACTTGCGGAGCAATTTGCTATACAGCTTATTTTACTATGTTATATTCCCAAGTAAGGATGCCACCAAATTCTTTGATATTAGTGTATCCTAGATTAGCAAGTTTTGTAGATGCGTGCTTACTACGAATACCACTTCTACAATATACAAGAATAAGCTGGTCCTTATTAGGAAGAAGATTAGTAATTGTATCAGATATGGTTTCATTAGGAATGCAAATAGCATTTTCTATATGACCATCATTATACTCCTCTTTTGTACGGACATCTAAAATAGTATAGTTTTCCTGTGTGTCCATAATATTTTTTGCTTCACTTTGTGTAATTAGTTGAAAAGTATTTTCATTCATGTCATTACCATCCCTTTTGTCAATTTTACAACTAGTTATTATTAATGAAATAATAATGAAATAACCAAGTAATCTTAGGCTTTTCACATTGGTACCTCCATATGGTAGTATATTGGTAAAAATATTTCATTATACACACTAAGTATAACACATAAAGAAGGCATTTCGAAGAACTTCATAGAAGAAAAGGATGATTTATGGTATACTTGAATGCAATAACCGTAAGATTCATTGTCACTTAGGAGGTATGAAGAATGCCATTACAGATTATTAGAAACGATATTACAAAAATGAGGGTGGACGTTATAGTCAATTCTGCAAACCCACAGGTATCTGCCTTGGATGGGGTTGATTATTCCATTTACACGGCAGCTGGGATGAATGAATTATTAGCTGCAAGAAGTGACATAGGAGACATAAAACCTGGTGAAGTTGCTATTACATCAGCTTTTTTACTCACTGCAAAATACATTATACATACTGTAGGACCTATCTGGAGAAATGGGACCTGTAAAGAATTTGAGGTTTTGGAGTCTTGCTATGAGAAGTCACTTTGTTTAGCCAAAGAGAACAATTGCAAATCCATTGCATTTCCTTTGATTTCAACAGGTACCTATGGCTTTCCAAAGGATAAGGCACTGCAAATAGCCATATCATCTATTAGTCAATTCTTATTACACAATGATATGAACATTTTTTTAGTAGTATATGATAAAAAATCCTACGAACTATCAGGAAAACTGTTTCAAGATGTAGAAGAGTTTATAGATGACCATTATATAGATAAAAGAAAAAAAGAGAAGAAGAGGAGAAGCCCTGATGAGAGGACTTTCTCTAGTCTATGGGATAGTGAAAAAATAGAAGACTTTGCTGAATATATCGAGATGGATAATCAACCAAAGTATTCAGAGTATGCAAAGCCCTTAGAGAGCAAAAGAAGGCTAGAAGATATTGTGGATGAAGTAGGAGAGACGTTTCAAGAGAGATTACTTCGTCTGATTGATAAACGAGAACTTACAGATGTGGAAGTCTATAAGAGAGCCAATATGGATCGTAAGCTTTTTTCGAAGATTCGATGCAGAATAGATTATCAACCAAAGAAGAAAACTGCTCTTGCTCTAGCAATTGCCTTAAGCCTTAATCTGGATGAGACAATTGACTTATTAAGTAGGGCTGGTATGGCACTTAGCCCAAGTAGTAAATTTGATCTAATTATACGCTATTTTATAGAAAATGAGGTGTATGACATACATACCATAAATATGGCATTGTTTCAGCATGACCAACCAATATTAGGAGAATAGCATAATAAATGTCGCTTGCAAGGTGACCTTCATATAGTCAAATTACCGTATACTAACCTTAAATCAAAAGAAGAGAGGTAATGTTATATGAAAAATGGCTTAACAGAAATCGTATTTATTCTAGACAGAAGCGGATCTATGGCGGGGTTGGAATCTGATACTATTGGTGGATATAACTCTATGCTTCATAAACAGAAAAGAGAAGAGGGAGAAGCTCTCGTCTCTACTGTATTATTTGATGATAGGAGTGAGGTTTTACATGATAGAATACCTCTTTCTAAGGTAAGCCCTATGACTGATAAAGAATATTATGTAAGAGGCTGTACTGCCCTCTTGGATGCTGTAGGTGGAGCGATTCATCATATTGGAAATGTACACAAATATGCTAGAGAAGAAGATAGACCAGAGAAGACGATCTTCATTATTACAACAGATGGACAGGAAAATGCTAGTAGTAGATATGATTACAAAACGGTAAAGCAGATGGTAGAACGACAACGAGAGAAGCACGGTTGGGAGTTTTTGTTTTTAGGAGCGAATATCGATGCCACCTATGAAGCAGGACGGTTTGGGATATGTCCTGATAGAGCAGTTAATTACAACTGTGATAGCGAGGGAACCCAACTAAATTATGCAGTACTTGCGGATGCAGTAAGTGAATTTAGAACAACTAATGCAATTAAAAAGGATTGGAGTAAAAAAATCAAGAAGGATTATGCAGAACGAAAAAAGAGTAGGTAAATTATGTATGGATGGGGAGAGATATGAAAGTAATTGCAAAGCTATTAAAGAAGCATGGATTCATAGGCACTCGGCTAGTTTATAGAGAGAAGAAGGAAACTTATCAACATATTGTGGAGACGATCAAGGAATTGATTATTTGCCTATTTGTCTTAAAGAGCTATACGCTATCTCATCTAGTAGCTGATTATTAAGTACAAATCATCATATTTTAATAAAATATAAAAGGAAAGCAGGGCTTAAAGCTCTGCTTTCCTTTGCTTTTAATGTAACTGTAATCACTAGTTTTATAAATTGGTAGGATATAGTAAAATATTACGTTATAATAAAAATAATAATATTTTTAAATTATTTGCAAGATATAAAAAAAGTTGGGGTATAAGTATATGTAAGCAAAGGAGGTAACAAGTTGACTGATCAGGAAATTGTTGAATTGCTTTCAAATAGAGAAGAAGCAGGACTCATTAAACTTGCACAAAAATATGAAAAGTTGATTCTCTATATCATCAATACGATATTGGGATCAAACCATCGAGATGCAGAAGAGTGTCTTAACGATACTTATATGAAGATATGGCGAAACATAGAGCGATATGATTTGACAAAGTCTTCCTTAAAGACATATTTAAAGGTCATTGCTAGAAACACTGCAGTCAATCGCCTTAGAGACGTGTCACGAAAGGAGAAGGATTTAATTGCTTTAGATTATCCTGAAGCAGCTCTAAATTATATGGCAGCTGATAAGAGTCTTGAAGAACAAATAGTACTAAAGGAGGATGTATATAGGCTTCAGCAATTCCTTTGGAAGCTCAATGCAAAAGACAGAGAACTATTGATTCGTAAGTATTTCTATATGCAATCCTCTAAACAAATAGCGAAGAAAATGTCTTCTACAGTAAATGCTGTCGACAGTAAGATTTCTAGGTTGCGAGTCAGCATGAAAAAAGAATTAGGAAAGGAGTTGTAGGAATGAATGATCGTTACCTAATAGATTTATTTGGAGAATTAAAACTTACATCCTTTGAAGAGGATCAAGTTGAAAAAGATATAGAAGGGTTTTGGGTGCGACTGAAAAACCGTTTTACACGTATGTTTCAGGCGATACGTAATAACATAAAAAGGATAATCACCATTACCATGGGAATCTTTGCTGTAATCGCATTAACATTTAGTGTAATCGCTCTTATTTCTAAAAAGAAAAAACAAATAAAAGTAGTGGCTTAAGTAAAGGAGAATAAGAATGTTTGAGAATTTAGTTGAAATGATTAGAGAAGGTCTTAATGTAACAGGAGAAATTACTCCAAACACAGCTTTAAAGGAGGATTTAGGCGCAGATAGTCTAGATATCTTTGAATTTGTTATGGCACTGGAAGAAAAATATGATATCGAAGTTCCTTCTGAGGATTTAGTTGATATTAAAACCGTACAGGATATTATGGATTACTTAAAATCTAAGGGCGTTGAGGAATAAGATATGAAGACGAGCATATGCAACTTACTAGGGATTAAGTATCCTATCCTCCAGGGAGGAATGGCTTGGGTAGCAGAGCATAAGTTAGCTGCTTCAGTATCTAATGCAGGTGGATTAGGTATCATTGCAGGAGGTAATGCTCCGGCCCAGGTAATTCGTCAAGAAATAAGGAAGGCTAAAGAACTAACAGATCGTCCTTTTGGAGTAAATATTATGTTACTAAGCCCTTACGCAGAAGAGCTAGCTCAGGTGTTAGTAGAAGAGAAGGTAGCGGCGGTAACAACAGGAGCGGGTAATCCAGAAAAATACATTCCTGCTTGGAAAGCAGCCGGTATTAAAGTAATCCCGGTAGTAGCCAGTGTAGCCCTAGCAAAGCGAATGCAACGTTACGGAGCAGATGCCTTGATTGCTGAAGGTTGTGAATCTGGAGGACATATTGGAGAATTAACGACTATGACATTAATTCCTCAGGTAGTAGATCAGGTAAATATCCCTGTTATCGCGGCTGGTGGGATAGGAGACGGAAGAGGGCTTGCTGCCGTTATGATGCTAGGTGCTCAAGGGGCCCAATTAGGAACAAGGTTTTTAGTTGCTAAGGAATGTATTGTCCATGACAATTATAAGCAGAAAGTACTAAAAGCCAATGATATTGATTCTACAGTAACTGGAAGATCTCATGGCCATCCAATTCGTGCAATTAAGAATGCTATGACAAGAGAATATCTAAAGTTAGAGAAGGAAGGAAAGAGTTTTGAAGAACTGGAGTATCTTACCTTGGGTTCTCTTAAGAAAGCGGTTGTGGATGGAGATGTATTAAACGGAACTATGATGGCTGGACAGATTGCTGGACTTGTAAAAAGAGAACAAACCTGTCAAGAGATGATGGAAGAAATCATGTTGCAGGCAGAGCAACTAATGAATTAATCAGTTTTTAAAATGAATAGATAAAAGGAGGACGCTTGGTTCAGGTAGCGAAGCGAGGATGAACTATGCCCAAAATTAGCTTTTTATTCCCCGGACAGGGGTCTCAATATATAGGAATGGGAAAGGAATTTTATGATGCCTTTCCAGAGAGTAAGGAAGTATTTGAGAAAGCAAATGCACAGTTAGACTTTACCATTACTACCATGTGCTTTGAAGAAAATGAGAAGATCAATCAGACGGAGTATACCCAGGCCGCTATTTTTACTGTAAGTGAAGCGATTCGTGTTGCACTAGTTAATAGAGGTATTAAACCAGATGTATGCGCTGGATTAAGCCTTGGAGAGTACAATGCGTTAGTAGCCAGTGGGATCCTAAATTTTGAAGACGCCCTAGCGGTGGTTAGAAAGCGTGGTATTTTCATGGAACAGGCAGTACCGAAAGGTCTTGGTGCCATGGCGGCGATCTTTTACCTTGATTCTACAGTCATAGAACAAGTCTGTGATGAAGTAGAGGGAGTTGTACAAATTGCCAATTATAATAGTCCAGTACAAACTGTAATATCAGGAGAGAAGGATGCGGTATCTAAAGCTTGTGAGAGGTTAAAACAGGCTGGAGCCAAAAAGGTAGTATCTTTAAAGGTCAGTGGACCATTCCATTCTCCATTATTAAGAGAAAGCGGACAAAAGCTATCTGAAGTATTAAGTGAAATCAACCTCCACAAATCTAAGATACCTTATCTCACTAACGTGACATCAGAATATATAAGTATACAAGATGGGGAGGAGAAAAGAGTTAAGGACTTGCTTGTAAGGCAAGTATCTTCTCCAGTTTTATGGAGACAAAGTATAGAAGCAATGATAAAAGATGGGGTAGAACTCTTCGTTGAAGTTGGGCCAGGTAAAACCTTAACTGGTTTAGTAAGACAGATAAATAGTAAAGCACAAATCTATAACGTAGAAAACGTGTCTGACTTTAATCAACTTATCGAAATGTTACAAAAGGAAGAGGTGAAGTAGGTGGATAGACGAGTTGCACTAGTCACTGGAGCTAGTAGAGGAATTGGTAAGGAAATAGCAAAAGCACTGGCTTTGGAGGGATATACCGTTATCATAAATTACAATGGCTCTTACGAAAAAGCTCTTGAGACAAAGAAGGAGATTAATGCTATAGGGGCCGAAACTATGGTGTATCAAGCTAATGTCAGTGACATGGATTCTGTAGGGGCCATGATAAAGGAAGTTATGTCTACCTATGGTCGTATCGATGTATTGGTAAACAACGCAGGAATCACGAAAGATAACTTGATACTAAAAATGAGCGAAGAGGAATTTAGTCAGGTTCTAGAAACTAATTTGACAGGATGTTTTTATACCTCAAAGCTTGCAGCTAGAATTATGTTGAAACAAAAATACGGTAGAATTATTAATATTTCCTCCATTGTAGGAGTAAATGGAAATGCCGGTCAGGTGAACTATGCAGCCTCAAAGGCAGGAATTATTGGGCTTACCAAATCTCTCGCCAAGGAAATAGGTTCAAAAGGAATTACTGTAAATGCAGTAGCACCAGGTTTTATTCGCACAGAAATGACGGAGAAGCTATCCGATGGGATTATTGAAAATACATCAAATCATATTTCTCTACGACGTCTAGGAGAAGCGAAGGAAGTAGCAGATGTTGTTGCTTTTCTTGCCTCTGATAAGGCCTCCTATATAACAGGTCAGGTCATTGGAGTAGATGGAGGATTAGCGCTATAAATGAAGGAGGTTACTATGGAGAATCAAAAAAAGCGAGTAGTGGTTACTGGATTAGGTATCATAGCTCCAAACGGAAAAAATATACCCGAGTTTTGGGAGAATATTAAGAAGGAAATGGTAGCCATTGGCCCCCTTACTCGGTTCGATACTTCAGATTATAAGGTAAAATTAGCTGCTGAGATAAAGGATTTTAATGCAAAGGAATATATGGATCCAAAATCTGCGAAAAGAATGGATTTATTTTGTCAGTATGCAGTAGTAGCAACGAAGGAAGCCATTGAACATTCCGGTTTAGATTTAGAAAAAGAAGATAGAACTAGAATTGGGGTAAGTGTGGGCTCTGGAATTGGTAGCCTTCAAGTGATGGAAAAAGAATACGAAAAGCTATTAGAAAAGGGTCCTAATAGAGTATCTACCTTATTAGTTCCAATGATGATTTCCAATATGGCAGCTGGTAATATTGCCATAGCTTATGGTTTACAAGGAAAAAGTACCAATGTTGTAACAGCATGTGCTACCGGTACTCATTCTATTGGAGAAGCCTATCGCTATATACAATGGGGAGAGGCTGATGTCATGGTGGCAGGTGGAACAGAAGCTTCTATTACACCAATTGGGATAGCTGGCTTTGGGGCTTTAACCGCCTTAACACAGTCACAGGACCCAAATAGAGCGTCTATTCCATTTGATAAGGAGCGTAGTGGTTTCGTAATGGGAGAAGGTGCTGGAGTCGTTATTTTAGAATCCTATGAACATGCGAAGGCACGTGGAGCTACGATATTAGCAGAAGTGGTAGGCTATGGTGCAACTAGTGATGCCTTTCACATTACCTCCCCTTGTGAAGATGGGGATGGAGCAGCAAGAGCCATGGAACTTGCCATGAAGGAAGCTAATATCACACCAAAAGATGTCACAGTAATCAATGCCCATGGTACTAGTACTCATCATAATGACTTATTTGAAACCAGAGCGATTAAGAAGGCCTTTAAAGAAGATGCCTTGAAGGTTAAGGTTCAGTCTACAAAATCCATGACAGGGCATTTATTAGGTGCTGCTGGAGCAGTTGAATTCATTACCTGCGTAAAGGAAGTTTTAGAGGATTATATTCATCCTACAGTAGGGTATAAGATCCCAGACGAGGAGTTAGATCTTGATTATACATCGAAAGCGGTCACGGATCGTAAGGTGATGTATGCCTTAAGTAACTCCTTAGGATTCGGAGGTCATAACGGAAGTATCTTAGTCAAGAAATATGTGGAGTAATGGAAGGAGTCATTATTATGCAAATGGAACAAATTCTTAAGTTAGTGGAAACTGTCTCAAATTCTACATTATCTTCTTTTCAATATGAGGAAAATGGAAGCTGTCTTATATTACAACAGCAACCCACAAAAGTGATTCATTCAACTGAACCAACGAGTATTACAATAGAACAGAATTTAAAATGTGAGACAACTGTAGAACCATGTGGCGAGGTGGTATCCTCTCCTTTGGTAGGTGTCTTTTATGCACAACCAGCCGAAGGTGCGAAGCCTTATATCAAGGTAGGAGATACCGTGAAAAAAGGCCAAGTAATAGGTATTATTGAAGCTATGAAGCTGATGAACGAAGTAGAGGCAACGAAGGATGGAGTTATTCTAGAAATTCTGGTTGAAAATGAGCAATTAGTAGAATACGGGCAAGGAATAGTGAGGATAGGCTAATGGAATTAAATATAAATGAAATTAAAAAAATAATACCTCATAGAAGCCCCTTCCTTTTAATTGATCGAATACTTGAGTTAGAACCAGGAATACAAGGGATAGGGAGAAAATGCGTTTCCTATAATGAACCTTTTTTTTCAGGACATTTTCCAGAGGAAGCCGTTATGCCTGGAGTATTGATTATCGAGGCGCTAGCTCAGGTAGGAGCGGTTATTTGTTTAAGCTGTGAAGAATTCAAAGGAAAAACTGTTTATTTTGGTGGGATTTCTGATGCAAAATTCAAAAGTAAGGTAGTTCCTGGTGATGTACTACGTTTAGAAGTTAAACTAATTAAGCAAAAAGGCCCAATTGGTGTTGCAAATGCAATTGCTTATGTAGATGAGAAGGTTTGTACTCAGGCAACTTTAACCTTTGTCATTGGGTAGCTGGAGGTGTGCTAAATGTTTCAAAAGATCTTAATTGCAAATCGTGGTGAGATTGCAGTTCGTATCATCAGAGCTTGTCGCGAAATGGGAATTCAAACAGTAGCCATATGTTCAGAAGCTGACAAGGAAGCTCTTCATACTATGCTAGCCGATGAAACTGTCTGTATCGGCCCTGCGAAAGCGAAGGATAGTTATCTGAATATGCAAAGAATCCTTAGTGCTGCTGTGGCAACTGGGGCAGATGCCATACATCCTGGCTTTGGATTTCTATCAGAAAATAGTAAGTTTCAGTCCTTATGTAAACAATGTAATATCGTTTTCATAGGACCAGATGAAACGGTACTTACGAAAATGGGAAACAAAGCAGAAGCAAGAAAAACTATGATGGAAGCCAAGGTTCCTGTTATTCCAGGCACGAAAGAGTCTGTAAGGGACGTTAAGGTGGCAAAGAAACAAGCAGATGCCTTTGGATATCCCGTAATGATAAAGGCAGCCTTAGGCGGTGGCGGAAAGGGCATGCGAATTGCGCATAATGAAAAAGAGTTTATAAAGTTATTCCAGAACGCTCAGACAGAGGCAAAAAGTGCTTTTGCAGACGATACCATGTATATTGAAAAGTATATTTCAGAGGCTAGACATATCGAGGTGCAAGTTTTAGCCGATCTGTATGGCAATGTGGTACATCTTGGAGAGAGAGACTGTTCCTTACAACGAAGACATCAAAAGCTAATAGAGGAATCTCCAGCAGTTATTTTAGACCAAAAGGTAAGAGATGAGATGGGGAAGGCAGCAGTTCGAGCAGCAAAAGCAGTTGGTTACTCTACCGTAGGTACCATAGAGTTTTTAGTGGATAAAGAGCAGAACTTTTATTTTATGGAAATGAATACACGAATTCAGGTTGAGCATGGGGTAACAGAACTTGTTACAGGTCTTGATTTAATTAAAGAGCAGATACTAATGGCAGCAGGAGAGAAACTTCTTATAAAACAGGAGAATATAAACCTAAACGGTCATGCTATAGAATGTCGTATTAATGCAGAGGACCCTGAATGTAATTTTATGCCGACTCCTGGTACCATTGAAAATCTTCATTTTCCAGGAGGCTGTGGAGTAAGAATAGATTCGGCCTTATATCAGGGATATACCGTTCCTCCTATGTACGACTCCTTACTTGCAAAGCTATTAGTTAAGGGTAGGGATAGGAGAGAAGCAATTGAGAAAATGAAAAGTGCTTTAGGGGAATTGGTGATTGAGGGAACTAAGACCAATACGGATTTCCTTTATGAAATAATTGAACAGAAGGAATTTGAGGCTAATGAGCTAGATACCCAATATATTGAGCGTTTCTGTGTCAATAAAGTAAGAGGAGGGATGGCATGATTAAGGAGCGTATAAAAAAGAATTCGCTATATAACAGGAAAACTCCACATACCATAGATATTCCAGATGGTCTATTTGAAAAATGTAGTGACTGTGGAAACATTATTTATACCCAAGATCTAATTGAGAATTATCATGTCTGTCCTAGCTGTAATCATCCCTTTAGACTCTCCCCAAGAGAACGTTTAAGTATGATTTTAGATGAAGGTAGCTTTAATGAATGGGACGCTACTATGGAGATAAGTGATCCTCTAAATTTTCCAGGTTATAAAGAAAAGCTAAAGGCTACTAGAGAGTCTACCTCCTTAGATGAGGCCATCATTACGGGGATTGGACTTATTCACAACGTGCCTGTTGCCATTGGCGTAATGGGTGCCAAGTTTATGATGGGAAGCATGGGGTATGTTGTTGGGGAGAAGATAACTAGATTAGTAGAAGGTGCTACAAGAGAGAGACTTCCCTTAATTTTGTTCTGTTGTTCTGGTGGGGCTAGAATGCAGGAAGGAATTGTTTCCTTAATGCAGATGGCAAAGACAGCACAAGCAATTAAGAAGCATGATGAGGAAGGCCTATTATACATTTCTGTATTAACAGATCCAACTACAGGTGGAGTAATGGCGAGCTTTGCAATGCTAGGTGATATAATTCTAGCAGAACCAGGTGCTTTGATAGGCTTTGCGGGTCCTAGAGTAATTGAGCAGACCATCAGGCAAAAGTTACCAGAAGGCTTTCAACGAGCAGAATATTTGTTGGAACATGGCTATATAGATCGAATCAGTAAGAGACACACAATGAAGCATTTGTTGTATGCTTTAGTAAGGAGTTAAGTATGGATAAAGAAATTACAGCTTGGGATAGAGTTATGTTATCTCGTGATGCTAATCGCCTTTACTCTTTAGATTATATACAAGGTATCTTTTCAAGTTTTATCGAACTCCATGGAGACCGACTATCTGGAGATGATAGAGCTATCGTTGGTGGAATTGCACGTGTTAATGGCCAAAGTGTAACAGTTATAGGAACACAAAAAGGGCGTGACACCAAGGAAAATATATTACGTAACTTTGGCATGCCTAAACCAGAAGGATATCGAAAAGCATTACGTTTGATGAAGCAGGCAGAAAAGTTTAATCGACCCATAATTTGCTTTATTGATACCCCTGGAGCCTACTGTGGAATAGAGGCAGAGGAGAGAGGGCAGGGAGAGGCAATTGCTAGAAACTTATATGAAATGTCAGGGATAAAGGTACCTATCCTATCCATTTTTATAGGAGAAGGTGGTAGTGGTGGAGCCCTTGCCTTGGGTGTATCTGATGAGATTTGGATGCTTGAGAATGCTACCTATTCCATTTTATCTCCAGAGGGCTTTGCGTCTATACTTTGGAAGGATAGTAAGCGGGCAAATGAAGCAGCTAAGCTTATGAAAATGACTGCTGGTGAGCTAAAGGAGCTTGGTGTTGTAGAGAAAATTATTGAGGAAAACAACAGTGAGAAAATGATAATAAATGAGTTAAAACAGGAAATTATTTCGTTTATTAAGAACTATAGAGAGATAGATAAGGCACAATTGTTGGAAAAACGTTATAGACGCTTCCGTGTCCTATAAGAGAATTTGCTAAAGTGGAGGTGTATAATATTAAAATCGGCAAGAAAGAAATAAAATATCCAATCATGCAAGGTGGAATGGGAGTAGGTATCAGTCTAAGTACTCTAGCTGGAACAGTTTCTAGAGAGGGTGGCATAGGTGTTATATCGGCAGCTCAAATAGGATTTAGTGAACAGGAGTATAAACGAAGTCCCTTAGAGACTAATTTAAAAATGCTAAGAGAGCATATAAAACGGGCTAGGGCAATAGCACCTAATGGTATTCTTGGGGTAAATATTATGGTGGCAACAAAAGAATATGCACGTTATGTGGTAGAGGCAGTGAAAGCCGGCATCGATATTATTATATCTGGTGCAGGGCTCCCGCTAGAGCTTCCAAGTCTTACAAAGGGAAGTAAAACGATGTTAGCTCCTATAGTTTCTTCCGTAAAGGCAGCACAAATTATATTTAAGATGTGGGATAAGAAACATAAGGCTTGTCCAGACCTTGTTGTGATAGAGGGACCTGAGGCAGGGGGACATCTTGGATTTCATGAAGAGGATATCGAATACTATAAAGACAATAGCTATGAAGAGGAAGTAAAGAAAATTATTACCTTAATTAAGGAATATGCAGAAAAATACCAAAAGAAAATACCTATTTTTTTAGGTGGGGGTATACAAAGTAGTGAAGACGTAGAGAAATGCTTATCCTTAGGAGTAGATGGTGTTCAAGTAGGAAGCCTCTTTGTTACGACAGAGGAATGTGATGCACACGAGGCATATAAAAAGGCCTACGTTACTTGCACCAAGGAGGACATTGTCATTATCAAAAGTCCAGTAGGATTACCAGGTCGGGCTATAAAGAATAATTTTCTAGAACGGATTAAAGATGGTAGAGTTCCTACTACAGGTTGCAAAAGGTGTATCGTCACATGTAATCCTATGGAAACTAGATACTGTATTGCAGATGCTTTAATTCGTGCTGTGAATGGAGATACCGAGGAAGGGCTTATATTCTGTGGTGCAAAGACCTATTTACAAAAGGAAATTACTACTGTCAAAGAGGTTCTTCATCATCTATGTCCCAACGTACAGGAAACAATAAATTGTGTAACTGTATATTAACGTAGAAAAGGTCATCTTAACGGATAAGATGACCTTTTAAGTCTATTCTTTATATGGATCCATAGGGATAATAGTTCCATCTTCGTTGTATTTTAATTCTCTAAATTTAACACAACGTTTATGATTTACACCACCAGATAAGGAGGAGTCATGATAGAATAAGTACCATTTACCCTTAAACTCTACGATAGAGTGGTGAGTGGTCCAACCAATTACAGGTTCTAAAATTCTACCTTTATAAGTAAAAGGTCCCTTTGGTGTTTTGCCAACGGCATATACTAAGTAGTGAGTGGTACCTGTGGAATAGGATAAATAGTAGTTGCCATTATATTTATGCATCCAAGGTCCTTCGAAATAACGTCGATCTTCATCATCTGCAGCAATTGGATTACCATCCTCGTCAACGATTAAGATCTCTTCTACATCGGTTTTAAAGGATTTTAAGTCGTCGCTTAATTCTGCAACTCTTGGTCCGTAGGCAGGTGCACCCTTAGGTGGTTCCGTACCATCTGGGTTATATACGTTGCCCGTCCATTTTTCTAATTGACCTCCCCATAGACCACCAAAGTAAATATATGCTTTGCCATCATCATCCATTAATACAGCAGGGTCAATGCTGTAGCTTCCCTGAATATAATCTGGTTCAGCAGTAAATGGTCCTGCAGGATTCTTACTAGTTGCAACACCAAGGCGGAAAATTCCATCCTTGTCTCTAGCTGGGAAGAATAAGTAATATGTACCATCCTTGTAGGCAGCGTCAGGCGCCCACATCTGTTTACTTACCCAAGGTACATCTTTCATGTGAAGAGCTTCTCCATGGTCGATACAAGGTGCATCAACGTCGTCCATGGAAAGAATATGATAGTCCTCCATCTTGTATTGGTCACCATTGTCATTATCTTCTCCATTATGATCTAAATCATGGGAAGGATAAATATAAAGCTTGCCTTCAAAAACATGTGCTGAAGGATCAGCAGTATACAAATGGGTAACTAAAGGTTCGTTTTGCTTACTGTTTTTCTTCATACTTTTTTCTTCCTTTCTCGATATATAAGTAAAAAATATTCTAACATATTTCATAAACATGTTCTATGCAAATATTGTGATGTTCTAATCAATTATTTTCATGTTCTCGATTTATGATCTATAAATCAGATTTATAGAGAAGGATTTTAATTATGTTTTCTTAACTTTATCATTATAATACTATTTACAAAGGTACATAGATATTGGTAAAAAGTAACATGATTTTAGGGCAAAGTTTATGCAAATGAAATATTGTAATTAATTAGTTTATCAATTAAACTAATGATACAAGGAGCTCGCTTTTGGTATAGAAATTACATCTTACCTCACAGTGAGCTTGTTTCGCACATAAGGAGGAGATTATGAAAGTGAAGAGAGTTTGTTCCCTGTTTTTGGTGTTTTGCTTACTGTTTACTGTAGCATGTAGTAATGGTGGTAATACAATAACTACGCCTACGCCATCTGGAATGTCAACGACGGCATCTGCTAGTCCTTCTATAACCCCTAGTCCAGACGAAACTACTAAGCCCAATGATGAAGGTACTAATGTTGACTTAAAAGACTTACCATCCTTAAAGGAGATCTATAAGGATGATTTTTTGGTAGGAGGAATCTATGCAGAGACAAATCTGGGTGATAAGGATATTGAGTTATTGGATACTCAGTTTAATGTCATTACTCCAGAAAATATTCTTAAGCCAGAAAGTATGCAAGCAGTAGAAGGTACCTTTACTTATGAATCCACGGATAAGATGATGGATTTTGCCAAGGAGCATAATTTTGACGTAGTAGCTCATACACTTGTTTGGCATCAACAAATTCCAGTTTGGATGACAAGCAATGTTGAGAAGGATGTTGCTATTGCCCAGATGAAGAATCATATTATGAATGTGGCAAGTCATTACAAGGGGCAGGTTATCTCTTGGGACGTTGTAAATGAAGCCATAGAGGATGGGTATGCTTTGCCAAGTGATGGTGATTGGACGAAGTGTTTAAGAAAGAGTAAATGGTACAATTCTATTGGACCTGAATATTTAGCGATGGCCTTCCGCTTTGCTAAAGAGGCAGATCCAGACTGTAAACTTTATTATAATGATTATAATTTAGAAACTCCAGAGAAGTGTGATGTTGCCTATGCTATGATAAAGGATTTATTAAGCCAAGGTGTTCCGATTGATGGAATAGGTTTACAAGCTCATTATCAGACTGGAACGGCAGCAGGTGGACTAGAGTATGCCATTGAGAAGTTTAGTAGTCTAGGTATCGAGATTAGTGTAACAGAGCTAGATGTGACCTATTCTAAGACAGTAAATGGTAAGATGCCAGAAGAAGGAAAGATTCAGCAAGCTCTTACTTATGCTCAAATATTTAAAATACTGAAAAAGTATAGTGATAAGATTGAAAGAGTAACTTTCTGGGGAAGTATCGATTCTCAGAGCTGGAGAAGCGAAATGTCCCCATGTCTCTTTGATGCAAATTACCAACCGAAGGAAGCTTTTTATGCTGTTGTAGACCCGGAAGGATACTTAGAAAAACATGCAGACCTACTAGGAGTTAGTACTTCAGAATCAGGAACGGCTACTTACGGTACACCAACTATAGATGGAGTAGAAGACGATATATGGAGTAGCGCTGAGACTTTAAATATTAATAAGCAGGCTACCGCTTGGCAGGGAGCTACCGGTGCTATGAAGGTTATGTGGGATGAAAATCATTTGTATGTATTCGTTCATGTAAAGGATGATGCGTTAAATTCTTCAGCTCCAGGAGCCCATGAAAAAGATAGTGTAGAAATTTTCTTAGATCAAAAGAATGATAAAAAGGGAAGCTACGGAGATGACGATGGACAATATCGTATCAACTATAAGGGTAAAATAACTTTTGGTACGGTTCCAACTAAGGAAGGTGTTGTAGGAGTAGCCAAAGAGGAAGCCGGAGGATACTTGATTGAAATGGCCATACCTTTTAATCAACCTATGACAGCAGATACCGTAGTAGGTTTTGATGCACAAATCAATGATGCGAAGGATGGTGCTAGAATAGGAATTGCAAAATTCTCGGATACTACTAATAATTCTTACTTGTCTACAGAGTATTATGGTAATCTTACATTAGTAAAATAATAAATAAGGACACCACTAGGGAAGATGAATTCCTAGTGGTGTCTTTTTAAGTTGGAGTATTTTTATACATGTTGTATAATAAAAGCCAAACATCTTTAAAAAGGAGAATGCCATTGTGAGAGATAGAACCTATATCTGCATTGACTTAAAGTCGTTTTATGCCTCCGTTGAATGTGTGATGAGAGGCTTAGACCCATTGACCACGAATCTTGTAGTGGCTGATCCAGAACGAACGGAGAAGACTATATGTTTAGCAATTTCACCTTCTATGAAAGCCTTAGGTATAAAAAATAGATGTAGAGTATTTGAGATTGACAAAAATATAGACTATATCACAGCTCCTCCGAGAATGAAGCTCTATATTGATTATTCTGCCAAGATCTATGAGGTTTATCTTAAATATATTGCAAAAGAGGATATTCATCCTTATTCCATAGATGAGGTCTTTATGGATGTCACAGATTATTTGCCTTTGTATGGAATTTCTGCTAAGGAGCTTAGCATGAAGATTATGGAGGATGTTCGCCAAACTACAGGGATTACTGCTACCTGTGGGATAGGAACCAATTTATATTTGGCAAAGATTGCTCTTGATATTACAGCTAAGCATGTACAGGATAATATAGGCTACCTAGATGAGGAACTATATAAGAAAACCTTGTGGAATCATAAGCCATTAAAGGATTTTTGGAGAGTGGGTTCTGGTACGGCAGAACGCCTATCTAAGATAGGTATTTATACTATGGGAGATTTGGCTAAGGCAGATGAGGACTGGTTATATCGGACCTTTGGTATAGATGCGGAGCTATTAATTGATCATGCTTGGGGCAGGGAAACTTGCACCATTGCTGATATTAAAGCATATAAGCCAAAAAGCAATTCCATATCAAGCGGACAAGTATTAGCAAGGGATTATTCCTATAGGGAAGCTAGATTAATTATAAAAGAAATGTGTGATTTATTATGTTTAGAACTAGTAGAGAAGGGCCTTGTAACAGACAATATTAGTCTTAGCATTAGCTATTCCAATATTTATGGCGTGAAACCTTCTAGTGGAAGCATAACTATGACTATTTGCACCAATTCCAATCGTGCCATTCAAAAACATATGTTAGCGTTGTATGACAAGGTTGTGGATAAAAGTCTTGGAGTTCGTAAACTGAATATGTCATTTAATCACTTAATAGACGAGGCTTTTGAACAGTATGATTTATTTACCAATCCTGCTGAGTTAGAAAAGGACCGAAAATTACAGAAGGCCGCATTGGAGATTCAAAAGAAGTTTGGTAAAAATGCAATTTTAAAGGGGATGAATCTACAAAAGGAAGCAACTACTATAGAAAGGAACCGGCAGATTGGAGGGCATAAGAGTGGAGAATAAGAGAAGAAAGATGCCTATGGCAGATCGAGCTAAGCAATTTATGCCTTTTGCAGCTTTAAAGGGGTTAGAGCAGGCACTAGAGGAAAAAGAAAAAATTGTTGTAGACAAGATAGTGCTTACGGAAGATTCTTTAGATGAACTTAATATAAAGCTTATGCAACTTCGGATTCATGATATTGTAACCGTTGTATATTACTCTAACAATGAGTATATTAAGCTCACAGGTATGGTATCCAAAATAACTCTTAGTAGTAGAGTCTTGCAGATTGTGAATACGAAAATCAGTTTGGATGATATCTATAGTCTTCATATGGAAAAATGGGCAGACAGGAAGAATTAATTGATTTTTACTATAATTGTGTTTATAATGCAACTGTAAGATAAGGTGGTGTTATTATGAAGAAATATGCAAAATATGCAGTCGCTTTAGTGCTAGGCTGTGCAATTATTATCCTCTTAAGTTTTTACTTGCAGAATGTAGGAAGATAGGATAGGTGAAAGGAGTCAAAAGATGAAGTGGGTTCGTTTAAGGGAAGTAAAGAGAATTGCCCTTATAGTAATTGCAGCTGCAATTATGGCATTTAACCTAAATAGCTTTGTTCATCAAGGAAATCTGATTCCTGGTGGTTTTAATGGATTAACTATACTGATTCAAGAAGTGTGTAAAAAGTTCTTTGATATAACGATTCCATTTAGTGTGATTAATATCACATTAAATATTTTCCCTGCATTACTTAGCTATCATTTTATTGGGAAAAAATTTACTCTTTATTCCGGTCTAATGATTTTTCTCACCAGTATTTTCACAGATATTATTCCGTCCTTTAGTATCACTTATGATATTTTACTCATTTGTGTTTTTGGTGGTCTAATCACTGCATTCGCTATTTGTCTCTGTCTATGGAATAATGCAACAAGTGGAGGAACAGATTTTATCTCTATTTTTGTATCAGAGAGATATGGAGTGGATGCGTGGAATTATATATTGATTGGAAATGCAGTGATTTTAACCATAGCAGGTCTCTTGTTTGGATGGGAAAAGGCGATGTATTCTATTATCTATCAGTATGTGAATACTACTGCCGTACAGTTTATGTTCCGTAAATACCAAAAGCAAACCCTTTTAATTATCACAGATAAGCCAAATGAGGTGTATGAGCAGATTCGTATTGCTACTCATCATGATGCAACTCTGTTTAAAGGAACAGGTCTTTATAAAAATCAGGAGAGGGAGATGTTATACTCTGTAGTTTCTCGTGATGAGATTAGCCAAGTGATTTCTTTAATTAAAAAAGTGGATACCAATGCATTTATCAATATTGTGAAATCTGATCAAATACAAGGTAACTTCTATCGTAGACCAAATGATTGACAAATGTAATAAATTGACATTCTGTTTGCGTTTTTGACTTGACAGAATACTGTGTTTGTGTTACTCTATGTTTAGTATTTTATATGTTGATTTGATTCACATCAGTATTGTAAGTCTTTCAGAAGTATGACATACAATGGATGTGATTTTTTTATAACTAAGATTGCCATGCAATAGTGTTATAAAGCAATAACAGAAACACAGAGTTTAAAGGCCACACCTGTTTACCTGATGTTCTAGTTATCATAAGTATGAATAGAGATCTATCCCTCTTATGGAATTAACATGCAAAGTATTAATATTATTTAGGAGGTATCTTTCATGAACAAAGGTACAGTAAAATGGTTTAACTCAGAAAAAGGATTTGGCTTTATAAC
>JAEZGY010000074.1 GCA_023416695.1 Bacillota bacterium | reverse complement strand
TTTCATAAATTGTTAAGAACTGTATTTTATTTACCATATGTATGCTCAATGACAGCAATCAGTATTACGTGGTCCATGCTGATAAATACAAACTATGGAATCTTACCTTATTGGTTAAGTAAAATTGGAATAGAGTTGCCTAACTTGTTAAGTAGTACAACATGGGCAATGCCAACAGTTATCTTTGTATCTGTTTGGAAAGGCTTTGGATATACACTAACGATATTGTCAGCAGCAGCATTGGGAATTTCCAATGCTACTTATGAGGCAGCAGAAATTGATGGAGCCACTGGATTTCAAAAATTTATATATGTAACGCTTCCAGGAATAAAGCACACAATTGGATTTTGTGTAGTTACCACTTTGATAATTGCACTTCAGGTATTTGATCAGATTTATGTAATGACAGATGGAGGTCCACAGTATAAAACAGAAACTTTGGTAGGATACATATATAATAGAGGATTTCAGACAGCACCATTTAATTTGGGATATGCATCTGCAGTAGCCGTATACCTATTTATCATAATAATCATTATTACATTTGCTATGAGAAAATATACATTTGGACAGGGAGAGGATGAATAGTGAAGAAGAAAAACATGTTTCAAATCATTGGAAATGTTGTTTTGGCCCTTATGATGTTAATAGTGTTAATTCCATTAATCTGGCTTTTGGTTTCTTCATTTAAAACAGATAAGGAGGTAGTTAAGTGGCCACCAATCTTCTTTTCCTCAACATGGACGAGTATACAATATGAGTACGTAACAAGTGTACTACCAGTATTAAACATGTTGAAGAATACGGTCTTCTTTGCTGGTGGAGTAACAGTAATTAGCTTGATTATTGATTCTATGGCTGCTTATGCATTTTCAAGATTAAAGTTTAAAAAGAAAAAACTTATTTTTGCAATTATTTTAGTGACTATGATGATTCCATTTCAGGTGGTAATGATTCCTTTGTATCTGGAAGAATTTAAACTGGGAATTTTAAATACATATATGGGCTTGATACTCCCAAGAGCTGCCAGTGCTTATGGAATTTATATGCTTTCCTCTTTTTTTGAAAGTATTCCAAAGTCGTTAGATGAAGCTGCAAGAATAGATGGAATGAAAGAACGTCAAATTTATATGAAAATTATCATACCACTTGCGAAACCAGCATTAGTTACACTGGGTATCTATCATTTTATGAATAACTGGAATGATTTAATATATCCTATGATGTTGACCAGCGACGCCAAGCAGAGAACTCTGTCCGCTGGCTTGGCTACATTGGTAGGAAGTAATTCGATAAAATATGGACCAACACTGGCTGCAACCGTATTATCCATTGCACCATTAATGATTTTGTTTTTATTTGGACAAAAGTTTTTTATGGAAGGTATCTCAACTTCTGGAATCAAAGAATAGTAAAAGGAATTGGTGGTGACATAACTTGGAGCGAACTAAAATATTGATACATAAAGAATTTATAAAAGGGAAAATAGATAAAAGAATTTATGGATCTTTTGTAGAACATATGGGTCGAGTTGTATACACAGGTATCTATGAAAGGGAACATCCTACTGCAAATAAAGATGGATTTAGAGAAGACGTTATAGAAAAGACAAAAGAAATGGGTGTAACTTGTGTTAGGTATCCAGGTGGAAATTTTGTTTCTAATTATGACTGGAGAGATGGCATTGGGCCCATAGAAGCACGCCCAAGAAAACGCGATTTAGCATGGAAAAGTATTGAAACCAATGAGGTAGGAACAGATGAGTTCATGAAATGGATTCATGAAGTAGGAGTAGAACCTATCTTTGCAGTCAACCTTGGAACTAAAGGAGTGGAGAATGCTGTTTCTTTATTGGAGTATTGTAATAGTGAAAAAGGAAGTTATTATAGTGATTTAAGATGTGAGAATGGTCATGAACAACCATATGGAATAAAAATGTGGTGTCTGGGTAATGAAATGGATGGAGATTGGCAAATTGGACATAAAACTGCAGAAGAATATGGACGGTTGGCTCATGAAGTTGGCAAAGCAATGAAACTCTTAGATCCAAGTATCGAATTAGTGGTTTGCGGAAGCTCTATGTCTACAAATAGTACTTTTGGAAATTGGGAGAAGAAAGTACTAGAGCATACCTATGATTTGACAGACTATATTTCACTACATCAGTACTATGGTGGACAGGAGAAGGGCACACCAGCGTTTCTAGCACAGTCATTGGATATGGAGAGATACATTAAAACGGTATGTAATATTTGTGATGTGGAAAAAGTAAAAAGAAACAGCGATAAGGAGATAAATATCTGTTTTGATGAATGGGGTGTTTGGTCAATCGCTGCCAATGTCGTCCAAAAGAGCGTAGAAGACAATCCTTGGCAGATTGCACCAGCAATCAGTGAACAGATTTATTCCATGGAGGATGCACTTTTATTTGCCAGTATGATGATGAATTTCCTGAAGTATTGCGATAGAGTAAAAGTTGGATGTCAGTCTTTACTAACTAATATTAGTGCATGCATTATGACTGAAGGAATGGGTGATTCCTGGGTTCAGCCAATTTATTTTCCATTTCATTATATTGCAAAATATGGGCACGGAATTGTGCTTAATAGTAAAGAGTATGGATCCAGCTATAAAACAGAAGACTTCGAACAGGTACCATGTGTAGATCAAGTGGTAGTTTATAATGATAATATAAATGAACTAGTGTTATTTATGGTGAATAGAACTGAAACAGAAATTGAAATTGAATTAGACGCTGAACATTTTGAACTATATCAGGTAGTTGAAAGTGTAGCTTTATATCATGAAAAGGATATTAAAGCAACAAATCTAGAAGACCATCATTGCATTACACCTATTGAGATTAATAATTGCATGGTTGAGAATAATTCTATGATTTGTAGATTGCTTCCACTGTCCTTCCAGATGGTTCGTATCAACTTGAAGTAGGTGACATTTTAGAATTGGTATGCTAGAATTGGGTAATATTGATATTGCGAGGTGTAATAAGTAATGGGAATAACAACAAATGATCTGGCTAAAATATGTGGTGTTTCTAGAACAACTGTATTGCGTGCACTAAATGGTAATGGCCGTATAAGTCCAGATACGAAGGAAATGATTCTTCGAGTAGCCAAGGAAAATGCGTACAGACCTGATTTATTAGCTAGAAGCCTAGTTAATGGGAAAACATATAATATTGGGGTTGTTGTTTTAGATGCAAAAAGCCGATATTTTGCAGAAATGATCAGTTGGATTGTAAACAAAGCAAATAAAAAAGGGTATGGTGTGAGTATTATGCTACATGGTGCAGAGCCCAGACTTGAAAAGAAGCAATTGCTACGCCTGGCATCCTATAGAGTGGATGGAATTATCGTTTCCTCCGTTAATCAAGGTGATTCCTATCTAGAATTTTTGAAAAGTTTAAATACACCGATCGTATCAATTGATAATAAAATTGCTGATGACATCCCGTTTGTTGGCATTGAACAAAAAAATGCAATGAAAGAAATAACTGAATTGGCAGTCAATAAAGGAATTAAAAAAATAGTTTTTGTATGTCCACCAATGTGTGAAGAGTCAAAAGAAAATGTTTATGTTCATAAAGAAAGGCAAGAAGGGGTCAATGAAGTTATAAAACAGAATGCTGATTTATCAATCATAGAGCTACTGGATTGGACATATTTAGAAAAGGTCGAAGAATTAGTTGATGCAGATGAAAAAGTGGCATTTGTTTGTACGGCAGATGAATTTGCACTTCCAATTATAAAAAGACTGAATAGAAAAGGACTAATTCCAGGGAGTGATTATGCAATCACAGGATTTGATAATATAGACATCTTAGATTATATTTCCCCAAAACTTACTACCGTATCAAATGCTGTTGAAGAAGTTGCCAATACAGCAGTTAATATGTTGTTTGAATTAATGGAAGAAAAAGAAAGTATAGGAAAAGATAACTCGGCCAATGAGCAGAGTTGGATTGGTAACCAGTGTAGAATTCTTCCTTATACCATAATTTCAGGTGAAACCCTTTGATAAGGTAAATAAAATGAATAGTAAAAATTATAAGATAACTCCATACAATCGTCCGTTCATAACACAACGGGCAGATCCATATGTATATAAGGATACTGATGGAATCTATTATTTTACGGCTTCCGTTCCGGAATATGACAGAATCATTTTACGATGTGCGGATACAATCCATGGACTAAAAAATGCAAAGGAAAAAGAAATATGGCATATGCATGAGTCAGGAATCATGAGTAAGCATATATGGGCACCAGAGATTCATAAAATAGAAGGTTCCTGGTATATATATTACGCAGCAGGGGACAAAGATAATATCTGGGAAATACGTCCCTATGTGCTCAAATGTGTTGGTGAAAATCCAATGGAAGATGAATGGCTTGAATTAGGTCAAATGCAGAGCGCCGATCATTTTTCTTTTCAGGATTTTTCCCTTGATATGACAGTGTTTAGCCATAAAGAAAAATGGTATGCTATTTGGGCAGAAAAGGTCAGTGTAGGAAAGAAGATTTCCAATTTGTATATTGCTGAGATGGAAAGTCCAGTTAAATTAAAATCAAATCAGGTATTACTAACATCCCCTTCTTATGATTGGGAAAGAGTAGATTTCTGGGTGAATGAAGGACCCGCTGTATTAAAACATGATGGCCAAATTTTTGTGACATTTTCAGCTAGTGCAACAGGAGAATGTTACTGCTTGGGATTATTATCTATTGATGAAGATGCAGAAATATTAGATCCATGTGCATGGAAGAAAGAGCGTTATCCAGTATTAAAAACAGAGGTAGAAAAAGGCATGTATGGACCGGGGCATAATTGCTTTGTAAAAAGTGAAGATGGTCTCAGTGATGTAATGGTTTATCATGCAAGAACTTATGATGAGATTATAGGTGATCCGTTATATGATGCAAACAGACATGCATATACAATGAATATCAAATGGTCAAAGGATAATAGACCAATATTTGACTATGCGAATAATTACTAATGATTGAACATACTTATACATGTACCGAGAATAAGCAACTGGATTTAGAGAACAAAGGAGAATGTGATGAGTATTAAGTTTAATATAGAAGGCAAAATGTTTTCCGGGCTTAGTAAAATATTTGACATAGTGTTTTTAAGTGTCTTATGGTTTATTTTTTGTATTCCAATCCTTACCATTGGACCGGCAACCACAGCACTTTATTATACGACGGTCAAGGTGATTCGTAAAGATCGGGGATATGTGTGGAAAGAATTCTGGTATGCTTTTAAGACCAACTTTGTCACCGGACTTATTTACACCATTGTTTTAGTAGTAGCTATTGTTGGCCTTTATTATGGGCTTACTTTAACCGCAAACTCTAAAGATACGATACTGCAAATCGCTCATTATACATACATAATAGCAAGTTTTCTTCTGGCTTGTCTCTATGTTTTTTTCTTTCCTATTCTATCTCGCTTTTCCTTAGAGAGACTGCAACTAATGAGAATGTCTTTGTTTCTTTCGATACGACATTTATTGACTACAGTTGCACTTCTTCTGATTATTTTTATAGGAGGCTTCGCAGTAGTAATGATATACCCACTTATCTTTATTGTGCCTGGGGCAGTCACTTTCTTATGTACTTTACTTATCGAGCGAGTATTTAAGAAATACCAGCCAAAGCTAGAGGAGACAACCAAGGAAGAGGAGTTAAAATGGTATCAAACTTTATGGTGAAGTGGATTTTCTACTTCGCCTTTTTCATTATACTGTGAAGAGACGGAGTTGATATTCAACAGGATTCTTGTTGCATATAGAACACTTTGCCTTGTTTTCCTTTACACACAATATAATGTAATGTATAATATAAATATTTAAGTACTATAATTTTTGATAAGTACTATCTTATATAATAGTAATGTATAACTATCTAGAGTTATGAGAAATCATGTGAATATAGCGATGGTATTGGTAAGTTTCCTATTCCCAAGGGTTAGTAAGCACCACATGCTAAGTGACTCAGGTTAAGTTAACTATAAAACAGATAAATGCCACCATAAAGTAAATGGGATCATAGAATGTTTTACTTGGTAGTGGTTTTATATAACGGTACATAAGATACAACTTGTAACATTATTACTAATCAACACAGAAAAACAACAGAAAAGGAGGATTACATATGTTTAAGGAGTTTGGTGGATTATTTGGATGGCTTATCATCGTAGCGTTTGGTGGAACAATCTTAAACTACATCATCAAGTTGATAAACAGACGATTTAGTAAAAAGATTGCTACGAACCCTGTAGCTAAGAGAGTAATGAAGGTATTAATGACAATCTTTGTGCGCAATCATAAATACTTTGGATTTGCTACCGCGGTGATGTTACTTGCTCATTTTATCATTCAGTTCTATTTTATTGGACTTAGTGTTTCTGGTGTGATTGCTGCAGTCCTCTTGATACTTCAGGTTGGGCTTGGTATTTATGCTACGCTGAAAAAGAAACCAAGAAAAGGAGTTTGGTTTATCACGCATCGTTTGATTGCAGTTTTGTTAATCCTTGGAACGGATTTACACTTGGTGAATCCATATGGTTTAAATAATATAGGTAAAAATGAGGACCCTCCTAAGGTAACAGAGAAAGTAGAAGAGTCTCCTAAAGCATCAGATAAAGTGGTAGAGTCTCCTAAAGCAACAGATAAAGTGGTAGAATCCCCTAAGCCAACAGCTACAGGGAGTGATACCGAGATGCCAACCTTTACCCTAGAGGAGTTAGCAAAGTACAACGGAGAGAACGGCAACAAAGCCTATGTGGCTTATGATGGCTTAGTCTATGATGTTACCAATGTACCAGCATGGGCAGGTGGTATGCATAATGATGAGAGCTCTGGTATAGATATTACGGATTTGGTAGGTAGATCCCCTCATGGAGAAGCGGTGTTTAAGCGTTTAGAGGTGGTAGGTAGATTGGCAGAGTAATAGTATTAGTTATTTAATTTATATTTTTACTAAAACACACATTAACCTAAAAAGGAACAGGTTAGGACAAAGCCTAACCTGTTCTTTTTCTGTTACTTCAATGTATAACTAGTCTCCCCTGACTTAAGTACAACACTTTTTGCCTCATCATAGTTAAAGGCTGGGAAGTATGGATGGATATTACAACGGTTTTTTGATAATACTTCACCGTTTACATCACACCAGGTATATCCCTTGATATCGCTTTTTACTTTGTACTCCTTATCATCTACAACTAGTGTAAATGTATCTACTAGCTCTAGCCAGTTCTCTTGTAGCTTCGTTTCAAGCTTTGCATAATCTGTTTCGTCTCCAGCAAGGCTTGTACCTACAAAGTCATACATAAAGGTGAATTCCGAATTATAGCTTCCAAATGTTCCTGCTACCAAGTTGTAATCAATACCTCCATGGCTAAACGTTATATTTTCATAGGAAGCATCGGATACTGGATGGTATATCTCAGCCGGTGGAGTGAACCTGTACTCCAGATTAACATCATTATACTCTGTCCATATTTCGTTATTCAAATCTAAAGTTACCTGCCAGACACTCACAACTACTGGCTCTCCACTTGTCATCCAAACAGGAAATCCTGTCATAGAGAAGTGATATAAGTTGTCGATTTCTTTGTCCTTTGTTCCGTATGTTTCCCCTGGTGCATATTCATCCAATTCATTCTCGAATTGTTCTACACCTAAGTTATATACTAGCATACGAATTCTATCATTTCTGGCTGCCAGTTCTTTATCTTTTACATAAACATCAAATACTAGCTTAGGTGTATTTTTATCACCAGTAACTGCTATTAGGTCTATCTTGAAATTTTCATCCTCCTGTGACTGATTTATTTCATATAGATAACCTTTGTCTACAATGTCAGCAGTGGTGTCATCTTTAAAAACAGTTCGAAACAGATTTTGAAATTGTCCCGTAGCAGCCATAACCGTAGTTCCCATAAGTAGAATACAAGCTGCTGGAACGGCTAATCTCCATACCAGTTTCCTTCTTTTTCGTTGGGTATAATTAACTACTTTCTCTTCTGTGTAAGTAGTTATAGTTTCTTGCTCTCGTGCCTTCATAAGAATATCCTCTGTTGTTGTAGTACAATTTTCATCGCATAAAGCATTTATTTGTTTTTTGTATTCATTTGATAAAGACATTATAACCAATCCTCCTTTTGCAAAGATTTCTTAAGCTTTTCTCTACCACGTTTCAGTCTGATCTTTATGGTGGACTCTGGTGCTTCCAGTGCTTCGGCAATTTGCTTGATTGAGTAATTTTCATAATAAAATAGGTGTGTAGGGATTCGGTATTTTTCAGGTAATGCCAATACCAATTTTACTAAATCGTAATTCTCCCCCTGCTCAATACAAGGAATGTCGTCGGGTAGTGGTGAGTCCGATATGTAACGTTTACTTCTGAGGTGATTTTTACTTATATTTGACGACACTCTAATTAACCATGCTTTG
>JAEZGY010000020.1 GCA_023416695.1 Bacillota bacterium | reverse complement strand
AATACCCCAAAAGAGAAGGGTTGACTGCACGCAAGTAAGGCGCTATTTGGTCTTCTAGCGCCTTTTGCAAATGCAGCAATTTTACCTCTTTCCTTGGTTAAGATTACTAAACGTTTGTCGTAATCACCAACTGGCATGGCGGCTAACACCATTCCAGTCACTGTAATCTGTGTAACCACCACGTTCTCCCTCCTTATTTGTAGTCTTCCGGCTTTCCTCATTGGTACAAGCAATGTAATTAAGATAATCTTTTATGTCTCCTGAAACTTCAAATCTTCGCCACAAATTACTCTTTTCCATACAAACCTCTTTTCTGAATATGAGCTCGTCATACTCACAGATAATACCCCTATTAATCTGTATATGCTAACCTTCCCTCATGTTTTTCCCTAGTGAAGCAGAAAATGGTTGTTAACATACATCATTAGGATGCCCGGTTTGTTGGTTTTTATTCAATTAATTACATAAGATCTTTCTGATTGTATCCATAATTCTTTAATAAGAAGTCACTGTCTCGCCAATCCTTCTTCACTTTTACCCAAAGTTGAAGATTTACCTTCACCTGAAGTAAAGCCTCGACCTCTTTTCTGGCATTGGTGCCTATCTGTTTTAGCATAGAACCTTGTTTGCCAATAATGATGCCTTTATGAGAGTCCCTTTCACAGACAATAGTTGCCTGAATATCCATTAATCTGCCACCATTACGCTCCTTCATTGACTCAATGGCTACAGCAATACCATGTGGGATTTCATCAGACAAAAGACGAAGAGCTTTCTCACGAATCAGTTCTGCTACAATCTGACGTTCTGGCTGATCCGTAATGGTATCCTCATCATAGTACTGTGGTCCTTCAGGTAGATAGTGTAATAGCTGATCTAAAAGTACCTGTTTATTTTCACCCTTTAGGGCCGAAACCGGAATAATCTCTGCAAAATTACCGATTTCCTTATAAGCATCTATAAAAGTTAAAATATTTTCCTTTGGTACTGTGTCAATCTTATTAATAATTAGAAATACTGGAGTCTTTACACTCTTTAATATCTCAGCAATATGCTGGTCGCCAGCACCTATAAAGGTGCTTGGCTCTACCAGCCATAGAACAATATCTACCTCGTTTAAGGTATTTTCCGCCGCTGATACCATGTAATTTCCTAATTTATTCTTTGCCTTGTGTATTCCTGGTGTATCCAAAAATATAATCTGTCCTTCCTCACAGGTATACACAGTCTGGATACGATTTCTGGTCGTCTGTGGCTTGTTAGACGTTATAGCAATTTTTTGACCAATTAGCTGATTCATTAAAGTAGACTTTCCTACATTTGGTCTTCCAATGATAGTCACAAAACCAGATTTATATTTACGTTTCATAGTTCCTCCTAAAGTGATTTGATTGCTTCAAACAATTCTTTGTCTTCTTCTATTTTTTTCTCATTACCTATAACGCAAATGAGATTTGCATCTAGTACCGCCTGAACAATGTCAGCTAACTCCCTAATTTCCTTTACTCCTGCAGAAAGTACTTGCTCTCTTTCTTTTTGCAGGTCAAGCTCACTAACACCACTTAAATAAGCACTTAAGGAGCGAGCACCCTTGGCAGATGGATTTAACGGTGTATCCATGCCACTAATGGTTCCTATGATAAATTTCGTCATATCTCGTTGATCCACTGAGAAATTGCGCAAATATTCTGCAGTATGATTATAAACCTCATTGGTTGCCTTTAAATTAGGGTCACGATAACTCACGAGATAGCTATTACCATCTAAACCAAATCCACTCATGCAGCCATAGGCTCCACCCTTTACTCTAACATTAATCCACAGATAATCATAGCTTAAGATCACTTTTAATATCTTTAAAGCTCCTGTATAAGCATAGCCAGCTTCAATAAAGTTACCAGCCCTTGCTACATATTGCACCTGACTGCTAGTCTTAAACCCTTCATTCTTTGCCTCCAAGCTAAGCACAACCTTCTCATGAGGTTCATAGGTAGTAGTAATTTTCTTTACGAATGCTGGTAGACTTTTTTCTAGAAGACGATAGCCTGCATCATCCGCAGTGAAACTAACTAGTAGGTTATCCTTACGAATGATTCTTGTCAATACTTTTTGTAGGGTATCTGCTATATGCTCTTTCTTTTCATCAAAATTCTTCTCTAATTCCTTTAAGAAATGGTAATAAGAGATACCACCAGTTAAGTCGTTATATTTGCCATTTCTAGAACAATAGGACATCGCTCGAACAGAGGCGTAAGAATGCCCCGCACTATTAAGCTTCATTTGACTTCTAGAAACCTGCTCTGCAATAATTTCCTTAAGACGTTTATAATCGTGAAGCTTTGTTTCAAATAACATTTCTTCAATTAATTCAAAGGCAGTGGAAATCTTATTATAAAGTACTTTAGTCTTCACCCCAAATTTGGCACTGTATTCTCCTGTGGTACCGATTCTCGCATAAGCGGTAATATCATTGTTAATTCCACCTGTGTGAATGTTTACTTCATTAGAGAATTCTAAAAAGGAGTGCTTGTTGGTATCAATATACCCCAAAACAGTAGCTAAAAGACTCAGATATGGGATATATTCCTCCTCAACATCGGTAACATCAAAAAGAATTCTAAGGTAGCCGATTCCATTGCTAAACATATTATGATGAAGAACTGTGATATCCTCTATGTCTTTTAACTGGTTGTAAAGTGGTTGTGCCTTAGTATCTATATCTTCTATAGAAAGCATAGGAATCATTTCTAGCTCTTCCTTAGAACTTGGGGCATCCTGGTACTCCTTTAACTCCTTAGTTCGTTTGATGATTTCTTCTATCGCTTCTTTAGATAGTGTTTCCTTATAAGCTGCTAACTTTTTCTTAACCTCTGCTTCCATTTCACTAGTAAGACCTGGTTTTGGTTGTACTGTGACAATGGACGCATGATTGCTTTCTAAAAGGTAACGCTTAATTAACCCTTCATAATACCCAGTTCCAATCTGACTCTTAAGAAATTCGAATACCTCTCCTGCATCAAGATGAATAAAAGGAGCGTCGTCATTGTATAACCAACTGTCAAGAATCTGCAGACCATACATCAGTCCTTTTGGATAACTTCCAAAATCAGCTTCCCTATACTTAAATTCATAATAGTTGATAGCCGCCTGTAGGGTTTTCTCTTCTAACCCATTTTCTACAAGCTCCTCTAAGGTAGAACGTACTACAGATAGGAATTCTTCCTTCTGTTCTATATTAGCATTTTTAGCTATGATAGAGAAATATGGTTGAAGTATTCCATTTTCAAATCCACTTAACACATCTTTACCAATCCCAGCATTGATTAACGCTTGTTTTACTGGTGCTCCTGGTGAACTGAGTAAGACATAGTCTAAAATCTGAAATGCTAGATACAATTCCTTGTCTAGGCTTGTTTCCACAACCGTATTATAACTAAAGTAGGTCTTACCTAACGTATCCTCATCTTCTGCCACACTATAATATTCTGTTAATTCTCTTACATCGTTAAACGGCTCCTGCATCTTGATACTGGAGTCTACTGGCTCATTTCCAAAAGCAGAAAGATACTTTTCATCAAGCCAAGTAAGCTTTTCCTCAATATCCATATCTCCATATAAATAGATGTAGCTATTGGATGGATGATAGTATCTCTTATGAAAAGCTAAAAAATCCTCGTATGTTAGATCAGGAATATAGGTAGGATCTCCTCCTGATTCCACTCCATAGGTAGTGTCTGGAAAGAGAGATTGTTGAATGGAACGAAACAATAGCTGCTCTGGAGAAGAAAAAACTCCCTTCATTTCATTGTAAACAACTCCATTGTAGGTCAGCTCACCCTCTGGCGTCTCCATTTCATAATGCCAGCCTTCTTGCCTAAATATTTCATCTCTATAATAAATATTAGGATAAAAAACAGCATCCATATATACATGCATTAAATTCTGAAAATCCTTATCATTACAGCTAGCGACAGGATAAAGTGTTTTATCCGAATAAGTCATGGCATTTAAAAAGGTATTTAAAGATCCTTTCACTAACTCTACAAAGGGGTCCTTTGCTGGAAAGTCTTTAGAGCCACACAATACACTATGTTCAATAATATGTGGCACACCAGTACTATCTTGTGGAGGAGTACGAAAACCAATGGAGAATACCTTATTATTGTCATCATTGGAAATGACAAGTAACCTTGCACCTGTTTTTTTATGTCTAAATAATAGTCCCAGACTATTGATATCCTTAAGTTTTTCTTCCTTTACTAATTCAAATGCGTCTATTTGCATTAATTCTGCACTACTTTTAATATTTCTGCCCATCCTATTCTCCTTCTGTGTTGATTTATCATTCTTTACTTTTTCCATATATAGTATGAACAATATTCAAAATCTTAGTTATTTTTATTATATCATAGTATAAAAGTGGATGACACCCCCAACTGTTAGACATGCTTCTCTAGCAGCTGGGGGTGTCCCTCCTTCTATTTATCTACTATTTAATTACTGTATTCGTTCGAAATCTATTGCACCATGCTTACATAATGGGCAAATATAATCGTCTGGAAGTTCGTCTCCCTCATAAATATATCCACATACCTTGCAGACAAATCCCTTCTTGCCCTCTGTTTGAGGCTTAGGCTTAACATTCTTCTGATAATAGGTATAGGTCATGGTCTCTTTATCACTCATTACACGCGCTTCTGTTACACTACAGATGAACATACCGTGTGTATCAATATCTACATAAGTCTCAACTTTTAAAGAAAGAGACGCATTAATATACTGTGGAAGAATTACAAGGCCATTGTCAGAACGAGCGATGCTATATCCTTCAAACTTATCTACATTTCTACCACTTCTAAAGCCAAAGTTCTCAAATACTTTAAAGGTAGCCTCTGTAGATAGACAGTTAACGTTCATAATACCAGTATTTTTAATAATATGGTGAGAATAGTTTGCCTTATTGATAATTACTGCGATACGATTTGGAGTATCTGTAACTTGTGTTACCGTATTTACGATTAGACCATTATCCTTTTTCCCATCATTACAAGTAACGACATATAGACCATATCCAATTTTAAACAGAGCACTCATATCATTCTTATTCGCAGTTTCATTGGAACGAGCAATATAATCACGGCATAATTCATCAGCCATAGCTTCGATTTCATCTCTTGCCTCTTGCTTCATGGCAGATTTAATATGAACTGTGGTATCTAACCAAGTAATGTTTTTACAGTCTGATAATTCTTGCTTCATAACCTTGGCAGCCACTGGTGCCCAGGAGCCATTTTCTATTAAGCCAATGGTACGATTCTGATAATTACGGGCAGTCAAATGATGGATAAAGTGTCTCATATAAGGAAAGATATCCGCATTATACGTCGTAGTCGCCAAAACAAGCTTTTCGTATCGAAATGCTTCCGCTACAGCATAGGAGAAATCTGTTCTAGCTAAATCACATAAGTGAACCTTTGGGCAACCCTTAGCTTTTAATCTTTCTACTAATAGCTCAACTGCTTTCTTTGTATGGCCATAAATAGACGTATAGGCAACCATGATACCATCTGTTTCTACTGCATAAGAGGACCATGTATCATATAAGCTTAGGTAATGTCCTAAATTTTTATCTAGCACTGGTCCATGTAAGGAACAAATTTTTTGGATGTCGAGAGCTGCTGCCTTCTTAAGCAGAGCTTGTACCTGTACTCCATATTTACCAACTATGCCAATATAGTAACGACGGGCTTCATCATCCCAATCCTCAGCTGCATCAAATGTACCAAATTTACCAAAGGCATCTGCAGAGAATAACACCTTATCCTTTGAATCATAAGTAAGCATAACCTCAGGCCAATGTACCATTGGTGCGAAGATAAAAGTTAATTCATGTTGGCCAAGTGATAAGGTACCCCCATTCTCAACCACCATCTTATGATTATCCAAATTAATATCAAAAAAACCATCTATCATAGAGAACGTTTTAGCATTAGCAACAATCGTAGTTTCCGGGTATGTCATCATAAAATTATGAATATTAGCAGAATGATCCGGCTCCATATGTTGTACGATAAGATAATCCGGCTTGCGTCCATTTAACCCATCAGCCAGCTTATCTAGCCATTCATGGGTAAAATTCACATCTACTGTGTCCATAACAGCTATCTTTTCATCTAAAATCAGGTAGGAGTTATAGGACATTCCTTTTGGAACTGGATATTGTCCCTCAAACAAATCAATCTGTTTGTCATTAACTCCAATATATATAATGTCTTTTGTGATATTCATTGTTAACCACCTTTCAATCTTCCACATTTTATCTTTTATTAAAACTTATATCACTGACATATATCTAGATTCTTTCTGGAATCCATGTCCTAAAAATATAATTATTATACACTTTTTTTTTTACTTTGTCTTTTAATTTATTTAGAAATGTACATTTTTTTTCCTAACTTGGAATTTTTTCAATATTAAAGGGTCTTCTTTAACCAAAAGCTCCCTTCTATAGTAATAAGATACCTAAAAGGGAGCATTATTATTAATTATTTTATGTTTTAGTGTTTAAAATGTCTCATATCAGTAAATACCATGGCTATACCATACTCATTACATTTTTTAATACTATCCTCGTCACGGATAGAACCTCCTGGCTGGATAATTGCGGTAATTCCTGCCGCATGAGCCGCCTTAACACTATCATCAAATGGGAAGAAAGCATCTGAAGCAAGTACTGCTCCTTTGGTTGCATCATCCCCAATTAATTCCTTAGCATGATCCATACACTGTTCTGTCGCCCATACACGGTTTACCTGGCCTGGTCCAATACCGATGGTCTGTTTATCCTTTGCTAACGCAATACCATTGGACTTAACAAACTTAACTACCTTCCAAGCGAATCTTAAATCTTCCATTTCCTTCTCAGATGGAGCTCTATCGGTTACTACTTTTAAATCTTCCTCAACTAACAATTTACTATCAATGGTTTGAACAATTAAGCCTCCATTTACTTTTTTCAAATCATAAGCATTTTCATCCTGAGGTACACCAATATCCTCTAATTTTAAGATACGAAGATTCTTTTTCGCACCAAATACCATAAGAGCTTCTTCATCATAGTCTGGAGCTACAATTACCTCTAAGAAAATCTTAGCCAACTTCTCAGCTAACACTTTATCCACAGGACGATTGATTACAACAATACCTCCGTATATAGATACCTTATCTGCAGCAAAGGCTTTATCAAAGGCTTCTAAAATAGTAGCAGCACTACCTACTCCACAAGGATTACCATGCTTGCAAGCAACTACCGTTGGCTCAGTAAATTCTTTTAATAGCTCTAATGCACCATTGGTATCATTGATATTATTAAAGGAAAGCTCCTTACCATTAAGCTGAATGGCATCTGTGAGAGAACCTTTCTTTTTACCTACTTCACGATAGAAGGCAGCTTTTTGATGAGGGTTTTCACCATAACGCATATCCTGAATCTTCTCAAAGGTCATTGTTAACGTCTCTGGTAAGTCGTAATCTTTTCTTTCCTTCTTCAAATAGTCAGCAATCATCGTATCGTAGTTGGAGGTATGCATAAATACCTTTTGCATGAGATAGAATTTGGTATCTAAGGATACTTCATTATTTTCCTTTAATTCAGATAACACCTTATCATAATCTCTAGGATCCACAATTACTGCAACATCTTGATAATTCTTTGCTGCACTACGTAACATCGTTGGTCCGCCAATATCAATGTTTTCAACTGCTTCTTCTCTGGTTACTCCATCCTTTAAAATAGTGGCCTTAAATGGATACAGATTTACAACTACAATATCAATGGTATCGATATTCAAATCTTTAATCTGTTTCATATGCTCAGGCTTACTTCTCATTGCTAACAGTCCTGCATGAACCGCTGGGTGCAACGTCTTTACTCTGCCATCTAGGCACTCTGGAAATCCTGTCACATCGGAGATTTCTATTGCATCAACACCTTCCGACTTAAGCTTGTTATAGGTACCGCCTGTAGAAATAATCTCTGCTCCCAAGGAAACCAATTCCTTTGCAAATTCCACAATTCCTGTTTTGTCTGATACACTAATTAATGCTCTCATTTCCATTCTCCTTTTCCTTCCTATGCTTCGTCAGGCTGAACTGACCTGTTATTAAAGGCATTTACCCTTTAAACAGCAAAAACCGCCCAGGTCACCTAACGGCTGCCCAGGCGGTCGACATTTATCATTGTCGTACTCCCTATGGGTTCTCCCATTTCCGCCAGTTATACGACATCTAACTTAAGTGTACTACATTACATTTTAGGATTCAACAAGTTTTATTTATAAGTATGATCAAATTTAATAATTGTTTTTATAAATATAGCTTATTAAAATTTGACGCACTGTTTGTTTTTCTATATATTGCGGTACTATCCGTTCTATATTATAATAATATGGAAAGCAAATAATTTACTATAAAATGATATAGAGAATGATAGAAGAATATAAAATTTTAGTACAGGAGCGAGATAAATGAAAGCAAAACGCATATCCGATATAGGAATCGGCTTACTGTTTTTCATATTTTTTGCAACATTGGGTACAGTATTGGTAATCAATTTTGGTGCTTTATATAGATTTGATGTAAAACACCTAAATATCGAAGCAAATTCAGGATTCAGTTATGATGTTATTATGGAAAATTACAATGCTCTTATTGCCTACTGCTCTCCGTTTTTCTTTGGAAAATTGGAATTCCCTAGTCTTGCTGCATCTACTAATGGTCTTAGCCATTTCGCTGAAGTAAAGGTGATTTTTAATGGTTGTTACCTTCTAATGGCGTTATCCTTCCTTATATTATGTATCATTGTCATTAGAAAAAGAAAGAAAAATGACTACCGCTATCTTAAGACAGCCTCCATCACCTCCATAGCAGTGCCTCTACTTGTAGGCTTGGGCATAAGCATTAATTTTAATAATGTTTTCATACTCTTCCACAAATTATTTTTCCGTAACAATGATTGGCTCTTTGATCCAGACACAGATCCAGTTATAAGAATATTACCTGAAGAGTATTTTATGCACTGTGCGATTGCCATTATACTAGTAATCATACTTGGAAGTCTCGCTTTGTTTATTGCTTATAAAATTCTAAAAAGAAAAGGGGAATATATATGAAGAAACAAGATTATTTAAAATGGGACGAGTATTTTATGGGTGTTGCACTTCTGTCAGCAGAACGAAGTAAGGATCCAAACACCTCTGTAGGTGCTTGTATTGTAAATGATGAAAACCGTATATTGTCTATGGGGTATAATGGAATGCCACAGGGCTGCTCCGACGATGAATTCCCATGGGAAAGAGATGGCGAATTTCTAGACACTAAATATCCATATGTATGCCATGCAGAACTCAATGCTATTTTGAATTATACTGGTGTTAATATGAGAGGAGCTAAACTATATACCTCTTTATTCCCTTGTAATGAATGTACCAAAGCATTGATTCAGGTGGGTATAAAAGAAGTCATCTATTTAAGTGATAAATATGCTAATACCGGTTCTACCATTGCTAGTAAACGTATGATGAAAAATGCCGGCATTACCTATCGACTTTATGAACCAGCAAAGAAAACCATAACCTTAAATCTCTAATAGAGATTTAAGTACATAACAAAGGAGTACTATGCCACAGTACAATTCATATAAACCATCATATGGTAAAAGATCGAACAAAAAATATAAAAAGAAGCAATTAATTAAATTTTTATTACTTATAGCCGCTATCTTGTCTTTTGTAGCAGGGTATCTTCTACTAAGCACAAAGGAGACTCAAAGTGGGGAAACTACAACGCCTGTAACAAAGACGATTCCTATCACCGTCGAAAAGCCTATCATACAGACAAAACTACTAGAACCTAATCCCTACTCTCGTCCACAAACTCCTCTTACTAAGGTAAATGGAGTAGTAATCCACTATGTAGGGAACCCAGGAACCACAGCTGAAGCCAATCGTAATTACTTTAATACTCTGGCAAAAAAGAAAAGTACATATGCCAGTAGCCACTTTATTATCGATCTAAGTGGAACAATTATACAGTGCATCCCACTAAACGAGATATCCTATGCTAGCAACAACCGAAATGAAGATACCATTTCCATTGAGGTCTGCCACCCTGATGAAACAGGGAAGTTTACTGACGAAAGCTACAAGTCCCTAGTTGCACTTACAAAATGGCTCTGCTTAAGCTACGACTTAGACATCAATGATGTCATTCGTCACTATGATGTGACTGGCAAACAATGTCCCCTTTATTATGTAACACATGAGGATGCTTGGTTATCCTTTAAAAATGAAGTTTTTAGTAAATAACCTAACCAAAAGATAAATGGTTAGTGAAACAGATTATTCTGTGTTTCACTAACCATTTTTTCCTATAATATCTTATTTATCATCTAAGCTATAGTTTGGAGCTTCTTTGGTAATATGAATGTCATGTGGATGACTTTCCTTTAAAGAAGCAGCAGAAATCTTTACAAATCTTCCGTTTTCTTTTAACTCTTCTATTGTACCAGTTCCGCAATAACCCATACCAGAGCGTAAACCACCCATTAATTGGAATACTGTATCTTCTACTGTACCCTTATAGGCTACTCGACCTTCTACACCTTCTGGAACTAATTTCTTAGCATCCTGTTGGAAGTAACGATCCTTGCTTCCATTTTCCATCGCTGCAATGGAGCCCATTCCACGATATACTTTATATTTTCTTCCTTGGAATAATTCAAAGGTTCCTGGTGACTCATCACAACCTGCAAATATGCTACCCATCATACATACATTAGCACCAGCAGCAATGGCCTTTGTCATATCTCCTGAGTACTTAATACCACCATCTGCTATAATTGGAACTCCGTATTCCTTAGCAACTGCATAAGCATCCATAATAGCGGTAATCTGTGGCACACCGATACCAGCAACCACACGAGTGGTGCAGATAGAACCAGGTCCAATACCTACCTTAACAGCATCTGCTCCTGCTTCAATAAGATCTCTTGTTGCTTCTCCAGTAGCTACATTACCTGCAATTACTTGAAGGTCTGGATATTTTGCTTTTACCATTTTAACGGTTTCCATAACATTCTTAGAATGTCCATGGGCAGAGTCTATAACAATACAGTCTACCTTAGCATTTACAAGAGCATCTACTCTCTCCATAATGTTATTGGTAATACCTACTGCCGCTGCACAGCGTAAACGTCCTTGTGCATCTTTTGCAGAAAGTGGGTACTTAATTTGCTTTTCAATATCCTTAATGGTAATTAAACCTTTTAAATTGCCGTCTTTATCTACGATGGGGAGCTTTTCAATACGCGCACTAGCAAGAATCTTCTTGGCTTCACTAAGGGTAATTCCTTCTTGTGCGGTAACCAGATTTTTAGAAGTCATGGACTCCTTAATTTTCTTTGAGAAGTCTGTTTCGAATTTTAAATCACGATTTGTAATAATACCTACTAATTTTTTACCTTCGGTAATTGGTACACCACTAATTCTAAATTTAGCCATGAGGTCATTAGCATCAGATAATGTATGTTCTGGTGATAAATAAAATGGATCTGTAATTACCCCATTTTCAGAACGTTTTACCTTATCAACTTCCTCTGCTTGCGCTTCTATCGACATGTTCTTATGAATAACACCAATTCCACCTTGTCTTGCCATAGCAATAGCCATCCTGTGCTCAGTTACAGTATCCATTCCCGCACTCATCATAGGGATATTAAGTTGGATGGATTTCGTTAAGTTGGTTGTTAATTGAACTTGGTTTGGAATAATTTCAGAATAAGCTGGAACTAGTAGAACATCATCAAATGTAATACCATCACCAATAATTGCTCCCATTTTAGTTATCCTCTCTTTCTTCTTTGTATTAGTTATTATAATTACTTGTCCATAGGACAAAGTGTCAAGTAATAGTAAAGCTATAATAATTAGTATTACTAATAAATCATCCTTTATTACCAAAAAGATTTTTACAAGTATAACTAAAAAAACATAGGTTGTCAACACATTAAACGTCATAATTCAAGATTATTTTCTCCATGATTACATGCTATATTCTTGTAATTAATTAGCAGTTCTTGTAAATCAAGTATCTTCACTACTCTATTCTCTATCAAGAAAGGCCTGTAAAACCAATATCCTTAGCTTAACATTTCCCTTTCTTATGCATATCATATACAAAGAGCTATTATGGCAAAGTGTATTAAAATAGGAGGTAGCATGTCTTGTAATTTAGCTCATGGGTTACCATGTATAAATAATATTTATCGAATTAGTAATGCTACTGTTCAGGCAATTCGTAATACCCGTAATGTTAGTTATATTACAGTTTCCTATATCCCTCCTGTTCCTAGAGGGGTTGAACAGTCTTTAGTCCTAATTGTTAGTAATCAAACATTGATTCGTAATACTTACGGGCGAATTTTTACTAGGCTTCACATAAAGCTGGGTATGACTCTAGATACTGATGTAAGCTCAGCCATGACCGCTAGCATACCACCACAGGCTAGGGCAATCAGAATTACTATTCTTCCACCTGCTAGTCCTTATCATGTTATGTTAGGAACTATATTGCAAGTTAACAACAATGCAAGGCAAATACTAGTTGGTTCTCCAAATGAACCTACCAATCAAATGAGATTTAATATTATGCCATCCACAATCATATGGAATCAGAGAGGGCAACAAGTGAACTTTAATCATCTTCGCCGTGGACAGTTTGTTCGGGTAGATCACTCTATCAATCAAACCTTTAGCATACCGCCACAAGCCAATGCCTATCGTATTTGGATCGTATAGATATAATAATTTGTATGCAAATAAAATGGAACTTGTTAGAGAATTCTCTCTAGCAAGCTCCATTAAGCTTATCTATTACTAGTTATTACATCATACCCATTCCAGGATTTCCTGCTGGCATTGCTGGTTCATCTTTTTTGATTGTAGCAACACAGCTTTCAGTAGTAAGAAGAGTGGAAGCAACACTTGTTGCGTTCTGTAATGCACTTCTTGTAACCTTAGCAGGATCAAGAATACCACTAGCTACCATATCTACATACTCTTCTTTTAATGCATCAAAACCAAAACCTGGCTCAGCATCTTTTACTTTATTGATAATAACAGATCCTTCAAGACCTGCATTTGCAGCAATAGTCTTAAGAGGAGCTTCTAGTGCTTTTAAGATAATATTTGCACCAGTCTTCTCATCTCCCTCTAATTCTGCTGCTAATTTTGCAACTTCTTTGGATGCGTGAACGTAAGCAGATCCACCACCTGCAATAATTCCTTCTTCCACAGCAGCTCTAGTTGCTGCAAGAGCATCTTCCATACGAAGTTTATTTTCTTGCATTTCTGTTTCTGTTGCAGCACCAACACGAATAACCGCTACTCCACCTGCAAGTTTAGCAAGTCTTTCTTGTAACTTTTCACGATCAAAGTCAGAAGTGGTCTCTTCAATCTGAGTTCTAATTTGGTTGATTCTATTTTGAATATCTTTTTTATCACCACTACCATCTACGATAATTGTATTTTCTTTCTGAACCTTAACAGACTTTGCACGTCCTAATTGGTCTAAAGTCATTTCCTTTAAGTCTAAACCTAATTCATCAGATACTACAGTACCACCAGTTAAGATAGCGATATCCTGAAGCATTGCTTTTCTTCTATCACCATAGCCAGGAGCCTTAACAGCTACTACATTGAAGGTACCTCTTAATTTATTGATTACTAAAGTAGTAAGAGCTTCTCCTTCTACATCCTCAGCAATGATTAATAAACGAGAACCAGATTGTACGATTTGTTCAAGAATTGGAAGTATTTCTTGAATGTTGCTAATCTTTTTATCTGTAATTAAAATATATGGATTGTCTAAGTTCGCTTCCATCTTATCCATATCTGTACACATATAAGCAGAAACATATCCACGATCAAACTGCATACCTTCTACAAGGTCTAATTCAGTCTTCATTGTCTTAGATTCTTCAATAGTGATAACACCATCATTAGAAACCTTTTCCATAGCATCAGAAATCATGATACCAACAGCTTCGTCACCAGCAGAAATCGCAGCAACCTTTGCAATCTGGTCTTTACCAGTTAATTTAGAACTCATCTTTGCAATATTTTCTACTGCACACTCAGTTGCCTTCTTCATACCCTTTCTTAAGATAATAGGGTTAGCTCCAGCAGCTAAATTCTTGATACCTTCGTTAATCATAGCTTGTGCTAATACAGTAGCAGTAGTTGTACCATCACCAGCTACATCATTTGTCTTAGTAGCAACTTCACGTACAAGTTGTGCACCCATATTTTCAAATGCATCTTCTAGTTCAATTTCTTTTGCAATGGTAACACCATCGTTAGTAATAAGAGGAGCACCAAAGGATTTATCTAATACTACATTTCTACCCTTTGGTCCAAGTGTAACTTTAACTGTATCTGCTAATTTGTTAACGCCAATTTCTAATGACTTTCTAGCATCAGCACCAAATTTAATTTCTTTTGCCATAATTTATTCCTCCATTAATTAATATTCTATTTGATAATTCACCATCTATTCTACTACAGCAACGATGTCACTTTGTTTTACAATGATAAATTCCTCTTCCTCTAATTTCACTTCAGTTCCGGCATATTTTGAATAAATAACGATTTGGCCTACTTTCACTTGCATCTCAACTTCTTTGCCATCTACGATTCCACCAGGACCAACTGCAATCACTTCAGCCTGCTGTGGTTTCTCTTTCGCCTGACCAGGTAATACGATACCTGATTTAGTAGTCTCTTCTGCTACTAACTGCTTCAAAACAACTCGGTCTCCTAAAGGTACTAATTTCATATATATTCCTCCTTAACAATCATTTTCTTTTTTATTAGCACTCTCTTCATTTGAGTGCTAATTGATATTCTATATATTAGTAAATCTCCCTGTATATTGCAAACGCTTCTGATTTGAAAAACGTTTCAAATCAGGATTATAACTAATATATTCTAATTATATCTCTTATTTTCTCATTATATCTCTTGTTTTCTTCATTTATACAATCTTTTGGTATCTAATAACTTCTCTACGTCTAGATAAAGACAAAATCACTTCAATCTGTTACAATTCAAGAAAGAGCCACTCTGTTTTATTGTATGAAGAGTCTTCTTTTCCTACTACATAGATTTGATGAAAGGACCACTATAATGAAAGAAAAACTATATACCATCTCGGTTAATGAAGCCTTCCACACCGATTGCGAATGTCCTGCATGTGTTATGTACCAAGCTTTAGAGAAATCCTCTATTGAATATACCATGGGGCCCAGTTATATGGAAGATGATATTCGAGAAATGACTAATAAGTCTGGTTTTTGTGCTAAACACGTCAAACAATTATATGAGAATCAGAATCGCTTAGGGCTAGCCCTAATGCTTTCCACACATATGGAGAAGATACTAAGGGATACAACACCTCTCCTACAAGCTCCAAGTAAAGCTCCTAGTCTTTTAAAAAGAAAAGAGGAAAAGCCAGTTGTCTCTTACATAAAAAAAATCGATAACAGTTGCTTTGTTTGCAATCACATTAACCAAACTTTTAACCGTTATCTATCTACTATTTTTCATCTATATCGTACGGAGCCCGAGTTTAAAACTTTATTTAGAAACTCTAAGGGCTTTTGTCAACCTCATTACGGCAGGCTATATGAACTGGCAGCAACAGAATTAAGTGGTCCCACCTACGAAAGCTTTATAAAAGATTTGAATGAAGTCTATCTTACCAATATGAAGCGGGTATTAGCTGATTTAACTTGGCTGATTGATAAATTTGACTATCGTAATGTAGATAAACCTTGGAATAATTCAAAAGATGCTCTACCTCGAGCGATACAAAAATTAAATGGTGTTACAATCGAAACCTAATCTGTCTATAACAGAACAAATGGGTATAGGAATGTTTCATTATCCTATACCCATTTCACTTTATTTACTGGCTTTTATTGCATCTTTAATTGCCCTAGCTTTATCCTTAATCCGTTCATTAGCATCACGAGAAACCAAAATTTTGGATACTAAGCGTAGGGAATCCTCATACTTCCCACATCTTCTTGCCAATTCAGCTAAGAGGTACATTACCGTATTCTCATCCATACCGCACATTGGAAAGTTTTCCTTGCTTATTGCATTATCAAAGCCTTCATATGCTTTTTGAATATACTCCTGTTCAAGCTTTACAAGCTCTAATATCTCTTGTTTATCTTTCGGATTTCCTAGTACTAAGCTTTCTCGTTTACCGCGGCACAACCAAGCTAGTTTCAAACAAGTATACGCTTTTTCACTATTCTTAGAATTTGCTACAATGGTATTTAACAAGACTAACTTGTGACGTAAAATAGCATCATCGTACGTATAGATATCTCCAGCTTCCTTTGTGTGCTTGTAATTAACAGAAATCTTTTCCTTAATCGCCCTAGCCTGTATAGATGTCATGTAGTTAAAAAATCGATTTAAAGCTGCATAACCACAAGTAGGGCATACGATAGCATCATATTTTAAGGAATCTACTAGTTGATATTTAGGACGAAGATCACTGTCAGCAGACAAAAGCTTTACTTTTCCAATTTTTACACTTTTGCTCTTAAAGGACTCACCACATACAGGACAAACATAAGATTTGTCAAAAATCAAATCTGCTTCCTCCACTATGTGACTTTTTGGTTTTTGAGGGTCCTTGCTACCTTCTGTTTCCTTCTCAAATACATCTAAATTATCTACATTTTTAAACCCAAACTGTTCTAAACCTGATAATAAATCCCCCATACCTTACCTCCTATTAGTTAGCTGGCTTATAGGAACTCTTCTGAGATACAATTCTATTAAATACTAAATGATCACTTGAAGAATCTTTAAAGTCTACACAAAAATATCCATGTCTCAAGAATTGGAAGCTATCATATGCTTTTGCATTTGTAAGTGCTGGTTCAACAAAGCAGTTCGTGAGAACAGTAAGTGAATTTGGATTTACATTAACTGACCCATCTTCATTATATACACCCTTCTCTTCATCTACTAAATTCTCATATAGTCGAACCTCAGCTGAAGCCGCATGTCGAGCTGATACCCAGTGGATTGTACCCTTTACCTTACGTTCGCTAAATCCACTACCACTCTTAGTAGCAGGATCATAGGTACAATGAACCTCTATGACCTTACCATTTTCATCTGTAACATAGTCAGTGCAGGTTACAAAATAAGCATGCATAAGGCGTACTTCGTTACCTGGATATAGTCTAAAATACTTCTTCGGTGGTTCTATCATGAAATCTTCTCTATCAATATATAACTCACGGCAAAACGGAACCTGTCGTACTCCTAATTCTTCATTCTCCTGATTATTCACTACATCTAAATACTCTACCATATCCTCAGGATAATTGGTAATTACAAGTTTAATCGGGTCTAATACTGCCATCATTCTAGACTTCTTAAGTTTTAAATCTTCTCTGATACAGTACTCAAGCATTGCGAAGTCAGAGGAGCTTTGGGCTTTAGATACACCACTTAATTCCATAAACATACGAATGGCTTCTGGTGTGTAACCTCGTCTACGTAGTGCTGCAATAGTCACTAATCTTGGGTCATCCCAACCATCTACTATTCCATCCTCCACCAAGCGTTTAATATATCTTTTACCTGTAACAACGTTAGTAAGATACATCTTAGCAAACTCAATCTGTTTTGGTGGATTCGCATACTCTAACTCTCTGACTACCCAGTCGTAAAGAGGTCTATGATCTTCAAACTCTAAGGTACAAATAGAATGACTTACTCCCTCTATGGCATCTTCAATTGGATGTGCATAATCGTACATAGGGTAAATACACCACTTATCCCCTGTATTATGATGATTCATTCTAGCAATACGGTACAGAATTGGATCACGCATATTAATGTTACCACTAGTCATATCTATCTTGGCACGTAGTACCTTCTCACCATCCTGAAATTCACCATTTTTCATTCGTTCAAATAAGTCAAGGTTCTCCTCTATGGAGCGGTTGCGGAACGGACTATCTTTGCCTGGTTCTGTCAAAGTACCACGATACTGTCGTATCTCTTCTGCACTTAGATCGCACACATAAGCTTTTCCCTTTTTAATTAACTTTATAGCTGCTTCATACATCTGATCAAAATAATCAGATGCAAAAAACAAACGATCTTCAAATTCAGCCCCAAGCCACTCAACATCTTCCTTAATCGATTGCACAAACTCGGTTTTTTCTTTCGTAGGATTGGTATCATCAAAACGAAGATTGAATCTACCATTATATTTTTTAGCTAGCCCACTATTCAAAATGATAGACTTAGCATGTCCAATATGAAGGTAACCATTAGGTTCAGGAGGGAATCTAGTTACAACAGTCTTACAAGTCCCTTCCTTTATATCATTGTCAATAATCTGCTCAATAAAATTCTTTGAGCTATTCATCTCATCCATTTGACTCGTTCCTTTCAAGTTTTTTTCCCTTTTTTCACTAACATGGATTCATAAATACAATATTACCACAATTATTCACAATTATAAAGGACTTATTCCTATGAATAAGTCCTCTTTCTTTTCGTTATGAATTTATATAATGGGTGAAACCATCTTAATAGAAACCATGACCACCAATGTACACTGCTTTTACACCTTTTCTCTGAACTGCTCTCTTAGCAGTAAAAGATAAATACTTGCTATTTAATACTTTTGTTCCTGTTAATGCTGCAATCGCTGCCTTCTTACAAGCTGCCATCTGCTTCTTCTCAGCGGAAGTCATCTTAATCTTACCAGCATATTTATTTAAAGCTACCTGATAATTAGTTAATCCCTTATACTTTTTACTCCTAGTTTTAGTTGGAGAGAATTGACTCTTCTGGTAAATTACACCTTTGATGGAGTTAGGATACTTCTTATTCTTTACACGATTAAGTACCACGTTAGCAACAGCAATCTTACCTTTTTGAGGTTGATTACCTGCTTCACAATATATAATAGCAGTTAAGTATTGTAATTCTGCTTTTGTATACTTGGCTTTTGTAGCAGCTGATACATCTACCTTACTACTTGTAAAAGCAATGATAAAAACTAGCAGACATATTGCACTCTTTCTAATAAATGATTTCATTGTTGTCTCCTTACTTTTAATTGTTTCAATCTATTTTTGTTTTCATTTCATTTGTGTTACATATTTGTTCTGAAAACAAAACAATTCCTCAATTCAAGTAATAACTTGTTAACAATTATGAAACAATTATAACATAAGGATTTAAAAAATCAACCCCTTTAGCAGGTTTTTTTTAGCAATTTTATACGGTTATTCTACAAGCAACCAATTTTATATGGTATTTTAACATAAGGAAAATATATTTTTACAATATTTTTGTATATATTCACAGTTCTAAACTGTTAAGTAATTACAGTTCCCGTGATTAAGCAGAAGTTCTCTAAGAAATCTTAGTTAAATTTACCACTTCTGTTATTTGTTAATAATATTTAATACTCTTTCAAAGGACAATGGCCCTCCAAAAAGGTCTAAAGCACTCCCTACGGTAACATCTATTTGATTCTTCCCAAGTGTTTTTAGCTTCTCTAAATCCTCATAGGAACCCACACCACCTGCATAGGTAATTGGTATACCGGACCAACTCCCTAGTAAATCAACAAGGCTCTCCTCTATACCATTTGATTTACCCTCCACGTCTACTGCATGAACCAAAAATTCATCACAATACCTGGAGAGCTGATCTAACAATTCTATGGATAACCGTTCATTGGTAAACCTTTGCCATCGATCGGTCACAATATAATACTCGTCATCCTTTTTCCGGCAACTCAGATCTAAGACCAAATGTTCCTTTCCTATAGCATCATCCATCTCTCTTAATCTGTGGTAATTTACTTGTCCGTCCTTAAATACATAGCTAGTAACGATAACATGACTAGCTCCAGCATCTAAATATTCTTTGGCATTCTCACTGTGAATACCACCTCCTACCTGGAGTCCACCAGGATAAGTATGAAGAGCCTCTATTGCCTGTGACCTGTCAGCGCTATAGTAAGGAGAATTTATTGGATCTAACAGAATTATATGGCCTCCGCTTATATGTAGCCCACGATATAGGCTCGCATAGAATGAAGCCCCCTTATCAGAAACAAAATTCTCTTTAGTAGAAAGTGAATTGTCCTTAAGGCTTCCTCCTATAATTTGCTTTACTTTACCATTATGTATGTCAATGCAGGGACGAAATTTCATAGTCTCCATCCTTTCTCTGGGTATACTGCGTATTTTCTAATATTCTAAACAATCTTGTATAAAAATACAAGGCACTGACTACCATATTAAGAAATGACAACTTTATTTTTGAAAGGATTATATCGATGACAAAAATTATTGTGGTTGGTGTCAATCATGCTGGAACTGCGGCAATTAATACAATACTAGACAATTATAAGGACACGGAAGTTGTTGCTTTTGATGCAAATTCCAATATAAGTTTTTTAGGCTGTGGGATGGCCCTTTGGATTGGTCAACAAATAAAAGGACCAGATGGTCTCTTCTATTCTAGTAAAGAGGCATTAGAGGATAAAGGTGCCACAATTTATATGGAAACTAAGGTTACTCAGATTGACTTTAATAACAAGACTGTTATAGCAACACTAAAAACAGGAAATGAGATTAGAGAAACCTATGATAAGTGTATTCTAGCAACAGGTTCACTACCTATTATTCCGCCTTTCCCAGGAAAAGATCTAAAAAATGTTCAAATGGTAAAGCTATATCAAAATGCAAAAGAGGTAATTGATAAACTAGAACATGAAAACCTAAATAATATTACTGTGGTAGGAGCAGGTTATATTGGTGTAGAGCTGGCTGAGGCTTTTAATCGTCGTGGTAAACAAGTAACAATCATCGACATAGCAGATACATCTCTTTCTTCTTATTATGACCCTGAGTTTACAGCATTGATGGACAAGAATTTGTCTGACCAAGGAATCACACTAAAACTAGGACAAAAAGTGGAAGCAATAGAAGGCACAGACAAAGTAGAACGAGTTGTCACCAACAAAGAAAGCTTTGAAAGTGACATGGTTGTTTTAGCTGTAGGCTTTAAACCGAATAATGAGCTAGGCAAAAATGATCTGGAGTTATTTCGAAATGGTGCCTATCTAGTAAATACTAGACAGGAAACAAGTAGAAAGGATGTTTATGCAATTGGCGATTGTGCCACAGTAAAGGACAATAGCACTAACTCCACAAACTACATTGCTTTGGCTACCAACGCTGTTCGCTCTGGCATTGTGGCTGCACATAACGCATGTGGTACAGAATTAGATTCTATCGGTGTACAGGGTTCAAATGGAATCAGCATCTATGGTTTAAATATGGTTTCTACTGGCTTATCCGTAAAAAAAGCTCGTGCACTTGGATATGACGTGGATTGTGCGGAATATGAAGATTATCAAAAGCCAACCTTCATAGAAAATAACAATGAGAAGGTCAAGATAAGAATCGTTTATGACAAAGAAAGTCGAAATATTTTAGGTGCACAACTAGCATCTAAATATGACATTTCTGCAGCAATCCATATGTTTTCTCTTGCTATCCAAGAAAAAGTTACCATCGATAAATTAAAGCTTTTAGATACCTTCTTTTTGCCTCATTTTAACCAGCCATACAATTACATTACTATGGCTGCTCTATCTGCCAAACCAAAAAGGTAATTGAAATATAAACAAGGGAGAGTGAAGGAACAACCTAAGACCTACCGGTTATTAGTTCCTTGACTCTCCCTTTATTTTATTTTTAAACTATCTAGGTTTAAAGGTTGCACACTCAGTACCCCTAGCCGTATGGGATCCACACCCACATACATCGATACCATCTGCATGACATCGGCACTCCTTATTATACGTACACTTTTGCGCATCACACTCAATATCTGTACTTTTTGTAGCACACCCACAGCTTTCGCAGCTACTAAAGGAATCCCTTTGGTCTACAAAGGACTGACAACTAGTAGAATGACTTTCCACGGCATTAGACCCACCTACATGGATTTTGTTCAGTGCGCATAGATGATCTTTGTTATAAGAACAATTTTCAACACTGCAAATTAGATTAGGCATAAGATATCTCCTTTATATTGTTTTTCCACAATAAGTATGTACAATATCCGAATTTTCCATACAAAATTAATCTTACAATGTGCAATCTATTCCATTCACCATAATATTGGAAAACTTTTACAAGTTATCCACTCTATGCACATTTTTATGTGGAAGAAATTTACATATCTTAACCAATCTAATATTTTTCTTTATTTAGTTACATTATTTTACTTCCTTCTAGAATATCTGTACTAAAGTTATCCACTTTTTTCCAAATTAATTCTACCCTATTTTTCTTGCATATTCTTATCTAAGGTGTCTAAAAACAATTTTCTTATATGATATTCTAGATTATCACCTAAGGCCTTGGCTTTCTCTTTACTGATATAACCCCCTGCCATACTAGCATGGCCACCACCATTTCCAAGCGACGCTAGAGCACGGGCCACCAAGGTTCCTGCATTTACACCTGCTATTTCACTTCTAACACTAAATTTTATACCATCTTGTCGTAAAGCATAAACGACAGAAATATCCACAACATTTAATAACAATATAAAATCAGAAATAGTGGCAATTAACGCATCTGGACAATTAAATGGAATATATGCAAACCCGACACCATCGTATATTTCTATCGACTTAATAGCTGCGCCATATGCCTGCAAATCTGCAAATTCCATATTATTCTTCCACATACATAAATACTTCTCTTTATCTGCCCTCTTATACAAATACGAAAACATGTCGATATCTAACTCCGTCACTTCACGGGACATATCCAAAGTATCCATTTTAATTCCAAATAATAGAGCTGCTGCTACTTTAGAACTTAATGGTACATTTTCCTGATAGAAATAACTAGCTATAATACTTGAACAAGCACCTGCTTTTCTTATATCACAGTAAGAATATTCGCATCCTATAAATGTTGGATGATGATCGATACAAGCAACCTCCTTGCCAATGGCATCGGTTAAATTAGCATTATACTTTTGGGAGTCTACCATTACTATATAATCTTCTTCATTCATATCTATAATATGATGTATAGAGAAGATTTTGATATGAAAAGTCTTTAGCATACGTTTGGTGCTAAGCTTATCAATCTTTCCATCATAGCATATGGTAGTTTCAATTCCATAGTACTTTAGAAAATACTGTAGTCCTAGAGCAGATGCTAATGCATCTGGATCAGGAAAATTATGGGTTTGAATAAAAGTTCTGTGTCCTGAAAGTAGATTTACCAATTTCTTGGGATCCATCGTCCTCGCCCCTTATCCACATAATATAATTCTATATCACTATTATATGACAACAGTACTTCTCTGTATAGTCAAATATTGAGGACATAAATTATATTTTGTTGTATTCTGTTCTCAAAGAAAGGTACCCCACGATAAAGAACGCCCCAAATGTTAGATACTGATATTTAACATTTGGGGCGTTTGACGAGGAGTAGCCTTTTATTATCTTTTCTGATTAATTGGCCCAGTTGCTTCCTTTCGAACATTATGGCTTTGGTTCTGATTCTCTACTTTACTCTTAGTTGTGACAGAATTAAACTCTTCCTGCTCTTTTTTCTGTTCTTTCTTCTCTTCATAATACATATATCTTTCACCTCTATGCTAGTATAAGCAATTCTATGAAATATATAAGTTGGCAGGAAAAACTATTCACTCTCATTGAATTATTAGATATCGATTGGTCTTATTCACTTTCAAACTATATTTTTTTAGAAAAGTACCTACTTTTATTATTACGGTAACTTTTCCAGAATTAAGTGCTGTTAGTTTACCAGTTTTTAAGTCTATCTTAGCAATTTTAGAATTGGAAGTAGTATATGTTGGCTTTGTACTTGATCCACTTAAAACAGCTTTAAACTGCAGCTGATTCCACTTTTCCCCATAGGTATAGCTTGTCACTAAACTTGGCTTCTTTACTACCACTTTTACCTTAACTGTCTTTTTAATATTACCAATACTAATACCTATCGTAATATATGCTGTACCAGGTTTAACCAAAGTCATAGTTCCTGTTTTAGACACCTTCACAATCTTTGAGTTACTAGTTTTATAAGTAAGGTTAAGTTTTCCCTTATATTCACCTGGAAAATTAATAATTACTTTATTACCAATGTAGCCCGTATATACACTTTTCGTTGGTTTTATCTTGTTTATGCTCTTACTACTTAACCAGTTACAACTTAGCGTACAGCTTTTCCCTTGATAACGGAATACTACCTTCCTCTGTCCAGATATCTTTTTATATGAATCTATACTCCAACCTTTCGTAATAGTTTTCTTTGTTTTATTTGAATACTCTAGCACCATTTTTGCTTTCGTGGTATTTATACTTTGATTCTCCTTATAAAAGCATGGAATACCTGTAATAGAAATCTTATTTAATACAACTGGTGGCACTATTTGCGTACTTTGATTACTATTCTTATCAGAAGTTATAGGGACTACCTCTGGAAGCCATCTAGCATATAATATATGGTTATATGCTATTGTGACAATAGTATTTCTATCACACTTACTTCCACCCTCAGGCGCAGTGTACCACCCCTCTAAATAATATCCTGACTTTGTAACAACCGGTAATGTATTGTAAGTATTACCATAGGTTACGCTGGACTGCAAAAAACTGGTTTTGCCTTGCATCGGGTCCCATGTAACACAATATACATGGGCTTTCCATCTTGCATACAAGATATGCTCCGTATACTTCATAACCTTACTTTGAGAATCGCAGAGTAACCCCTCTAAAGAATCAGTATACCATCCAAGGAACTCATACCCTTCTCGATATGCCTTAGGCAATTCTCCATAACACCCTTCGTAAGCAACCTGTTTACTATCGATACTAACTTCTCCCCCAGTCGCATCAAACTTCACCTTACAAGAGATGGCTTGCCATCCTGCATATAAGACATGAGAACTAGCTGTTTGAACAATTGTATCATCAGAAACCAACTGTGTTAAAGCCTCGTCCAAATACCAACCAGTAAAAGTATATCCTTCTCTAGTAGGAGTAAGCAATTGACCATACCTACTATCAAATTGTACACTCATTCTAGTTATCTCTTGATTTTGAGACTGAAGTAAAACCTCATAGTTATTAGGAGCATATCGAGAATAAAGATTCAAATTAGCATTCGTCTCATAAACTGCTCCAGTTACATTACTCCCACCAGAAGGGCTCGTAAACCATCCCTCAAAACTATATCCAGTGACTTCTGGGTAATCCTTAAAAAGATTAATTGATGTTCCATATAATTTACTCTGGGTCTTATAAAGCTGTTGGTTAGTCGAATCCATATGATAATTTATCGTATAATAGGCACCTACTAAAAGGTTTTCTCCTACCGAACAGATTGGTCTTTCGGCGGCCTTATTCTGTCTGTCAGACCATATAAAATATTTTTTATATGGTCTACCGTTAGATATTATTGTCTTACCAATCTCAAGATTTGTAGTGAGGGCAACTACAGATGGTGTACTCCAATCTCCTGTTGCAATATAGGAATCTGGTGCTATGTAGATATCATTATTCTTATTAATCTGCGCCGCTCCTTTTAGTGTAAGGCTTCCAGAAGCGTGAATGCCCATTCCATCACATAGAGCAGTATTATTATCTATGGAACCACCAGATATAATAAAAGTGCTTCCTTTAAATTGCTTAATTCCCCCACCACACTCAGAAACAGAGTTATTATAGATTCTCCCTGAACTCATGTAACATATAGCTCCATCTTGTAGCTGTATAGCTCCACCACTAGTGTTACAACAGCAATCATAAATATTTGCCCCTTGTATATACAGCGTACCCTCACAGTGTATAGCTCCACCAGCACAGTCCGAATAGTTTTTATATAAATTGACCTTTTCTCCTAATTTTAAAGTAGCATTGGGTTTCACCCAAAATAATGGTCTAGCAGGATTCTTAATATTATCTGAATTACCCGACAAAAACAAATTAGACTTTATATCTAAGGATGCCTGTTCCTGCACAAGAAAAACATATCCACTGAAATAGTCAGTTCCTCTAAAAAGACATTTCCCATTTCCGTAAATAGTTTTATTCCCCTCCACCGTTAACATTCCTGTTATCTCTATATTACTCCCTATTGTAATACTATAATCCTTCTCATCTTTTAAATACGTACGTAATTCACTAAAGGTATTTACTGTAACACTACTTGCTGCTTGACATGGGATATATTCTCCAGTCAGTAGAATAACAAGCGCCACAAGAATTACCAACTTAAATAATTTCCTCTCCATAACCCCTCCATTATGTTTATTTTTACTTATTGATCCGCAATGGTTATCTGACACTTTGCTTTGTGTCCACTTTTATCCTCTACTGTAATACTGGTGCATCCAGGTTTTATGGCAGTTACTATTCCATCCTCTACCACAGCTACCTTACTATCACTACTTTGCCAAATAAGTAAAGGAGCCTTTACTGTAGTGGGGATATATTCTGGTTCCAGAGTAATACTCCCTCCTGTTACCATACGAATAGAAGATGGTAACTGAATAGAACGAATAACAGGAGATGACTGTTCCTTCTTTACATCATCGAGTGTAGGAGTGACCTCTGTATCGATGCCCTTAACCTCCTTACCAGAAACCTCACTACTATTTTCTGTAATATCTACTAAACCTTCTTCCTCAGACAAAATAGGCTTTAAAGTAGCGTTTTTCACCGTTGGAACTCCTGTAACAGGAGATTGTGTAACGTTAGGTTCAGATATGATCTGTTGTGGTGTACTTAACTCTTCTTCCTCATGAGGTGCAATAGATGAATGTGGGTAGACGGATGACTTTGGCAGGCTTTGACTATTCGTCATTAGCGCAAATCCCTCTGCTGCTGATAGTACTTCTCTTTGATTTTTATTCTGAGATTGATACATAACCACTAACACCAACAAGGTAACAAGGAAACCTCCTCCAAACACGAAAGTCAACTTAGACCAAAAGCCTACCTTACTATGTCTTATGCCCCCTGACATTTCGGAGGACTTCTTATTCCTGTCTCCTCCATGAAACCCTATGTAGCTCTCGTCCATGGGTTCTGTAGGACAAGTAGCCATATGTATCGGTTCTGTTCCCATTAAGTTCATAGGTGGTACATGATGTACAATGTGTTCAGTAGTACTAGTTTTAGCACTAAAAGGTGGTGTGTCCACATTCCCCTTTGTAATAGGACTAATGGGACTAAAAGAATTCGCAGCCTCTGAAATACCAAAAATAATATTTGTAAACCCTGCATACATTAGCTCGCAGATAATAGGGGATTCTGTTGTCATATCAATCGCCAAAAGTATTAAAGTTCCCTCTATTGTTCCTACAAAGTTCTTAAGTGCATGGATCAGTTCTCTATGCTTATTCGTATAACTACCAATATTGACAATATAGTGGGAATACTTTATCTTTGCACAGCTTAAAATCTCCATTGGATTATCTGGCGCTGAAATAAGACAAATTGGTTGTTGTAACTTATCCGACAGCTCCTGTAAACAATAGTATTCTTCTTGATTCCCAATATATAAAAGCATAAGGATACCTCCCCTCCTGTAACGTATCCTTACCTTATCATGACTGGTTTATTTTTACAATTCGAACAAAAAAAGTCTTTTTTGTTTGTAATAAAACAGTGATATCTTCATAAATACAAAAAAAGGATTGTCACATACGAATATGACAATCCTTTTCCTATCTAATTACATATTAATTCTACATTTCTGTTTTTTTACGAAACAGTGCTTTCCTAATTAAATCTACTGGAATAATGGTAAATGCCATAAGAATTACCACTACCCACTCCTTAAATACTAAACCATAACAGTTGAGTACACTACCACCTACATAAGTCAAAATCACTTGAGTAATAATGATAAGACCTATCACCTTCCAGAAACCATGATTCTCTCTAATGTGTTCGAAGACATTCATCTCTGTTGTTCTAGCATTAAACGCATTAAATGCTGCAACTAGAACATAAAAGGTAAAAAATCCAGTTAATAAATATTTGGTTGGGTTTGTAGCATCTCCCTCACGGAAAATATCAGATATAATTGGTAGCTTTAAGAATACCATGCTTAAGGCAAAGGTCCATAAGCTTCCTGTAAGGATACTACTCCACATAGATGGACTAACAATACTTTCTTCTCTTTTCTTAGGCTTTTCACTCATATATCTTTGTAATGCTGGCTCTCCACCGAAGGCGAGGGCAGCCAAGGTATCCATAATCAAGTTAATCCATAAGATTTGAATAATGGTAAGTGGACTCTTCATGCCAATCAAAGGCGCTACAAAGGAAATCATAACAGCACTAACATTAATTGTTAACTGGAATACAATAAACTTTCTAATGTTGTTAAATATTGTTCTACCGTAACGAATCGCTTTATCAATGGAGCTAAAGTTATCATCCAGAATTACAATATCACTGGCTTCTTTAGCAACCTCAGTTCCTCCACCCATAGCAAACCCAACATCAGCTTTCTTTAAGGCCGGGGAGTCATTTACACCATCACCTGTCATACCAACAACTAGGTTCATCTCTTGGGCTAGTCTCACTAAGCGACTCTTGTCACTTGGAAGAGCACGAGCTACCACGCGAATATCTTGTAGTTTTGCTTTAATATCATCATCTGACATCTGAGCAAGATCATTTGATGTTAAAACTAAATCTGTTTCCTTTTGAACAATGCCAGCTTCCTTCGCAATGGCAACTGCTGTATCCTGACGATCTCCGGTAATCATTACAACCTGCACTCCAGCATGCTGTACTTCTGCAATTGCAGTAATGGATTCCTGTCTTACTTCATCACGTATACCAATAATACCAACTAGAGTCCATTCTCCCTCAGGTAGAGATTCTCCCTCAATTACTTGTTCAGCGGTAGCTATTGCTAATACACGAATGGCACGACCAGCTAACTCATTGATCTTTGCTTCTAACTTTGCTTTATCAGCAAATATAGCCTTATTTCCTTGTTGATCATAAAAAGTCTTACACTTCTCAAGTATTTTCTCTGGCGCTCCCTTAATTAGGGTAATATCCCTATCACCAGTAATCGTGGTTGCAGAATATTTATTGTGACTGTTAAATGGAATATTGCTTACAGTAGCTACCTGTACATCCTCATTATGCCTTGAATTAGCAACATAATTTAAAATTGCACGTTCTGTAGCATTACCACCTATTACTTTAAGGTTTCCTTCTTCACCAGAAATAATTGCATCTGTATTGAAATGAATACTAAAAGATAACACTTTCCCTAATTCATCCACCACATCATTGTAATTATGGTATTCATTTACTTGTCCATCTATAAAGGTTACAGCTTCTAACTGTCCTTTTGTAATGGTACCTGTTTTATCACTAAAGAGAATATTCAAACTACCAGCAGTTTCAATACCCGCAATCTTACGAACTAAAACGTTATCTCTTAACATCTTACCCATATTTAGAGCGGATACTAAAGCAATCATCAGTGGAAGCCCTTCTGGCACTGCCATTACAATAATAATAACAGCTAACATAATTGCTTGAACAAAATCATTTAATACCGTTCCCCAGTCACTAAAATAAGTACTGACATGAGCAAAGGAAATAGTATCTCCATTATAAAGCATATTTTGTATCATAAAAGCGACTGCAATAGCAATACCACCAATATAACCGAACTTACTAATTCCATGAGCTAACTTCTTAAGCTTTACTTTAAGAGGAGTATCTCGTTCCTCTTCCACTTGCAACTCCTTTGCAATCTCCCCATATACCGACTTATCACCTACGGTAGTAACTCGCATAACCGCATTGTTAGAGCATACTACAGAGCCTCTAAACACTTTGTGGGGATTTAAGAAATCAATTGTCTTATCTGTATCAAAGTAATCCTTTGGAATAGCTTCCTTAGAAGCTTCCTTGCTCTCTCCGTTTAATACCGATTGATCCACCTTAAGTATTCCATCAATAATCACGCCATCCGCTGGAATCTTATCACCTGACTGTAAAAGAATACAGTCATCTACTACAATATCATTAATTGGAATCTGAACAATCTCACCATTACGATATACCTTGCAGAAAATTCGAGAAGCCTCCTCCTGAAGCTTCTGAAAAGCATTCTCATTACGATATTCTGAAAAAGTAGATACGAATGTAGCTAACAATACTGCCACACCGATACCTACTGCTTCATACCAATGGGATTCCCCAATAATTACAAATACTACATTAATAAGCAATGCAACACATAAGATAATAATCATCGGATCCTTGAAGTTTCCAATAAGTTTTTCAAAAAAACTTTCACCCTTTTGTTCTGAAATCGAATTATCACCAAACTTACTCTTAGATTCCTGAACTTGGGCATCATTTAGTCCGTAAACTTTCATAAGTACTCCTTTTTCTTTATAGTTAATTACGTCAATAATATCTGTCTTCCTACAGGACCTTCTCTTTTGTAGATTATGTAACCAATACTGCCTTTATGGGAGGCAAGTTGATACAATCACTGTTTATTATGAAGATAAATCCGTCAGATACTAGAAAGTATACCATTCCCCCCCTCTGACTTCAACATCTCAAATCTCTTTTTAATAGTTCTCTAATAAAAGGACTATACAGAGAAGGTGCTAGTTCATTCTATATAATTGCTAATAACATCGACATCAATCCACATACAACACCAAATCCCGACATCCCAATTTGTAGTTTCAAGAGGTTTGGCTTTAATACTTTATTTTTTACATCCAGCTTAGCAAGAAGCTGACTAGCAAGATCTACAATATGTTTCCTATATACCTTAAGGGTAAGTTCTGTTATTATCTGATGTTTATCTAACAATAACTCACCAACTTCATACATCCTCATCCCTGTCAAAGAATTCATACGTTCTTGCAATTTATCCTTTATCATCGGCTGACATCTTTCCTCTAGGTAGCTTTCAATAGCTTTCTCCATAGGCTCCTCTACTAACTCCCACAAGCTTCCTTTCATAAGACCGGTAAGAAATCCTAACTTAATCTTTTCTACCAAAACCCTCTTAATCTCATCTAGAATAATAGTGGAAATTTGGCTCTTTTTAAGCTCAAGAGTGATGTATTCGGCTAATTTACTACTACCAACGTCTATGGCAATACGTCTTGTATCTTTATCCACATAAAGATCTATGACCTCTCCTACCGTCCTGGTATCTTGAGTCATTTCAGCTATCTTTTGTCCAATGCCGTCACTAATTGCCTTAGTTACTCGTTCTGACAGTAATAAATCTTCTATTCGTTTATACTCAAGTAGCATGGATATTTTTTTCTTTACTAGATGGCTTAATAGTAATCCTAGCCCTCCACAGATAATAGGTGCAAACCAGTATAACTCCATAATGATTCCTCCTTTCAAAAGGTGTTATGTCGTAATAAAGCAAATAACTCATAAATAATAATTTTACTTGATATTACCCCATAACTCTATCCTATGTAAAGAAGAAATCAAAAAAAGTCCAAAACCCTATACTTAGGTTTTGGACTCCTACTATTAAAACATAAGCTGCCTAGCGGATTTGAACCGCCGACCTCCGCCTTACCAAGGCGACGCTCTACCGACTGAGCCAAGGCAGCAAAACATATAAAGTCACCGCCTCTACTGTGTTCCTAACTCCTTAATCAGCGTATTAAGCTTAGCGCGAATTCGCTGAAGAGCATTGTCTATAGACTTGGGTTCCTTATTTAAAACAGCGGCTATCTCCGTGTACTTCATACCAACTACAAAGAGCTTAACTACCTCTTTTTCAAGGTTGCTCAACCGCCTCTCGAGTTCATATTCTAACATACTGGTACGTTCCTTGTCAATAATCAATTCCTCAGGATTTGTATTATTATCTTGGTATATTATGTCTATTATGGGAAGTACATCCTCATTTTCACTAAAGTTATTGTGGACAGGAGAATTTAAAGAAATATATGTGTTTAAAGGTATATTTTTCTTCCGATTTGAGGCTTTTATTGCATCATATATCTGTCTAGAGATACATAAATCGGCAAAATAACTAAAACTAGCATCCTTTGTACTGTCATAATCGCGGATTGCCTTATATAAGCCAATCATCCCCTCTTGGATCAAATCATCACGGTCTCCACCTATAATAAACAGAGCCTTAGCTTTCTGTCGAACCGTGTTCTTATATTTCTCCAGAAGGTAATCTACAGCATTTGAGTCTTGATTACGTATTTTTGCAATAATCGCTTCATCTGTAAGTTCTTTGTATTGTTCAAATGCCATAGAATCACCCCCTGGTTCTCTTTTATTTCATTCTCTGTCTAACAATTTCGTAGGAGAGCACTCCCATGGCTACAGAAGCATTCAAAGAATCGATATTCCCCTTCATAGGAATGCGAACTACATAGTCACATTTTTCCTTTACTAGACGGCTTACCCCTTCTCCTTCACTACCAATGACAAGGCCTATTGAGCCAGTCAAATTGGTTTGATACATCAGCTCTCCATCCATATCAGCACAAGCAAACCACATGCCCTTTTCCTTAAGTTCTTCAATGGTGGTACTAAGATTAGTAACCTTAGCTACTGGTACATAGTTAATTGCACCGGCACTAACTTTCGCCACAGTAGCTGTAAGACCTACTGCACGGCGTTTCGGAATTATAATTCCATGTGCTCCTGCCTGGTTAGCAGTACGTATCATAGCACCTAAATTGTGTGGGTCCTCAATGTTATCTAGTAATATGAAGAAAGGAGGTTCGCCCTTTTCCTCTGCCAAACGAAACATATCCTCTATGGTTGCATACTCATATGCAGCAGCATAGGCAATAACACCTTGATGCTTTCCTGTCTCAGATAACTGATCTAAGCGTTCCTTCTTAACATAACTAATAATGGTATCCGTTTTCTTCGCTTCACGTAGAACAGACTGTACAGGCCCATCCTGGCATCCCTCTAAGACAAATAATCGGTCAATTGGTTTCTTTGCGCGAAATGCCTCTAATACTGCATTTCTTCCTTCTATTGTTAATTCTTCGTATCTCATTTTTTCTCCTATTTCTCCAGTTTGCCTAACCCATACTGTATGAGTTCCACAATTCGATTCATCCGGTCACTTAAATATAAATATCCTAATAAGGCTTCAAAGCCTGTAGCTACTCTATACTCTGTTATTGTTGCATTTTTTGCAGTGGTATAGGATTTCGCATTACGACCTCGTTTATAGATGCCTGTTTCCTCTTCGGTTAGCATATCTTCAATTGCATGGTACATTTCCATCTGGGCAGATGCTTTTACAAAACTACTGCACTCTTTATGGAGATTATTCACTGGTGCATTGCCATGAGACAATATAATCGTTCGTATAATAATATCATAGATTCCGTCCCCTATATAGGCTAACACTAATGGTGAATATTGCTTAGGATCAAAGTCCTCCAAATGAAAAGATTGGCGAAGATATTCATGTAACTTTAACTCATCCATTTTCATTCTATACGCTCTTTCTTTTATAGGCTATTCTGCTCGTTTCCAACGAACTCCTTCTCGAGTATCCTCTAGAATAATTCCCTTTTCTAATAGTTCATCACGAATTTCATCGGCACGAGCAAAATTACGAGCTTTTCTTGCATCCTGACGTTCTTTAATAAGACTTTCAATTTCTTCATCTAACAATTCTTGTTTCGTTTGTGCCTCTATACCAAGTATATCACATAACACACAGATTTTATCTAGTAATACCTGAATTATTTCTTTACTGCTAGCTTCATTAGTACTAGAGTTTGCTAGCTTAACGATTTCAAAAATTGCAGAAATAGCATCTGCAGTATTAAAATCATCCTCCATGGCAACATTAAATTTCTCATTTAAGGCATTGGCTTCTGCTATCACCTTATCTTCCTCTGCTGTCACCTTAGTATCCTGTACATGTTCTAATAAGAACGTAAGGTTACTTACGCAAGTCTTGATACGATCTAACCCACTTTTTGCAGCATCCATTAAGTCACGGCTAAAGTTTAATGGGCTTCTGTAATGGGAGCTTAGCATAAAGAAACGAAGTACCTGTAAGTCGAACTGTTCGCCGATTTCTCTTACGGTAAAGAAATTTCCTTCTGATTTTGACATCTTCTTGTTGTCGATATTTAAAAAGCCATTGTGCATCCAGTATTTTGTGAAATCCTTACCATTGGCAGCTTCACTTTGTGCAATCTCATTTTCATGATGTGGAAAGACGAGATCCTCTCCACCTGCATGAATATCAATGGTGTCTCCCAGGTACTTTTTACTCATAACAGAGCATTCAATATGCCAACCTGGTCTACCATCACTCCAAGGAGATGGCCAACTTGGCTCTCCCTCCTTCTTTGGTTTCCAAAGAACAAAGTCCATGGGATCTTCTTTTTCTTCAGCCACTGCAATACGGATTCCAGCTTCTAGGTCATCAATATTTTTCTTGGAAAGCTTACCATAGCCGTCAAATTTTCTTGTTCTAAAATAAACGGTACCATTTTTCTCATAAGCAAAACCTTTGTCAATTAAGGTCTGAATCATCTCAATCATACCATCGATTTCTTCTGTTGCCTTTGGATGAGTAGTGGCTGGTTTAATATTTAAGCTTTTCATATCTTTTTTGCACTCTTCGATATAACGCTCAGATATTTCACTTGAAGAAACACCTTCTTCATTGGCTTTCTTAATAATCTTGTCATCTACATCAGTAAAGTTAGAGACATAGTTTACCTCATATCCCTTATATTCAAAATATCTCCTTACTGTATCAAAAAATATCATAGGTCTTGCATTCCCAATATGAATATAGTTATAAACCGTTGGTCCACATACATACATGCGAACCTTCCCCGGCTCAATTGGTTGAAATTCTTCTTTTGCTTTTGATAGAGTATTATATAATTTCATTTTCTCTCCTCCATTCTTCTTTACTCTTTTGTTTTATTATTACCTTTTTCTAATCTCTCAACACAGCCACACAATTTATCAATAATTTCTCGTAGATTCGCATTCTCATTCTGCAGCTGCTTTATATCATTGTTCACTGGATCTGGTAAGTGTACCTGATCCAAATCGTCAGTTGGTACTTTCACATTATCTCGTTTAATTACACGCCCAGGAACCCCTACAACAGTTGAGTTCGGTGGCACCTCTGAAAGCACTACACTACCGGCTCCAATCTTTGAATTACTCCCTACTGTAAAGGAACCTAAAACTTTAGCACCTGCACTAATCATAACATTATCTCCAATGGTTGGATGCCTCTTCCCATGCTCTTTACCAGTTCCTCCAAGGGTTACTCCCTGATACAGTGTCACATTATCTCCAAGAATTGCTGTTTCTCCAATAACAACGCCATTACCATGGTCGATAAACAAACCTTTTCCTATAGTTGCACCCGGATGAATCTCTATCCCTGTCTTACGAACCGTCCTCTGAGAGATCCAACGTGCCAGAAAATAATGTTTGCGTAAATATAATTTATGTGCTACACGATATCGTATAACTGCTTTAAAACTAGGATATAAGAAAACCTCAGCCGAGGATTTTATTGCTGGATCACGTTCTTTGATGATAGCGATTTCTTCCTTTACAAACCGAATAAATCCCATACTATCCTCTCCTTTCCTTTTCTATAAAATAAAAAGAGTTTCACTTGCAAACCTTCCGCATAATAAAAAAACTCGTCTCCCTATAGAGACGAGTTACTCGCGGTTCCACTCTAATTCACAACACAAAATATATGCTGTAATCTTAATACACGTAACGGGTGTTTCCGTATCTGCCTAACAACCTATTAGCTCAGCAGATCAGCTCGTAGATGCACTTCATCCCTACTCCACTAAGGAATGCTTTCAGCCAGTGACACTCCCTCTCTGTTAGTTTACATAAAAACTACTCTTCTATTCAACGCCTTTTTGCTCTATCTAGTAATTACAAGGAATCTCTTGCAATTTAGTTTTATTCTATGCACCATAGCCCATTTTGTCAATAAGAATTTTATGTATCTCTTCATCAAGCTGATCCTTTGTTTCCTCTAACCGATTCTCTAAATTCTCTTTTCGATGGGCCTGATAAATATATATAATAGCAAAACCAAGTATTATCATAATTACAAAGCTAAAAAACAGTAGCTTCCAACCTACGGTATTCCATTTAGTGTCAGTTTCCTTCTTTAAATAAATCTTCTTTGCCTCTTCCTTATCCTTCTCTATGGCGGCATGATTTTCCTCTTCCACTAAACTTTGTAAGTCCGTATTTATATCCACATCTGAGGCGTCCTCTACCTTCTTGCTTAAATCGTAGGTTACTTCCCTTATTCCTTCTTCCTCTTTTATAATAGGATACTCTAGCTTCTGTCCACTTTGGAAATGAACATATAATATAATCTCTTGTTCCATTGGCAACGAGTCAATAAACTCTTTTGTCAAAGTTAAGCAGTGCTTCTTATAATTAGGTAAAAAGCTGTACCCATACTCCTGATAAGTAGTCCAGTCTAAGGGTCCTGCCGGCTTTTTATCCTTTGTAAAAGCTTCCATAGCAATAACAGTGTCCCCCTGCTCCTTCATAGGAATACTAAAGATTTCCTCCCTACTTCCGTCTTTTATGAACGAAGGCTGTCCCACTTTAAAGACATTTATCTTCCAGGAAGGCCCTTGTGTAAAAACAAGCTCTATAGTTCCCACTAGACCATACTCCGCTGATGAAAGCGAATCGAGAAATGATTTTGTAATCGTGACCTTATTCCCGTTTATTGCATACTCAGTTTGTAAGCTTAAAACCTTCTTATTATATCTAAGATAAGATAGCTTCGCATTATTACAGCTAACAGTTAAAGTGACATCCTTCGTCTCCTTTCCCTCTACTAGGGATACTGCATCTAAGGAAGCATAAGAATAATCATTCTGCTCATAATTCTTTATAATGTAAGCCAAATCCTCGTCAATCCATTGGTCGGTGGTTCTATTATATAGTACACCTGTATCCCAGAGGAAAATGGTTAATTTGGCTGCGTAAGCCTTAGAAACAAACTCATTAAAATATTGTAATCTCTGTCCTCTTGCTATGGCATCCTCATAAGTAGGATATCCATACAAGCCGTATTCTCCACACAGAACAGGAATCTTATTATTGGTAAAATAGGTGCGGATACAACTAAAGAAATTCGTCATGTGTCGATTTGCATCCTGATTAAAGGTTGTAGTCCCTGCCGCATTAACACTAAAATCCCATAGACCGTAATACTGTGTTGATACAATCACGTTAGAATCCTTTAATTCATTTACAAAGGACACCATAGACTTACAATTCTCTTCATCTACCTGTCCATTCAATAGTGGAAGAAGTAGAAATCTTTCTTTATTCTTACCCCCCACATCGCGAACAGATTTAACAAAGCTTTCATTATATTTATCTAACAATCCTAACTGATTCTTACTTTGCATTCCTCTAAAGAAAGGAGCATTGGCTGCTTCAAAACAAAGTGCTTGATTATAATTTGCAAAATAGGTTGCAATCTGTGTCCATAATGATCGATATAATGCTAATGTCTCCTTGATATTACTTGTGTTACTAATCCATCTCCAAGAATCATCATACATTGTTATAATGACCTTCATATTCTTAGATATTGCAATGTCCACAAACCTCTTTATCTTATTCAGATATTCTGTATCAATCACCTTACTAACGTCATCCCAATGACCTTGCCAAGTTACAGGAATTCTAATAGAAGAAAATCCTTGTCCCCTCAGATTATCTATCATGGTAGTGATGGAACTATCATCTAGCACCATATCCTCTAAGCCAGTTTCAAAGATATTCCCTACATTAATACCAGAGCCTAATTGCTCCACATATAAAGAGCCTGTAATTGTTGCATTAACATTACTACCATCTAAGCATAAAATCATAAATAGCCCAGTTAAGGACATAATGATATAGTTGATCTTATTCTTCATCTTGCACCTCTTATTATTGCAAAACAGATTAATAACCAAATTTTACCATATTTGTCTTTAACTTACAAGTCCTGTTATCTTCCGCAGCAACCACCACATCCACCACAAGAACCAGCTTCCATGTCCATCTCCCCATAAGCATAATTATAGACTGTATTCAACATACATATTGCCTGAGCACTGATTCCATCTAAAGAACCTGTAAAACCCATTCCTTCTTCCGTAGTGGCCTTTACATTTACTCTATCTGTTTCTATTTCAAGTGCATCTGCAATGTTCTTTACCATTTCTGATATGTGTGGTGCCATCTTAGGTTGTTGTGCAATGATTGTAGCATCAATATTTTCTATAATATACAGCTGCTCATTTAACAATTCTCTTACCTTTTGTAAGAGCTGTAAACTGTTGGCTCCTTTATAGGTAGGATCTGTATCTGGAAAATGTCTTCCAATATCACCTAATGCTGCTGCACCTAAGAGCGCATCCATAATTGCATGTACCAATACATCTGCATCAGAATGCCCTAATAAACCTTTTTCATAAGGAATTGTTACACCACCTATAATTAAAGGTCTTCCTTCTACTAATTTATGAACATCATATCCCATTCCTACTCTCATATTTTCACCTCTTTTATATTTTTGTGGTTAGCATACCCAAATTTGCTTTATCATACCATGAATGTGCGTTGATTTACAATAAAAACTTGAAGCATACAAGGTAGTATGCTGACATGACTCTTTGTAGTTTCCTATATAGCAAAAAAACCACTACAGTAATCTGTAGTGGTTTTGATCATAGCGGAAGGGGGATTTGAACCCTCGACACCACGGGTATGAACCGTGTGCTCTAGCCAACTGAGCTATTCCGCCAGATGGGACCAACAGGGCTCGAACCTGTGACCCCCTGCTTGTAAGGCAGGTGCTCTCCCAGCTGAGCTATGATCCCAAGGACACGTTTTAAAACGTGAGTACGAAAAATATTATATAAAAAATAAAATATTTTGTCAAGAGGGTTTTGGCAGCTTTTTAATAAAATTTTGATTTTTTTAAACTTTTTTAACAATACCAACAATTAATAAAATGATTGAAAGAAAGTCTTATTTTACATATAATAATAGAAAAAGACATTAATTAGGTTGGAGGAATATCATGTATCACTTTATTGTAAATCCAAAGTCTAAAACTGGTAAGGGGTTAAAGATCTGGCATACTGTGCAAGCCAAACTAGATGAACTGCATATTTCTTATAAATGTTACTTTACTCACTATGAATTCCATTCTACAAAGATTGCAGAAAATATTTGTAAGCAAAATAAAGGCATGAAGAAAATCGTAGTCTTAGGTGGAGATGGAACAGTAAATGAAGTAATAAATGGAATTCATTCCTATGACGATGTTATGCTAGGTTATCTTCCTACTGGCTCAAGTAATGATTTAGCCCGAAGTCTTAAGATTCCATCAGATCCATTAAAGGCTCTTGATATGGTATTAAATGGCCATCATTTTACCTACTTTGATCATGGACAACTTACCATTAAAGGGAAAAGGAAATCCAGAAAATTTGCCGTTAGCTCTGGTATAGGATTTGATGCTGTAGTTTGCTATGAGGCACTCAATTCAAAAATTAAAAAAGTATTAAATAAGATTAAGCTAGGAAAATTAACCTATGGTGTCTTAGCTCTAAAGGGAATTATGAAATATAAGCCGTGTGATGGGGAACTGATTGTAGATGGGGTGAATCATATCAATCTCAAGAATATATTCTTTGCAGTTAGTATGATACAACCTTATGAAGGTGGTGGATGTATGATGGCTCCTCAAGCTAGTGCAACTGATGGAAAGTTATCTGTATGTGTCTTTTATGATATTGCTAAATATAAAATATTATTTGTTCTTCCACTATTATTTTGGGGAAAACATACTATGTTTAAAAAGAATCTTAGGTTATTCGATTGCAAGACCTTAGAAATTCACTTAGAACAAAAACAAGTAATACATACTGATGGAGAATATGTAGGTAAAAGTGATCACATATTTGTGCAGTGTGAAAATGAACAGGTACGCATGCTATTATAGCATGTGTACCCTTTCTCTTTATTAGAACTTTTTACCTCGTAAAATTTACAAATTTACTATATATTGTCAAATACTACTGTACAAAATTAGCAAAATATTGTACAGTAGTGATGTACGACTCCATTTTATCATATTTAGATATTTTCATACATAAAACAACAGTAAATGTAAACAATTTTTCAAATGTTAGGAAGGATTACATATGAATCGAACTACCTACCCATATTTACTAAAAGGTGTTATGATGGCTATCTTAACATTTATAGTGGAGTATCTTCTCTTTTCCTTTGTAAGTAATACGATATTACTTATACTTCTTGTTGTTATCACTCTACTGATCGCCAATCATATACTACTAGAAATTACATTACGATATAAAGCATGTCTCATGCTTACCAGTATACTTCTTGTCTTATGGGGTGGCTTGACATATATGCTAATGATTAATAAAGATATCGGTGGACTACATTACTCTTGGTTATATTGGTTGACTACTTCAATGAACTTTATAGTTCCATATATATATTGCTTTATTCGTCAATATATGGACCGAGGACCACGCTTTCCTGATTACAACAAGTTTTTTATTGGAATAACCATTGTCTTCTTTATTCCTTTCACTTTTGTTTTTATTTATTTAAACTATATTAACCCTAATTTCTTCACTATATACCAACCAAAGGAATTTTCCTATATTCCTTTTTATACTACGGCAGTATATATTGAGAACATTTTAAATCACACAATTAATAGTTCTACTTTCTTTGTATACATAGGGCTATATACGTTACCATTTCTGCCTTTGGGTTACCATGGAAGATTACTGACTAGAGACTTTACTTTTATTATCCGTATTCTGTTTTTCGTTGTAATCTGTGCAATTACAGAAGTAATTAAGATTCCAATTTTAAACACTTTTAACATGGACAATATTCTTTACTCAATTATTGGTATGTTAATCGGTGGTGGACTCTTTGCCTATGTAGACTATAAGCATTATGAGAAAAAAGATGTAGAGTATTTACATAAATCATCATTTACGTTTACATATCGATATTAAGTTTTTAAAGCTTTTTAAAGGATAAGAAAAGAAGGTGTCGCACGAGATGACACCTTCTTTTCTTTTATTTAAAATTTACGAAATTCATTAATATCATTCACAACAATCTTAAAGCCTCGAATCAAAGTATCAAATAAGCCAGCTCTGTATAGATTTACAAGAATCATACCAATCGGTATTCCTATGATGATTCCAATAATCCCTCCAAATCGGTATCCAATAAAAAGGAAGAACATCGTCATTAGTGGACTTAATCCTATACTATCGCCAACCATCTTAGGCTGTAATAGCTGTTTCACCAGCTGACAAATGACATACAGTACAAGAAGAACCACAGCCTCTTCATATCTCTCATTAATTATATTAATGATTGCCCATGGACAAATCACAGTTCCCGTACCGAACACTGGTAAAAAGTCAAGAAAAGCAATTAACAGTGCCAGTAGTAAGGCATAATCTGTAGAAATAATAGTCAACCCAATAAACAAAATAATAGTAATAATAACCATAATCTTAAATTGAGCTTTAAAATACCCACCTACAGCCTTCTTGAAATTAGAGGTAATTAGATTATAATAATTTAAAGCTGAGCTAGGAATCCATTTCTTAAAGCCATCCAGCATATGATCCTTTTCTGCAATGAAGAAAAAAGAGGAAATTACGGTAATGATAAACATGAAGAATCCATGAGCAACTGCCTTTACCACTCCAGATGCGTCTTCAATAGTAGGCCCCTTTACATTGGATAGGAATTGTGTAATATACTCGTCTAGATGTAAGAAGAAATTCTCTATTCCCTCAGTAATCTTAGCCGGAAATAGCTTATATTTATCACCTAGATCATTAGCAATACTAGTAAGTGCTTTTTCAAAATCAGCATATATATTATCCAAATTGCCTATCATAGAGGCTGCTTGCTTTATTACCTGACTACAAATCAAATAAAGTAATAAAATAACTGCACCTAAGACTACTATTATAATGAGGGCTGAACTAAACTTACGAACAATCTTTAGCTTGCGTTCTAGAAGCTTCACTAAAGGATTACATATCATTGCAATAACCCAACCTATAACAAAAGGAATAAAAAATCCCAACAATTTAGGTACTGCTAGAACGATGAATAAAAATATTAAGATGGCTACCAGGAAATTGATTCCTATTTTGATATACAATTTCCATTTTGGCATGTTTTCTGGTATATTACTTGCAGCCGGATTACTTGGAATCTTGTATTCAATTGTTTTTTTATCAGGAACAATCTTCTTTATGTTTTGACTAATCTTTTTTGCAGAAACACGCTGTTCAGCATCCACATTTTCTGCTCCCTGTCCCGCATTGGAATTTTGGTGAATTCTATGTTTCTTAGGCTTTCTACTCATACATTTCTCCATAACTAATAAAAATATTACAAGACCGGCAAAATACCATTCTTTATATAAGTAATATATCATATATTGCCATATAATAACAAGATGATTTAGCGTTTTACAAATGGTCTTGCTAATAATGTAGCAAAAAAGACCACAGCAGCTACAATGACTATGGTTGGACCAGTAGCGGTATTATTATAATAAGATAAAATCAAGCCTAAAATACCAGAAAACACAGAAATCAATACCGAGTATAGATGATATTCTCTCATATCATCTGCTAGGTTACGACTAGCTGCTGCCGGCAAAATGAGAAGCGCATTAATTATTAAAATACCTACCCACTTAATAGACAACATAACAATCAGCGCGATTAGAATCACAAACATATTATCAATAAGAATTACTGGAACTCCTCTGCTTTTGGCCAAAGACTGATTGACACTTAAAGCATGTAGTTTATTAAATGTAAATAACCAAAAAGCCATGGTCACCACAAAGATCAGTAAGAGAAATAGAATTTCTTTACCACTAATACTCAGAATGTCCCCTACTAATAGGCTAGAATACTTAGAAAAATTGCCACCCTTAGACAGAATAACAAGACCAATTGCTGTACTAAAAGAGGCAAATACAGAAATAATGGTATCTGTAGAAATTGTGTTCAGTCTCTTTATTTTATTTAATAGTAGTGCAAATAGGACAGCAAAAATTACCATAGACACGTTAGTATCACTAATCCCAAAGATAATTCCTATTGCTATCCCAGTAAAAGCAGAATGCCCAAGAGCTTCTGAAAAGAATGCCATGCGATTATTCACAATCATTGTCCCTAACAAACCAAATAGTGGAGTTATGATTAGAATTGCTACTAATGCGTTTTTCATAAAGTCATACTGAATCCATTGAAATGGAAGTAACGCTTCTAAAATCTCATATACTACGTTCATTCTTCCTCCTCCATATACTTAGCATTACCGAAGACCTTCTTAAACTCCTCACTTGAAAATACATCTTTTGCTGTACCTTCCTTAAGAATTTCTTTATCCAGCAACACTACATAATCTGCATATTTCGCCACGTACTCCAGATCATGACTAATTAAAATCGCTGCTAGATCATAATGGTTCTTTAATTCCACAATGTTTTTGTAGAATAAATCCATGCCATTTTGATCAATGCCAGAAACAGGCTCATCTAATAAAAGAAGGTTTGGAATTGGCATGGTAGCCATAGAAAGCAAAACTCTTTGCAGCTCCCCTCCCGACAAATCGCATATAGCCTTATCAATTAAATTATCCGCATCAAAAAACTGTAGCTGTGCTTTGATTGCTTTATAATATTGTTTACTCTTAAATAGAAAAACCGGCTTATTACTGATACAGCTAGCAAATAAATCATATACACTGGTAGGAGTGTTCTTTGCTATATTAAGAAATTGTGGCACATACCCAATCTTTAATTTCTCAGTCTTTCTATTACCCTTATTACTGTCTGCTACATTACAAGCACTACTTCCATGATGAAATTCTACTTTTCCAGTGTGAGTAATCTCTCCTAAAATCGCTTTCATCAAAGTGGATTTACCAGCTCCATTACGTCCAATAATTGCAGTCAATCTTCCACAGTGAATATGAAGATTCACATGTTGTAACACTACTTGGTCCCCAAACTTAACCCCAATATCGGTTATTTTTATACAATGACTACCACATGCCCTCTGTTTTTTGCTTACTGGGGTGATTGGTTCTACTATACTCTGGGTCATAATGCGTTTACTCATTCTTCTCTCCCCTTACTAATTAAAAACTTCATTTAGTACTGCTAAATTAGATGAAAGACTATTAATATAAGCATCTTTTGTCATCTCACCAGAAACCATAGTATCTAAAACGTACACCTTCGCCCCAGTTTCTTTTGCAATACTAGTAGCAATGTTGGTATCAAACTGAGCTTCGATAAAGAGAATCTTTATATTGTGTTCTTTTACCTCTTCGATTACTTCGGCTATCTCTCCAGCACTTAAGGTGGTCTCACCATCAATATCGATACAAGCTGCCACTTCAATTCCAAGAGAATTCATTAAATACTCCATCGCATCATGGAATATAATAACCTGACTCTTTGTTGCAGACGCCAACTTCTCATATTGATTCCATACGCTCCTGATGCGTTGCTTATACGCTTTTAAGTTTTCCTCATACTTTTCCTCATTGGCACTATCATTTGCAATGAGTTCTCTAGTGATATTCTCTAACTGTAATACATATCTCGTAGGATCCATCCATATATGACCGTTATAAGCTTCATGTTCATGTACATCGTCTTCCTCATTATTAATATCCTCTTCATGCTCATGAGCTTCCTCTTCATGATCATGATTATGGGTATGCTCACTGCCCTCCAAAAGGCTAATGTTTTTACTGGAATCCACAATAATGAGATTCTTATAAGTACTTGCTACTTTCTCCACATAGCTTTCCATATCACCGCCATTAATAATCAACATATCTGCTTGCTCTAGTTTCAGCATGTCACCAGTTGTGAGTTGATAATCATGAGGGCAGCCAACCTGCTGATTCATAAGATTCTCTACCTTAATGCCCTCTACCCCTTCAGTCAAATTCAAAGTCGCTATATACATTGGATAAAAGGAAGTGACGATAGTTTGAAGCTGTTTTTCTGATTGCGTATATGAATTATTACTATCTGTCTTATTCCACTGTTTCCTTGGTTCATTCATCCCATAAGTGATAAGAACACTAACGGCAGTAACCATAGACATAATCCCAGCTAGTAAAAGTAGTTTTTTCCCTTTATTTCTCGCCATCTCTCTATCCTTTCTATTTTAAAAGTTACTCCGCAAATATGTTATATGAACAATGAGCTTTTGCTTGCGAAGCAATTTGCTATCCAACAAAAAAAATCATCTTATTGCGAATCAATTGCAATAAGATGATTATAAGCTACCTGTGAATTCTTGTCAACACTGGTTATTCTCTTCCTAAAATGTAAGCAATACTAAATCCAATAGCAAAGGTTATTATACTAACGGATACATTTCCTACCCCTAATTCGGGTAGTCTTGCACTCATAATAATAGCAAATGGGGATGCTGCAACCATACCAAGAATACCACTAAAGGTAAGAGCCTCCCATTTACGAAGAAGAACTTCAATTACTTTTGCTATCACAAATATACCTAACACTACGCCAATTCCAAATGGTACTAATATAGCAGCTTTGCTAAAGAAAACATACCAATCTCCCTTTGTTAATGCTTCTACAGAGGCATTGATATGCTCAAGAATAGGTTCATAATAACCCAATATCATTAGTATCATGGAACCACTGACACCCGGAATTACCATAGTTGCAGAGGCAATAATACCAACTAGAAATACTAAGAGAAGCTGTATAGGTTCTACACTTAATTGCACAGAAGTAGCATCCTGTCCTTTAAAAAACTGAAGTCCTACGATAAGGACAAAAAAGACACAAAAACTTAGGACACAGCCCACTCCAACTTTCTTTCCTTTCAAACGTTTAACAATTACTTGTAAGCCTCCAAGTATTAAACCAATAAAGGCAAAATTGGTAGGCATATTATACTGTTCTAATAAAATCTCAATAACCTGAGCAAGCCCGATCAAACCAATTACCATACCTAAAAGGTAAGGTAGTAGTATCTTTATACTCTTTCTAAATTCTGAAAACAAATGGGTAACTGCAAAAATAATCTCATCATAGATTCCCATGGATACGGCCATGGTACCACCACTTACTCCAGGTATGATATTGGCTACCCCCATAAACATACCTTTTACTAAATCCTTTACAAATCTCATATCTTTCCTCACATGTAAATTAAATCTCTTTTGTCCTTATATCTCATTTTACTCATATACTAAATATAATATTCTAAAGCCTTATTTTTTTGAATCTCCTTACTTTTCTGAACGATATCAGCTAAAGTAACACCCTCTAAGACTTCAAGTATATTTATCCACATGGTATTCCACACTGGACGCGTGCTACACTTTTCAGAACACATACTACATTCTGCATTGTCCTCAAGACAGTTAAGAAAAGTCATATTATTCTCCACAGCCTCTAGAATCTCAAATACAGTAATGGATTCTGGTGACTTGGCTAATCGATATCCACCACTGGCACCTCTTGTACTAATAATTAATTTACTTTTGCGAAGTGATGACACAATTTGCTCCAGATATTTCTCCGAGAGCTGCCTTCTAGTAGCTATGTTTTTAATACTCTCTACACTATCTGCAGAATAAATTGCAAGATCAGCCATCGTTTCTATGGCATAGATTCCTTTGGTCGATATCTTCATAACAAATCCCATCCTATCATTTTTTTCAATGCAACAGCATCTTACCTTTTGACAAGTTCACTTTTTTATTATATCCTCTAAGATAAAAAAATGCTAGTACTTAATCCCCTTAAACTGGCACTATCAAAAATATAATAACTGGAGCTTTTAAGTAGTCCAGATCTAGAGTACTATAAAAGAAACATTTACATAATCAAATCTATATATCTATTTTAAGGAGGATATCAATGACATCACAAAAAATAATTAAACTTGTTGTGGCCTCTATGTTTGCTGCTCTTTGCTATATCTGCACTACTATTGTGCAGATACCTTCCATCAAAGGTTATACCCATCTTGGAGACGGTGTAGTCATCTTATCTGGTGTTTTACTTGGCCCTATTTATGGTTCAGCTGCTGCAGGATTAGGTTCTATGTTCGCTGATTTACTCACTGGCCACGTGTTATACTGCATACCTACATTACTTATTAAGGCTACAGTAGCTATTGTTGCTTGGCTAATTTTTAAAAGCTTTAGCAAAATTACAAAAGACCCTATTGTTCGAATTCTTTCTGTACTACTTGGAGGTATATGTGGGGGCATTATCGTTACTAGCGGCTATCTTCTTTATGATATGTACTTTATGGGCCTTGGCTATGGGGCAGTTGCTAATATTCCAAGCAATCTTGTACAGAATATCTTTGGTATCATTACTTCCACTGTTATGTTTCCTGCTCTATACCGTATTCCTACTATTCGTAGTTTCTCACAACCTAAACCCCATATAGAAGAAAACTGTCTCCTTAAATAAGAGACAGTTTTCTTAATTCATGTTCTAATTTCTGTGGATGTATGGGTTTTCCAGCATAGGCTACACAACCAAGCTCAAATGCCTTCTGTACATTACGACTATCTGTAAGGGCAGTGGTCATAATAATCTTTGCACATTGTTCTCCTACCAATCCATATTCTTCTTCAAGCTTACGTATTTTCCTTAGAGCTTCATATCCATCCATCTCTGGCATCATAATATCTAGACAAATTAAGTCGTAAGGCTCTTCATCCTCTAGAGCGATAGCCACAGCCTCTACGGCTTCCTTCCCATCTACTGTAATATCACATTCTCCGTACTGCTCTAGCATACGAAGAATACAGGTCCTACTAGTAAAATCATCCTCAGCAATTAACATTTTCACCTAAAGTTCCCCCTTATATTATCCCTATTGTTGGGATTGATACTCCTTTATGGCCCATAATAATCGGTCCATCTCCTCATCGGTACCTATTGTAATTCTTAGGTGATTATCAATTCTTTTCATATTAAAATAGCGTACAAAAATATGTCGATCCCTTAACCACATAAATAAATCTTTACAATCCAAAACTTGGTGAGTGGCAAATAAAAAATTTGTTTTAGAATCAGCAATAATAAACCCTAAATCCTCTAACTCCTTTTTTGCCCTCTCCCTTGTAGCAACAATTCTATGAATATTACTGTAAAAATACTTCTTGTCTCTAACCGCTTCAACACCAGCCAGAAGAGAAGTCATATTCATTGTGTAAGAGTTAATTGAATACTTTACGTCATTAATCGCCTGTATCAATCTCTCATTTCCCATACAATAGCCAATACGAATACCCGCCATAGAACGAGATTTACTAAAGGTTTGGACCACTAAAAGGTTCTCATATTTATCAATGAGGTTTAATGCAGATTCTCCACCAAAGTCTATGTATGCCTCATCTACTATGACGATTACGTCCTGGTTATGTTTTAAAATATCTTCTATAAAGGAAAGAGGCTCGCAAATAGAGGTAGGTGCATTAGGATTTGCAAGTACAACTCCTCCATTCTCCCTATAGTAATCCTCTTTACAGATTCTAAAATTCTCATCAAGTGGAATCTGCTCATAAGGAATTTTATGAAGATTGGCCCAAACATCGTAAAAGGAATATGTGATGTCTGGAAATAATATTGGCTTATTACTATTAAAGAATGTCATAAAAGCGGTAGAAAGAACATCGTCGGAGCCTACCCCTACAAACACCTGATTCTTCTCTAATCCATAAAAGTCTGCTAGTACATCAACTAATGAACCACAAGACGGATCTGGGTAGAGTCTAAGCTTCTCTACATCCATATTTTCCACAATCTCTTTCACTCCAGGAGCAGGTGGATAAGGATTCTCATTGGTATTAAGTTTCACCATATCTGGAAGGTTTGGCTGTTCCCCTGGAACATAGGGTTCCACTTTACGTATATTGGCTTCCCAAGGTTTCATTTGATCATTCCTCTCTCTTACTGTAATATGTCATAATCTAAGATTATGCTATATTACTCTAAGTATTCCTTCGCTAGCTTCTCAAAAGCGCTTAGGGAACGTTTTATCATATCATAATCTACGCAATAAGCCATTCTGACATATCCAGGACAACCAAAGGAAGAACCAGGAACAACAAGAAGATTATGCTTTTTTGCTCTTTTTACAAATGCCGTATCATCTGGCTCCAAACTCTTAACAAAGAGATAGAAGGCACCCTGTGGCTTTACACAAGAATAGCCGTAACTTACTAAGCTGTTATACAAAAGTTCACGATTACGGTTATACGCTTCAACATCAACCTCAGCATCTATACACTTTGCCACGACCTTCTGAATCAAAGATGGGGCATTAACAAAGCCTAAGATACGATTGGCTACATTAGCAGCACCAAAGACATCCTGATAGTCATCCACCTCATTAGGAATTACAAGATAGCCAATACGCTCCCCTGGAAGTGAAAGTGACTTACTATAAGAATAACCGACAATGGTATTGTTGTAATACTTGGTCAAATAAGGTACTTCTACTCCATCATAGGCAAGTTCACGGTAAGGTTCATCTGCTACTAGATAAATCGTAGTACCAAATTCATTCTCCTTTTCTTCCATAACCTTTGCAATAGCTCTAATTGTTTCCTCAGAATATACTACTCCAGTTGGATTATTCGGTGTATTGACGATCACAACCTTGGTCTTTGCTGTAATAGTAGAACGAAATACCTCAATATCAGGTTGAAAATCAGTGGTATTAGGAGCAACTGCGATTAACTTCCCATCGTAATTAGATACATAGTTTCTATATTCTCCAAAATATGGAGCAAAAACAACTACTTCATCACCTGGATTTAATAAAGTCTTTAATATAACATTAAGGCCTCCTGCAGCACCAACTGTCATAATGATGTTGTCCGCAGAAAAGTTTGTTTGAAATTTCTTATTTAAAGACTGGGCAATGACTTTACGGACATTTTCGTATCCAGAGTTATTCATATATCCATGAACGTCCATAGAATTTTCATTTTGAATGACGTCTATAATTGCCTGCTTTACCTCTTTTGGTGGCTCTACACTTGGGTTACCTAAACTAAAGTCATACACATTTTCCGCACCAAACTCTTTAGCCATCTTTTTCCCTTCTTCAAACATCGCACGAATGACGCTACTATTCGCAACAAGGTCTCTCATCTTCTCAGCAATCATCTTTTATCCTTCCTTCCTTGTATACCGGTGTATATTCTATGTACCAAAATATACCTTTTTCCTAGTATACACATTGCAATTATAGTTTTCAAGATATAATATAAACTACCAGCCTATATGTACAGAAAAGCACTAGGGCTCAAAACAACTTAGCCCTAATGCTTTAATAACATGTCTTGTATTATTTCATCTTAATATCTAGATAAGACTTAATAACTTCTACACCCTTTTCAAAGCTTAAAGAGCTGGTATTCACACACAGATCATAATTCTCTGCATTGTTCCAATGAGTACCTGTAAAATACTCATAATAAGCTGCTCTTCTCTTATCAATAGAAATTATCTTCTTCTCTAGGTCTTTACGGTCCTCTCCATACATTTCCTCTAAACGATCAATACAAGCAGTAAGAGGGGCATGAACGAATACTCGAATAACATTATCCATATCCTTAAGGATGTAATCAGCACACCGTCCTACAATGACACAGGACTCACTTTCAGCTAACTCACGAATTACCTTTGCTTGGTAATTAAATAAATTATCATTGGAGATAAAATCTTCACTATCTGGTGGGATTAACTCTCCTCTATAGGTTTTCTTTACTATTTTGTAAAGTAAACTGTTCTTCACCTGTTCATCTGCTTTGGCAAATAATTGTTCATTAATTCCACTTTCATCGGATGCCAAACGAAGCAACTCTCTATCGTAATAACCAATTCCTAATTCCTTTGCAAGCATCTGTCCAATTGTACGTCCGCCACTTCCATAGCCTCGGGTAATAGTAATTACATAATTCTGCATAGTTACGCCTCCTATTCTCCCAAATATGCTTTTTTCACTGAAGCATTATCCATCATCTCTTTGGCATCACCAGAAAGCACAATCTTACCAGTTTCTAGTACATAAGCACGATTAGCAATCTCTAATGCTTTCTTTGCATTTTGCTCTACTAGTAATACAGTAGTTCCACTCGCGCTAATTTCTTGAATAATATTAAAAATCTCACTAACAAAAATAGGGGAAAGGCCCATGGATGGTTCGTCCATCAATATAATTTTAGGCTTGGACATTAATGCTCGCCCAATAGCAAGCATCTGCTGTTCACCACCACTTAAGGTTCCACCTATCTGATTTTTCCTTTCTTCTAAACGAGGGAATCTCTTATAAACCATCTCAAGACTTTCTTCAATTTCTTTTTGATTAGTTCTTGTAAAAGCACCCATACGAAGATTCTCTAATACTGTCAATTCAGCAAAAATTCGTCTGCCTTCTGGAACGTGTGCCATTCCCATAGAAACGATTTTGTGAGCTGGTATTTTAGTCAATTCCTTACCATCATAAAGAACTGATCCTTTTTTGGCATTAACTAATCCCGTAATAGTATGTAATGTTGTAGTCTTGCCTGCACCATTGGCACCAATTAAGGCAATAACCTCACCTTCATTTACCTCAAAGGATATTCCTTTAATTGCCTGAATTACTCCGTAATAAACTTCTAGATCTTTTACAGTCAATAAACTCATGGCAACCTCCTATTCTCCTAAATATGCAGTAACAACTGCAGGATCATTTAATACAAACTCTGGCTTGCCTGAAGCAAGTACCGTACCAAAGTTAAGTACCGTAATCTGCTGGCAAATTCCAGACACTAAACTCATGTCATGTTCAATAAGCAGAATTGTTACTTCAAATTTATCACGAACTAAACGTATGGTCTCCATAAGCTCTTGTGTTTCATTTGGATTCATACCTGCAGCAGGTTCATCTAATAGTAACAGTTTTGGCTCTGTAGCCAAGGCTCTTGCAATTTCTAATTTTCTCTGTTTACCGTAAGGAAGATTACTAGCTAATACATCTGCATACTCATCTAAGCCAAATACCTTTAAAATCTCCATAGCTTTGGTATCCATAGCTGCTTCCTTTTTTAATACAGGAAATTTAAGAATACCAGCAAACATATTATAGGGATGATTATTATAAAAGCCAACTTTTACGTTATCTAGCACAGTCATTTTATTAAAAAGACGAATATTTTGAAAGGTTCGAGCAATACCATTCTGGCAAATTATATGGGGATCCATACCAACGATACTTTTACCATCTAGTTGAATAGAACCATCTGTTGGTTGATATACACCAGTAAGGAGATTAAAAATAGTCGTCTTACCAGCCCCATTAGGACCAATAAGGCCATATAACTGCCCTTTCTCAATGGTTACATTAAAATTATCAACTGCCCTTAAACCACCAAAGGAGATACCTAAATTCTTTACTTCTAATAATGCCATATTTATGCCTCCTCCTTTTTTGCTTTGTTTTTGGAGAAGCTTGGTAATTTACCACTTTCCATAATACGCTTTTTTAGGCCTGAATGGTTGAATATCATGATTGAGATTAATGCGACAGAATAGATAAGCATACGGTAATCTCCAATCACGCGAAGCATCTCTGGTAATAATACAATTACCACAACGGCGATAATAGAGCCTTTGATACTACCTAAGCCACCTAATACAGCAAACAATAGGATGTTAATAGACATGTTATAATCAAAATAGCTTGGCTTAATAATATTTAAGTTATGAGCATAGATTACGCCTGCTATACCTGCAAAAAATGCTGAAATCACAAAGGTAAGCACCTTAATCTTATTCACTGGAATACCAGTTGCCTCTGCAGCAATCTCATTGTCTCTTACAGAACGGATTGCTCTACCTAATCTTGTCTTAATAAGACTAGACATTAGTATAACACAAATTACTACAATGATATAAATAAACAAATAGTGTTCCTTATTGGTATAGTAAGTACTATTTTTTAGTCCCTGTGGCCCACCAGTTAGGTCATTCAAGGAGTTAAAGATAGATTTAATAATCTCACCTAAGGCAAGGGTAACAATAGCAAGATAATCTCCACTTAAGCGTATCACAGCCATACGGAAGAAAAAGCTTACAATTGCTGCGCAGATACCACCTACTAACATTGCAAGCATAATTGATGGAAACCAGCCTAGGTCAACATGTAGTGTAATTAAGGAACCAATATAAGCTCCACAAGACATAAAAGCTGCATGACCTAAGGTAAGTTCTCCCAAAAATCCACAAACAAGATTAAGAGATACTGCTAGAATAACATAATAACCAAGCTGTGGTAATAAATTTATGTACTGACGGTTTAACACCTTCATGTTTACAAGAAGTACAAGGAGTACCCCAATCACAACTGACATAACTAGATTTTTAATAATACTCTTAATTAAGAGTTGTTTGTTCTTCTTAAAAATATTAGCATCCATGTTCTTCCACCTACACTTTCTCTGTTTTCTTGGATCCAAGTATTCCGGTAGGCATAAACAGTAATACTAAAATCAAAATACCAAATACAATAGCATCTAACAGAGTTGTACTAATATACGCTTTGGTCATAGACTCTAATAATCCTAACATGATACCACCAATCATAGCACCTGGAACACTACCGATTCCTCCAATTACAGCTGCAACAAAGGCTTTAATACCTGGAAGAGCACCCATAGTAGGCTGAATGGTACCATACTGACATACATAAAGGATTCCAGCAACTGCAGCAAGAGCAGAACCAATAGCAAAGGTTAGAGAAATGATAGCATTGGTATTAATACCCATTAGAGTAGCAGCACCCTTATCTTCCGATACGGCACGCATCGCACTACCTAGTCTGGTCTTCTTAATAAATAGATTAAGTACAATCATTATCACAATAGTAAGAATAATGGTGATAAGCGTAGTATAGGAGATTAAAATTCCAGTCACCTTGATTCCCCCATCTGGAATTAAAGAAGAAACTATTCTTGGATTTGCTCCAAAGGCTGGAATCGTCTGACACAAATTCTGTAAGAAATAACTGACACCAATTGCAGTAATTAATACTGCAAGAGTAGGGGCCTTGCGTAATGGTTTATATGCCACCTTCTCAATAAAGACGCCCAAGGCTGCACAGACTACGATTGCTAGGATTACAGTTAACCAAATAGGTAGATCATTAAGCTCAGCACAGACAAATACTGTGTAAGCACCTACCATGATAATATCTCCATGTGCAAAGTTTATCATCTTAGCAATACCATATACCATAGTATAACCTAAAGCAATCAACGCATATAAGCTACCTGAGGTTAACCCATTAATGATATTTTCAAATACATTTTGCATAAACACACCTCTTTTGCTAATTTAAATGCAACCGCGAATATAGCATATGATTGCTATAATTAGGACACGTTACAATTGTTATTTATGTTAGGTCAAGGAAAATAATTTAATATGTACTAATTACAGCAATCACTAAAAATAATGATTCCGTAATAAAAAGTGAATGAACGAAAGGAATCTACACCTTTCGTTCATTCCTTTAAAGTAAGTTCTGTATGGTTGGTTTAATACACTAACCTATTTAGCAGTATACTTACCATCTTTGATAACGATAAAGTTAGCATCCTTATTAGGTTCACCATCTGCCGTGAAGGTCATGGTACCAGTAAGACCCTTTACAGTAATCTGAGTCATAGCTGCAATTAACTTATCTCCATCAATACTTCCAGCCTTTTCAGCTGCTGCTTTGAAGGTATAAACAGTGTCATAGCCATCTGCTGCAAACTGATCTGGAGTCTTGCTGTATGCTTTCTCATAAGCCTTTACAAACTTCTGAATGTTTTCATCTGGATTAGTAGAAAGGAATGGACTTAAGAAGATAGCTCCTTCTAGTACAGATTTGTCTTCAACCTGATCGATAACGCCATCCCAACCATCTCCGCCTAAAAATGGAAGACTCATACCCTTAGCAGCAGCCTGAGTTGTAATCAACCCAGCCTCTTTATAATAAGATGGTACAAAAATACATTGAGCATCAGTACCTTTAATCTTAGTTAACTGAGTATTAAAATCTACATCGTTAGCATTAAAACCTTCTTCTGCAACAACTTCGCCACCTAATTCCTTAACTGCAGCAACAAAAGCATCCTTCATACCTGCACTATATGGATCTGAGTTGTTAAAGATAACAGCAACCTTCTTGTAACCTAATTCTGATACAGCAAGTTTTGCCATAGTCTGTCCCTGAAGTGGGTCAGTAAAGCAAAGTCTAAAGTTATTGTCATTCTTTGTACATTCTGCTGCAGAACCAGATGGAGTAATCTGAAGCTTATTATCTGCTTTTGTTAAGTCAGTAATTGCGATACATGCATCACTAGTAACAGCTCCCATAATAACGTCAACCTTGTCAGCGATGGCATTATAAGCATTTGGAGCCTTCTCTGCACTTGCTTCATCATCTTCAAATAATAATTCTACTTTAAGTGTCTTATCTCCTACTTTAATTCCACCAGCATCATTGATTTCTTTTACAGCAATCTCTGCGCCCTGCTTAACACTAATACCATAGGATGCTGCATCCTTGGTAAGTGGTCCAATACCACCGATTACAAATTTGCCAGAATCTCCACTAGACTTGGAGTCACTAGGCTTGGAGTCACCAGAGTCAGAGCCACCAGACTTGGAGCCACATGCAGCTAAAGATGCAACCATAGCTACAACTAGCACTAAGCTAAGAACCTTTTTCATCTTCATATTCTTTTTCCTCCCTTTTATTAAGCCGTCCTTCTACGACTTAAAATTGCAATTTATAGAACTAACCTACTTTGGTAACCTAATCTACTATGTACAAACGAAAGCTATGTAATACGATTATCAAAATAAGTCAGATACTATCAAAATATAAAATTATCCGTTTACAATAATAGCACAGAAACCCTTTGTATATCAAGAAATAAATCAATTATTTTCTTAAATGACGGTAATCACTAAGAAAAGTAAAGAATAATAATAAAAAAACAATCTATTACAAATATAAATAAGGGTTTTCTTACCTTTCCTAAACATAAAACCATCATAGTGCTAGTCGTACAGTTTTAATTCCCCTCCGCACTTGTGACAGTAATCTAACCCTTCTATAGTAATACCACCACAATCAGGGCAGACAATATGAGCCGGTTTAATCTCTGTCTCAACAATCTTATACACAGCCTCTTTCACATCTCCATCATTCTTTTTATCAGAATTGTTTGACGAAAGAAATATTGTCGCCTGCTTATTATGCTCACTATTTTCTTCCTCTAATATAACATTTTTTCTAGAGAACCACTTCATCATAACTCCCCCTAGTATACTATAATTCTTCCGTATTTGATTATATTCATATCTCTTTCTAAAATCAATGGTGTTTAACATACTAAAAAATTATATGCTCTGTTCTCCTATACTTCATCATCATATCCTTAAAAATCTCTCCTGTGGTAGGAGGAGTATAAGTAATGGCATTAGCCCCAGCCTCAATGGTTCTAAGTATCGTTTCATCTGTAGGACCACCTGTTGCAATAATTGGAACATAAGGGTAATCCTGTCTAATTTTTTTTACTAAAGTAGCAGTATGAATCCCTCCAGATATATTAAGGATAGAAGCTCCAGCCTCTAAGCGCTTACCTATGTCTGTCTCCTCCCCTGCTACTGTTATGACAATAGGAATCTCTATCTTGTCTCTTAAATAGGCTATGGTTTCATTAGGTGTTGGTGCATTGACAACAACCCCCATAGCCCCTTGAAATTCTGCATCTTCAGCCAAATTGGACACGCGCTTCCCTGTAGTTGTACCGCCACCCACTCCACAAAATACTGGTACATCAGAACAGTTAATAATTGAATGTGTGATAATTGGCTGTGGAGTAAACGGATAAACAGCAATAACCGCATTAGCATTACAGTTACGAATGGTAGCGACATCTGTTGTAAAAATTAACGACTTTATTAATTTGCCAAATATTCTTATACCACTAACCTGATCAATTACTTTTGGTACACGAATCATATGCTTACGTAGATTACCTTCAATTTCAGGTATAAATTGCTCCCCCATATGTCGTTCACTCTCTTTCTACAGTTTCTACAAAACTTTTACTTTATCTTATAGATTCCATTATAAAGAGATTTAACCCATTAGACAAGCAAATCTATGCTCATAAAAGCCCCATTTTTCTACACCCTTGTTCTAAGACTCTCAAAGGCTTGATACGCATTTATTGTTCCATATCCCCAGTCCCTATTAGGATAAGTTCTATCTGCTCTAGTTGCTCCTTTTATTAAAAGTGCTTTTATCTCACTTGTGTTAATTGATATACGATTTTTGTCTACTATTCCCCACTGAAGGAATATAGCTCCAATGCCAGCTGTATGGGCAGCTGCTACACTGGTACCCGTTTTTGTTCCAAACTGATTTTGACCTATCGGTCCGTATATATTGACTCCTGGAGATGCAATTTCTGGCTTGATTCTTCCAGTAAGGGTATACCCTCTAGATGCATCCAAATACAGACTGTTGTTGGTATGATTATAGGCAGTAGTAGATATTACCTTACTAGTAGTTCCTGTCTCAACTAGGGTTATATATGGATTTGGCAATAGGAACTTGGTATCTTCTGATACAAACTGGGAGATTGGCATCCAAATATTATAGGTGGTACCAACGGTATATTCATTATACACTCGAATTCTCCATACCCCTGGTACTAAATCTTTAAACTGTAAGATAATCACTTCATTTCCTGTTGCAGCATCCGTAATACCATAGGTCACATTGATGGTTGTTGGCTCTAAGACAAATGTGACTTTTACACTTAGATTTGCTTTTGCTGGAATCTTTTCTGCTAGTTCTCCACTAGGAGAAATTACTGCAACAGAGAATAAGCTTGGTGTTAACGACCACAGCTCCATAGTCAGATTTTTGTCTTTTTCTCCAACATTGATCTCCACATCCTCAAAGGTGTTATAGGCAACATCTCCAGTGTAATGTTTATCTGCAGTACCTTCATTTCCTGCTGCGGTACTGATACATACCCCTGTAAAATTCGCCAAGGAATCCAAATAACTAGATAGTGGACTTGAGCCATCATGATCTCCAGAACTTGTTCCCAGTCCTATGCAAATAGAAATTGGTTTGTTGTATTTTATAGACTGATCAAATAAATACTTTACTCCCATCATAATGTCATTTTCCTGAAAGACTATGGCATCCTCTTTAACCCCATAAAAGTCCCTTAAATACTTTTTTGCAGGCTTTAGTTTAACCACTACAAGCTCAGCTTGCGGAACAATACCAGTAAAATCATTGGCCGTATCCTCATTTCCAGCCATAATACCAGCCAAAAATGTTCCATGACCATTTTCATCCTTAGTGGGGACTATAGTGCTTGGAATTGGATTTTGTAAGGCACGATCAAGTTCCTCCTTTGTATATTCACTTCCATAGATAATATCCTCTGGATGTTTTCCTGTTTGTATAGTTTGATCCCATATTCCACGTATCCTACTAGTATTGTCTGCATTAATAAAAAGTGGATTCTCGTAATCTATACCCGTATCGATTACTCCAACTAAAACTCCTTGCCCTAACAAATCTAAATAAGGAAGCCGTCGTAAACGATAAACACCTGTTTCCTCTATATTGGTTGTATCCATAAGCCCATAAAGTTTTGGTATGGAACGATATCCATTACGAACAATATCTACCGACACATTATTTACATTTGGTGCATGGGCTATTTCAAATTTACCTTCTACTTCTTGTAAACAGGTTATTTTAAAGTTTTCTGCCAAGTCATTAATATCTCGAAACATATCTACTATGAGATCCCCATACTCCTCGGAGTATATTGCCTTTTGACAGTCTCTCATATTTTGTGCATCCATAATAACATCCTATCTATCTATTTATTGCTATTATTATATGCAAGCTAAACAATGTATTGCATAGAATAAGGATATAGAAAAACTCCCGATTGATATGAATCCTAATGGATTATGTCAAACGGGAGTAACTATTCTCTATTCTATTCCTTGCTTTTCCTCAATCATTGGGATGTGTTTTATACTACCACGCATCTCAATTAAAGGCGCACCTTTATTCTCAATGTAATCTCTAGTAATCACAACTCTTCCAATATTATCATCCTTAGGAATCTCGTACATGATATCTAACATAAACTCCTCGATGATGGCTCGTAACGCTCTTGCCCCAGTCTTTTTCTCTAGGGCTCTCTCCGCAATAGCCTCAAGTGCCCCCTGGTCAAAGGAAAGGTCTACCTCATCCAAAGCTAATAGCTTTTGATATTGCTTCAAAATGGCATTCTTTGGCTCCTTTAGAATCTTAACTAACATCTCTTTTGTTAAACCTTCTAAAGTATATAGAATCGGAAGACGACCTAAAAATTCTGGAATCATACCAAACTCTCTTAAGTCCTCAAGAGATACCTTAGAAAGAAGGGTAGGATCTTTATCATATTTATCTTTTAGATTGGCATTAAACCCTATAGACGTTTGTTTATTTAAACGATTTTTTATAATTTTATCTAGGTCAGGGAAAGCTCCACCACAAATAAATAAGATATTGCGGGTATTCATACTAGTTAATGGTACCATAGCATTTTTACTAGTAGCTCCTACTGGAACCTCCACTTCACTACCTTCTAGTAACTTCAGTAACCCTTGTTGCACAGATTCACCACTGACATCACGATTGGTAGTACTTTTCTTTTTGGCAATCTTATCAATCTCATCGATAAAGATAATACCTCGCTCTGCCTTCTCCACGTCATTATCTGCTGCTGCTAAAAGTTTTGACAAAACACTTTCTACGTCATCACCAATATATCCTGCCTCAGTTAAAGAGGTTGCATCCGTAATAGCTAGAGGTACCTTAAGTAATCTCGCTAAAGTCTTAACCAAATAAGTCTTTCCACATCCTGTAGGCCCAATCATAAGCATATTGGACTTTTCAATCTCGATATCATCCATTGTGCCCGTAGCTACCCTCTTATAGTGGTTGTATACTGCAACACTAATTACTTTCTTGGCATGCTCCTGTCCAATAATGAAATCATCTAATTGTGCTTTGATCACATGTGGTGCGGGAATGTTACGAATATCTAAAACTGGCTTTTCTTCCTTTACAGCCTTCTTTTTAAGCTTCTGGCTCTTTGGAACTTCATTTTTCACATTGCTAAACTGCATCATGGAAGGATCCATTCGCATCATGTCCATATATGGCATGTTGGTATTGTTCATAGTATCGAATGTCTTCTGCATGCAATCATTACAAATACAAATGTTGTTTGGGATATGAATCATCTTACCAGCTTTACTTTCAGGACGTCTGCATATATAGCAGATGTCCTCAAAGTCATTCTCTTTGTCTGAATCTTTTGGTTCCTTATCATCTATCATAATAAATTACTCCTTATTCCGTCTGTATCTGTCTCAAATAATATGGTTTCTCAATATATTTGATTAACATTATAACGTAAGTTACATTCATACACAAGCGAAAAAGGATTACTCAAACAAACTCCATGGCCATTCATCAAGACCATAAGAATCGCCTGAATTATTTCTTCCATCCTCTCCATAAGGATTGGTAGAGTCACCATTATTGTTAGCACTATTGTCCTCTGTATTTCCAGGTTGTGCACCAGACTGTAAACTATCTAGCACCTTTTTATCCTGTAAGGTTATCTTTAGTGTTTTTTCAACATAAGCACCGTTTTCAATACGCTGTAAAGTAATTTCCACTTGTGTACCAGCACGGTAGGAATTTAATCGTTCCTTAAATCCTTCGATTGTAGAAATAGTATTCCCATTAAGCTTTGTTAAGATGTCATATGGCTTAATTCCACCAATTTCTGCTGCTCCATCTTTAGCTACCTCTGAAACATATACTCCATAAGGATAGTTTAAGGAATTGTGCATCTCATCAGTAACAGTTGTACCAGAAATACCTATATAGCCTTTCTCTTCTTCCTTAAGCACTTCTCTATCAACTAACTCATTAATAATTGGTATTGCATTGGAGATTGGAATGGCATATCCAATACCCTCAACTACCTCAGAAGAAAACTTGGCACTATTAATACCAATTACTTCTCCATTTAGATTTAACAATGCTCCACCACTGTTACCAGGATTAATGGCTGCATCTGTTTGCAATAAAATCATTTTCTTATTGTCAATGGTTACTTCACGGTCTTTGGCACTAATATATCCAACCGTTACAGACTGTCCATAACCTAGGGCATTCCCGATAGCAACTACCATCTCTCCAACCTTAAGGTCACTAGAACTTCCTAGAGTTGCAACCTTAATACTTTTTAACGTGCTATCCTTAATATCACTTAGTTTTACTTCAATTACTGCCAAATCAGAGGTAGAGTCAGTACCTTTTACCTTTGCTGGCACTGACTGTCCATCAGTAAATACAACATCTATGTTGCTAGCACTTTCTACAACATGATTATTGGTTACAATTAATAGTGTAGTATCTGTTTGCTTTAAAATAATCCCGGAGCCACTTCCTAACTGCTCATAAGACTGTCCCCATCCATTACTAGTAGTAATAGTACTATTAATCGCCACGATGGATGGCTGTGTGTTTTCAGATACAGTAACCACGCTATTATCTTTGTTGACATCCGTAACAGTAGTTTGCTGTATTACAACATCACTTCCACTATTATCCTCACTTAAGGCTCCTTGCGTGTCTTTATTGGCATTTGAATTCTCTTTGGAATTATCATTCTTTTGCTCAGAATTATTGTCTGATAGTAGGGAAGAATCATTCCCCTTAACAAAAAAGTGGTCATATACTCCATAACTTCCAAAGCCCAAAAACACTGCTGCAAAAATCCCAATCGCTATTTTTAAACCAGTTCTTTTCTTTTTGGTTTTCTTTGGAGCCTCATTCTCATACTGATTGTTAGGTGAATAAGTATTGTAATTCATCTGTGGACCTGCATCCTGATTATTATAGCTATAATAAGCATAAGTAGGGTTTTCATTAGTTACATTTTGTCTTCTCTCTGGCCTTACAGGTTCTGTAAAGGAAGCATAAAAATTAGGTTGATAATAAGAATTGTCTACTTTGGGTTCTTGATGATTATTTTCATTAAACTCATTATTATTAGTTATATCTTGATTTTTGTTTTCCATAGTCTACCTTTCCTTTCTTAAATTTTAAAAATTTATTCTCATTGTATCTCTTCATAAAACTATATAATTAGTAAGTATTAGGTTAATAGTACTTCTATTGTTCTATTATCCTAACAAGTAATTGTGATGATAATGTGAAGAAAACCTTAATATAAAAAGAAAATATTAAGACTTTTCATGTTGTAGTTTCCTAATGTTTCATGTATTATAAATGATGATTTAGTTACTCTAAATAATATCAATACATTTTATTGTAATTATACTACAGAAAGGACAAGTGTATGAAAAATCCTAAAAAAGCTCGTAGACGTGGCAAAGGTATATTAATTGCCATTATTATAGTACTTACACTCATTCTTGTTGTTTTGGCGTGGATTAATCACCAACTGGATAAGCGTGTTAAGTTTGATTTAGATAAAGAAGCCTTAACTCAGGAACAGAATGATTTTACAGATGACAACATAGAGGGCTATTGGAATATAGCAATTTTTGGTGTAGACTCTAGAACAAATGATTTAGTAAAAAACACAAGAAGTGACTCCATTATTATTGCCAGTATAGATAAGAAAACTAAAGACGTAAGACTAGTATCCGTATATCGAGATACCTTCGCAGATATAAAGGGTGTAGGTTATAGAAAGATAAATGCTGCCTATGCCAATGGCGGTCCACAGTTAGCTGTTAGCACCTTAAACCGTATGCTAGACTTAGATATCACGGATTTTGTTACTGTAAACTTTGCGTCAGTAACAAACCTAGTAAATCTAATAGATGGAGTGGAAATTAAGATTGAAGAGGACGAACTTGCTGCCTTAAACAAGAATATTAAGGATGGCAATAAGTTAAACAATACAAATTCCCCACTTATTAAAAAAGCAGGAACCTATACCCTAGATGGTACACAAGCACTAGCTTATAGTCGTATTCGTAAAACAAGTGGTAGTGACTTTAGAAGAACCCAACGACAAAGAACTGTAATTATGGCTGTTTTGTCTAAAGCAAAATCTTCTTCCTTAATGACCTTAAATAAAATCATTGATACAATGCTACCTCAGGTTGCTACTAACCTTAGCACAACAGACATTTTAAGTCTTGTGAAAGATGTGTTTTCCTACGAAATCTTACAAGACAGTGGTTTCCCATTTGAGAAAAAGGGTGCTACAGTAGATGGTGCTTCTGTTATTCTTGCTGATACCCTAGAGCAGAACGTAATAGATCTTCACAAAATGCTCTTTGCCTCAGAAGCATATACCCCATCGTCTACAGTAAAAGAAATTAGTGCAAAGATCAAGAATTATCAAAAATAGTTATAAGGAGGGTGTTGCACTAATTAGTGCAACACCCTCCTTGGGTTTTATCGGCAGCTCTAGCCAATTCCATTGAAGGCAAGCTTGCGCATGAATTAAACACGTAATGGTACGTAAGGCCTGATGGCAATAAAAGTTTTACTAACTATAAAATTATAATTGAGTATCTGATATAAACAGAAGTAGGACACGCTTCGCTATAAGGTCATAAGAGCAAATAGCTTGGCAAGGTAATGCCATCTATTTGCTCTTATTGTCCTTATCTGCAATGCAAGCATTGCAGTCCTACTTCTTTTTTTTGTATACTGACTTTAATTTTACAGCTTTGTTCATTTCGGGCGCCATTACCAGGCCTAAGGACCAACGTGTTTAAACAGCCTTCCATGGAATTGCTATTCGCTGCCTTACGCTTAAGTGGCTATGTTATAGCGTATCCCAAAATTCTTCTGTTGCATGACGGATATTATTTCGATTTACAACGACATAAGGAAACCATTCCTTTGGAAATAATTCTAGATACTCTCTCCTTAAAAACCGGTCATCTAATAAAAGAATGATTCCTTTATCCTCCTCCGTACGAATCACACGTCCACCAGACTGAAGTACCTTATTCATCCCTGGATACATATAGGAATAGGCAAATCCTGTTCCCTTCTTCTCCTCATAATAGAAACGTAGTAACTCCTTTTCCGTACAAACCATAGGAATTCCTGTTCCAACAATTACAGTTCCAATTAACCTGTCTGCTTTTAAGTCAATTCCTTCACTAAAGATACCACCCATAACACAAAAGCCTACCCTTGTTTTTACTGGTTCCTCTTCAAATGTCATGAGAAATTCTTCCCTTTCCTGCTCAGTCATACGACTTCCTTGCACGATTAGGGTAAAGGTCTCCCCATTGTCCTGAAATCTTTCTAGAATCTGCTCCATATACTGATACGAAGGAAAGAAAACTAGATAGTTTCCTATTTTACCTTGAACAAAGTTGGTTATATACTCCGCCACCTTATCATACTCATTTTTCGTTCTTCTTGTATACTTAGTACTGACATCCTCTGCTACTAAAATTCTTCTCTTTTTAGGGTCAAATACAGTTTCCGCATATATGGCGTAATCCTCTATGCTACCTGCCAATTGCTCCTTGTAATAGGCAATAGGTAGTAAAGTGGCAGAAAAGAAGATGGCACTTCGTCCTTTCTCTAGACAGTTATTAAGATTTGTGGATGGATCCATGCATTGTAAGGTGAGGGCAAATTCTCCTTTATCCAAAAAGTCTGTATAGATTAGATATTTACTATCACAGATTTCATAAATATCCATAAAACTACTTACTTTAAAATAAAAATCTAAAACTAGGTCTCTTTGCTCAAAGGCTTGATTCTCTCGCAAAAATTCATACATTATGGTAGAAAGCTGTAACACTTGAAGAGCAAAGGTATCAATATTGGTAAGTATCTGATAAGAATCTGATTCCCTTTTCCACTTTAATAACTCCCGATTACATATCTCTAGCTGCTTTTCTAATCGTTTACTTCTTCCCTTTATAATTCTTTTTACCTCTAGAAAATCCTCCTTTATTAACCTGGCACTATACATTTCTCTAGCTCGATCAACAAGGTTATGGGCCTCATCTACTAAAAAGACATAGTCTGATTTTTTTTCATTCATAAAGAATCGTTTTAATTGAGCTCTTGGGTCAAATACATAGTTATAGTCGCAGATGATTCCATCACACCACAAGGAGACATCTAAAGCCATTTCAAATGGGCAAACTTCATAAAGCTCTGCATACCTCTCAATAGTTTCTCTGCTGATTTCCACCTCATGATTAATTAAATCAAAGACTGCATCATTGACACGGTCGAAATGGCCCTTTGCTCTTTTGCATTCCTCAGGATTACAGTTAACTTTCTCATGAATGCATATTTTCTCTTTTGCTGTCAAGGTTACAACCTTTAACTTCACACCATTTGCTTTTAAAATACTAAAAGTTTCTTCTGCCACTGTTCTTGTTATGGTCTTGGCCGTCAGATAAAAGATCTTCTCCACTAAATCTTCCCCCATAGCCTTTACTGTTGGGAAAATGGTTGAAATTGTCTTTCCTACTCCAGTAGGAGCTTCTAGATAAAGACGCTTTTCTCTAAGAATAGTCTGATAAACCCCCGTCACTAGCTTTTTTTGCCCCTTCCGATAGGAAAATGGAAAATCCATTGCTTTTATAGATGTATTTCTCTCTTTCTTCCACTCAATCTCCATGTGTGCCCATTTCGCATACTCCGTAATTAACCAGTGAAACCAGCACTCTAACTCTGTCATTTCATAGGTGTACTCAAAGTATTTTGTAAGCTCTGTTTCTATGTTAGCATAGGTCATTCGAACCCCAACTTTTTTCTCCTCTAACTTCTTACCATAGAGGTAAGCATAACATTTCGCTTGAGCAAGATGTACTTCAAAAGGCTCCATTATAAGGTTGAGATCCATATACATTCCTTTTATTTCATCAATATATACCCCAGGCTTATCCTCTTTCTCCTCTACCAGCAGAACACCATCAGCTCTTCCCTCTACACTAATCAGTAATTCCTTTCCTTCATAGGTAACTGGGACATCCATGGCAAGAGGATATTCCGCAGTATAGTTGGAGCCCATTCTCTTCTGTAGCTTGCGATGAAGCTTGCTACCTTTTGCCATAGCATCCTTATCCGCTACTCCAATAGAAGAAGTATTAATATCTCCGCTACGCATGATAAATTCCACTAGACTACGGACAGATATCTTAACCTGATAACTTTTATCTGTATTCGCTTTTTTGCTTTCTATCTGTTCCATAAGGTACCCCTTTATCTCTTCTAGCCCATATTATAACCTATTTTATAGTACAAAATGAGCTGTTGCAATCATTATGCAACAGCCCTAATATATCATTTATTATAAATATGTGGTAAAACTATCGTCATCATCGCCATACAAGCCATTTTCATAGCCTTTGGTCCAATCTATATTGTTAGGCCTCTTTGTCTTAGGCTGGGGACGATTTTGTTTTTCCTTTTTACTTTCTTGAGTCTTCTTCTGCATTGCTTTCTTTTCTTTTTCTAGACGTTTTGCAGCAACGAATTTGTCCGGTTGCACCTCTTTATCCTTAGAAGAGGACTTGGTCATTCTCTGGTCTTTACCACTGCCTTTAGAGTATT
>JAEZGY010000019.1 GCA_023416695.1 Bacillota bacterium | reverse complement strand
AACAAAATATATGCCGGGCCCCCCCCACTTCTCACTTAATCCCTGTATAATACACGGGGAACAGTCATCTTAAGATGATCATAGAAAGAATCGCTCATTTCGACTAGTACACAAAACCTTGATTGGTTTTGTGAAATGATAATTCCATAAGGCTCTTTGTCTGGATTATTTGCTGAATAATTAACCTGCTTTACTTCTTTGTAAGCTACTATACGTTGAGATGATAGTGGAGCAATCAACTCAGCTTGAGACAAATCCAGCTGCATTTTTGATTTTCTTTTTTCTTTATTGTAGATGATATCAATGTCCAAATCTTTACCAAACAAAGTATACTCATACTCTACAGAAAAACGCGGGAAAATCAAATAGTACGCAGCAAACCCCAGTATAACAGCAAGGAATAGACCTAAATAACCAGTAACTACCGATGACAGTACTAGCACAAGTATGCTGGCATAGATTAGTGCACGATAAAGCTGATCTATGAAACGGTTACGTCGTCTAATTAATTGTTCATATCTTACCTCTGACATGAAAATCCTCCTTTAGGGTATCTGTTATTTATGTATCATTATAAAGTCTTTGTCGATTCTCTTTCAAGAAGGCTAGCTGGTAAAACAACTCTTTTATGGCCGCCCTCTTTCTTTATCATATCAAAAAGTAGAAAAATCATTGTTTTTGCCATTTCTTCCACTGGCTGCCTGATGGTCGTCAAGCTTGGAACGTAATAAGCACCCATCTCAATTCCGTCAAACCCAGCAACACTATAATCGTCTGGAATCGTTTTTCCTTCCTCTCGAATGGCTCTACATGCTCCTAGTGCAAGACTATCGGCTATGGCATATACTGCGGTAAAAGCTTCCTTTTTTCCCATAAGCTGTTTCATGAGACGATACCCTGTTTCCATATTGTAGGCATCCGTAGGTCCGTTCATGTGCATCACAAGTTCTTCTACGATTGTTCTTCCATTGTCCTTCATTGCCTGAAGATATCCTTTGTATCGAAGCAAACCAATGCTTTGATCATCACAACTTGCAGATATAATGGCTATACGCTGATGGCCTTGCTTACAAAGATAATCTACCATCTTGTAGCTTTCTACATAGTCATCTACAGATACACAGGCCCATTTATCCGATTGAGTCCTATAGTCTTCTGGTATTCCCAGTGTATTCAGTACAAAGGGAATGTCGAGCTGCTTTAGTTTCTCGGAAGAATGAGAAATATTACCACCCAAGAAGATGATTCCCTTAAGACGTTTTTCCTTAATCAGTTCAATTGCTACATCTAACTCATCTTCATGCTCTTCTACATGCTGAAGTATAAATGAATACTTCTTCTCATAAGTTTTTCTTTCAATGATACCTATCATGCTAGAAAAGAAGGGGTTGGTAATACCCTTTATTAATACTGCGATAGTTTTTGCATTGGACCTTTTTAGGTTCCGTGCACTGTTGTTGGGAATATAATTATGCTCATGAATCACATTCATAATCATTTCTTTTGTTTCTGGATTAATATCTGGATGATTATTAATGGCACGGGAGACAGTACTTACTCCAACCCCACATGCTTTCGCAATATCTTTTATCGTTTCCATTTGTTTTCCCCTAACGCATTAATGTTATCTACCATACAATTTTGATAATTCCCTAATTCCATCTATTACAATATCAGTAATTTCACCTTTTTTCAAGCGCCATTTCCAGTTATCACCCAATGTAGACGGCGTATTTATACGAGCCTCTCTCCCAAGGCCAAGATAATCCTGTATTGGTATAATACATAAGTCTGCAACGCTGGCCATAGCCATTCGAACAAAGTCAGTATGTAGCTCAGTTCTTGGCGTCCGCTTATTATTCATGTATCGCACAGAAAATTCTCTATCATGGTCATTCATGGAATCATACCAACCCTGAATCGTGTCATTATCATGAGTTCCTGTGTATACAACACAGTTTTTATCGTAATTATGTGGGAGATAATCACTCTCTTCACGGGAATCAAATGCAAACTGTAACACCTTCATCCCTGGAAAACCAGTATCCAGTACTAACTGTCTAACACTATCTGTCATATAACCCAAATCTTCCGCAATAATCTTCTGTTCTCCAATTGCTTCCTTTATTGCGTTAAACAGATCCATGCCAGGGCCCTTTTCCCAATGTCCAAATTCTGCTGTTTTATCTTTGTACGGAATGGCATAATACTCATCAAACCCACGGAAATGATCCACTCGAAGAACATCGTACATATGTAGCATATAGTTTATACGACGTATCCACCAATCATACCCAGTTTCCTTGTGATATGTCCAATTGTACAAAGGATTTCCCCACAGCTGACCCGTAGCGGAAAATCCATCTACTGGGCATCCAGCCACAGCTACTGGTTCCAAGTTCTCGTTAAACTGAAATAATTGTGGACTTGCCCAGGTATCAGCGCTATCTAATGCTACATAGATTGGAATGTCACCAATGATTTCAATTCCCTTTCTATTGGCATACCCATGCAAAGAATTCCACTGCTTCCAAAACTGATATTGTTGGAATTTATGAAATGCGCATTGTTTTTCTAACCTTGCTTTTTCTTGCACCAAGATCCACTCTTCACGGTGTTTCAGTGGTTCTTCCCATAACGTCCATGGCATACCATTATGTTCGTCTTTTTCTGCCATGAATAGACTATAATCTTCTAGCCAAAATGCATTATCACGAATATAATTCTCATACGCCTCATCTGCTACAAACCGTTCAAAGGCTTTGGCTAGCACTTTATACCGCACATTGTAAAGTTTTTCATAGTCAATAGATGTCTCATCCTTGCCAAAATCCAGATTTTTTAATTCCTCCGCTGTCAAAAGCCCATCCATCTTAAGCTGATGCAAATCTATGAAATAGGGATTTCCTGCAAATGTGGAAAAGGATTGGTATGGTGAATCCCCATATCCGGTAGGCCCTAAAGGAAGTATCTGCCACTTCTTTTGGCCTGCTTCATAAAGTTGATCAACAAATTCATAGGCTTCTTTTGAAAAACACCCGATGCCATAATCTGATGGTAGGGAAAAAATCGGAAGAAGCACTCCGCTTTCTCTCATATGTCTTCTCCTTCCTTAACCTTTTACGGCTCCTGCTGTAACACCTTTTATAATATATTTCTGGCAAGATAAGTAGAATACGATAATTGGAACAATTGCTAACACAAGCATAGCCATCATTGCACCCATATCGATAGATCCATAGCCACCTCTTAAATATTGTACTGCCATTGGAATCGTTGGTTTCTCACTATCTAATACCAAGGTTGGTAAAAGGTAGTCATTCCAAATCCACATTGTCTGTAGAATCGCAACTGATATCACAGTTGGACGTAGGATTGGAAATACAACCTTAAAATAGATCTGAACTGGACTACAGCCATCAATCATAGCTGCTTCTTCTAAGGAAATTGGTATTGATTTTACAAAACCTGCGAACATAAATACCGCTAATCCAGCTCCAAATCCAACGTATACGAAAATGATGCCATACATATTACCCATATTCAGCATATCTGTCACCTTTGACAAGGTAAACATAACCATCTGAAACGGTACAATCATAGCAAATACAAATAGGTAATATAAAAATGAGGAAAATTTACTCTTGGTACGAGTAATCCACCATGCACACATGGAAGTAAGAATTACAATTGCTATGACAGAGAACACCGTAATAAAGGCGGATCTAGCTGCTGCTCCAAGAAGTCCCGTCTTTGCTATTCCGTCTACATAGTTTTTTAGACCTACAAAAGTCTCACTAGAAGGAAGTGAAAACGGTTGGTCACTAATAAAAAGTTTACTTTTAAAAGAGTTAATCAGTACAAGAACAATAGGATAAAGAAACACAACAGAAAGAAGTGTTAGGATAATAGTTGTAACAATACCGGAACGTTTGGATACACCGATAGTCGTACTTTCAATATCTACTTTCCTTTTACGCGCCATTAGTTTTCAACCTCCTTCTGTCTTGTAAATCGTAATTGTAATAAAGCAATGACACCAACGATAATAAAGAAAATAACTGCTTTCGCCTGTCCGACACCTTCCCAACCATTGCGGTTATAGAATGTATTAAAGATATCCAGTGCCAACATGGATGTTTGCTTAGCCGGTGCACCAGCAGTCAATGCCAAGTTCTGATCAAACAACTTGAATGAATTGGTCAAAGTTAAGAACAGAGCAATTGTAAAAGAAGGCATTACGTTTGGAATCGTCACTTTGAATAATGTCTGCATTTTGGATGCTCCATCAATTTTAGCTGCTTCAATAATGTCTGAAGGAACATTCTGAATACCTGCTATGTAGATAATCATCATATAACCGATCAACTGCCAGTTTGTCAGGATTACCATGCCCCAAAATCCATATTGTGCAGATGTAGTTATGGTCACACCAGCAAATGCTAATACACCATTAATTAAAAGCTGCCAGATGTATCCTAGTACAATACCACCAATTAGATTTGGCATAAAAAATACTGTACGGAATAAATTGGTCCCCTTAATTCCTCTAGTCAATAGATAGGCCAGTATAAAAGCAAATACATTGACAGTGATTACAGATACTACTGTGAACTTTGTTGTAAACCAAAGTGCATTCACAAAATCTTTATTTGAGAATGCTTTGATATAGTTTCCAAATCCCACAAAACTCGCATCCGTTACTGTTTTAAATTTACAGAATGATAATATAATACCCGTAATAAATGGGATGATAAAGAATAGTGTAAACGCAATCAGTGTGGGCAATACAAACAGCCAGAAATATTTTTTGTATGCCTTTTGCATGTTAATCCTCCTTAATCTAAAAAGAAGGGGAGATTACTATCTCTTCTCCTCCCCCTTTTTAATACTTAACAATATATAATATGAAACGTCATTTGATTACTCAGCAATGGCAGCTTTCTCTGTTGCCCATCCTTTAATTGTATCAGATACAAGCTGATCCCATTTCATATCGCCTGTGCAGTACTGTAACAATCTTGCACCAAGATCATCTTTAAATGTCTGGCTTGGGAAGCTTGTAAAGTTCCATGATACAGAATATAAATCTTTATTGTCCATATAACGAATTACTTCTTTAGCAAGTGGATCAGTTGGGTTGTCTTTGCTTTCAAAAGTAGTAAATGGAGCAATAAATCCAAGTTTATTAGTTACGAAATCTTTTCCTTCAGCAGAGCTAAATACCCATTCAATAAAATCAATTGTTGCCTTTTGATCAGCCTCAGATGCTTTATTGTTAACAGAGAAGAAGTTTTCTGTACCTGTACAAAGACCTTGTTTTTCTTCACCACTTACACCTGTGTAAATTGGTAAGAATTTTACTTTATCAGCAGAAACAACATTTCCCTCTGTGCCATTAATCTGTCCCCAACCCCAGTTACCATTCTGAACCATAGCAGATTTACCTAAAGCAAACTCTGCCATAGAATTTTCAACTGATTTTGAGCCCAACATTGCAGGTTCTGTTACGGAATTGTTTATGTATAAATCAAAGATGTTTTTATAGTTGTTTGCATAAGCAAAAGTAATTTCCTGTTCGTCGGCAACACCTTTATCTTTGTACTCATAGTAAATTGGAAGATTCATTAAATGTGTCTGCCATCTCCAGTCTTCACCAGGTGTGAAGGAAGTAGAGGAAAATACACCCTCAATACCAAGTTTGTCTTTCTTTGCAGTCATATCTTCAACAACTTCTTTAAGCTTAGCAAAATTATTGATTTGATCCATAGAAGTTGCTTTAGCACCATCAAGTGCAAAATACTTATCCATGATTTCTTGGTTATAAATGATACCATATCCTTCTACTACATATGGGATACCGTATACACCATCTCCACTCTTAACTGCCATATTAGCATCTTTTAACCAAGAGTAAAGTTTTGTTCCAGATAAATCTGCACAGTACTCTTTCCAGTTCTGATATCCAATAGGTCCATTAATCTGGAATAAAGTTGGTGCCTCTTTTTTTGCAATTTCAGATTTAAGTGTTTGTTCATATTGACCGGAAGCTGCAGTTTTAACTTTAACCTCAACCCCAGTTTTTTCTGTATACATCTTAGCAAGTTCTACCCATTGGTCTGCTTGCTCTGGTTTAAAGTTAAGGAAATATACACTACCTTTTTCCTGTGTTGCACCGGCACTTGCACTTGGATCTGAGTTTGAATTACCACAGCCAGTAAGCATACCTGCAACCATTACCAATGATAAGATCATTGATGCAATTTTCTTCTTGTACATGATTCTCCTCCTATTAAATATAATTGTTTCAGTCTCTCGTTATCAACACAATATATTTTGTCGTTTTTGGTACCGTTGTCGGTATCGTTGTCGGTAACGTTTCCAACTGTTAGTTTTACTATATACCCTACCTAATAAAATTGCAACGACTTTATGTATATTCGTGATTTATTACGATAATCTATCTACTATTTTGTGCACTTTTTACATTCCAAATATCTTTATTGTACTCCTCTATAGTTCTATCAGATGAGAAATAACCAGCTTGGCTAATGTTGACCATCATTTTCTTACTCCACTCTCTTGTATCCTCATAGTCCTTATATATCTTCTCTTTTGTCTGAATATACTCGTTGAAATCAAGTAAGGCCATAAACCAGTCTTTGTTTAATATTTCATTTTGAAGTCTTGTCAGCTTTTCTTTATTCCCAATGGCTAGTAACTTTTCATCTGTTATGAAATCAACTGCTTCTCTTATTACTGCATCCTTACGATATAGGTCACGTGCAAGGTAATCCCCCTTCTTATAATGGGCAATGACTTCATCACTTCTTTTGCCGAAGATATAGATATTGTCATCACCTACTAATTCATGAATCTCAACATTGGCTCCATCTTCTGTTCCAAGTGTAATGGCTCCGTTTAGCATAAACTTCATATTACCCGTTCCACTAGCCTCTTTGGAGGCAAGTGATATCTGCTCTGATATATCACAAGCTGGAATCAACTTCTCCGCTAATGTAACATTATAGTTCTCCACCATGACAACCTTCAGATATGGGCTCACCTGTGGATCATGATTCACTAGTTCCTGAAGACACAGAATTAGATGAATGATATCCTTTGCAATGGTATATGCTGGTGCTGCCTTAGCGCCAAATACAATGGTGATAGGTGTTGTTGGAGTGTTGCCCTTTTTAATCTCTAGGTATTTATGAATGACATACAGAGCATTCATCTGCTGCCTTTTATACTCATGAAGTCTTTTTATCTGGATGTCGAATATAGAGGCTGAATCCAGATGTATTTGCTGTGTTTCTAAAAGATACTTGCATAGTTCTTCCTTTTTCTCTTTTTTAATCAAATGTAGTGCATTTAAAGATGCATCCTCTTCACAATATGCACCCAATTTTTCAAGGGCAGAAGCATCCTTCTTAAATCCCCCACCAATTCGTTCCTCTATAAAGGAGGTTAGCTGAGGATTACTGTGTAGTAGCCAACGACGGAATGTGATCCCATTGGTTTTATTATTAAATTTATCTGGATAGATTTGATAGAAGTTATTCAGTTCGGTATTTTTTAAAATCTCTGTATGCAAGGAAGCAACCCCATTTACTGAGAAACCATAATGAATATCCAGGTGTGCCATATGAACCCTGTCTTTACGGTCAATAATCGCTACACTTTCATCCTCAAACTTACGACGTACCTTATCATCAAGAATTTCTATGATTGGCACCAGCTGAGGAACCACTTTTTGTAGGTACTTAATCGGCCACTTTTCTAATGCTTCTGCTAAAATTGTGTGATTGGTGTAAGCACATGTCTTTGAAACGACCCCAATGGCAGCATCCATAGAAAGCCCTCGTTCTACAAGAAGACGAATTAATTCTGGAATCACCATGGTAGGATGAGTATCATTTATTTGAATCACTGCATAGTCATTAAGATCATATAGTTTACATCCTTTTTCTACTGCTTCTTCCAAAATTAACTGGGCTGCGTTGCTTACCATAAAATACTGTTGGTAAATACGGAGTAAACGCCCCTTTTCATCACTATCATCTGGATATAAGAATAAGGTCAAATTCTTTTTAATCTCATCCTTATCAAAACTAATTCCGTCCTGGACAATACTTTCATCCACTGAATCCAAATCAAAAAGATGCAAATAGTTTGTCCTATTTTCATAACCAGTAACGGCAATATCGTACATTATGGAGTGGAACTCATATCCACCCATTTTCACTGTATATGAGTTTTCCCTCTTTATGAGCCATCCTTTTGATTCTATCCAAGAGTCTGGTACTTCTCTTTGCTCATGATCCTTAAATACCTGTCTAAATAAACCAAGGTGATAATTCAGTCCAATTCCATCCCCTGGAAGTCCAAGGGTTGCCATAGAATCAAGGAAACAAGCTGCTAATCTTCCCAGTCCACCATTACCAAGAGATGGCTCTGGTTCAAGCTCCTCAATCTCAGATAAAACCTTTCCCTGTTCTTCCAAAGCCTTTCTTACTTCATTATATAATCCAAGATTGATTAAATTATTGGATAATAACTTGCCAATCAAAAACTCCGCTGAAATGTAGTACACTTTCTTTTTGTCATCATTACTCTCTTTTTCACTTGCTAGTTTGCCCGTCATCCTAAGTAGTGCATCGTAGATTTCTGCATTTGTTGCCTCGGCAATGCTTTTCCCAAGTTCCTGTGATAGCATCTCTTGTACGTTCATATCCTTACCTCCATGTTTTTAACATCTAACCTGTATTATAGGATTAGATTGCTAAAACATCTTGTCTTATACTAGCCAATACTAGTATAATACTATCATTTGGAGGTGTAATATGAATCTTAAAGAATATCAGAATTACCACGAAGAAAAAGTACATACAAGTGCAGAATTCTCCTATAATACTTACGTTTGCTCGATTCCCTTAGACTTTCCTGAGGTACCTATGCATTGGCATTCTGAAATGGAATTAGTAGTTGTAAAAAAAGGCATGGGCACTGTTTTGGTCAATTATGACTCTTATCCAGTCACTACTGGTAGTATTCTATTAATTCCCCCTGGTCAACTTCATTCTATACAAGGCATTACAGGGACGATTATGGAATACGAAAATATCCTTTTTACTGCTGATTTTTTACTCTCCTATCATGAGGATATCTGTTCTACTCAGTTTATCAGGCCTTTGTTTCAAAATAAGATTGCCTTCGACACTCTACTTCTGACTCCCTCACTATCCTATTATAAGGAGATTGCCACACTCTTACAGCAAATCGACTATTTTTCAGATGCCCGCCCATTGGGCTATCAACTTGCTATCAAGGGACTATTCTTACAGATATTCTTTATATTATTTTCTCATCAGAAAAAGGATTCTACTACCCTACCTGCACCAAAATCTATTGAGAAGATGAAAATACTTATTAAGTATATGGAGGACCATTATGCCGAAACCATAACCATTGAAGAGGTGGCAGAGCTACTCCATTACAGTCCATCCCATTTTATGAAATTTTTCCGAAATGCCATGGGCATAAGCTTTATTACCTACCTAAATGACTATCGCCTCACTATCGCAGCTAGGAGCCTCCGTCTATCCTCAGATTCCATTCTAACCATTGCTTCTCAAAGTGGATTTGACAATCTAGCTAATTTCAATCGTTTATTTAAGCGAAAATATAATATGACACCAAGCCAGTTTAGAAAAGAGGTTGGAAGTAATACTTAGACAAACTATCCATTGTTTTACTTTAATTGGCGAATATGCTATGCTATAAGTATGTAAGCAATTACCAATTAAAAAAGGGGGGGACTCCGTTTGAAAAAGCCATTGAAAATAGCTATGTATAGTGCCATGGGTATCTGTGCCTTACTGTTACTTATCTTCTTTCGAAAAAGAGATTTTGATAGCTTTGTCACTGCCGCTGATGTTAACAATATTGAAGTCATGGCAGAAGGTGGTGATACTATGACTGTTACCAACCAGGCAGACATAGATAAGATTCTAGACTATATGGACAATATTACATATCGTCGAAAATTCGTACTACCAAGGGGTGGATGGTCCTACCGTTTTAGTTTTTATAATTACGGTGATCTCTTGGGTAGCTTTATGTTTGCTGGCAGTTATGCAGACATTGATAGGAAAGATTACTCATATAAAGATTCTAATAACACAACAATGGAGGAGATGCTGAATTCTCTCACTAACTCAAAGTTTGTGACACCTGAGTAAGAGCTGGATGATAGATAAAGTATATTCTGGAGGGATTCTCAATGAATTATTCACGAGAAGATATCTTAGTAATGATGGATAACAAAAGATATCCGTTATCCTCTAAGTATGAGCCTGATTGGATTTTAAGTAATGCTATGGGCTCACATTGCCTATGGCTACAAGAATCCCTTTGTCAAGTTATGGACTTAGCACCTAGTAGTAAAGTGTTGGACCTAGGCTGTGGAAAAGCAGTCTCTTCCATCTTTCTTGCCAAAGAATATCATGTAAAAGTATGGGCAACTGATTTGTGGATTAGTGCTTCTGATAACTGGAAACGTATCTGTGAGATGGAGCAACAGCATAATGTTTTCCCCATCCAAGCAGATGCAAGGAATCTCCCCTTTGCAGAAGATTATTTTGACGCTATAGTGAGTGTTAATTCTCTCTTCTTCTATGTCCAAGATAGTAATTATCTTAAAAAACATATACTAAAGTATGTAAAACCAGGAGGACTCATTGGAATTATTGTACCAGGGTTTTTACATGAATATGAAGATGATTTACCAGAAGCTTATAAACCGTATGCCAAACAATTTGATTTAGACAAATGGCATACAGTAGCATGGTGGAAAACACTCTTTGAAGAAACGGACATGGTGGATGTCCTCCTAGCAGATTCTATTGATGATGATGGAATTGAACTCATTCATAAGTCCGAACAGATACATAATACACACGAAGAACCTTTTACTAAGGCTTCCTGGGATGACATGACCTTTTATAGAATCATCGCAAAGCGAAAAGAATGATCAATAGCCCCACTCGTTTGCGACAACCTTCCTCATCCCAGAAATTGTCCGGGGAAGTTAAGGCAGCCTCTGATTTCTTAAGTGGACGGCTGTATGTGAAGGTCGGTCCTTAGGCCAGGTTTATGGCGCCTCACAACCTAACGCCTTAAAATTGCCTCATAGACTATATAGTCACTAAGTGACAGGGGCGGCAACGGCCACGTTGCAGCTAAGATAGTAAAAAGATGAAAATCGGCATATCCTTTCATGCCAGATTTTCATCCTTTTCTAGCTTATAGCGAAGCGTATCCTGTCACTATCTATAACATGCCAACAAAACCGCTTGCCTATAATCCGTATACAATTTTTAGGCTCATCTTCCGGAATACTTCCATCCGCCATCTATCTATTATACTTCTCTGCTAATCCAATTCGTGTAATAGAGCGACGTAGGGCTGCTTCTGCACGAAGGTCATTGATATCACCCTCTTCACCCTTTAGCCTTCTTTCGGCGCGAATCTTTGCTTCTCTAGCGCGGTTTATATCGATTTCATCTGGCCACTCACAGGATTCTGCCAGTATCACTACCTTCTTCTTTTGAATTTCTATAAACCCATCATGGAGGGCAGCCTCTTTTACTTCTCCTGGTTCATGGATTCTTAATACTCCAGGAGATATAATCGCTGTCAAAGGAATGTGTTCTGGATAGATTCCCATGTCGCCCTCTGTTGTTGTAACTTCTAACATTTCCACGTTTCCCTCATAAAAAATCCGATCAGGAGAAATGATTTTTAAGTTCATTACTTTTGTATCTGCCACCGTATCCCTCCCTACTCTACTTTACACGAGCAAGAACGTCATCGATGTTACCAGCATTTAAGAAATGGCTTTCTGGAATGTCGTCATGCTTACCATCTAGTATTTCTTGAAAGCCTTGAATGGTGTCCTGAATTGGTACATATCTACCCGTAATGCCCGTAAACTGCTCTGCCACATGAAATGGTTGAGATAAGAAACGTTGTATCTTTCTTGCACGGGCAACTACAAGCTTCTCTTCCTCTGATAGCTCATCCATACCAAGAATGGCGATAATATCCTGTAGTTCCTTATATCTTTGAAGGATTTCCTGTACCCCACGAGCAACCTTATAATGCTCCTCACCAACCACACGGGGGTCCAAGATTCTGGAGGTAGACTCCAGTGGATCTACAGCAGGATAGATACCGAGCTCTACTATAGAACGGCTAAGTACGGTAGTCGCATCTAGGTGGGCAAAGGTAGTTGCTGGAGCAGGGTCCGTTAGGTCATCTGCTGGCACATATACTGCCTGTACAGAGGTAATGGAACCACTCTTAGTTGAAGTGATTCTCTCCTGAAGAGAACCCATTTCCGTCTGCAAGGTTGGCTGATATCCAACGGCTGAAGGCATACGACCTAGTAAGGCAGACACCTCAGAACCGGCTTGGGTAAAACGAAAAATGTTGTCTATGAACAGAAGAACATCCTTACCGCCTTTATCTCGGAAATACTCTGCCATGGTTAGCCCTGTAAGACCTACTCTCATTCTGGCTCCTGGTGGCTCATTCATCTGACCAAATACCATGGTAGTCTTATTGATTACACCGGAGTCTATCATCTCATGATACAGGTCATTTCCTTCTCTGGTTCTCTCTCCAACTCCAGTAAATACAGAGTAGCCACCATGCTCTGTAGCAATATTGGTAATCAACTCCTGAATTAATACGGTCTTACCAACACCAGCGCCACCAAACAGACCGATTTTACCACCCTTTTGATATGGGCAAAGAAGGTCTACTACTTTAATACCTGTCTCTAACATCTCCGTAGAAGTAGCCTGTTCCTCAAACTTTGGAGCTGCTCGATGGATTGGTTCATATTTTACATTCTTTGGCGGTTCTTTATTATCAATGGGTTGACCAAGTACGTTAAACATACGGCCTAAGGTTTCTTCTCCCACAGGAACAGAGATTGGCGCACCTGTTGCAATGGCATTCATGCCACGCTTTAATCCATCTGTCGATCCCATGGCTATACATCGAACAGTATCATCTCCTAGATGTTGTGCAACCTCCACTACAAGGGTTTCTCCTTCCTCCCTTGGAATATTAATCGCTTCATGTATTTCAGGCAGCTTACTGCCGTCAAACTTAACATCCAATACTGCACTAATGACCTGAGTGATTTTCCCAATGTTTTCATTTGCCATCTGTTTTCTCACTCCTTTTCTTGTTTCTTTTCTCTAACCTGTATTAACTAATTGCGCTAGCTCCAGCCACAATCTCCGTAATCTCTTGGGTAATGGATGCTTGTCTGGCTCGATTATAGCTTAGGGATAGGTTATCTATCATCTCATTTGCATTGTTGGTTGCAGAATCCATTGCTTGCATTCTAGCACCATTTTCACTGGCAAGGGCCTCAATAAGACCACCATATATTAAACTCTTCACATATTTCGGAATTAACAACTCTAAGGTTTCCTCTGCCTCTGTTTCAAAGTCCATCAAAGTCATAGCATCATAAGGGTCCTGCTCTTCCTCTTCTAGACTAGCATCGTCAAGAACCGTTTCTACAGGTAGAAGTCGTTTTAAGGTAGGAATGTGACTCACCGTATTCTTAAAAACGGTGTACGCTAGATAAATCTCTCCTATTTCACCATTTGTAAAAGACTCTAGTAATCTACCTCCAATAGAAGCAGCATCACTATATAAAGGATTATTCATTACCTCGGAATCATCTAGGGCTATGGTATATCCACGCCTATGAAGTGCATCCTTTCCCTTACGCCCTATGGCATAAATAAGAGTATCCTCCTTCTTAAAGTCTCCTTGAAGAAGAAGCTTCACCACATTAGAGTTATAACCTCCAGCTAATCCTCTGTTAGAGGTAATCACAATCACTGCCTTTTTACTGGATTCATTTCCATGGATAAATGGGTGATTTAATTCCCCTGACTTAGTAAGAATAGAGGCTACAGTGCTATACATGGATTGAAAATAAGGCTTTGACACCTCCGCACGACTTTTCGATTTCTGTAGCTTTACTGTAGAAACCAACTTCATTGCTTTGGTAATGTGACTAGTACTAGTAATAGAATCTCTTCGTCTCTTAATATCTCTCATAGAGGCCATATTCGTTCACCTCTCTATTCCGTCCCAAAGACTTTCTTGTATTCTTCAATTACTTTTATCATGCTGGCTTCTGTCTCTTCCTTAATTTCCTTATCTGTACGAATGGCTTCTGGTATCTCAGGATATTTGGTATCCATATACTCAAACAATCCTTTCTGAAATTCCAAAATACGATTCACTGGAATATCTAGCAAATATTTGTTTACTGCTGCATAGATGATGATAACCTGATATTCCACTGGCATTGGTTGATACTGAGGTTGCTTTAGCATCTCACGAATACGCTCGCCCTGTGCTAACTTCTCCTTGGTGTCTGCATCTAAATCTGAACCAAATTGGGCAAAGGCTGCCAGCTCACGATACTGAGCAAGTTCAATACGGATAGGTCCTGCAATCTTTTTCATGGCTTTGATTTGAGCACTACCACCTACACGAGAAACGGATAGTCCTGGGTTAACAGCTGGCCGAAAGCCTGCGTTAAACATCTCTGATTCTAGATAAATCTGTCCGTCTGTAATAGAGATTACGTTGGTTGGAATATACGCGGATACGTCACCTGCTTGGGTTTCAATGAGAGGAAGGGCAGTTAAGGAACCTCCTCCAAGCTCATCAGATAGACGAGCAGCACGTTCTAATAATCTGGAATGAAGGTAAAATACATCACCTGGATAAGCCTCACGACCTGGTGGACGACGAAGAAGTAAGGACAGCGTACGATACGCCGTTGCATGCTTACTTAAATCATCATAAACGATGAGTACATCCTTACCAGACTCCATCCACTCCTCGCCTATGGCACAGCCTGCATATGGAGCAATATATTGTAGAGGAGCAAGCTCACTTGCGGTGGCCGCTACTACAGTGGAGTAGGACATGGCTTCTCTTTCCTCTAAGGTTTTTACAATGGTAGCAACGGTGGACGCCTTCTGACCAATGGCTACGTAGATGCAATACACACCCTGACCCTTTTGATTAATAATCGTGTCTAGTGCAATGGCAGTTTTACCTGTCTGTCTATCGCCAATGATTAACTCACGTTGGCCTCTTCCGATTGGTACCATGGAGTCAATGGCTTTGATTCCTGTCTGTAAGGGGGTATCTACGGATTTACGAGAAATTACACCAGATGCCACTCGTTCAATTTTACGATATTTCTCTGTATGAATGGGACCCTTTCCATCGATAGGTTGCCCTAGTGCATTGACAACACGCCCTAGCATGGCATCTCCCACTGGCACCTCAACAACACGGCCTGTGGTCTTAACTACATCACCCTCACTAATATGAGTAGATGAGCCAAGAAGAACGCATCCGACATTGTCCTCCTCTAGGTTAAGCACCATACCATAAACTTCGCCTGGAAATTCAATAAGCTCACCCTGCATGGCATTCTCAAGTCCATGAATACGAGCAATACCATCGGCAACCTGAATTATAGTACCTACGTCAGACACTTGAAGTTTTGTACTATAATTGCGAATCTGCTCCTTGATGACAGAACTGATTTCTTCCGGTTTTAAATTCATGATACCTATGCACCTTCTTTCTGTAAGTTTATATTAATACCTTTGTCATTTCTTTTAATTGACTCTTAAGTGAGTTATCCACCACTCTGTCCTTAATTCGTATGATTAGTCCACCAAGAATGGATTCATCCACAGCAAAATGCATCTCTAGCATTTTATACTGTGTTGTGTCTAACAATCTTTTTTCTATTTTGTCTTGTTGCTTCTTTGCCAAAGGATAGGCACTGGTCACCCATACGACGCCTATCTTCATATGCTCCCGCACTCGATCCATATAATGTTTAAAAATAGCGGGAACCTCTGTATATCTTCCTTTTTCTACGACTAATATAAGAAAACCGACTAGAGTGTCAGAAAAACGTCCCTTGAATATTCGTTCAAGTACTTGTATTTTCTCTTTTTTAGAAACCTTAGGATGACTGATCATTTGAGACAAGTCCTTATTTTCCTTTAGTATTTGATGCATTGTCTTTACCTCTTTTGTAAGAGTCTCCAATATTCCATCCTCTAAAGCTACTTCAAATAACGCATCTCCGTAGGTTTTTGCAACTAGCTTTGCCATGTGCTATCACCCATTTCCTTTAATGCTTCTTCCAAAAGTTGATCCTGCCTAGACTGGTCGATAGAAGCTTCAATAAACTTTCCTGCCATAGCCGCTGCTACTGTAATCATTTCCTGCTTTATCTCATTTTGCACCCTACTCTTCTCAAGCTCGGCTTCTTTTCCCGCCTGCTCTACAATTCGATGGGCTTCTTCTTTTGCCTCCTCAATCATGGCGGCTTCTCTCTTTAGGGCTTTCTTTCTCGTATCAGAAAGAATTTGCTCCGCTTCTTTGTCTACATCCTTTAATTTTGCACTATACATAAGCTTTGCTTGATTGGCCGCTTCCTTACTCTCTGTTGCCTCAGTAAGCTGATCTTTTACAAAGTCCTGACGTTTTTGTAAGAATTTACGTGCTGGATTGAACAACAGATAGGATAAGAAAATAAACAATACGAAAATGGACAGTCCAGTGACCCCAATATCATTTAACAGCTGCCAGTCTAGTCCAAAGATTCGGTCCTTCATACCCTCTTGAAGAAACAAAGAGGTTGTTCCTAATCCCGTCAATATACCACTCACTTTCTGGCCTCCTTTCTCCTTTTACACCTACCTAAGTGGTAAAGAATCTAGAAGAATGGGTTAGCAAATAACAGGATAATGGCAACTGCAAAGCCGTAAAGACCAGTCGTTTCAGCAACCGCCTGACCAAGTAGCATGGTAGACATAATGTTACCTCTTGCCCCAGGGTTTCGTCCAACTGCGGATGCACCATAACCAGCAGCAATACCCTGTCCAATACCAGGTCCAATACCTGCAATCATAGCAATGCCAGCACCAATGGCTGAAGCTGCTTTAATAATGTCCGTTCCTGTAATCATATCCATAAAAAAGTCCTCCTTAAAAGTAAATTGTTTTATATCTCTTGCTTTTCTTATTCCTCTTCATAGGTCTGAGAAATAAATACCATTGTTAACATACAAAATACGTAGGTTTGAATTAAACCTGAGAACAAGTCAAAGTATGCATGTAAAAATGCAGGGTAAACAAGAGTAAAGAACCATGGTAATAAGCCATAGATTAATCCCATCATTACCGTACCTGACATAATGTTACCAAACAGACGTAGGGATAAAGATAATGGTACTGCGAACTCCCCGATTAGGTTGATTGGAAACAGAATAGGAATTGGTTTAAACAGTCCTGTCAATCGTCCTAGCTTCTGATATTTGATACCATTGTACTGAATCAGTACAAAGGTAATCAGACCTAAAGGTAAGGTTACACCATAATCTGCTGTTGGCGGTCTAAGCAAGAACAACCCTGCCAGGTTAGCAAATGGGAGAAAGATAAACAAAGTTCCAATATAATTGGAGAATTTCAAATATTTATCATCTCCCATATTAGCCCTTGTAAGATCATCAATTTTCTCTACAATTAGCTCCACAATATTAAGAAATACACCTGGAGGTTTTGTAGGATCTGCTTTTCGAATCGCAATATTGGCAGCAATTGCAAATCCAAGGATGACTAACATGACAATAAAAATTGAAATATGAGTATTGGTTAGATATACCTCATGTCCAAATAGAGAATACTTATAATATCCATCAATCCCAATTCCTAAGCTACTGCTACCACCTGCCTGCTTAGTAGCCTCAGTTGCTCCCTGCGTTAAAAATAGGGCAAACTGACTTACCACTCTCTCACCTTCCTTTGTTCATTATTTCATCACTATAAAGCAATTATCTTGCGGACAATGGGTTGTATAAAGGCACAAAGCTTTAAGGTAAGTAGGCCAAATAAAATACCTACTACATTAAATACATTTGGCAACAGTACCCCTACTGCCAGGGCGACTCCCATAATGGCCAGCCGAACAATGGATGCCAAAACCATGTACCTAGTGGCTCTTTTTTCCTCCATATCAAACGCTTTATCTAGTGTATGATACATCTGCAGCAAAACAATACATGCAACTACACTCCCAAACAAAACACCTAGAATATACGCTAATTTATCATTGACTACTACCACTCCAATAATCAAAACAAAAAGGGTAGAAACTAGTAAGCCCACCATCATTTCCATCAGCGTTTTCTTCTCTTCTTTCATGATAACCTTCCTTTCGCTATATTATTCTTAGTTTCTGCCTCACTCTCCGTGTTACAAGGGGGCATCTTCTCCCCCTGTTTTCTTTCCCTCTTTAGACTCTCCATATACCTAAGATTAGCATCTTCCCTTGCTTTGTCCTTAGCATAAAACTGCTTAGTTAACACATATACATTACGAAAAGCAGTCATAAAGCCTAAGATAAGAAAAACAATAAACCAAAAGCCTGTATTAAACTTACGGTCTAACTGGTATCCTATGAATATACACAAAAAAATCGGCACCAGCATGGTTAGACCTATCTGGCTAATCATAATCAGCCCTTTTATAACTTCATTATTTTTTTTCACTAGATTCACCTCAGTATGAACAACCAGCACGTCCTTATTCTGCTAATTGTAATTATCATGTGTTTGTCATTTCTTCTTTATTCGTGAAAACTTGCTAATTTAATATATCTAAAAACCTCATTAAATGTTATAATCGTAGAAAGCTCTTATACTAAAAGGAGGTTCTGTATGAATAAAGACATAATTCTATACCGAAAACGCATTATTCCAGAGGAACTGATTGCTCTAAAAGATGACATGATTGTATCTGCTGATGATAGATTGGTAATTACCAAGTGGCAATCTCTAAAGCCTAGAGAGGACATTGCTTATGGTTGGTCTGCCTATCTATTAGACAAGGGATTTAAGATAAGTAAAATATTTGACCACAAGGACCAACTGGTATACTGGTACTGCGATATTATTACGCATTCCTATGATGTAAACTTAAATTCTCTTACGGTAATCGATTTGCTTGTGGATGTGGTGATATCAGAAGAAAATACAGTAAAAGTCTTAGATTTGGATGAACTTGCAGAGGCCATAAAGCAAGGCTTATTGTCAAAAGAACAGGCTTGTATGGCATTAGAGCAAACAGACTTATTATTAAAGGAAATCTATTCAGGGAATTTTACAGAATATCAAAAAATGATAGAAGATTATATTGAATAATTAGGTACATAAAACGGGGCTGTCGCTTCACGATTTCCATTCGTTAAAGCGACAGCCCCGTACTTATCATTATAATCTAAAAAGTTATTCTTCTATCAAATCAATTCTTCTTTTATGACGTTCATCATTGGAAAACTCTGTGTTTAAGAAGGTATCCACGATTTTTAGTGCTAATCCTGCACCTATTACTCTACCACCCATTGCTAAGATATTGGCATCGTTGTGCTCTCTAGTTGCCTGGGCACTAAAGCAATCATGACAAAGAGCCGCTCGAATACCCTTTACTTTATTGGCAGCTATAGAAATCCCAATTCCTGTTCCACAGATTAGAATTCCCTTCTCAAATTCTTTATTTGCTACTGCATGAGCTACCTCTTTGGCATATACAGGATAGTCACAGGAATCTGTACTATTGGTGCCAAAATCCTTATATGGAATATTTCTCTCATCTAAATACTTTCTTATTTCTTGCTTCAACTCAAAACCACCATGGTCTGATGCTATCGCTATCATTGATTATCCTCCTCATGTAATTGATATATGGTTTTCTTCACTAATTGTGAAAGTTCATTATAGCAATCCTCATAATCCAGCAGAGTACCTCCATAAGGGTCTATTACATCTCCCTCTAAGCCCACAAATTCTTTGATGGTATATACTTCATTTGCCATCTCATAGTTCTCTTTAATGTGTTGCTTCTGCTTGCCCGTCATCGTCAGAATCAGTGTGTTATCAGTTACATCTTCCGGTAAGAGAGGGGTTGCTGTGTGGTTATCTATGGATAGGTCATTGTTTTTTAACACGGCACATGCCTTTGGATTAGCTGGCTCTGGAAATAATACTACTATTCCCCTAGATGCTACATCAATACTTCCCACAGTCTCCATACGATTATAAAGTGCTTCTGCCATAGGGCTTCTACAAGTATTCCCTGTACAGACAAATATTAATCTATCATACTTCATAGCTACTTCTCCTTATCGTGTTATCACAATTTTACTCGTTAGCTGTTAACCCCTACGATTACTCTGTTTCCTTTAGCTTTACGACCTGATATCCAGCTGCTTTTAAAAGACGGTTCATAATAGCCTGTCCAAACCCATCCTCTTTAAAGCTTTCCCCATATATAATATCCACCTGTAAATCATCAAACTCACGTAACACTGCATAAAGCCCGTGGGCTATGCTCTCTTCATCCTGTCTCGATCCTATGGTTTTCACAATACCTTGGGTATAATACGCTTTAGTTTCTTCTGTAGCAATAATCCCCACCGTCTCTCCATGAGACATTCTCTCCTTAGTGAGTTCATTAATATGATCTACTACCTTCTTAATATCACCTTGAAAAACGGTTAAATCACCCTTTGGTGCGTAATGCCTATATTTCATTCCTGGAGCCTTAGGCTTATAATTTTTGTCCTTATTCTTTGCTAAAATAGCGGAATCTACACAGACAGGTCCTAGTAAAGCTTCTAGCATTTCTTTAGTTATATAACCGGGACGTAATATCATCGGTTTCTCAGAGGTCAAATCCACGATTGTGGATTCAATGCCAATTCCAACTTGTCCTCCATCTAAAATGAGCTCTAGCTTACCATCCATGTCCTCTAGTACATGCTTGGCCATGGTTGGGCTTGGTCTTCCTGAGGTATTAGCACTAGGAGCGGCAATATAGCAACCAGAAGCCTTAATAAGTCCAAGTGCAATCTCATCCTTTGGCATGCGGATTGCCACTGTATCTAATCCACCTGTGGTCCCGTAGGGTACCTTACTACTTTTCTTTAACACCATAGTAAGTGGTCCTGGCCAATATGCTTTAGCTAATGTATAAGCACTTTCTGGTATCTCTACTGCTAATTCCTTTAAACTATCTATGTCTGCTATATGCAAAATCAAAGGATTATCGCTTGGACGTCCTTTGGCTTCATATATCTTTTTAGCGGCCTGCTCCTTAAGCCCGTCTGCTCCAAGTCCATATACGGTCTCTGTGGGAAATGCTACTAATCCACCATGCTTAATAATATCACCAGCACGTTTTAGTATATTCTCATCCAGATGATTTCTGTCTAATGTCTCAACTATTGTTTTCACTGCCTAATCAACTTTCCTTTCTCCACAGTCCCTCATGTCTTACTAAACCTTTTCTGACATTATAGCACTTCTCATAGAGCATGGCAAGAAAGGGGCATTTACTACTCAAGATAACTTTTTAAAAGTTTAGTAATGCATTTCTTTCTTCGCTTTACTTAATCGACTATAAAACTGCGAATAAAAGTCGATGTTTGCATCATACGGAAGGAAATAAAACAACTGCAGTATGTACATATTCATCTGTTTTAAAAGAGCATCCTCCACACCTGCTTTAATCTTTTTTTGTAAAGATAATAGAAAGTAGTGCCAGTCACAAATATACTGCTCGTAGGTCTTAAGCTCAGGAATCCCAATCCACTGACCTATCTGCACCTTAGTCTTATCTGGATAAGGGCACTGATCCACCTGCAAAATATAATGAAAACTGTCGTTTTCGTAGTAACGCCCAAAAGGAAACATCCGACAAAATCCTGGCCGAAAACTATGGATGGTGCAGCGTCCTTCTGCACTTAAGAACCCGCAACCACCCTTCTTATTCTCCATCTTAATATTTGGCATAATTAGCCCATCTACTACATGAAGCTCAAGCTTCTTGGCTAGAAGCTCCTGTATGGTGACTCCCATATGGGAGGTTAATTCATACACATCAAATGGGTCAAGCACAATGCTTTCCCCTACAATCTGACAACACTTAGAGCACCCTTTACAACCGTTACTACCAGCCTTCACCCAGTCCTCTGCTTTATAGAGTTTTCCATCGCTAATCTCATTTAAATCACAGTATCTTTCCACTTTATCACCTCTACTATGTACATTTCTTTGTTTTCATTCTATTGTCGTATATATGCCTTAATACCTTCTGTAATTCCATAGGCTACCTTATCCTGATAGCTATCATCAAGTAATAAATCTGCCTCTGCAGGATTAGAAAGAAAGCCACATTCAACTATCACCGTTGGACAAGAAGTATTCTTAAGCATGTAATAGCTGTCATTGGACTTAGCAACTCGTTTGTTTCCATCATTAAGAACTAACTTCATCTGTTCTTGAATAGTCTCTGCTAATCTCTTTCCTTCCGGGGACTTCACATGATAAAAGACCTGTGCTCCCCTGGAACTGGCTTGGGGAAAACTATTTTGATGGATGCTAATTGTCATAACTGGGTTTGCCTCATTAATTATGGACACCCGCTTCTTCATATCTGCTCGCTTTTTATTATTGTCCTCTAAGCTATAAAGCCCATTGTCATCTGTACGGGTAAGTACTACCTCATATCCCAATTGTTCTAGGTACACCTTAAGCTTAAAAGAGATGCTAAGGTTAATATCCTTTTCTAAGGCATTATTAATTCCAACCTTTCCAGGATCTGCTCCACCATGCCCTGGATCAATAATGATTAACTGTTTTGTATCGTTACTAGTGACCATCGCATTCTTTATCACAGTCACTCCCTTGGGTGACAATAATACCATGCTGACTGCCACTAAACAAATAAAAATCAGATTACGGTACTTTTTCACTGCTTACTCTCTTCCTTACTAATGATTAATACAGTTTATGAGGTAGGCAGACTATGTATGTCTAAGGAGCATATTAGGAAACCACTAAGCCTCACTGCTCCCACAAAAAACACCACAAGCCCTATCAAACTTAAGGGCTTGTGGTTTCTATAAGCAAAATAGTATTTACCTGTTAATTGGCATATTTAGCAATTAGGTTCCAGATGGTTTCCTTCTGTAATCCAAGTTTCCATGCTGCAACACCAGCCACTGGCTCTGCAAACACAGCTTTTAGCTTCGTCTCATAGGATTTCTCATCCTCTAACCACATCCTAAAGATAGCTCCATCTTCCTCATATTGCCCATAATATTGGCCAATCTCAGCATTCCACTCCAAGGTAACTCCCTTATTCTGAAGAAGCTTTTCTGCTTTTACCATACTATAAGCCTCAGAACTAACCTCAGTGCCATTGGCCCCTTTCACTTCACGCCATAGTCTAGTATAAAATGGGAGTGCCATTATAATCTTCTCCGTAGGAACCTCAGCCTTTGTATCTTGAAGTGCCTGGGTTACATAATTAATACTGGATACTGAACCACTTTCCTCAGAGCCTGCATAGTGCTCATCATAGGCCATACAAATAATATAATCCGCTATAATTCCTTGTTCTTTTCTATCATAAAACTTATTGTAGGCAGCTGGAATATAGTTGTCTATGGAAAGAATAATGCCATTATTACGACATTTCACAGAAAGCTCTCTTAAAAATTGCACATATGCTTTACTGTATTCTGCTGTGATTTTCTCAAAATCAATATTGATACCATCTACATTATAACGAATCGCTGCGGAAACAATCTCATTGGAAAGCTTCTCTCTACTAGAGGTTCTTGTAAATAATTTAACCTTGTCTATCTCCGTATTAAAGTCATCTACTAATGCCCATACATCAACACCTTGATTATGAGCCTGTTCCACATACTTCTCGCTAGCCAGAGAAGTAATCTCACCATTCTCATTAGCTATGGAAAACCAGGTTGGACTAATTACATTAACCCCTTTAGCTCCATCTAGCATATTTAACAGTTCCCCATTGCCTGGTTGACCAAAAACCTGATGCCACACCATATTAATAGTGCCCGTCTTCTTAATACTGGTGTATTCTGGTTCCTTATAGTCATTTTGAAGAACAATATATTCACCATCTAATAGATATTTTTCTCTTGCATAGCCGATGACACCTGTTGATGTCATAACCTTAACAAATCCATTCTCCTGAGCTCCCTCATCTACAAATACAAGCATGTCTCCAGCTTCAATATCCTCTAGAATAGGGCTCTTAATATCCGCTTTTACTCTGACACTTAAATTCTTCTCTGCTTCCGCATACTGTAGTTGTTTGCCCCAGTTACAGGTCAGAACCACACGATTTGGCTCTAAAAACACTTGATACTCAACATTGGAGTATTTCTTAACAAATTCCAAGGCTACGTATACCTTATCACCATTCACCTTCACAACAGGATAATCTGTTTTCTCTTCGCTCTTATTTACTTGATAGCCTGTTGTCCCTGCTGATACCTTAATAATATCTGTAGGCGTGGTATATAGTAAAAGGTTCTCGTTATTGTCCCAATAAAACCTCTTATTAATATGTTCTACTACCGTATTATAATCTATATAAACTGTGTTATCAATGTACAGACCTGTCTTCTCGTACTGGTAATTCTCCATGAAAATCAGAATCTCACCCTGGTTTACTTGGTAAAATTCAGTCAATTCCATATGTTCATCACTTGGTGTGAATTTATCCTTAATAACCAATGCCACGCAAACAATAATAATAGCCAGAACAGCACAGCCACAAATAATAGTTTGCTTCATCTTTCTATCCATAGCATAATCCTCCTATAGTATCTCACCTAGCCCCTATTATAACATATTATGTCTTTTTGGTAACCCTTTAGTTTTCCAAATGTGACTAATTTAGTACTTATAAAACATTTTTTTGTTTTATGTGTTAATGTATCATCAATCCAGATTATGAAATATATTTACATCCTCCTCTATCATGCTATAGAATAATTATGATAGCATCTATGATCTATAAAACTTTGGTGAGATGTAAGACGAGATGCAGTTTGATTTTTACTTAAATTCGTCATTAGGGTTGGAAAACTTTATTTAGAATAAAAAACATTATTGTAAAATATGAGGATAATATACAATAGGATAGGAGGAATGAATATGGAAATCATAACGAAAAGAATGAGGGTTAGGCCTTTTAGGGAAGCCGACTGTATGGATGCATTTGAAATCTATAAAAATGAAGATACTTGTCGTTATTTATTACATGAACCATGGACGAAAGATTCTGTGGAGGAAGCCTTTCGTCACAAGCTTTCCTCTAACATACTAACGAAAGAGAAAGGCATCAGTTTGGCTTGTGAGCTAGGGGAAAAGGTAATTGGAGACATATCTATATGGTATACCAGTATGAAGGAAACGGTGGAAATTGGTTTTGCATTTAATGAGACATATGCAGGAAAAGGCTATGCTACTGAGGCGGTACGAAGTACCATTGAGTATGTATTTAACGAGTTAAAGGTACATCGTATACAGGCAAATCTAGATGCTAGAAACCTTTCATCAGCCAAGCTTTGTGAAAGAGTCGGTATGCGCAAAGAGGCTCATTTTATAAAAGACTATTGGAATAAGGGAGAGTGGACGGATAGTTTTGTATATGGAATGCTTATGACGGATTTAGAGATATAATACATCGTTTCTATCAATTAGGCACTCTAAATTGATATGATTACCTTATTATGTTATTATTTTCCTATAACATAGTGACCAAGGTAGACGATTTTAATATCTATAAAACTTTGATTGGGGGAGAATAACAAGTGAAAAGAATACGAGCTATCTTAATATCTATTTATATGTTAATCTTAGGTGGAATTTTTCTAAGTGGCAATTTCTTTTTATATGGTTCAGATGCTGAGACTGCTGGAGGAATCTTCATTCTAGCAAGTATTATTGTTCTTCTATATTCTTTTACAATAAAAGAGTAAGAATAATACAAACTGGCTTACAATTGCCTGCAAACCCTTGGAAACCAAGGACTATCTGGCATTTTATGTTTTGAAGAAAACCGCACTGCAACACTTTTGCAACGAATGATGTGAAAATTGCAGAAAGGAATGGTTGTAATTGACTATGAAGGGAAAGGGGAATGTAGTATGGGAACATGGAATACCAGTATCACCGGCAACGATACTGCAAAGGATTTATACATAGAGTATTCTGCCGCTTTCTATAAATTCGATGTTGAAGAAGCGCTGAAAACAATAGACCTCTATGTCCGAGGGGAAATGTTTGATGAATCGGACGAAGAGGAATGGTGTAATTACATTTATTCTCTTTCTGATTTTATGTGGAAAAAGGGTATATTGACAGATTCTGTGCGTAGCAGGGCTATTCAAATGATTGACAATGACTTTGGCTTGGAGTTATGGGCTGAAGCGGGTGAAAAGACTCTGGAATCCAGAAAAAAGAAACTTAAGGATTTCAAAGAAAAACTTCTTTCTCCTCAACCAATGAGAAAGAAGATCAAGCCGAATGTTCAAACAGAACGTATCTTTGAAGATGGGGATATTATTGCTGTCCAATTACGGACGGCGGGCAAAGCATATACCCAACAGGAGGCGCATCCCCTTTCTGAAGCCGATTTTCACGATGCCGACGGCAAATATGTACTGATGCAGTTAGTGAATTGTTACGCAAGTTGGTCGTCAAGGATTGTACCGGAAGTCAAAGATTATTGGGCATGTTTTCGATTGTTTGATGGAATTTATGAAACTATTCCGGATGATATTGATCTGCAATCGTTAAAAGATGCACTTATACATCAAGGTGGTAAGGTAACTTCGGTTTTTACCTGCGAAAGTAATATGTTCTATTTCAAACGAAGAAACTACAAGATGATATGCAATGGAAAAGACTTTCTTCATAATCTGAATACGAATTCCATCAATTCAATCTACTGGGGAATCGATAAACCTTGGTCAAATCCCGATTCGCAGATTGTGGCTGCAATAGGAAAACAGATTGTTTGCGGCGAATTCTCAGGATCTACCGAACAAATTGAGCATATCTGCCGATATGCCAATCGATATGGAAGATATAAATATAGTTTGTCCCGAGAAGAAAATGAAGCAAGATATATTTTAGAAGAAAATATCATTGCAGAAAGAATCAAAAAAGCTATTTTAAGTGGCGGAAAACTATATGGCATATCTTTTGGCAGAGAAATCGGAATTGTTACAATAGATAACGGACATATAGATAACCTATACATTGAGGGACAATACCAACGTAACGGGTTTGGTACTGGCCTTCTGGAGTATGCACTATCAATTGCTGGAAAAGATGCCTATATTGATGTACCTATATCAAGCAAAGAATTGATGCACATTTGTGATAGGCTGGGATTGGCGAAAACAAAAGAAACCGAACACACGATTCGAATGATAAAGGCGTAACCCTACAGCCACACGACACCATTCCCGTTTTGGATAGTATTTAGAACATAAGCAGTGATTACACATTACAAAAAAATCAGCTCCCTGTATCATATCTATTGGACTAGACACAAGAAGCTGATTCCTTCTCCTATGCTTCTATGTAATTAGGTGCAAAGTTTCTACTATGTGGCTTCTTCCATAGTATTGTTATTACATTACTTGTTGTTTGGATTGTGTCTGCGATCATCCCTGACGTAAGGAAAGCAGACGAAAGAATGGTAAAGATAGAGTGAGGTCAAATGTGTGATATGTTAACCGAGACTCCAAAGCATAGGATTACTTTTATTATAGGGGATAAAAAGGGGATTCTCAAGAGGTAGGCTATCGTAATTATGACAGTGTGACAGGTATTTTCATTGCTACCAAAGAAACCCGTGTTTACTTGTATCTTATTTGTGGTTATTTCTTTCTTGATTTACCGAAAGTTCTATCTTTCTTCCGCAGTAAAGCCATCCATTCGTTCTTATTTGATCCCAATCATAGTTGCCTACCTTTTGGTACTGGTTAAGATAAAGATATTCCCCTTCTTTATCATAAGATATCTGTACTAATTTACTACCCTAGTTAATTACTTGCATTTACTTATCATTTAGGTTATAGTAACTAAAGCAATTCGTGTGTTCGAGACCTTCCACACGTAAAACAAAACTAAAGGAGATTACCTATGAATAAGAAAGTGCTATTTATCAATCAAGCAGCTATTATTGCTGCTATTTATATCGTACTATTAATGCTTTTACAGCCAATTAGCGTATTTGCCATTCAATTTAGAATTAGTGAGGCTCTGACCATTCTTCCCTACTTTACTCCTGCTGCCATTCCCGGCTTATTTGCGGGTTGTTTCTTAGGTAATTTTTTGATTGGATGCCCTCCCCTTGACTTTGTCTTTGGTAGCCTTACAACCTTAGTTGCTGCAATTTTATCCTATGGCTTACGTAAGTACAAATTCCTTGTTCCCATTCCACCAATTGTATTAAATGCATTAGTGGTTCCTTTTATTCTATTAAAGGTATATGGTATAGAAGAAGCCATTCCCTTTATGATGGCAACCGTAGGTGCTGGTCAAGTGTTGGCTTGTGGAGTTTTAGGGTTGACGTTATTATTTGCCCTAAACCGTCATAGACGAGCAATTTTTGGACAAATGAAATAATTCTATAAAGTGGGCTACTAAGAGAGAGCAGTTATTGCTCAAGCATCCGGTAGCCCACTCCTACTTCTGTCCGAATATAGCGCGGTTGAGCAGGATTCATCTCAATTTTTCTTCTTATATTGGCCATGTTTACCCGAAGTAAATTGGACTCATCTAAATAAGGCCCCCACACTTCTTTCATCAATGCATCCATAGTAACCACCTTCCCTATATGATTGCCAAGGGTAAGCATAATCTTATATTCAATAGGCGTAAAATGCACTTCCTCTCCATTCATATAAACAAGATGCTTATCTACATCTATGACCAAATCACCATTTTTAATAAGCATCTCTGATTCTTCTATTGTTTTATGTCGTAGGGCAACCCTGATTCTTGCTAATAGTTCATCGGAACCAAATGGTTTGGTTACATAATCATCTGCTCCAAGATCAAGGGCTTGCACCTTATCTGGCTCGTTTCCCCTTGCTGATACCACAACAATAGGAATCTTACTCCACTGTCTTATTCTTTTAATTACCTCTACCCCATTCATATCCGGAAGCCCTAAGTCTAGTAAAATAAGATCCGGGCAATAGGTACTACATAGAGAAAGACCTTCCTTTCCACTGTATGCACTGATTGGATTGTAACTATTATTTTTGAGACAAGCTATCATAAAATTATTAATGCTAATATCATCCTCAATGACAACAATTGTTTTCTTATTGCCCATTTTATGCCTCCTATTCCATTGGAAGAACGAAGCTAAATTTTGCTCCGCACGGTTTTAGATTCTGTGCATAGATATATCCACCATGTGCATTTACAATAGCTTTGCAGATAGATAATCCAATTCCAAGACCTCTTGTGGAATCTGCAGTTGGCTGCCCAGAAGTAAAATAACCGTCAAAAATTCCTTCTAAATCATCTTCTGGAATACCTCTTCCCTTATCTGATACAGTAAACTCCACACCATCTATTTGTTTTTCAATGGTTACACTAATATCTCGATTGCCTGAATGCAGAATGGCATTTTCTAGAAGGTTAATAATTACCTGTTCAATGAGAGTACCATCCATTGGGATTATTAACAGTTCCTCTGGAACCTGTACGAAAAGGTTGCAGTCTTTATACTTCCCTTTTACCCTAACAACAGCTTCCTCTACAATTTCTTCTACTGCTTCACTTACTTTATTAAGGTTGATATTTCCATCACTAATCTTTGTTACAGATAATAAGTTCTCCACCATACGAATCAGCCAACCCGCATCACTTTGGATATTTTTCAATAGCTGATTTTTGGTGGGTTCATCCATTTTTATGCCATCCTCCATTAGTACAGAACTAGCCCCTAAAATGGACGTTAATGGAGAACGTAAGTCGTGAGAAATGGCAAGTAAGAGATTACTTCTCATGGTATCCTTTTCAGCCTCTATTGCTATCTTCTTTTGCTCATCCGATAGATTCTGTCTCTCTATAGCCATGGCTACAAGAGTACTAATCATCCTTAGAAACGCACGACTATCGTGATTTAATTTTTCCCCACTAAGCTGGGACAAGCCAATTACACCTACGATATGATTTTGTGACAGGATTGGCATATAAAAAGCTTTTGCAGCAGCTAAGGTATCTGTACCACAACCAGCTCTTTTTTTATTCATATATACCCAGTTGGCTACTGCTCGTTCATTCCTCTCCTCTAAAAAATCCACTATATCATCACTAGGGGCTTGCTTCACAGAGAAGGAATTCTCCTTCTCTGGCTTATCAAAATAGAAAATAACACTTTTTCCAAATACATTAACGATATAATCCATAATTAACTCTACTATGTTTTCTAACCCTCTGGTTTTAAGAAGCTTTTTGTTGATTTCATAAAGAATTTCCGTTCGTTTCTCCCGAAAGGCAGACTGTTTGGCTTGTAGCTTAATGCGATTAATCAAAGTACTGGTAATAAGGGCAACAATTAGCATAATAGCAAAAGTAACTGGATAAGAGGCACCTGTTACACTAAAGGTATAGACAGGCTCCACAAAAAAGAAATTAAAGGCCAATACACTTATTATCGCCCCTGTAATTCCATAGAAGAAGCCTCGTGTCACTCTAGAAATAATCAACACCGAAAGAAGATAGACCATGATTACATTATGGTCGTCAATTTCAATTATGGTAAGGGCTTTACATAATAGTGTGGCTACTACCATGAGGCCTATGGTCTTAAGAGTATCTACCCATGAAAACTGTAAACCTTTTTTAAAGGAATACAGACCATGTGGCTTTAACTTTCCCTTCGTTTCACTGTCTGCTACAATATGTACCTCTACATCTTCAAAACGACTAATTAGGACATCCTCCAGGTTTCTTTTTAACAAACTCAAAAGAGAACTTTTCTTATTTCTCCCGATGACAATATTGTGAATTCCAGATACCTGTACATACTCCACGATTGCATCTGCAATACTCTCCCCACTAATTGTCACAATCTGAGCACCAAGCCTAGCTGCCAATTCCATATTCAGACGAAGATCGTCGTGCTGCTTTTGACTGTAGTAAGCAGAATCCGATGTCTCTACATGAAGGGCAATAAACTCTGAATGTAAGTTTTCTGCCATCCTAGCTGTCCAACGAATACATTTGGCAGAGGAGGGAGCCGAACTAATACAAACAAGATATTTCGATGAAAGTTTATTCTCCTTGTCGGAGCTGATTCTAGAATTCACACTACTAACACGATCCGTAGCCTTTCTAAGCGCCAGCTCTCTTAAAAGCCTTAAATTATTTAAAGAAAAGAAGTTTTGCATGGCAGACTCTACGCGGTCTGACTTGTAGATCTTCCCTTCCCTAAGTCGACTAAGAAGCTCTTCTGGCTCAATATCTACAAGCTTAATCATCTCTGCATGGTCAAAGATATAATTGGGGACCGTTTCCCGCACAACCACATGGGTCAACTCTTCCACAATGTCATTCAGACTTTCAATATGTTGAATATTTACCGTAGTATAGACATCAATCCCGTTATCTAGAAGCTCTTCAATATCCTGGTAGCGCTTTCTATTACGACAACTCTCAATATTGGTATGGGCAAGCTCATCTACTAATATAATCTCTGGTTTTCTCTTGATTGCACTTTGTAAGTCAAATTCATTCAACATCATATTCTTATATCTGACTTTCATTGGTGCAATAGCAGGTAAGCCTTTTAGCAAGGCAGTGGTCTCTGGCCTAGTATGTGGCTCTATATAACCTACCACCACATCTTTTCCTAGTTTCAACTGCTCATGGGCCTCATCTAACATTGCATAGGTCTTTCCAACACCAGCAGCATAGGCAAGAAATATTTTTAGTTTTCCTTTTTCCTCGTGATGCGCTTTGCTTACAATAGCTTCAAGCAGCTGATCTGGATCTGGCCGATTATCCATCCTTGTCACCTCATTTTTATCATTTATTACTTAAAGTATCTAATTCCTGATTTACCATAAGTACATTTACTGTCGGTTCACCAAATACACCTACAAAGCGACTCGTGGTACATTGCTCTATAATTTTCTTTACATCCTCTTTAGAGATATTACGTGCCTTTGAGATTCTTTCCACCTGATACAAAGCTGCTTCAGGAGATATATTAGGGTCTACTCCACTTGCAGAAGCCGTTACTAACTCCTCTGGCACTTCCGATGTATTATTGGGATCAAACTCACGCCACCAGGTAACTCTTTCCTCAATCTGTTGTTTAAGCTCCTCACTAGTTGGAGATAAATTAGACACTTCCTGTGGCCTTCCAATTAAATATTCTGGTTTCGTAAACTTCTGCCCAATTAGTTTGCTACCATACTTTGTACTAGTACCATCTTCTGCTGTCTTTGTCAGAATACTTCCGTTTACCTTGTCATGAAAGGCAAGTTGACCAATTCCAGTTATTGCTAATGGATAGATGATACCACAAATCACTGTAAATACCAATATACTTAAGAATGCAGGTCTTACATAACACCATATCTTCTTCATTATCTCACCCCCATTACTGTCACAATACAATCAATCACCTTAATTGCAATAAATGGTGTAACAACTCCACCTAAACCATAGACTAATAAGTTACGAGAAAGAAGCTTTATGGCTGGTACTTCCCTATATTTTACTCCTTTTAAGGAGAGTGGAATAAGGGCCACTATAATCAGTGCATTATATATGGTTGCAGAAAGAATGGCAGTGGTTGCAGAGGTTAACCCCATAAAGTTTAGTCCTACCAGCTCTGGATAAATTGCAAAAAAAAGTACTGGGATAATGGCAAAATACTTCGCCACATCATTTGCCACACTAAAGGTAGTTAAGGAACCTCTTGTCATAAGAAGCTGCTTTCCAATTCGCACAATGTCTATGAGCTTTGTTGGACTAGAATCTAAATCTACCATGTTACCTGCTTCCTTAGCTGCCTGGGTCCCTGAATTCATTGCCACAGCAACGTCTGCTTGAGCCAAGGCGGGAGCATCATTGGTTCCATCCCCTGTCATTGCCACCATATGTCCCTTTGCCTGATAGTCTCTTATGAGAGATAACTTTGCTTCTGGAGTTGCTTCTGCTAGGAAATCATCTACTCCTGCTTCTGCTGCAATAGCGGCAGCTGTCATTGGATTATCTCCTGTAATCATAATGGTCTTAATACCCATCTTCCTAAGGTCTTCAAATCGCTCTTTTACACCGTTTTTCACAATGTCCTTCAGATAAATGACACCAAGTGCTTCTCCATTCTTAGCTACTACAAGAGGAGTTCCACCAGCATTTGCTACACTTTCTACTAACTCTTGACATTCCTTTGGATAACTTTTTCCATTGCTTAAGACATAATTTTCAATGGCGTCTGCGCTTCCCTTACGAATCTCATTACCAGTAAAGTCGATTCCACTCATTCTAGTTTTGGCTGTAAACTCAAGGAAGGTTGCATTTAGTTCCCCTAGCTTACGCCCTCTAATATCAAAACGCTGTTTGGCTAATATCACAATACTCCTTCCCTCTGCCGTCTCATCGGCTATAGAAGATAGCTGTGCTGCATCTGCCAGTTCTCTCTCTGACACTCCTTTAAGAGGAAGAAATTCACTGGCTTGGCGATTTCCTAATGTGATCGTTCCTGTCTTATCTAGAAGTAAAACATCTACGTCTCCTGCTGCCTCAATAGCTCTTCCGCTCATCGCTAAAACATTGGCAGAATTTAATCTGCTCATACCAGCAATTCCAATGGCAGAAAGTAGGGCACCAATGGTAGTCGGTGCAAGGCAAACTAGTAAAGCAACTACATTGGTAATTGTAATCATAGAACCGTTTCCAGCAAGTTCACTTGAAAACTTGGTGAATGGTAATAAGGTTGTGGTAACCACTAAAAATATAATGGTTAAAGTAATCAATAGAATTTGCAGCGCGATTTCATTAGGCGTTTTCTTCCTGGATGCACCTTCTACCATAGAAATCATCTTATCCAAAAAGGATTCACCTGCTTCTGCCGTTACTCGAACCACAAGCCAGTCGGAAATAATGGTTGTTCCACCAGTTACGGCACTCCTATCTCCACCACTTTCCCTGATTACTGGAGCCGATTCCCCTGTTATTGCACTTTCATCTACTGAGGCTGCACCATCAATGACCTCTCCATCCATGGGAATCTGGTCCCCGGCTTTAATATAGAAAAGGTCTCCCTTCTTTAAATTATTAGATAAAACTTCTTCATAGTCGTCATGATTCTCAGCTGTCTTTAGCTTTCGAGCTACGACATCTTTTCTTGCGCTCTTTAAGGTATCTGCCTGGGCTCTCCCTCTTCCTTCTGCAATAGCCTCTGCAAAGTTTGCAAATAATACAGTAAACCACAATATAAGAGAAATTGACAATGTGTAAAAACCTTTACCATCTCCAATCTCAAATAAACTTAGGGCAAATAAAACAAAGGTTAGGATTGCACAAACATACACCACGAACATAATAGGATTGCGAATCTGTACCTTTGGAGAAAGTTTGGTAAACGTCTGCTTCAAGGAATCCTTAAGGATACTTCTATTCTTTTCATTTTTCATATACGCCACCCCTTAATGTGTTACAAAATCTGCTATTGGACCTAATGCCAATACAGGTAGAAATGTCAATGCACCAATGATTATTATGATGATAATCAGTAAAGTAGTAAACGTTACACCTGTTGTCTTTAAGGTTCCTTCACCAGCAGAAATAAGTTTCTTTTTACCCAAATTACCAGCCATCAGTAACACCGCAACTAAAGGTACATAGCGCACCACTAGCATTAGGAAGCCACCTACTATATTGGTAAATGTAGTATTTGCCATAAATCCTGCAAATGCACTTCCATTGTTATTCCCCATGGAAGTAAAGGCATAAAGAATTTCGGAAAAACCATGGGCTCCTGTATTGGTAAGCCAAAAGGATGCCGAAGGCATCATAACCGCTATGGCCGTTGCTAATAACGTACAGATTGGAGGCACAAGGACTACCACACAAATCATTTTCATATCAAAGGGTTCTATCTTCTTTCCTAGGTACTCTGGTGTTCTACCCACCATAAGACCTGCGATAAATACCGTTAGCATAACAAAGGCCAACATACCATATAAGCCACTTCCCACTCCACCGAATACGATTTCTCCTAGCTGCATTAAAAACATTAGCATCATCCCTCCGATGCTAGAAAAACTATCTAGAGACGCATTTACAGAACCATTGGAGGCTGCTGTAGTGGCTGTTCCCCATAGTGCAGAAGAGGTCACACCGTTTACAACTTCCTTACCTTCCATATGGTTGATTCCTGTATGTTCACATAATGTTACGATAGACAGAACTGCTACAAATAAGACAGTCATGGTTATAAAAATAGTCCTACCCTGTTTACTATCCTTAACCGCCTTACCAAAGCTAAAGCAAAGAGCACATGGAATCAGTAAGATAGCAAGCGTCTCTAATAAATTTGATATGGCAGTCGGATTTTCCAGTGGAAAAGCAGAATTCGCACCAAAAAAACCTCCACCATTGGTACCGAGCTGTTTGATGGCAATCTGACTGGCTGCTGGCCCCAAAGGAATCACTTGATCTGCAGAGCTTTCTAACGTATGTATGGTCTCACTTGGTAATAAGCTTTGAACAACTCCCTGAGACATGAGAAGAACTGATAAAATTAAAGAAAGTGGCAACAAGATATAGAGAATCGAGCGAGTAATGTCATGCCAAAAGGAGCCAATGGTGTTCTCTTTTTTACGTATAAACCCTCTAATTACAGCAAACATAACTGCGATTCCAACTCCTGCAGATACAAAATTCTGTACCGTCAGACCTACACTCTGGGTGAAATAAGACAAAGTAGTCTCTCCTGAATACGCCTGCCAGTTAGTGTTAGTCACAAAGCTAAGGGCTGTGTTAAATGCAAGTGAAACACTTGGAGCCCCTAAGTTCTGTGGGTTTAGTGGCAAGAATCCCTGACAGAGCTGTAATAAAAACACAAAAATAAAACCCAGAAAGGAAAACAATAAAACATCTAGGATGTACTTTTTAGCAGTTGTTTCTGTCTTATCTCCCACCCTTAATATCTTATAAATCCTATGTTCACAAGGAGAGAGAACCCTTGTCAGAAATACTTTTTCGCCATTCATTACCTTAGTCATATATCTCCCAAGAGGAATGGCCATTATGATTAGTACTGCAAAAAAAAGCAAATATACAAGAGAAATTTGTAGTAGCTGCAATGTATTTACCCCCATTTCCATTTTTGTACCCTCATTCTAGCATCATCCTTATTAAGATAGTGTGAATATTACTTCTAATACTTGACTAGAAAGCCTATGTAACAAAAAGAGTCTTTGGCCACACACTGTGCAGTCAAAGACTCTTTTTATTCTATCCCACATACCGTTTTTCTTACAAACAAGGTAACGGCAAAGTTGGACAGTAACACGATCACTAATAACGGTATCATTTTATCAGAGAAACTCAGATACCAACCAAATAGCATCTGTCCCACAGGTACAGTGGCAGTCGCAAAGGCGGTAGAAAAGGCACTGGTTTTCCCAAGGTAGTCTTGATTTACAGTATGCTGGGTATGAGACAGGGTAACAACGTTACCTATCCCCAGTGCCATCATAATAAGGAAACCTGCAAAGGTCCACAGAAGAATAACACCTGAGCCAAGGCCTAAGGTAAGCCCGCCCATCATGACTAGAATTGCAAGGATCTTGAGATAGTACCAATAATGTACCTTGTGTACCTTAAACCAAGAAGGAAAGAACGTAATTAACAGAGTTCCTACAATCATGCCGGTAGCAATCATTCCTTCTATGACGCCATAACCCTGAGGGGAAACCCCAAGAATATTACGTATCACAAATGGCATGAGTATAGTTAAAACTGGTACTACACAAATATTATATAACCCATAGGACCAAATAAAATTTAACGTCACCTTATTCTCTCGTCTTAGATAATAGAAACTTTCCTTCATCTCAACCAAAGTCCCTCCAAAGGAAAGAGTACTTTTCTTCTCTTTTTTATATTCATAAATGATAAAAAGTTCTAGGATGGCAGAAGCAAAGAAGCTTATGGCATTGATTAGACTAACTCCTGCTATCCCCCAAACTCCATAAAGAATTCCTGCTAACATAGGCCCTACTAGATTGGATGCTGAACCCACCTGACTTATCAACGCATTGGCCCTTACAAGCCCTTCTTTATCCACAATTTCTGGAATAACTGTGGTTACTGAGGGGGTATAAAAGGTGGTAATGGTGGATAACAAAAACATAATCACAGCAGTAAGTAGTATGTGATTACTAATAAAGCCTTGCGCCAAGATATAAAATAATATGATACCAAAGCTTAATAAGTCTAATACAATCATGATGTGCTTCTTGTTTTTATTGTCTGCAAGAGAACCTGCTAAAGGAGCAAAAAAGATGTAAGGCAGAACGGAAATCGCCATGACGTTGGAGAAAATGGCAGCATCCTTACTAATGTCTAGCAAATATAAGGAGAAGCTAAAGCGTTGAATGGCACTTCCAAAGAGAGAGATAATTAGACCGATTAATACTAGTCCGAAGTTCTTCTTACTACGCATCTTTCTTTACCAACTCAAAATCTACACAAATTGGGTAGTCACCATCCTGGGATAACTGTATATTAGCATCAATTCCGTATAACTGTCTTAAGTTCTCTTTTGTTAATACCTGTAATGGACTTCCTTCAAAGATTAATTCTCCCTTTTTCATACCTACTAGGTGATCAGCAAACTTTGCTGCTAGATTCAGTTCATGTATAACAATGACAATGGTGGTTCCATTTTTCTCATTTAACTCCTTTAATAGGGTTAACACCTCTAACTGATGTGCCATATCCAGGTAAGTTGTTGGCTCATCTAACACAAGAATATCGGTCTTCTGGGCTAAGGTCATGGCAATCCAGACCCTTTGTCTCTGTCCCCCAGAAAGCTCTGCAACGTCTCGGTCCTTAAGTTCAACAACCTCTGTCTCCTCCATTGCCCATGTAATAATGTCATGGTCCTCCTTAGTCAGAGTACGAAATGCCTTCTGATACGGATATCTTCCAAAAGCCACAAGCTCCTGTACGGTGATTTTGGAAGGAATGATAGGATTCTGTGAGAGCACCGCCATTCTTTTTGCAATCTCCTTTGGTGCTAACTCTTTAAGGGTTTTTCCTTCTAGCTTAATTTCTCCCTTCACTGGCTTTATGATTCTAGCAATGGATTTTAACAACGTTGACTTCCCACAACCATTGGAACCGATTATCATAGTAATCTTTCCTTTTGGCAGGGTAAGATTCATCTTTGGTATTACAATAGTTTGGTCATAACCAGCTTGTAATTCATTTATTTCTATACTCAAAACGGTTCCTCCTATTTTTCTTTGATTAATAGATAAATGAAGTATGGCACCCCAATAACTGAAACAGTAATTCCCACCGGAAGCTCCATGGGTGAGAATAGATTTCTTGAAGCTGTATCTGCAAGTATTAGTATAGTCGCACTAATCAGTCCACCCAGGGGAATCATAAACCTATGTCTACCACCAACGATACGTTTTGCTAGCTGTGGTCCTAACAGACCAAGAAATGCAATATTTCCAGCTACTGCCGTGGCCACTGCCGCTAAAACGGCTGCTAGGAAGAAGAAAACTATGCTCTCTTTTTTCGTCTGAATACCTAGGCCAGTTGCCATTTCATCCCCTAACTGTAAGGCATCTAGTACTCTACTTCTAAAGTACAAGATTACAAGTAGTATTAAAATTACAGGTGCCACTAGCTTTACATACATCCAACTGCTTCCCCACAGACTTCCGTTGGTCCAGGTGAGCACTTGATTATAATCACCCTTTGAACTAGTTAACATGTAGTAGGAAATGATAGCATTGATTCCCGCATTCACTCCAATTCCAACTAATATGAGTCGAACTGGTGTGATTCCTCTGCGATAGGAAATAGAAAAGATGAGTACACTGGCTAATACCCCACCAATCATCGCTACCAAAGGCATAAACAGTACATTATTTATAGTAAGCACGTCATAATAAACACTTTTTTGAAAGGATAAGAACCCAACCACAGCTAAGGCTGCTCCTGCATTCATACCAATCATTCCTGGCTCAGCCAATGGGTTCTTAGTCACCGTCTGTAGGATACAGCCAGAAGCAGATAGTGCTAATCCCACCAATAAGGCAATCACCATACGTGGAAGGCGAATTTTTAAAATGGCTAGATTCTCTGCTTTTGTTCCATATCCCATAAAGGTCTGAAGAATTCTATCAAAGGAAATGCTATAGCTACCCCACATAATTGCAATGATACATGCAGCCATCATCAGTGTTATGGCAATGGTAAAGATCAGAATGATTTTCTTTTTCGCTATCACTATCCTCTCTCCTTTCTAACTAACCATAGGAAAAATGGTACTCCAAGTAGGGAGGTAAATAACCCAATAGGCGTTTCATATGGAGCATTGATCATTTTAGCCAAAATGTCTGCCCACACCAAAAGTGCTGCCCCGAATAAAAAGGATAAGGGTAAAATCTTACGATAATCGGAGCCTACTAACCTTCTTATAATGTGAGGAATTATCAATCCCACAAATACAATATTTCCAGAAACACTAACACAAGCTGCACAGATAGGAATGATTAGTACAATGGCAAGGAGTCGAAGCCTTGCTGGATGAATTCCTAGTCCAATTGCCATATCCTCTCCCAGGTTAAGGATATTAATCCTCCCCGCAAGAAGGAAGAGCAATAGGCTTGCAATTCCCCCATAAAGCAGAAGAATCTTTATGTCACTCCAGTTGGTGTTTCCAAGACCACCAGCAATCCAAAAGGCCAATTCCTGAGAACGGTTTCCTAGTATTGCTACAGTAGAGGCAAGGGACAGTAAAAAGGTACTGGCCGCCGTTCCAGCTAATAATAACTTAGACACATTCATGGTCCTAGCACTACGCATGCTAATCAGTAGCACAAAGGCACCACTAACAATAGCACCCACCATGGCAGCCACTACAGAGCCACTTCCTGCTATTTTAAAGGTAACAATGGATAATGCTACAGCAAAGGTAGCCCCTTGAGACATTCCAAGTACCGTTGGATCCGCAATAGGATTTCTCGTAATTCCCTGCATGGTCGCACCTGTTAAGGAAAGCATCCCACCAATAAGAATGGATGCTACTGCTCTTGGCATTCTGGAATCTCGAATCAACAGCATGTCAATATTTTCTTCCTTATAATGAACTAGGCTATCCCAAATAACATCCAAACTAATCTCTTTGGCACCAATGCATATAGCAGCGAGGAATCCCGCTGCTACAGTTAATACGCCTAAAATTGTTACTATCACTATTTTATATTTCGCTCTATGATTACTCATTCATTGACTCCATAAGACTTGCTACTTCACCAACAAACAACTCTCTACCAATAGAGCTGTAACCCATATTAAAGTATGGACTTGCTGGAAGCTCTACTACCTTTCCTTCTTTTACTGCAGGAATGGTCTTCCAGATACTGCTTTCTGTAAGAGCCTTTAGATCTTCATCGGTACCAATGGCAAAGATATAATCTGCATCAATGGCTGCTAATCCTTCGTAAGCTACTACTGGTAAGCTAATGTCAGACTGTTCTGGCATACCTTCTGGTTTCTTAAGACCCATATCTTCATATAAGATACTTCCTGTTCCTGCTGCATCAAATACGAAAATACTACCGCCACTAGCTAAGAACGCTAAGTAAGAAGTGTCTTCCCCGTAAGTGCTCTTTAACTCATCTCCTGCTTTCTTTGCTGCTTCTCTATAGGAAGAAAGCCATGCTTCTGCTTCTTTTGTCTTTCCGAAGATGTTTGCCACTTCCATTAAGTCATCTGTCCAGTCGATTTGTGCTAATTCAATCATCACTGTTGGCGCTACTTCTTGTAACTGTTTATACATGCCTTCTTGTACAGAAGAGATAACGATTAAATCTGGATCTAATGCTAAAATGGCTTCTACATCCATTTCATTTTGCATGCTATAACCAAGAATGGTTGCCCCTTTTAAAGTTTCCTCTAAATAGGTTGGGAACTTGGTATAATCATAAGCATCAGAGTTAGCTGTACCTACTACAGAGTATCCTAAAATAGATAAGATATCACTGTTACCACTAATATCAACAATTCTCTTAGGCTCCGCTGGAATCTGAACTTCTCCTCTTGCATCGGTTACAGTAACCATCTCTGGTGCTTTTTCTTCTTCTTTCTTTTCACTACTTCCACAGCCCACTAAAGCGAAAGCCATTGTGGAAATTGCCATAATAGTAAATAATTTCTTTATATTGAACATTATTGTTTCCTCCATTTCTAACTTGCGTTAGCTCTATCTAACTTGCTTTATTATATTAGTTACAACTAACCTTGACAATAGATGCATCTTATTTCATAATAATTACATCTAATTTGATTATTTTGAAAGGGTGAGAAGATGAAGAAGGTAAACAATCATCATGAGTTTCGGGAGTATGTATTAGAAAAAATCGCCCTACAAAATACGGCTGTGCAGAAACACTACCATTATTACAAAAATGACTTTGGCGACAACTATCATTATTACTTTCGTAAAAATTGCTATGAGTTCGGTATCGGAGACTACACAATCCCCCATGACTTTAAGCTCTCTTTCTCCAATTCCACTAGACTGATACGTTTTGGAATCGTATATACAGGCACTACTACCTACAAACTAGAAAATAAAGAAATAAGCTCCTTTTCCCCTTCCTCCTTCTTTGTTATGGAGGAGCACATTGCTGGAAAACAAGCTTGGAAAAAGGGAGAGCATTTTCATGGAGCAGAGGTCACCATCTATGGAGATTATTTTAATCAGGTGGTGGAAGCTATTACGGGAAAGCCCTTTGATTTCTCAGAAATAGAGGCAAATCACACCTACCACTATCTCTCCAATGAAATGACCAAAGCTCTACAACAGCTACAAGCTCTTGCCCTAGAGGGAAACTTAAATACAATCTATCTAGAGAGCAAAATAATCGAGTTTATTGGCATTCTATATAATGAGATTTATCACAAAAAAGGAACGACCTTCTACAATCAAAGCGAACGGGTGAAGGTAACTGTGGGCAGCCGAACCATTTCTCTAAGTCACTCAGATCTAGCTAGTATTAGAGACGCCCACAATATACTAACTAAGCAATATATCTCTCCTCCCACCATAGAGGCCTTAAGTAAAATGGTATTCCTTAATTCACAGAAGCTAAAAGCTGGATTTTTACATCAGTATCACATGACCATAGGAACTTATATTACCACTTTACGGATGTCTGCTGCCACCGTACAGCTATGTACTACCAATGAGAATGTGCACCAGATTGCAGAAGCAGTGGGCTATTCAAAGCCTAGTAACTTTATTCGCATGTTTAAACAGTATTATGGAGAAACACCTTTGGAATACAGGAAAAGGGACCATTCTTCTGGTTAAGGGACCATTCCTCCTAGCGGAGGATGGTCCCTTTTGGACTGTGGCGGTGGCTCAAGCAAGTCCCATGGAAGGCAAGCTTGCGCATGAAATGAGCAGCGTAGTGGTACGTAAGGCCTGATGGCGATGGGGTTGGTTGGCTTTAAAATTACAGGGGAATGAAAGGATGGGTTTGGTATAACAAATATAAATGCGTAGGATACGCTACTTCCCTATGCGTAGGATACGCTTCGCTATAAGATAACAAGAGGCAAAATGGTTCACAAAGGGATGTGACCATTTTGCCTCTCATTATCTTATCTGCAATGCAAGCATTGCAATCCTACGCAAAGACTTTCCTACTTTGGCTGCTGTAATTTTAAAGATAGGGAGTTTATGTACGCCATAACCAGGCCTAAGTACCAACGTGCTCATACAGCCTTCCATGGGACTTGCTATTCGCCACCTTTAGAATAAATGGCTAAGTGGAAGAGGTTGGGATATGTTAGTATGCTATACATTGGACGCAGCAGAGTCTTTCTTGTCTTTATCCTCTAGTTTATCTAGAATCGTTAAAGTGCAAATTATGATAGTAAACAATGTCATAATAAAGAATGCTAGAATCATATACATACTTTCTGCTTCTGGAGTATCTCCATTAAATATCTCCATGAACACACTAAATAATCCCCAGATAGTAACTACAACAGCTACTACAGTGTATGCCAATGCTTTTAACGCTATTTTATATTCTTTTCTCATAAAACACCCCTCTCTGCTTTTGTTATTATCGCATCATAACAAAATCCTTTCTTACTTATCTACATATTACAATAAGTAATAAAATCCCACAATTTATATTTAATCTACTTTCCCATTTTTCAATTTAAATTAAAACTACAACTTTGCCAGACTATGAATAGGCAGCGATTAGTAAACCCAGAAAAGGCTGTATGAGCACGTTGGTACTTAGGCCTGGTCATGGCGTTTAATCTGTACTAGCCATTAAAAATTTCAGGAAATAAGTCTACAAGTCCTTGTGTAGGACTGCAATGCTTGCATTGCAAATAAGGCGATAGAGGGCAAAAGTCGGCATCTCTTTGCCAGACTTTTGACTCATATCGCCTTATAGCGGAGCGTGTCCTACACACAGGACACTTCATCAAATGATTCTCTGTAATTTTTAAAGGAAACCATCCTCTCACCATCAGGCCTTACGTACCACTACGCTGCTCATTTCATGCGCAAGCTTGCCTTTTATGGGTTTGGCTAGAGCTGCCTACATAAGCCAAAGAGGCTGTCGCAATGCGACAGCCTCTTTCTCTATCTATTAATTATAATTCGCAGTTATTTACTGTTCTAGGGAATGGGATTACATCACGGATGTTACCCATACCAGTAAGGTACATAACGCAACGTTCGAAGCCTAAGCCGAAGCCTGCATGACGAACGGAACCGTATTTACGAAGATCCATGTAGAAATCATAGTCTTCTTCTTTTAAGCCAAGCTCTTTCATACGAGCAGCAAGCTTCTCGTAGTCATCCTCTCTCTGGCTTCCTCCGATGATTTCGCCGATACCAGGAACAAGTAAGTCCATAGCGGCAACGGTCTTGTTGTCATCGTTCATCTTCATGTAGAAGGCTTTGATATCCTTTGGATAATCTGTTACGAAAACAGGTTTCTTAAAGATTTCTTCTGTTAAATATCTTTCATGCTCAGTCTGTAAATCACAGCCCCAGCTTACTTTATATTCAAAGTTATCGTTATGCTTCTCTAAGATTTCAATGGCCTCTGTATAGGTTACATGACCGAACTCTGCATTAGCAACATGATTTAAACGTTCTAATAACCCTTTGTCTACGAAAGAATTGAAGAAGTTCATTTCTTCTGGAGCATTCTCTAATACGTATTTGATGATGTATTTGATCATGCCTTCTGCGAGAATCATATCGTCCTTTAAGTCTGCAAATGCGATCTCTGGCTCAATCATCCAGAACTCTGCTGCATGACGAGTAGTGTTAGAGTTCTCTGCTCTAAAGGTTGGTCCGAAGGTGTAGATGTTACGAAATGCCATTGCATAGGTCTCACCGTTTAACTGACCACTTACAGTAAGGTTAGTTTCCTTACCAAAGAAGTCTTGTTTTGTATCTACCTTTCCATCCTCTGTACGTGGAACATTATTAAGATCTAGGGTTGTTACACGGAACATCTCCCCAGCACCTTCGCAATCACTTCCAGTGATTAGTGGAGTGTGCACGTAAACGAAGTTACGCTCTTGGAAATATTGGTGAATGGCGTAAGCAATCAAAGAACGCACACGGAATACTGCTTGGAAGGTGTTTGTTCTTGGACGTAAATGAGAAATGGTACGAAGATACTCCAAGGAGTGGCGTTTCTTCTGTAGTGGGTAGTCTGAGGTAGAAGTACCCTCTACTAAGATTTCCTCTGCCTGAATCTCAAATGGCTGCTTTGCCTCTGGAGTTGCTACTAGTTCTCCAGTTACAATGATGGCAGAGCCTATATTTAATTTAGCGATTTCACTAAAGTTCTTGCATTTTTCTTCACTATATACGATTTGAAGTGTCTCAAAAAAGCTTCCATCATTGATGACAACAAAACCGAAGGTTTTGGAATCACGGTTGCTTCTTACCCAGCCACCCACTGATATCTTCTTGCCAATATATTTTTCTTTTTCACGGTATAACTCACGTACAGTTACTAATTCCATCTTACTTCTCCTTACTTCTACTTATTTATTCTATCTGGTAGTCCGTTTTAGCCGATAGTCATATTTTATCACAAAAACTTACGATTACAAGAATATTCCCCATGAAAACTTATGTTTATTCGTTTCTAGGACTTGGAACCTTGGGTATTAGTTGATTATAGCCAATAACAACCATACATTTTTGTATATTTTCTACAAAGTTGGAATATTTATGTAAAATTACTTTACCTGTCGTAGTAATGGTGGTAGAATTACTCCATCAGACATAGTACATCTGTCGTAGTATATTAATAAGAAACCTTTAAAGGAGGTGGGCATGTGGTACAACAGAGCAACACCTGTAACATTAGCAGTGATGTGTTACGTGGCTACAATGATGTATTTATTTTATACACTCTGCTAGAAAAGGACTCCTATGGGTACGAGATCGGCAAAACGCTACAGCTTCAATCAGAGCATACCTACTCAATTAAAGAAACTACCTTGTACTCTGCATTTAACCGACTTGAAAAAAACGGCCTCATCAAATCCTACTATGGAGATGAGACCCAGGGCAAACGGAGGACGTACTATCAGATAACTGAAGCTGGAAGAACCTACTATAGGGAAAAATGCCTGGAATGGCAGATAACACAGCAGTTAATCAATCATTTTATTAGGGAGATGGAATAATGGAAACAATTAAAGCTTATGTGGAGAATATTTTTCGTGCCTTGCCTGTAACCGACGAAATAATAAGGGCAAAGGAAGAGATTCTAAGTAACATGTTAGACAAATATAATGAATTGAAAGCAAATGGCAAGTCCGAACATGAGGCCATTGGCATCGTGATATCGGAATTTGGTAACATCGATGAACTACTGGAAGAAATGAACCTTACCTCCAATAAGACAGCTTTTGAGAAAACCTCACAAGAAGCTGAGAACTCAGACAATCACACTTTTAGAATGTCGTTGATTGAAGTACAGGAATATCTTGCCGCTTACCAAAAAGCAGCCAAAGTCATTGCTCTTGGGGTTTTGCTTTGTATCATTGGGGTATCTATGCTAATCTTATTTTCACAGCTTGCAGAAGATAACATTTTTACATCAGCCATACAGGTTGGTGGAGATGACATCTTTGGGCTTATACTCTTATTTGTCTTTATTGCAATCGCAGTACCTCTATTTATCAGTAGTGGCATGAGCCTTAGTAAATATGAACCAATTACAAAAGGTGTTAAGCTGGATAAAGAAACCATTTCCTTTCTAGAGTCTGAAAAAGCACGAATCCAGCCATCCTTTACAAGAAATCTAATTATTGGAGTCCTTATGTGTGTCATCTCTCCAATTATACTAATTGGAGGATATGGTTTTGCTTCCAATGAAAGCTCCTACCCAGTTGTGGTGTTCTTACTAGTAATCTCACTAGCTGTCTATCTTCTAGTACGTTCTGGGGTACGTTTTGGAAGCTTTACCATGCTTCTTACAGAAGCACAACGAACTCCTAGTGAAAGAAAATCTAACACCGTAACCGGAACTTTTTGTGGCGCTATCATGTTAATTGCTACTGCAATCTATTTGTATCTTGGCTTTATGGAAAATAAATGGCACTATGCTCCTGGAATCTATGCCATTGGTGGGGTACTTTGCGGAGTAGTAGCGGTTATTGTTAATGGAATTGAAACTGCGAAAAAGAAATAAAAAAAGAGGCTGTGACACTAAGTGAGTGTTACAGCCTCTTTTGCTCATTATTCTCTATTCAACGACTTTTTTTGAATCCATAACAATATTTTGCACCCATACTTTCTTCTTGAGTAGAATATATCCGATGGTACATTTCACAAATTCTGTCATTTGACAAATGATAAATAGTGGGATAATTGGTAGGTCTGTAAACCTTGATAAGCAGTATGCTAATGGTACACTGACCGTCCACACAAAACAACTGTCGAATAAAAAGGTAACAAAAGTCTTTCCACCGGAACGCATGGTAAAATAACTAGCATGGGAAAAGGCATATACTGGCATGAAGGCCGCGGATACAAACAAGAAATTTCTTGCAAGCTCTCGTACCGCATCCTCTGTTTTATAGATCATTGGGAAAAGTGGAGCAATCACTGCCATTACGGTTCCCACAATAAAACAGCTAAAGACAGAAAAGACAATCATCTTTCGATCCTGCTCTACGGCTTCCTCTAGTTTATTGGCACCTAGTAGTTGTCCTACAAGTATACCAATGGCACTACCTAGAGAGAGAAATACCACATTGAATAAATTGGATACGGTGGAAGAAATATTGTAAGCTGCTACTACTTGAAGGCCTCGTAGGGAATAGGCTTGTAGCATCATAGAGGTTCCTCCCGCCCACAGCGTCTCATTTATGGTTAATGGTAGCCCTTTGATGATCATCTGTTTCACTAAGTGTTTCGGTATATATAAGGAGCGCAGTGCCCCTACTATAAATGGATTACGTTCTTTATGTCTATGGGTCCACCAAACGACAATCCCAAGCTCTACAAACCTAGAAAGTACTGTGGCAATTGCAGCTCCCACTACCCCAAGCTTTGGTGCTCCTAAATATCCAAAAATTAAAATGGTATTGAATATTAGGTTTACTACTACTGCAGCAATACCTGACAGCATAGGAACTACAGTCTCTCCCGTCTCCTTTAAGGTTCCTGCATAAGACTCCTTTATCGCAAACGGAATGAGCCCGATTAGCATAATAGTTAAATACTGTTTCCCATAATATAGTGTCTTTACGGGATCTCCCACTTCACTTTCGTTGTTAATGAAGGCGGACAGCAAGGGCTCCCCAAATATGATAAATATAACAATGGCTAAAACAGTAAACACTGCACATACCATCAGCTTAAATCGAAAAGCATAGCGGACCCCTTCATTATTGCCCCTTCCAAAAAACTGTGCTCCAAAAATACCAGCTCCAGATATTGCCCCAAAAATGGCAAGGTTAAATACAAAGATTAGCTGGTTTGCAATGGCAACTCCCGACATCTGGTCTGTTCCCACTCGGCCTACCATAATATTATCTAGTAGCCCAACAAAGTTGGTAATACCTGATTGTATCATAATTGGCAATGCAAGCATTAAAACCCTTTTATAAAAGTTCTTATCACCAATATATTTTTGCTTTAAAGTACTCATAGTTAGCTCCTTACGAACTGTATGAGCAGTGGTTTCATCGTTTACTAGCCCAGTAAAGGGTACTATCCACTGCACGATGCCAACCGTCTACCAGTTCTTTTCTTTTGTCTGAATCCATAGTATTGAAAAATACCTTCTGCTTCTTCCAATTCTCTTTTATTTCATTTCTATCTTTATAGTAACCTACGGCTAACCCTGCCAAATAGGCTGCCCCCAGTGCAGTTGTCTCAATCACCTCTGGTCTTACTACCTCTTCATGTAGAATATCTGCCTGAAACTGCATGAGAAAATCATTGGCACAGGCACCTCCATCCACCTTTAGGCTTTCCAATGTAATCTGGGATTCCTCCTCCATGGTCCTTAATACATCTAAGGTCTGATAAGCTAAGGACTCTAAGGTTGCACGAACCACATGTTCCTTCTTGGCTCCTCTAGACAAGCCAAAGATGGTTCCTCTTGCATAAGCATCCCAATAAGGAGCTCCCATACCTGTAAAAGCTGGAACCACATAAACTCCATTGCTGTCCTTTACGGAATTGGCATACTCCTCTGTGTCCTTTGCATTACGAATGAGGTAAAGTTCATCTCGAAGCCACTGAATCGCTGCTCCAGCTACAAACACACTACCCTCTAGGGCGTACTCTACCTTCCCCTCCATGCCTATGGCGATGGTGGTTAAAAGACCTTTTTTCGAATCCACTGGTTGCTCACCTGTATTCATCAGCAAGAAACAACCGGTTCCGTAAGTATTCTTAGCCTCTCCGGGCTTAAAACAACATTGGCCAAACAAAGCTGCCTGTTGATCTCCTGCCACTCCTGCAATAGGAATCTTTCCGCCAAGCAAGGAAGCATCGGTATAGCCATATATTGTGCTAGATGGCTTCACCTCTGGTAACATAGAGAGTGGAATCTTAAAATAATCTAGAATCTCTTGATCCCAAGTTAGGGTATGAATATTAAATAGCATGGTTCTAGATGCATTGGTGTAATCCGTTGCAAAAATCTGTCCCTTTGATAATTTATACATAAGCCAGGTATCTACGGTTCCAAACATCAGGTTGCCTTCAGAAGCTTCCTTCCTAGCCCCTGCTACATGGTCCAAAATCCAAGCTACCTTACTAGCAGAAAAATACGCATCTACCAAAAGTCCTGTCTTCTCCTTAATTCTCTGATCATAGCCATCTGCTTTTAACTGATCTATCAGGTCTGCGGTACGTCTACACTGCCACACGATAGCATTATAGATAGGCTCTCCTGTCCTTCTATCCCAAACAATAGTGGTCTCTCTCTGATTGGTGATTCCAATGGCAGTAATATCAGATACGTCAATATCCTGTCTTGCTTTGGCCTCCATTAGGACACCTAATTGAGAGGACCAAATCTCATTAGGATCATGCTCTACCCATCCACTTTGCGGGTAGATTTGGGTAAATTCCCTCTTTGCTTCAGAGACAATCTTCCCTTGTTTATTGAAAATAATACATCGGGAGCTTGTGGTTCCCTGATCCAATGCCATTATATATTTACTCACAGTCACAACTCCTTTACTAAACATAAATACTATTTTACCATAATATCTCTGTTAAGGAAAGATATACGAAAAATATTGGGGATCTTGGGGTTATGGGGTGGCTCTAGCAAGTCCCAGGAAAGGCAAGCTCTCGCATGGATTGATCACGTAGTGGTACGTAAGGCCTGATGGCGAGGGAGTGATTTAGCTAGGTTTATAATAGGGTGGGGGCGATATACTGTTGTGGGACAGGATACTATACTGCCCTAGGACACGCTTCGCTATAAGGTGCTAAGAGTCAAAATAGTCGATAAAAACATATCGCCAGTCTGACTCTTAACGCCTTATGTGCAATGCAAGCATTGCCGTCCTAGGGCAGGCTTTACTTCTTGGCTCATAATGCTTAAAAATGGGTAGTTGACGCCATGACCAGGCCTAAGGACCAACGTGATCAAACAGCCTTTCCTAGGACTTACTATTCGCCGCCCTATGGAGGGGGTTGGGGCGTTGGGGTAATACAGTCAAGTAAAAAGCTGTCATGCTACCTTATTAAAGTGGGTAGCGTGACAGCTTTGTATAGTAGCTACTGCATATAGTTTTTACTTTAATACACTTTGTAAGAAAGCTTTTGTTCTTTCTTCTTTTGGATTAGTGAAGATCTCAGCAGGAGGACCTTCTTCTAGAATCATGCCATCATACATAAATACTACTCGGTCTGCTACTTCTCTTGCAAAGCCCATTTCATGAGTAACACAAATCATGGTCATTCCTTCTTTTGCAAGGTTTTGCATAACGCCTAGTACTTCACCAACTAGCTCAGGGTCTAAGGCTGAGGTTGGTTCGTCAAATAACATAATTTCTGGTTGCATGGCAAGAGCTCTGGCAATTGCCACACGCTGTTGTTGTCCACCAGACAGCTTACTTGGATAAACATCAGTCTTATCCTCAAGACCAACACGTTTAATCAAATCTCTAGCAATGGTCTCGGCCTCTGCCTTGTCCATCTTCTTCACATTAATCGGTGCAATCATCACATTCTCTAATACCGTCTTATGTGGAAACAGATTAAAGCGCTGGAATACCATTCCCATCTTAAGAAGTAGTTCATTCTTCTCCTTCTTATCAAGAGGAGAACGGTTTTGTTCTTTATGACGATCGTCTAATAACTTTTCTTCGATATATATTTTCCCGGAAGTAGCTTTCTCCAAATGGTTTAAAGCACGTAAAAATGTAGATTTACCAGCACCAGAAGGCCCTACAATAACAACTACTTCGCCGGAATTCACTGTAAGGGAAACATCCTTAAGGATCTTAAGGTCTCCAAAATCTTTACACAGTTTCTCGGTACGAATCATCTCCATGTTATGCCCTCCTACTCGTATACTGAACACCGCTTCTCAATCTTATTAAAGATAAAGGTAAAGAATGCGGTAATCACAAGATATATTCCCAATGCCGGTACGAATACCAAATAAGAGCCCTCCGAAGAAATCGTTTTGGAAATGGTGGTAATGTCCATTAAACCAATTACGAAAACTAAAGAAGCATCCTTCAGCGCCATGATAAATTCATTACACATAGGAGGAATCATTCTTCGTATGGACTGTGGAATGATAATTAATCGCATGGTCTTGCCATAGGTCATTCCAAGTGCCTTAGAAGCCTCAAACTGTCCCTTGTCTATGGACTGAATAGCTGCACGAACAATTTCCGCACAGTACGCTGCTGAATTCAGGGTATAAGCTAAAAATGCTGCTACAAAGGCTCCCTTAAATACCGCATTAGGATCCGAGGCGGCAAAGAGCCCTCTCCAACTAAATCCATTAATTAATCCTGGTACTGCCAAATAGATTACAAACAACTGAATCATCAAAGGCGTTCCACGGAAAAAGAAGATATATCCACTACAAAATGATTTTATTGGTCTGATCTTTGATATCTTCCCTAATGCTAGGAAAATGGCCAGAATAAATCCACAAATTAATGTGGTGGTTGTTAGGAAAATCGTTAACTTTGCGCCATATAATACGCTTTGGCCACATCCTAACATACGATATGTATAGTTGACTAAACGTCCGACGGTTTTTGGCCAGCCCTCATCTGCATAATAGATTTGGCTAGCAAATCCTAAGTACTTCTCACTAATTGCATTGGCTCCCTGGGTTTCAAAGGAACAGTAATTAATGAAATACAAATCATTATAGGTTACTGTAAGCTCTTTTACTGTACTCTCCTCATCTATCTTCAGTTGAGCTTCTACCTCTTCGGAAGCACAAGCAAGCATCTCTTCCTTAGATGGCTTTAAAAACGAGAAAATCGTCATGATTAAGAACAAACCAATGATAATAGCAAAAAATCTCTTAGTGTTCTTTTCCCAACCCTTGACATTTACAATAACTTTTAATATCCCTTTTGCTTTCTCCATGTATCTTATTCACCCTTACCAAGCCATTTTTCATAGGTTTTTGTAAAGAAGCCTTCTGCTTCTAGTTCCTTCATTGCTTTGTTAATTGCTTGTTGTAAACCGGAATTTCCCTTCTTCATGGCAACACCAAATTGCTCAGGAGAAGTTTCGTCTTGGAATATCTTCACATATTTATCTGGAGATTTTCCTATGTAACCATCAGATACGATACTATCACAAAGTACGGCATCCACTTCCCCATTATCTAACTGGGTAAAGCATGTAATTACTTTCTCACTTCCTACTACAGTTGCCTTAATAGTACCTGTAGAAATCAAGTTCTTAATTAATTCATCAGAAGTAGTTTCCTTTTGTAATGCTACACTCTTGCCATCAAGGTCATTTAAGCTGTTAAAAGTTAAGGTACTACCTTTCTTCACAACGATTGACTGATAGCTATTTACATATGGATCAGAGAAATCCATTGTTTCTTTTCTCTCGTTATTAATGGTTACACAAGAAATAACAACATCATAGTTCGTTCCAATTCCTGCAAAAATACTATCCCATGCAGTATTGATAAAGTTAACTTCAACGCCAAGCTTCTGTCCTAATGCTTTTGCAAAATCAATATCAAATCCAACTGGAGTGGTTCCATCCTCTGCAAATTGCTCAAATGGTGGGTATCCAATCTCAACACCTACACTTAAGGTGCCATCCTTAATTAGTCCTAAGCCCTCATTAGTAACTGGAGCCTTGGATGCTGCGGCAGTTTGCTTTGGAGTTTCTGTTGCCTTTGGTGTTGCTGACTCATTTGTTTTTCCACCAGTCTTGTCCACTACCTTACTTCCACATGCAATAAAAGACATGGAAAAGATCATGCAGAGTACAATTGCAATAATTCTTTTACTTCTCATCTCAACTTCCTCCTTCTCAAAATAAAGAATGTTTTAATTCTTTGGACACAAAAATAGGCAAATGAAACAAGACCCATTTGCCTTTTATTAAAGATAACAATTTTTGGGCTATTTGTCAATATTTCTTAGTGTCTGTTTCGTTTTAAATGACATATTTATACGGTGTTTTTACAGTCTTAAGTAAGCTACTCTAACATACCAATTCACATACGGTAGACTTTTTTTATCTTCTATGGGTTGAAATCTTAACCTCTTCATATTCTTTTAGAGCATCTTCAATACCCCGTTTATCCGCCTGTGCTAAAAGTACCTCTCGATTCTTCTTAGCTAGTGGTCCTCTTGCTACAGTTCCTGGGCCGTTCATACACCCTCCCTCACAGACCATACCCTCCATAAAGTCTTCTGGGAGTCTTCCTAATTTGAGAAGAGTTAAGGCTTTCTTACACTCTGCTGCCCCATTTGCCTGACAAACAGTAATATCTGTAGCCTTACCCATTTCCTCCATAGCTTCTACAACCGCTTTCGTTACGCCACCTGATTGGGAAAAACGTTTTCCATAGATACTTGCTTGCTGCTTCTTGCCTTGATAATCGGCTAAGTCGATTTTCTTAGCACGAAACATTGCATCTAGCTCCTCAAAAGTCAGAGCATAGTCTGCACTATCTTGGGCAACATTATCAAGGACCTCCCCTTTCTTAGCAATACAAGGTCCAATAAATACAACAATGGCATTTGGATCCTGGGCTTTTATTAATCTTGCTACTGCAGCCATTGGAGAAACCGTGGTGGACATATTCCCTATAAGCTGTGGGTAATGCTTCTTAATCATATTAACAAAGGCCGGGCAACAAGAGGTGGTCATCTTTTTATCTTCCTCATAAGCTTCGAGCCACTCTTTCGCTTCACTTTTTGCCACAATATCTCCCCCTAGGGCTACTTCATACATATCCTTAAAGCCAAGGGCTTTCATGGCTTCTGTCAGTACCCCAATGGAGGCATCCTTTCCGAACTGTCCTTCTATGGCTGGTGCTACACAAGCATATACTTGGTGGTCACTTAATAGATATTCAATGACATCCACCATAAAGGAACGATCTGAAATAGCACCAAAAGGACAGTCCTTAATGCAGGCGCCACATTGAATACATTTATCTTCATCTATGATTACAATATTATGTTCATCCATGGAAATTGCATCTACTGGGCAGCTTCTTTTACATGGTCGCATGAGATCTGCAATGGCATTGTAAGGGCAAGCCTGTGTACATTTTCCACATTCCTTACAGTGCTCTGAGTCTATGTAAGCACGTTCCTTGGTCATTGAAATTGCCCCAAAGTTACATGCCTCTTGACACCGTTTACTAACACATTTCTGGCAGTTATCCGTTACCGTAAACCTTGTAATCGGACAGCCCTCACAAGCGGAATTAATTACTTGCACTATATTTTTATTGTCCTTATTTGGCTGTGGGGACAGCCCCTCTGCCAGACGAACTCTTTGACGTATAATCTCTCTTTCTTTATAAATACAACAGCGAAATCTAGCCTGTGGACCTGGAATCATATCATAAGGAATCTGTTCTCTACGACTTTCTAGGGTTCCCTGAAATGCTGCCTTTGCTACAGAATAAAGTACTTCATGTTTTATACTCCCAAGTCTCGCGTTATCTTCAAGCATGGTATATCCTCCGTAATTAATAATAGGAAACTGCGACTTCCTTTCCCATCTTTGTCATCACATCCTGAATCTGTTGTACAAGATTCATTCGTATACTTAAATCAAATGGCAACTCAGGATTTTGGTGTGCCACATTGATTGCTTTTCCTACATATAAATGTAAATCCGTACATTTTTCGATCAGCACCTTCGCCACCATAGATGCTCCATTTTTCTCATCAAGAGCAGCAAAAAAATGCTCATCTATATCCCCTTCTAAATACTCCTTTAGTATAGTTAAGGTTTTAGACAAGGTCAAAACACCCTCTGTTACCAAATCTATGCCCTCTATGTGTGCAATCGGTGGAATAGTAGGGTCAATATAATCTAGGCTGGTGATCACCTCTTTATTCATTTCTCTTGCTACTATATTAGCTGTAGTCCCCCCACATACTATGGTAGTGGCATTTCCAGCCATAAAGTCAAGCACTACTCTAGTATCATTCTCTTTTATAAGGGGTGGACCAGTGAAAATGTGCACCACCTTTTTATCAATAATCCTAGCCACTGCTACTGTGGTATCATCCCCAGGAGACTGCAGGTACAAATCATCACAAGCCTTGGACAAGGTGTTCGCCATACGGTCTGCTGTAAATGAGGTTTTAAGAGAAGCCTTGGCATACTCCGCCACATGAGTCCAGTCCCAGCCGAAGTTAAGAATCTTTCCAACTCCTGCATGAATCACCCCGTCACTAAATAGAATAAAGTAATCCCCAATTTTTACATGAAACCGGTACTCTCGAATGCTTTTGTCACGAATCATTCTTTCCTCATATTGAAGATTTACAATATCTCCATCTCTGAGACAGATGCAACTAGGATTATCAAATTCTACTAAGTAGGCTTCTCCAGAGTGGAAAATCTGAAGAATACTAAAGGTGGAATAGGCTACCTGACGCACTTTACAAACTGGTAGAGTAAGCGCAATGGTCTCTACGCAGTCGTCTAAAGAAGCCCCATTTACAAGCATAGTGCCTAGAATCTTACCGGTAAGGGTGGCTAAAATATTAGCCTTCACTCCACTTCCCATCCCGTCCGTAAGAATGAGAATATGAGAATCTGGTGTCTTTACAATCTCTACCTTGTCACCACACAGCTCCTCATTATGTTTATTTAAACTTTTATAAGATATTTCTACATTTACTCCCATAGAAAACCAACCTTTCTAGCCTCTTAAAATATATCCTGTTATCCATTGCCTTCTGGCTTTCTGTTCGTTAAAACTACAGGTTGCTTTTTCTTCTCTTCCTTAAGCTCACCATCATACAAGATGGTGTCTCTAAGTTTGGTTAATGTCACCTTAGTCTCTGCTGTTGTCTCCCCTAACAAGCCGGCTATTTCCTGGGCAACCATCATCTGCTTATCAATTACCTTCTGTGCCATCTCTATGGTTTCCATTTTGACTTGATAAGCTTTCTTCTCCTTCTCTTCCTCCTGGGTAATGTCCACCATGATACCCAATACTGCATCTTGGTCTGGTACATACACAATGTTTTGAAGGGTTGTAATACCATACTCTTGATAGGTAACCTTTTTTCCTAAAAGGCTACTGTGAGTAGTAAGTACATATTCAAAATCCTGGTGATCTATAATCTCATATAGATACTTCTGTTTCGCCTCTGCTGGATTCACGTGAAAATAGTGCTCTGCTGCCACATTGTACTCCACAATCTTCATGTCGGAGTCTACCATAATAATAGCGCTTGGAGTGGTATCCAACACAACGTTAGCCATAGAGCTAGCTTTGTCATGCATATAAGGAATACACATGCTAAGCTCCGCCTTTCCTTGGTAGACAGCAATGGCCTTCTCTTTACATGAGCTGTAACCACAAGCCCCACAATTGAGCTCATGGGAAGCATCTACCTTCCCTATCTTCTTAAGAATGTCTCTGATCTCAACATCGCTTGGTATAGGGTCATGATTCCTACGAGGAAAGAATTCCTTATATAGTCTTAGATTCTCCTGTGTAAAATACTCCTCATTCTCTACTTGTTTTTTTGAGATACTCTCTTCCATATCAAGCTTTACTTTAAAACGTGATATTCCTGAGGTATCCACTGCTGGACCTTTAATACAGCCCCCATTACATACATTGAATTCAATAAAAGAGTCACTGATCTCGCCTTTTTCCATACTTCTTAATAGCTCCATACAGTTATTGATTCCATGAACATAGAACTTACGATAATGATCCTCCCCACCGTTAGCTATTACTGAGGATATGATACCACTGGTAATTGGATAGAGCCGATTCACCTCTGGGCTAGGATTATCTAGCGCCTCTTCTTCAAGGGTCTCCATCTTAATATTTTCTTCCTTTAACCAGTCCTCTAATTCTGTAAAATTAATGACTGCATCTACCGCCCCACTTACTCTTATATCAGAGAGGGCTTCTCTCTTCTTCGCTATACAAGGTCCTAAAAATACTACTTTGACATCTTCTCCTAGTTCCTGCTTAATAAGCCTTCCATGGGCAACCATTGGAGAAACAACGGGAGCCATATACCGAGTCAGACTTGGAAAATAGATCTCTATAAGATCGTTGGCACTTGGACAGCAGGTAGTAATAATATTACGCATACTGCCTTCCTCAAGTAACTTCTGGTATTCAAGGGTCACAAAAGCAGCCCCCTCCGAAGTCTCTCTAACTTGATAAAACCCTAATTGTTTTAAGGCTTTTACCACCTGGCCAGGTTTTTCAAAGTGCATGATCCCAAGATATGACGGTGCCAAAGAAATAATGGTTTTTTTACCACTCTTTATGTACTCTTTTACCCTATCTAAATCGCTAATTAAAGTCTTTGCATTTTGTGGACAAGCATCTAAACAATGGCCACATAAAATACATTTATCATCTAGAATCTGAGCCTGTTGGTCCTTCACTACTATTGCTTTCACTTCACAGATTCTTACGCATTTATAGCAGTTTTTACACTGTGCTTCCTTAAAGCCAATCACATTCATTATACAAGCCTCCTAAGTACTTGTTCCTGAAAAAAGTTTTCGGTATCCTCTGGTGATAAAGAATAAACCTCACCATCTACTTTTACACAAACTCCATTGACACACTGCCCAATACAGAATGAGCCATTCAACTCTACCTGTCCTTGTAAAGACTCCTTTTCCACTAACTCCTGCAGCTTCTTTACAATTTCTCTAGAGCCTTTCAAATGACATGAACTCCCTATACATACAGTAATCTCCACTAAAACACCTCCCATCCAATTACACTGGTTTGTTAATATTTTATCACACTTTGACATGAAAATAAAGAACGGATTGCTATTGTATACAAAGTAATACATTTTTAGACACAAAAAATAAAGGGTGTAACCTTTTATCCTGTTACACCCTTTAATGCCTTAATCACTGCTGCTGCTGTTTTTTCCTCTACCTCTAGATAATGCCCTGCCTCTTTCATATCCTTAAGATAATGGGCATCGGAATTGTGAAGAATTTTACAATTCTTTAAATAAGGATGTAACATACACAACTCCTCATCCTTACTTTCATCCTTAATCTCTACTACCGTAAAATGACTATCCATTGGTATAAAACCCAAGTTATATAGCAAACTGTGGCTATTCTTATCGATATGGGCGGGTATCATGACACCCTCGTACTGCTCCACCAAATCCTGGACTTCATCAAAAGAGATTCTAGTACTTTGAATCAAGAGATTACTCTCATGTCCAATGATCTGATCTTCTTCATTACACAGTAACTGTGGCCCAAAAATCTCCTCCTTGTTAGGAAACAAATTTAATTTACTATAAACCAGGGAGTCAAACTCCATGGCCTTCTTAAGCTCTGGAAATAAGCAAACAACGTGTACCTCTTCCTCAGTGGTTAATTCCATTCCTGGCACTGCAAGGATTCCATAATGATTTGCCCAATGAAGTACTGCCTTGCAATTGCGACAGCTATTATGGTCAGTTACCGCAATCACATCTAGACCATTTACTACTGCCATTCCTACAATATTTGCCGGTGTCATATCCTGATCTCCACAAGGAGACAGGCAAGAATGAAGATGTAAATCATAGGCTAACTTAAGCATTTAAAAGCTCTTCAATCCGGCGGGCGGTGTCATAGATTGGTTGGTCTGTTGCTAGAACGATAATACTCTGCTCCTTCGCTTTATTTACTAGCGCTTCATCTAGTTCCACACCCTCTGCCAGAATCACTACACTAGCCTCGGTTAAAGATGCCACTGCCAGTGTATTTACATTGCCCATTACAGTTACCCACGCTGCTCCGGCTGGTGACTTACTCATTGCAATACTAAGCAAATCACAACAATATGGAACGGTAATGGCTTTCTCGGTATCTCCCTCTTTATTGATTACTTTAAATATGTTCAGTTTAAGAAGCTCTGCAACTGTCATGTTATTTCCTCCTATTGGTCGTCTAACTTACTAATCTCATCGGATAACTGATGAATAAACTTCTTTAATATATGAATACAATCCTTCTCTTTGGCTACTCCACGAACTATATCCTCTGCCAAAGCCCTACAGGTAGGAGCCCCACAGGAACCACAATCTAGACCTGGGAAAATTTGCAACAGTTCTTCTACCTTTGCCACATTTGCAATACTCTCTTCTAAGTTTGCCCCTAGCTTAAATACTGGTTCATACTGAACATCTCTACTCCAGAAAGCATCTTTAGGAGCAGGAGTATTTAACCTTGCACAAGCTACAGGCATATATTTACGTAATCTCTTTAACTTAACCTTTGCCACATATGGATTTTCGACCGTAAGAACTCCTCCTACACATCCGCCACTGCAGGCATTCAGCTCAATAAACTCAAGATTACCAAACTTCTGATCCTCCATATCTTCTAAAACACGAATGACATTCTCAATTCCATCTGCTGCTAGATAACTGTCTGTCAACAGTCCTCCAGCTTCGCCACCTGTACTTCCCCAGGAGATACCTATTTTACCGGAAATGGCAAGTTCTTCTACGTCATCTACACTTTCCTTCATATAATGAATAAGAGATGGGTAGACCTCTTTAATAGCAAGAACTGCGTCTAGCTCACTTTTTTCGGCACCAAGAGGAGACTTCATGGCAGTTACCTTAGCAGGACATGGGGAAATAAATATAATCCCTATTTTCTCACTTGGAAGCCCTGTCTTCTCCATTGCTTGTTGTCTAGCTATGGAAGCTGCTAAGTCTACAGGAGCACTGACTGGAAGTAGATGCTCTATTAAGTTAGGAAATCTTACTCGAATTAGTCGTACCACAGAAGGGCAGGCGGTACTAATAATAGGCCACTGCTCTTTATGTTCTTCAACATACTTTCTGGATATTTGAGAAACCAATTCAGCTGCACCACTTACCTCATATACATCATCAAACCCCATTTTCTTTAGCGCGGTCAACACAATGTTGACATCGTCTAGGTTATTAAATTGAGCGTAGAGGGAAGGAGCTGGAAGAGCCACTGTATACTCATAATTATGAAGTACACTAATACTATCATAATAAGCCAATTTAGCATGATGCGGACAGATACGAATACATTCGCCACAATCTATACAGAATTCCTTTGTAATCTGCGCTTTTCCATTATGCACGCGGATAGCTTCCGTAGGACAACGCTTAATACAGTTAATGCATCCCTTACATTTATCCGGATCCAGACGAACTGATGTAAAAAACTTATCCATTCCTTTCTCCTTTCAGCATATATGCTGTCAATCTCTATGTATAAACTTAGTTGTCAGGAAACACTTTCATTTTAACGGTAGTACCTACTCCAAGCTCTGTTTCAATTGTCATATCACTGGAGTACTTTTTCATATTAGGAAGCCCCATACCTGCTCCAAATCCAAGACTTCTGATATTATCTGGTGCTGTTGAGTATCCTGCTTGCATAGCTAAATCCACATCAGGTATTCCAGGCCCTTTATCTCTAAGTACCATACATATTTCCTTTGGAGATATCTCTACCTCAATGGTACCTCCATCGGCATGAATTACCATATTAATCTCACCTTCGTACATGGCGATTGCCACTTTTCTTATGACATCAGGAGGAAAGCCCATCTGCTTAAGCTTTGCTTTCACATCACTAGACGCCTCCCCAGCCCGTGTAAAGTCCTCTGAAGAAATAGTGTAATGTAATTTAATTATGTCGCTCATAGGGTGCACCTCCACGAAGTCCATTTTCATAAAGCAGTCCACAAGCAGAAAACATTCTGTGCCCCGTAGACAGTAATGCAATGCCACAGTCATTGGCTAGCTCAATCATATTCTCATCTGGCTGCTTTCCACGAACAAAAACAATACAGACGATATCCATCATTTCTGCTGTACGAATTACTTGAGGGTTACATAAGCCTGTCAGTAATACAGACTGATCCTTTACAAATGCCAGTACATCACTCATCATATCAGAGCCACAAGCAGTATGCACATCCTTATCCACAAAATCCTCACCGCTAATTACCCTTGCTCCTAATATGTCACAAATATCTCTTACTGTCATTCTATGTCCTCCTTCAATATTATGTTTCATTTTTAACAATCCCCAGCTTTACACACCATCTCCAGTATATACTATCCACAAAAAGTATATCATTACGCCAACTTTTTTTCAATAGACGCCACAGACCATTACCATGATTATACATATCAATCGCTAAACTGACATTATTGTCTTATTAATCAATATATTTTTTGTATAATATGCTACTGTTCTTTTTTTAGTACACAGACTTATATGTAGATTTCTCATTTTTTATGTGCTATAATCATAATGCGTGTATGGGCTTTACGTTTAGCTACACTGGGAAATATTCACTCCCAGTTGTAATATAAATATTTCAAGGAGGTAAAGATAATGGGTTCTAAAACGAGCACTATTCCTTTTGCAGGAACCAAAGAGCAAGAGGCAGAACTATTAAAAGTCATTGCTGCGCACAAAGATGACAAGGGAGCTCTTATGCCTGTTCTTCAACAAGCACAAGGAATTTATGGCTATCTTCCAATTGAAGTGCAAACCATAATTTCCAATGAGATGGATATTCCATTGGAGAAGATTTACGGAGTTGTAACCTTTTACTCACAATTCTCACTTAATCCAAAGGGTAAATATCAGATTTCTGTCTGTCTAGGTACCGCATGCTATGTAAAGGGTTCTGGAGACATTTTTGACAAACTAGCTGAGAAGTTAGGAATCCAAGGTGGCGAATGCACACCAGATGGTAAGTTTTCATTAGATGCATGCCGTTGTATCGGTGCATGTGGTTTAGCACCAGTTCTCACTGTAAATGATGATGTTTATGGACGTCTAACAGTAGATGATGTTGATGGCATCCTCGCTAAATATACAGACTAATGATGCCCGAACTTTCTCTTAATGTATTAGATGTGGCAAACAATTCGGTTCGTGCCAACGCGTCTTTGATTGTCATAAAAATAACAATCGACACATATAACGATATCATGACCATTCTGATTGAAGATGATGGTAAAGGCATGACTGCTGAGCAACTTAAGCAGGTGGAAGACCCTTTCTTCACCACCAGAACAACCAGAAAAGTTGGCCTTGGAGTTCCATTTTTCAAGTTAGTTGCTGAAGCCTCTGGCGGAAGCTTCTCCATCACGTCTACTCCTGGAAAAGGAACCAGTGTACTTGCTACTTTTGGCTATTCACATATAGACAGGATGCCATTAGGCGATATCTCAAGTACGATACATACTCTAATTACATTTAATTCAAATATAGATTTAGTCTATAGCTATCGTGTCAACGAAAGAGAGTTTATATTAGACACAAGAGAGTTTCGAGAAATCATTGGAGACATTCCATTTAACTCTAGAGAGATATCCTCCTATGTGAAGGAATATCTGGTAGAGAACAAAAAAGAAGTCGATGGTGACCTTACTATTTATTAGAAAGGTCGCTGCTTCGAGGAAAGTTTTAATATTAAATTAGGAGGTATTTTCTATGAAATCTTTAGAAGAGCTTAAAGCGATTCGTGAGAAAATGCAGGGTCAAGTAGGGCTGAGATCCGAAAGCGACACTCAAACAAGAGTTGTTGTTGGTATGGCTACCTGTGGTATAGCAAGTGGTGCAAGACCTGTTCTAAATACTCTATCCGATGCAGTGTTATCTAAAGGGTTAGACAACATTGTAGTTACACAAACTGGATGTATTGGATTATGCCAGTATGAGCCAATTGTAGAAATCATGGAACCAGGTAAAGAGAAAGTTACTTATGTAAAAATGACACCAGAAAAAGCACTTGAAGTAGTGGAACAACATCTTATTCGCGGTCATGTAGTCGCAGACTATACGATATCCGCAATTTTGAAATAAGTGAAGGAGGATAAAGCATGTATCGTTCACACGTATTAGTTTGTGGTGGTACCGGATGTACTTCCTCTGGAAGTGTTGAAATCATCAAAACATTACAAGCTGAAATAGAGAAACAGGGTCTTAAAGATGAGGTTTCTGTGGTACAAACCGGATGTCATGGACTTTGCGCATTAGGACCAATTATGATTGTATATCCTGAAGCAGCATTCTACTCCATGGTAAAATTAGAGGATATTCCAGAAATCGTTACAGAACATTTATTAAAAGGTCGTATTGTTAAACGTCTTCTTTATAATGAAACTGTTACTGCTGAGGGTGAAGTAAAATCCCTTGCTGAGACAGACTTCTATAAAAGACAACATCGTATTGCATTACGTAACTGTGGTGTTATTAACCCAGAAAGCATTGATGAGTACATAGGAACAAACGGATATGAAGCTCTTGGTAAGGTTCTTACCACTATGACACCAGATGACGTTATCCAAACATTAATTGATAGTGGTTTACGTGGCCGTGGAGGCGGCGGTTTCCCTACTGGTTTGAAGTGGAAATTTGCTAAAGGCAATGATGCGGATCAGAAATATGTTTGCTGTAATGCAGACGAAGGTGATCCAGGTGCATTCATGGACCGTTCCGTATTGGAAGGTGATCCACACGTAGTATTAGAGGCTATGGCTATTGCTGGTTACACCATTGGTGCTAACCAAGGTTATATCTACGTTCGTGCAGAGTACCCTATTGCTGTAGAGCGTCTTAAGATTGCCATTAATCAAGCAAGAGAATATGGCTTACTTGGTAAAGATATCTTCGGAACAGGCTTTGACTTTGATATCGATTTAAGACTTGGTGCTGGTGCATTCGTTTGTGGTGAAGAAACTGCACTTATGACTTCTATCGAAGGTAATCGTGGTGAACCTCGTCCAAGACCTCCTTTCCCAGCTGTAAAGGGTCTTTATCAAAAACCAACCATTCTTAACAACGTTGAGACTTATGCTAATATTCCTCAGATTATCTTACATGGTGCTGAATGGTTTGCTTCCATGGGTACTGAGAAATCCAAAGGAACTAAGGTATTCGCTCTTGGTGGTAAGATCAACAATACTGGTCTTGTAGAAATCCCAATGGGTACTACTCTTCGTGAAGTTGTAGAACAAATCGGTGGTGGTATTCCTAACGGAAAGAAATTTAAAGCAGCTCAGACTGGTGGACCATCTGGTGGATGTATCCCTGCAGAGCATTTTGATATTCCTATCGACTACGATAACTTAATTGCTATTGGTTCCATGATGGGATCCGGTGGTTTGATCGTAATGGATGAAGATAACTGTATGGTTGATATTGCAAAATTCTTCCTGGAGTTCACAGTAGATGAATCCTGTGGTAAATGTACTCCTTGCCGTATTGGTACTAAGCGTCTATACGAAATGCTTGATAAGATTACCAAAGGTAAAGGTACATTAGAAGATCTTGATAAAATGGAAGAGCTTTGCTACTACATTAAAGATAATTCACTTTGCGGTTTAGGTCAGACTGCTCCTAACCCTGTTCTTTCTACATTACGTTACTTTAGAGACGAATATCTTGCGCACGTTGTTGACAAGAAATGTCCATCAGGTGTTTGTAAGGCACTTCTTAGCTTCGAGATTATTCCTGACAAGTGCGTTGGTTGTACCCTATGTGCAAGAAATTGTCCAGTTAGTGCCATCACAGGTTCTGTTAAGAATCCACACGTTATTGATAAAGATAAATGTATCAAGTGTGGCGTTTGTATGGAAAAATGTAAATTCAGCGCTATCGTAAAGAAATAATGGAAAGAACGGCAAATTAAAGGAGGTTTATAATGGAGACAGTAACTTTAAAAATAAATGGTGTTGAAGTTGTAGCACCAAAAGGTTCTACCATTTTAGAAGCTGCCCGCATCGCAAATATTGATATTCCTACCTTATGCTATTTAAGAGAAATCAATGAAATCGGTGCCTGCCGTATCTGTGTGGTAGAAGTAAAAGGCGCAAGAAGCTTAGTTGCTTCCTGTGTATACCCAGTAAATGATGGTATGGAAGTTTGGACTAATACTCCTAAAGTATTAGATTCCAGAAAGAAAACTCTTCAGTTGATCCTATCCAATCATAATAAATCCTGTTTATCCTGCGTACGTAGTGGTGACTGTGAGCTTCAGCAGCTTTGTAAGGATCTAAATGTAGATGATGTAAACTTATATCATGGTTCTGTAATTGCTTCTAAGCCAGATTACTCTGCTGCTCATATGGTACGTGACAACAGCAAATGTATTCTTTGTAGAAGATGTGTTGCTGCTTGTGCAAAGACTCAGAATATTGGTGTAATTGGACCTAATGAACGTGGTTTTAACACTAACATCGGCTCTGCATTCGAAATGGGTCTTGGTGAAACTAGCTGTGTATCCTGTGGTCAATGTATTGCAGTATGTCCAGTTGGTGCAATTTATGAAAAAGATTATACAGACGATGTATTTGCTGCAATTGCAGATCCAGAAAAGGTTGTATTAGTACAGACAGCTCCAGCTGTTCGTTCCGCTCTTGGAGAAGAATTTGGTCTTCCAATGGGTACTGATGTACAAGGCAAGATGGCTGCTGCTCTTCGTCGCTTAGGCTTCGATAAAGTATTTGATACCAACTTCTCCGCTGACTTAACAATCATGGAAGAAGCAAATGAATTCTTAGATCGTGTTCAAAATGGTGGTGTGTTACCAATGATTACTTCCTGTTCTCCAGGATGGGTAAGCTACTGTGAACACTACTTCCCAGGTATGACTGAGAATCTTTCTTCTTGCAAATCTCCACAGCAGATGTTTGGAGCCATTGCAAAGACTTATTTAGCTGAAAAGCTAGGTATTGCTCCAGAGAAGATTGTTATGGTAAGTGTTATGCCATGTACTGCTAAGAAATTCGAAATTACCCGTGACGACGAAAATGCAGCTGGCGTTCCAGATGTAGATATCGCTCTTACTACAAGAGAGCTTGCTCGTATGATTAAACGTGCTGGTATCAAGTTCACTTCTCTTCCAGAGGAAGAATTTGATCATCCACTTGGATCCGGCACAGGTGCTGCTGTTATCTTCGGTGCTACCGGTGGTGTTATGGAAGCAGCTCTTCGTACTGCAGTATGGAAATTAACTGGCGAGAACAACGACGCTCCAGTTGACTTTACCGCAGTTCGTGGTGTTCAGGGTATCAAAGAAGCTTCTTATGAAGTAGCTGGCATGACTGTTAAGGTTGCTGTTGCTTCTGGTTTAAAGAATGCTCATGATTTACTTGAGAAAGTAAAGAATGGCGAAGCAGATTATCACTTCATCGAGATCATGGGCTGCCCAGGTGGCTGTGTAAACGGTGGTGGCCAACCTCAGGTTCCAGCAAGTGTTCGTAACTTTGAAGATGTTCGTGCAATCAGAGCTAAGGTATTATATGACCTTGATTCTAGCAACACTCTTCGTAGAAGTCATGAAAATCCAGATATTCAAGCTCTTTACAAAGAATATCTTGGTGAACCAGGAAGCCATAAAGCACATAAGTTATTACATACTACTTATGTGAAAAAGACAGTAAATAAAGTATTCTAAGAGAATAACATAAAAGAGTACAGAGGATGTCGCACAAATTAGTGCGACATCCTTTTTGGCTATATGGGCGGCTCTAGTCAATTCCATGGAAGGCAAGCTCTCGCATGGATTGACCACGTAATGGTATGTAAGGCCTGATGGCGTGAGGATTTTGTTCGCTTTAAAAATTGGAGAGTTCGTGATATATAGATTAGCCTTTTACAGGAAATGTATGACGTCCTATCGTAGGACACGCTTACGCTATAAGGTCGTAAGAGCATAAAAATCTGACGGAAGAGATGTCAGTTTTTATGCTCTTATCTCCCTTATCTGCAATGCAAGCATTGCAGTCCTACTTCAGGACCATCTAGGTTGTGGGCTTTCATTTTTAAAGCTTAATAAGCGATAAGTGCCATGACCAGGCCTAAGTACCCACGTGGTCAAACAGCCTTCCATGGAATTACTATTCGCCACCTTTATAGATAAGGTAGTTAAGGTGTAAGATAGATTAAATGGTTAGATGAGTGGGCAGATACACTCTTCTGCCTATACCTATTTGACCATCTTATGAATATGTTTTATAATTACCATAATATGGACTTAACGAATGAGGGAGGTAACATCTCATGGATGCTATGGAAAGCAATTGGTACAGTAAGGTTTGGAACCTTACTATAAAAAATCACTCCTGGGTAGAGAATACCACGTTAGAAGTAGATTTTATTATTAAAGTATTGAATTTACAAGGTGAAGAACGTATCCTAGACTTAGGCTGTGGTTTTGGTCGACATGCCCTAGAATTTGCAAGACGAGGCTATGAGGTGGTTGGTGTTGACATTACTGAGGCTTATATTGAAGATGCCAAACAGGAGGCAAGTCTCCAGAACCTTTCCGCAGAGTTTATTTGCTCAGATATCAGGGACGTCACCTTTATTAATGAATTTGATGTTGTGCTAAATATGGCAGATGGAGCCATTGGATACTTAGAGAATGATATGGAGAACTTAAAGATTTTTGACGTCGTGGCAAAGGCTCTAAAACCAGGGGGAAAGCACTTTATGGATATTATGAATGCAGATTATGCTGATGCTCATTTTCCATGTAAGTTATGGGATGCTGGTGAACATGGCCTCTCACTCTCTACATTTGAATGGGACAAAGACTCCTGTATTATGCTATATGGCCAGATTGATACCTTATATGGTTCCCCTCTGACAAAACCTATCTTTGATAAAGGATGTCCCACCAGACTTTACCACCCTGTTGAAATTGAGAATATAATGGGCACAAGAGATATGCAGATAATTCATACATACTCAAATTACTATGGCGAACCAATCTCTAATAAGGCTATGCAAATGATGATTGTCTCACAAAAGCATAAATAAACCTTTGCCAGAAAGGAGACTCTATGTCAGGAACCTATAGAATTATTGATATGAGCAAATGGAAAAGAGCCATGCACTGTGAGGTTTTTCGAAATTATGTAGAACCAGCCTTTAATATTACCACTGAACTGGATATTACCAACTTCCTAAAGGTAGTTAAATCCAAGGGTCTATCTTTTACTATCTCCATGGTATATGCTGTATCCAAATGTGCAAATGAGATTGAAGAGTTTCGCTATCGCTTTCTAGATGGAGAAGTGGTTCTGTATAATCAAATCCAGACTTCTTTTACCTATCTAGATTCAGAAACTGAATTATTTAAAGTGATTTGTGTTGATATGCAGGAAGCATTGGAAGAATACGTAGCTCTTGCACAGAAAATAATAAAGGAACAGAAGACTTATTTTACTGGACCTTTAGGTAATGATGTGTTTCAGTGCTCTGCTCTCCCTTGGATTTCGTATACCCACATTTCCCATACTAACTCTGGCAAGAAGGAAGTGGCTACTCCTATGTTTAGTTGGGGAAAGTATTATGAGAGAAATAACCGAATCATGCTTCCATTTTCCATTCAAGCCCACCACTCTTTTGTGGATGGATTGCATGCAGGGAAATTAGCCGATGGATTGCAAAATTACTTAAATAGCCTTTAGAAAAATAAATGAAATAGAAAGGATTGAGAGTATGATAGAATTCAAATATGATACACAGCTATTAATTGAAGGACAAAACTTAGACGAGGATGTAATCAATGAGTATTTTACAGAAAACTTTCAAGGTGACTGTCTTCTGGCTGTTGGTGATGATGAACTAATTAAGATTCATTATCATACCAATGAACCTTGGAAGGTGATAGAATACTGTTCTACTCTTGGTGAGATCTATGATATCGTCATTGAGGATATGGATAGACAGGCAAGGGGATTACAGGGATAAGTAGTTGATCGTATGATCTTTTGTCTATCTAACGGAGATGGCATGAAGAATAAAAAAGGGGAAGGATAAATGATTATAAAGAAAGCTGAAATAGAGAACCTACAGGCAATTCTAGATCTACAGTATCTTGCTTATCAGAGTGAGGCCAAACTATTTAATGATTATGATATTCCCCCATTAAAACAAACTCTCCAAGATGTACTAAGTGAATATCAAAAAGGTATTTTTCTTATAGCATTGGATGAGAACAGTAAAATTATAGGTTCTGTGAGAGGCTACCTTTCTAATGGTACTGTATACATTGGTAAATTGTTTGTTCATCCTCAAAATCAGGGAGAAGGAATAGGTTCCAAACTTCTTATGGCTATAGAACATGAATTTCCTAATCAAAGATATGAGCTTTTCACCAGTACTAGAAGTAAGAAAAATATAGAATTATACCAAAAACTTGGATATACAATTTTCAACGAAAAGAAAATGTCTACGGAATTAGTATTTGTCTATTTAGAAAAGTCTATTTGCCTGTAGCTATTTAAACATAATTATTTAAACAACTAAAGCCTTGCTACTGTTATGGTAGCAAGGCTTTTAATTTATGCAAACTTTAAGGGTGTCGAACTAAAAGATTAAGTACAAATGCTATGGAAGACAAGCAAAGAAGCATGATAAACGGTACAATGTAGCCACCAGAAATGGATAATAGAGTGCTTGAAAGCGTAGCAATAAAAGATCCACCCATAAGATTAAATGTCATAATTGCCATATTAGTAGAAAAGTACTTCATACCGTAGAAGGTGGAAACAAATGTCGCTGTGGTGGTAGGACAGGAACCGTATGACAAACCAGTAAGACAAAGTCCAATAACGCAAATTGGCACAGATTTTACTATAACTGCAACCAATATGGTACTAGCTGCAACTATCGTTAAAAGATTAGCCGCTAACATGGTTTTGCGACGCCCAAAAACGTCAAAGGCTACACCTGTTAGGATACGACCTATTCCATTACATATGGACAATACTCCTACAAGTGTGGTGGCCAATGTCAAAGGTGCATCTACAGAAATGGCTAAGTCTCTTGCAAAGCTAATAACGGAGCTGCCTACTGCAGCCAAACATATTAAACATATGAATGCCATCCAAAAGCTTGGACGTCTGAGCATCTCTGAAGTTGTATAGTCCTTTTGCTCAAACTCGTGATTTTTGTGGGAGTTTGAACCTTTTGCCACTGGTAATATATCATCTGCACCAGGACGCTTTAAAATCATGGCTGCTAAAATTAAGACTACTCCTAAAACAACTCCTAAAATGACATAAGTATTTCGCCAGCCAATGGTACTTTCAAACATACTACTTGCTGTACTACCAAGTAACAATGCACTGGCACCAAACCCCATCATGAGGCAGCCTGAGCATAAGCCTTTCTTATCAGGAAACCATGCATTGACAGTGCCAATGACTACATTGTAGGAGATGCCAATACCAATGCCTGCTAGCCCGCCATATGTAAAATAAAGAAACAACACTGAGTCACCCGTCAAACGGGAGGTCAGAATAAAACCTGCTGCAACTACCAGACCGGATATCATGACAGTTAATGTAGAACCGATTCGTTTTGCAAGGTTGGCACCAAGCAAACCGCCAATACAGAAAAAGCTCATGGTCAAAGTAAAATTAAGTGCCAAATTAGTAGTGGACCATTGAAATTCAGTAACAAAAGGTGTTTTTAGGATAGACCAGGCATATATAATACCTGCAAAAAGCATAGCAACCGTACCAACAATTAGATATAGCCATCGCAGTTGGCCTATATTTTTCTCTTTCTGGTTCATTCAGGATACTCCTTTATGTAATATTGATACATTTAAATGTATCATAAGCTATTTTATATCAGATAATGTCGTATGTCTAGCTTTCAGTATGTATCACGATATTCAACAAATTGGAATTTCTCTTACTCTTCATTAATAAAAGTTAAATATTAATTTTATTTAATGCATGAATATTCTTATTTCTATATACCAAATCATCTCTATCTACAAATCCAATATTCTCCCAAAAGCCGTTTCCTAATTCATTCTTTTTAAAGACAACTAGCCCAACCTTATTTATGCCTTCATTATCTAAAGCAGCCATGGCACAATCCACAAGACTTTTCGCTACTCCCCCATTTCGATAAGCTGGTAAAACAGCAGTATGATGGATATATCCTCTTCTTCCATCATGACCAGCCATAATCACTCCTATTATTATACCATCACATTCAGCCACAAAACTTGACGTGGGGTTACGTTTTAAATACTTTTGAATTCCTTCTCTACTATCGTCTGTTGAATTTAATCCCATTCCAGGAGTGTTACTCCACAAGTTATATACTTCATCGTAATCTGTAATTGACAATACTCTGATATCTATCACCATTATTCCCCCCACAAAATCGTGTTTTTCTAACATCATAGCATAACTCACAATAAAATAATAGCTTCGCTTCTTCCTCATGTCGGGCTGGCGCCTTACTCACTCTTTATGTACTACGCCATGCCATTCGGAAGCCGCTTCGCTTCTTCCTCATGTCGGGCTGGCGCCTTTTTCTCTTTATGTACCAAGCCATGTCATTCGGAAGCCGCTTCGCTCCTTCCTCATGTCGGGCTGGCGCCTTACTCACTCTTTATATACCAAGCCATGCCATTCGGAAGCCGCTTCGCTTCTTCCTCATGTCGGGCTGGCGCCCTATAAAAGCGCAATAATAAAGGCTCTTACGAATAAATTCGTAGAGCCTTATTATTACACTTTTGCATGGCTTGTAGCTTAGCCAAAGTATCTCTTTAATAATCCTTCGAAAGCACGTCCGTGTCTAGCTTCGTCTTTTGCCATCTCATGTACAGTGTCATGGATTGCATCTAAGTTAAGCTCTTTTGCACGTTTTGCAAGATCAAATTTACCTGCAGTTGCACCGTTTTCAGCTTCAACTCTCATCTCTAAGTTTTTCTTAGTAGAATCAGTTACAACTTCACCTAAAAGTTCAGCAAACTTGGAAGCGTGTTCTGCTTCTTCAAGAGCTGCTTTTTCCCAGTATAAACCGATCTCTGGGTAACCTTCTCTATGAGCTACTCTAGACATTGCAAGGTACATACCTACTTCCATACACTCACCATTGAAGTTTGCTCTTAAGTCTTCCATGATATCTTCTGGAGCGCCTTGAGCAACACCTACAACGTGTTCACAAGCCCAAGTTCTTCCTTCAGATTGAAGAATGAATTTTTCAGTTGGAGCTTTACAAATTGGACATTGTTCTGGAGCGAACTCTCCTTCGTATACATAACCACATACACTACATACATACT